>CAZMXS010000076.1:10270-23734 GCA_964570325.1 uncultured Verrucomicrobiota bacterium | reverse complement strand
ACTTCCCTGAGGATTACCATGACCTCTCTTTTTGCTGAAGATTCAAGACACTACCTCCCTCGCTACGCTCACCGCGTTCATGGCATAGATTCAGCGCAGTTCCGCAATTGAGGGACCCTCGATCTTTCAAAAGCAGTTTCTTGCGTTATGGCAGTAATCGTTTCAGCCGAAAAAGGTTCTTCGCTGTTTTCAGTGGAATAGAGAAACTGGCTGTGGCAAATGAACGACGACCAAACATTAGCTTAAGTTACCCCAGAAACTGTCCAAAGGATGAGGGGAAGCTCCATGGAGGGCGGGTAATCTGTCCGGCCGCTGGGGCATAAACGGCGCATGGAAAAGGAACGGTGGCTGCGCGCCCGACATGGGGCAATGGAGACTTGTATAAAAATATAGACCTGACCCCTCATGAACTCTGTTGCGGGATCAGCACGGCCACACGGGCAGCGTCTCGCAGGTGCGCCGGTATATCCAGCGCCGGCGGGGCGAACTGGGCCTGCTGCCGCGCGGCGCGGTGACGCTGGACCGGATTCAAGAGCCCAACGGAATGGGCGAGGCGGACTGGAAGCAGATCCAAATCTACCCCGCCGGCGCTACATCATGCCCCGCAGCACGAACGGAATGATCCCGCCGTGCCGGTAGTATTCCACCTCGATGGACGAATCAATCCGGCACTTGGCCTTGAAGACGATGACCTGATCGGTCGCATCGGCTCGCACATCCAGCAGCTTGCCCGGTTTCAAATCCGACGCGATTCCCGTGATCGAATACACCTCGCGGCCGGTCAGGCCCAGCCCCTCTGCGGTTTGCCCATCAATGAACTCCAGCGGCAACACCCCCATCTCGACCAGGTTGCTGCGGTGGATGCGCTCAAAACTTTCGGCGAGCACGGCGCGGACGCCGAGCAGATAGGTGCCTTTGGCCGCCCAGTCGCGCGACGAGCCGGCTCCGTACAGCTTGCCTGCCAGCACCACCAGCGGCGTGCCCGCCGCCCGGTATTTCATGGCTGCATCAAAGATGCTCAAGCGTTCTCCATCCGGCAGGCTCACCGTCCAGCCGCCTTCGATATCCACCAGCTTGTTGCGGATCCGGATGTTGGCGAAGGTGCCGCGCATCATTACCTCATGATTGCCGCGCCGCGCGCCATAGGAGTTAAAGTCTGCCGGTGCCACGCCGTGCGCGACGAGATAGGCGGCGGCCGGGCTGTCCTTGGCGATCGCGCCGGCGGGTGAAATGTGATCGGTGGTGATGAAGTCGCCGAAGCAGGCCAGCGCGCGCGCGTTGTGGATATCGGCCAGAGCAGCCGGGCGCGGCGCGATTTCCGCGACGAACGACGGGTTCCGGATATAGGTGGATTGCTCATCCCACGGATACACCGGGCTGACACGGGCTGGGATCGCATTCCACGCCGGATTCGATGCGGCGATATCCCGGTATAACTGCCGGTAAACCTCCGGGGCGGCCGCGGCGGCCAGCAGCGGCCGGACCGCTTCGTCGGACGGCCAAAGGTCGCGCAGGAAGACTGGTTTGCGGGCGCTGTCCACGCCCAGCGGCTCGGTTTCAAAATCAATGTCTATGCGGCCGGCCAGCGCATACGCCACCACCAACGGCGGCGCGCACAGGTAATTTGCCTTCACGGCCGGATGCACGCGCCCCTCGAAATTGCGGTTGCCGCTCAACACGGCGGCGGCCACAATCTTCGCGTCCTTGACGGCGCTTTCCAGGCGGGGGTCCAGCGGGCCGCTGTTGCCGATACAAGTGCCGCAGCCGTAAGCCGCCACATGAAACCCCAGCTTTTCCAGATCGGCCAGCAGGCCGGTCTGGCGGAGGTAGGCGGTGACCACGCGCGAGCCGGGAGCCAGGCTCGTTTTCACGCCCGGCGCGGTCCGCAGGCCGCGCGCGACCGCATTGCGCGCCAGCAGCCCGGCCGCCAGCAGCACCTGCGGATTGGACGTATTGGTGCAACTGGTGATTGCGGCGATGACCACGGTTCCGTGCCGGACTTCGCCCACGCCGGCGACCGTTGCGGCGCGTCCGGTTTCGGCGGCCGCCAGGCCGAACCCGCGCTCCTTGACCGGCGCGGTCAGCGCTTTCTGAAAAGCCGGCTTGACCTGCGCCAGCGGCAGCCAGTCATGCGGACGCTTGGGCCCGGCGACACAGGGCTCGACTGTGTTCAGATCAATCTCGATCATACTGGAGTATTGCGGTTCGGGCGCGCCGGGTTCGCGGAACAGTCCCTGGGTCTTGCAGTAGCGCTCGACCCGGTCCACCAGTTCCGGCGGGCGTCCTGTCTGGCGCAGATAGCGGAGGGTCTCCTCATCCACGGGGAACAGGCCGGTGGTCGCGCCATATTCCGGCGCCATGTTGGCCACTGTGGCGCGGTCGGCCAGCGTCAGGCGATCCAAGCCCGGTCCGCAGAACTCGACGAACTGATTGACCACGCCTTTGGCGCGCAACTTCTGTGTCACCAGAAGCGCCAAATCGGTCGCTGTCGCGCCGGGCCGTAGCGCGCCGCTCAACCGCACCCCGGTCACGACCGGCGCGGTGATCGGGATCGGCTGGCCGAGCATCGCGGCCTCGGCCTCGATCCCGCCAACGCCCCAGCCGAGCACACCCAGGCCGTTGATCATGGTGGTGTGCGAATCCGTGCCGACAACGGAATCCGGACAGGCGACCGGCCGGCCGGCGGAGTCTGCCACGACGCGCACGCATTCGGCCAGGTGTTCCAGGTTGACCTGGTGACAGATACCCAGCCCTGGCGGGATGACGTTAAGTTTACGGAATGCCCCCTGACCCCAGCGCAGAAAAGCGTAACGCTCGGCGTTGCGCGCGAACTCCTGCTCCATGTTGATGCGCAGGGCGTCGGCGTTGCCCACCGCGTCCATCTGCACCGAATGATCAATCACCAAATCCACGGGAATCAGCGGCTCGATCCGGCCGGGATCTTTGCCGGCGCGGGCCATCACCTCGCGCATGGCCGCCAAGTCCACAACGCAGGGCACGCCGGTGAAATCCTGGAAGAGCACGCGCGCCGGCAGGAACGGGAATTCGGCATCTGCCGGCAGGCCGGGCGCCCAGCGGGCCAGTGCGGCGACCTGGCCTTCGGTATAGGCGGGATGTCCCTGGTTACGGAGGAGCGATTCCAAGATAATGCGGACTGCGTAGGGCAGGCGGCTGATCGGTCCCCAGCCGGCCTTTTCCAGTTCCGGCAGGCTGAAGTAACCGAGTGGCCGGCCGGCGGACAACACCAATTCCTTACGGACAAAATCCATGCTCATCATTAGCTCCATTCAGTCAGTGGGCGGACAAAGGTAGGCCGCGCGCGCGGCGGTGTCAACCATCGCCTCACCGCGCGCCTCGTCGTCCTGGAGCGTGGGCGTCCTGGCCGTGACCCATATCCACAGCCTGTTCCTCGATCTACACGGGCGGAATCGCTGCCCGCGATCCGCCCGCGTTGATTTTTCCGTTTCAAGCGTGCTAATCTTCATCCATGACCATCGTGGATATTCTGTTGCTGGCCATGGGGGCTTACCTGGTATTGATGGTCTATACGCTATCCCGCCCCCGCTCCAAGACCACATTTTATTTCATGCTGGTCCTGCTGATCAGTTTGATTTGGGATCTGACCTATTACCTGGAACTGACGCTGCCGACCTTGGAAGCAAAGATCTACGCGCATTTGCCGCGCTTTTTATTCATGCCCTGGTTGACGTTCTGTTGGATCGCCATGATTTGCGAGTTGTTCGGGGTGGGCAAATGGCTCCCGCGGTGGTTTTGGTGCGCCTTGGCAATCTACAACGTATTGACGATGGCCGTGGCCATCACCAGTCCGTTTCACAATTGGTTCCAATATGGCTTTGCCATCCATCCGGTCGGCGAATCCTGGGGTGTTTTGAGTAGTTCCAACGGGGTCTGGTATCGTATCTATTTGTTTATCCAGAGCGCGTTGGCTTGGTTCGGTTTGGCCCTGATGTTCAGCGCATGGTCGGGCGCGTCCTCGCGTCTGCGGCGGGCGTTGTGGCTGTTGATGCTGGGCTACGGGGTGCCGCTGGTGGCCAATGTGCTGTGGGTTTTGGGAATGTCGCTGGTGCCGTACCTCAACCTGGCGCCCTTTACCACGGTCATTTCCATTTCGGCCTTCGCCTGGATGGTCCTGGGTTATCGGGCCCTCGATATTATTCCCATTGCGCGCAGCGTATTGTTGGACAATCTGAGCGACCTGGTATTCGTACTGGATCGCCAGGGCCGGATCGTTGACCTCAACGCCGCCGCGCTGAAAGCCGTCGGCCGTTCCCCGTCGGCGTGGCTTGGGGAAAAAACAGACAAGCTGCCGGCGCCCTGGGCCGCCTTGTTGCGGGCGGGACCAGGCGTACATGAGGTCAAGGTGGCGGAAATTCGCCGCTGGTATGAACAATCGGCGCCGGAAATCCGCGATGCGCGCGGGACGGTGCTGGGCCGCCTGTTTGCCTTGCGGGATGTCACCCTGCTCCGCCAACGCGAACAGGAATTGCGGCTGATTCTGGACAGCATCAGCGAGGCCGTTTTCATTCACGACGCCGCGGGACGCTTGCGAACGGTCAACCGGCCGATGCTGGCCATGTATGGGCTGCCGGACGAGGCGACGGCCTTGCAATATGACATTTTCAATGACTACTCGGCGCCCGACAACAATCTGGAGATCGGCCGCGCCGCGATCGAGCGATGCCTGCGGGGTGAGCGCGTGGTGATTCCGCGTTGGAAGGCGCGGTGTCCCCGAAATGGCAAGCTGTTCGATGTGCGCGTGGTCGTACAGGCGATCGCGCAGGATGAAGAGCAATTGATTCTGGCGACCGTCATGGACATCACCGAGGAATTGGCTCAACAGCAGCGCGAAGTGGCGTATCACAAACTGCTGGAGGAGAAACGACATCTGCGCCAATTGGAATTGCTCATTCGCGATCTGCATGACGGGGTGGGGGGGATTGTCGCCGGGATCAGCATGATCAGCGCTTTGGGGTTGAAGTCGGCGGACGGCGCGCAACGCGAGCAAATCCTGCGCCGGATCATGGACTTGGCCGGGGAGGCCAACGTCGAGGTGCGCAGCCTGATGAACACTTTGGAAAGCCGCGAGTTTTTCTGGCCGGATCTGATCACGGAATTCCGCCGCCACGGCGCGATGATGCAGGAGAACCACGGCATTGCTTTCAACCTGACGGTGTCCGGCGCGGGCGACGCTGACGGCCCCGGCCTTTTCGCGGGCATGTCGCTGTTTCGGATCTTTAAGGAGGCGCTGAACAACGTGGTCAAACACGCGGCGGCCACGCAGGTTACAGTGGAATTGTTTTTTACGGAGGATCGCATGCGGCTGGTGATCGCTGACAACGGCCGGGGGTTGTCGAATGTCGTCCAGCGCGGCCGCGGCCTGCGCAATATGCGCCAGCGTATTACGGAACTGGGCGGGGAATTGACTACGAGCAGCGCCAGCGGCACCCGCCTGGAGTTTGTCGCCCCCATCCCCTTAAAATCACCCGATCAGGGGATAGACGGGCTGGAGGGCGAATGAGCTATAAGTCTTCCAAGTTCATGAAGGTTTGTATCGTCGAGGATAATAAGCTCCTGCTGGAAAATTTGCGGCTCCTGCTGCAGGGCGAGCCGGACATCAAGATCGTGGGCGCCTATGAAACGGCGGAGGAGGCGTTGCGGGACGTGGATTGGGCGGCGACGGACATCCTGCTGGCCGACATTGATCTGCCGGGCATGTCGGGTGTGGAGTTAATCGGGCAGGTTAAAGATGCGCACCAAAATGTGGACGCATTGGCGTTTACGATTTGTGAGGATCGCGCCGTGGTCATGTCGGCCATTCGCGCCGGCGCCAGCGGTTACCTGCTCAAAGGCAGCACGCCGCGCGTGCTGGTTGAGTCCATGCGCGAGATGCACGCCGGCGGCGCGCCGATGACGCCCAAGATCGCCCGCAAACTGATTGCCGAATTCCGGCTGCAGCAGGCGGACGCGAAAGATGTTGCCGCAGCCGCCGAACATGAATTGACCCCGCGCGAAATCGCCATCCTGCGCCTGATTGAGCGGGGCCTGTCGTACACGGAGATCGGCAGCGAGCTGAAAATCAGCGCACACACCGTGCACTCGCATATCAAAAAAATATACGAGAAGATTCACGCCCGCAGTCGCGCCGAAATGCTGCTGAAAGCACGCCGCCTGGGCGTGCTTTGATGGCGCAAACGCTGGCCCACCCCCGGTTCTTTCCCGGTCTTGCCTAACGGCCGTGACGCTCATCTTCGACTGGGCGCGGGCCTGAAGCAAAGTCGGGTTGGTTCCAATTGCGCCCAATGGACTGGGGCGCGAGGGCAAGCGTTTGCCGCGGGCGCGCGCGCCGTTTTTTGAACGTGTCTCCTTTCTTGACCGAATCTGTTTCTCTCGCTAGATTCCCAAGTTTTCAAGCCGGCCGGGTGATTTAAGAAGGAGAGGTTCAGTCATGGCGGAAATGAATTACGGACTTACCGAGGAGCAGATTGAAATTCGCGACATGGTGCGCGAGTTCGCGCAGGAGCGCGTTAAACCGGTTCGCGCCGAACTGGATGAGAAAGAGGAATTTCCCCGCGAACTACTGAAGGAACTCGGCCGGATGGACCTGATGGGCCTCTACATCCCGGCGGAATACGGCGGATTTGGCGGCCAGAGCTGCTTGGATTTCATTATCGCGATCGAAGAACTCAGTCGCGTCTGCATCGGCGTTTCGGTCTCCTTCGCCGCCAATGCGCTTGGCGCCGATCCGATTTTGCTCGGCGGTTCGGATGAACAAAAGAAAAAATACCTCACCCCGTTGGCTTCCGGGGAGAAACTGGCGGCGTTTGCGCTGACGGAGCCCAACGCCGGCAGCGACGCCGGCGGCATTCAGACCACGGCCGTCAAGCGCGGCGACAAGTACATCCTCAATGGCACCAAGCAGTGGATTACCAACGGCGGCGAAGCCGATATCTATACCGTCATGGCGGTCACGGATCGCAGCAAGGGCGCCCGTGGCGTCTCCTGCTTCATCCTCGAAAAGGGCATGCCGGGCTTCAAGTTCGGCAAGAAAGAGAAGAAACTGGGCATTCGGGCGTCGGCGACGCGCGAGTTGATCTTTGAGGACTGCGAGGTTCCGGCGGCGAACATCGTCGGCCGCGAAGGGATGGGGTTCATCCTGGCGATGAAGACCTTCGATGTCTCGCGCCCGGGCATCGCCGCTCAGGGTGTCGGCCTGGCGCAGGGCGCGTTGGATGAAGCTTGCACCTACGCCAAATCGCGTATCCAGTTTGGCAAGCCGGTTATCTCCAACCAGGGCCTTTACTGGATGCTGGCGGACATGGCAACCAAGGTCGAAACCGCGCGCGCGATGGTTTACGCCACGGCGCGGACGGTTGACACGAGCCTCAAGGATGTCTCGAAGTTCTCCGCCATGTGCAAACTCTATGCGACTGACGTGGCGATGAGCGTGACCACCGATGCGGTGCAAATCCTGGGCGGTTATGGCTACATGCGCGAGTACCCCGTCGAGAAGATGATGCGCGACGCCAAAATCCTCCAGATTTACGAGGGCACCAACCAGATCCAGCGCGAGGTCATCGGCCTTTCGCTGATCAAGGAATACGCGTCGGTCAAGAAGTAAGGCGCGTGGGCTGGTTTTCAAGGCGAGGTTTTCCATGCACGTGGTGGTTTGCATCAAGCAGGTCCCGAACACAACCGATGTCCGGATTAATCCCGAAACCAATACCCTGATCCGCGATGGCGTCGAATCCATCATCAATCCCTTTGATGAAAACGCGCTTGAGGCGGCGCTGATGCTCAAAGATGCCCAGGGCGCCCGGGTTACGGTCATTACGATGGGCCCGCCGCAGGCGACGGATGCGTTGCGCGAGTGCCTGGCCCGCGGCGCGGATGATGTGGTGTTGTTGAGCGATCGCGCCTTTGCCGGTTCGGACACCTGGGCCACCTCGTACGCGCTGGCCGCGGCAATCCGCCAGATGGACCCGGCGGACCTGATCTTGTTCGGCAAGCAGGCGATTGACGGCGACACGGCGCAGGTCGGCCCCGGCGTCGCCGAGTTCATGGGCCTGCCAGTGATCACCTATGTCCGCAAGCTGGCCGTCGCGGACGGCAAAGTGATCGTGGAGCGTATGTTTGAGGACGGCTTCGAGCGGCTGGAGACGCCGCTGCCCTGCGTGCTGACGGTGCTCAAGGAGATGAATACGCCGCGCATGGCCTCGCTCAAGGGCCGGATGCGCGCCAAGAAGGCCGAGATCAAGACTTGGAACGCGGCGGCGGTGAAAGCGGACTTGGACAAGGTGGGCTTAAAGGGGTCGCCGACGCGCGTGGTAAAAATTTTCTCACCGCCGGCCAAGACCGGCGGAATCCGCATCGAGGGCGGCGAGCCGATCGAGATGGCTCGCGCGCTGGTAGCCAAGCTCAAGGAACGCAAGGCGATTTGAACGGAGCGCGAACATGGCACTGAAGATTTCCCAGGAGAATTGCGTTGGCTGCGGGCAGTGCATCGAAGCCTGCCCGTTCGGCGCGCTGACGGTGGAATTGCGCGAAAAGGTCAATCAGCCGCATCCGAAGTACAAGAAGATCGTCACCGTCGGGGTGGCCTGCACCCTATGCGGCGCGTGCGTCCCCACGTGCAAGTTTGACGCGATGAAGATCGAGGACGAGGCGGCCAAGCCCACCGGCGACATCAACGACTATCGGGGAATCTGGGTCTTCGCGGAACAGCGTGGCGGCAAGCTGCAGGATGTCGCCTTCGAGCTGCTCGGCAAGGCGCGTGAACTCGCGGATGCGCGGGGCGCTGAATTGGCCGCCGTTCTGCTGGGCCACAATCTGCGCGAGCAGATCCCGGCGCTTTTCCATAGCGGCGCGGACAAGGTGTACTACGTGGATGATCCGCGGCTGGCCGAATACAACACCGAGCCTTACGCGGATGTTTTTTCGGACCTGATCAATAAGCACAAGCCCGAGGTGGTGCTGGCGGGCGCGACGAGCATCGGACGCGCGTTCGTGGCCCGGGTAGCGGTGCGGGTTCGGACCGGCCTGACCGCGGATTGCACCGATCTGGCGATTGATCCCGAGAAGAAACTGCTGTTGCAAACCCGGCCGGCGTTCGGCGGCAATATCATGGCCACGATCATCTGCCCGGATTACCGGCCGCAGATGGCCACGGTGCGCCACAAGGTCTTCAAGAAACCCGCGCCGGATATGTCGCGTAGCGGGACGGTGGTTGAAGAACAGGCCGTGATCAAGGACGCGCCGGTTAAGATCCTGGAGGTGCTGCACGAGTTGCAGAACGAGGTCAATGTGGCCGATGCCGATATCATCATCTCCGGCGGCCGCGGCATGGGTGGTCCGGAAAATTTCAAGGTGCTGGAGGAACTGGCCCGGGAACTGGGCGCGGCGATCGGCGCCTCGCGGGCCGCCGTTGACGCGGGCTGGATTTCCTCCTACCACCAGGTCGGCCAGACCGGCAAGACGGTCCGGCCCAAAATCTATATCGCCTGCGGCATCTCGGGCGCGATCCAGCACCTGGTGGGAATGAGTTCTTCGGACACGATCGTCGCCATCAACAAGGATCCGAACGCACCGATCTTCAAGGTCGCAGACATCGGGATCGTGGGCGATCTGTTCGAAATCGTGCCGGCGCTGGTCAAGGCGCTGCGCGAATGTTAGCCGCGGTTCGCCGCGCTCGGCGTCTAGAAGTGATAGGCGACCCCGAAGGCCAGCACCGGGTAGAACTGGAAACGGTCGAGGTCGCCTTTCAGGTTGTCCTCTTCTTCCTGCAAGTCGCGTTGGAACTGCGGATTCTGCGCGGCCGTGCCGTTGGCTGAAAGGTCCAGGTCATAGCGCTGGAACATCACGCCCAGGTCAAAGATAAAGCTCCAACTGGAATCCTCGCCTACGGCGTTGCCATAGCCGATTCCGGCATAGAGGGCCAGGGGATCGAACTTCGCCCGTCCGCTGAGGGTGCCCATCTGTTCGGGCGTATACTCGTGATCGCCGATGGTCTTGGATTCGGTCGGGGTGGCGTCCAATTTGATCTCGTTGTTGTCAATCACCACGCCGCCGGAGATTCGGAATCCGACCCCGAACGGATGCAGGTCGAGCATCAAAGGGAATGACGAGTAATCCACCGTTAGATCCCAGTCAATATCGCTGATGTTCCGGCTGTACGTGAACTTGATGTAGTTGCCGCCGGCGCGGGCATTGAGCCAGGGCAGGATGTTCACGGTGGCCTCGGCTCCAGGTCCCAGCGTGCCGACCTTCAGTCCCAGCGCCGCCCCTTGCCAGTCGGAATATCCGGAATGGTCGGAGTAGGATTCCGTATATGCGCCGGGCGCCGGCCCGACCGGCCGGATGTATTGCGCCGGGGCGGCTGCGGCAAGCGCGGTGGCGAGCGAACCGATCAACAGCCACTTGGGTTGGGACATATAGGGTCCATTGGGTTGGTGGGTGGTCCGTGACGCTTCAGCCGGCCGGCGCGGTAGGCGGCACTGGCGCGGGTTGGCCCGGCATGACCGTGTAGCCGTGCGCGGCGAGTTCGTTTTCCTCGGATCCGGCCGGTTTCTCGTGCGGCAACAGGTCGCCGCCGACCACCGAAGCGCCGCCGTCCACGTGCACAACCTGGCCGGTGATCTTGCGCGCGTAAGGCCCGAGCAGGAAGGCGGCCGCGTGGGCGACCTCGGTCTTGTCGTTAAGGATATCCCAGTGCAGCGGGCTGACTTTTTTCCAGGTGCGCGCGAGATGCGCGAAATGCGGGATGGCCTTGGCGGCCTTGGTGGTCAGCGGGCCGGCGGAGATGGCGTTGACGCGAATATGGTCGCGCCCGTAGCGGCGGGCGAGTCCGCGAACCAGCGCCTCCAGCGCCGCCTTGTTGACCCCCATCCAATTGTAGTAGGGGAATGCCAGGCGCGATTCAAAGCTCAAGGCCACGATCGAACCGCCTTCCGGCATGTTCTGGCGCGCGTAGTGCACCACCGGGGCCAACGAGACGCAACTGATATGGAAAGCTTGTTTGATATCCTCAAATGCATCCGTGTAGAACTCCTCGCCCAGACAGGTCTTCGGGTTGGCGAAAGCGATCGAATGAACCACGCCGGCCAGCGGGCCGACCCGCCCGAACAGTTCGCGAACCTCGCGCTCGCTGGTCACTTCGCAGTACTCGATTCGGAGCGCCGCCTTTTCCGCCGCGGTCATTTTGTCGCTGCGGTCGAAGAAAATCCGTTTCAACCGCTCGTTCTGGACAGTGAAAATGACCTTGCCGCCCCAATGCTCGATCTCCTTGCCGATGGCGAAGGCGATTGAATCGGGGTCCAGCAGGCCCATGACGAGGTACGTCGCGTCTTTCTGAATCATTGCATGTCTCCTTGCGCTCCCGCGAACCGCGCGTAACATAGGCGAATGGACGGCGGATTTCAACCCGGAGAATTGCGCAATGACGGCAGGCAAGGAAGGTGGCGGATTGAAGAGCGCGTACGAACTGGCCATGGCGCGCCTGGATGAGCGGCACGGCAAGCTGGCGGTGCTGTCGGATGAACAGAAACGCGAGATTGCCGAGGCGGAAAGCCGGTTAAAGGCCGGCCTGGCCGAATTGGAAATCATGCTTAGCCGTCGGATAGACGAGGCGCGCGCCGCGGGCGACGCGGAGCAGCTCAAGCAACTGGAAGAACAGAAGGCGACCGAGACCCGTCGGCTGCGCGAGCGCTGCGAGTCCGACAAGGAACGTATTCGGCGCGGCTGACCCCGGTTTTATTTTCGTGGCCGATTGCATTTTGCGGAAAAGATTCTAGTATGCGGCCATTGCGATGGCCGCGTTGGCGCGGCCGCGCGCCGACGGGTGGGGGAATAAAGGAAATGATGAGACCGGAAGCGCTGACGCGTTGGACGGCTGAAAATTCGGCGGAACTTTACGGCATACGCAACTGGGGCGCCGGCTACTTCGATATTTCGGAGGCCGGCGAAGTTATCGTTCGGCCGAAGGGACGGGGCGCGGAATCAAGCCTGAGCCTCGTGCAGATTGTAAAAGGGCTCGAGGCCCGCGGCCTGGCCATGCCGGTGCTCCTGCGCTTTGGCGACATCCTGGCTTCGCGCGTGGAGCAATTGAACACCTGTTTTCAGAAGGCGATTGCCGATGCCGGTTACCGGTCCTACTACCGCGGTGTGTATCCCATCAAGGTCAACCAGCAACAACAGGTGGTGGAGGAGATTGTCGCGTGCGGCCGCCAGTTTCATCACGGACTGGAGGCCGGCAGCAAGGCGGAGTTGATCGCGGCGCTGGCGTATCTGAACGACCCCGAGGCGTTCATCGTGTGCAACGGATACAAGGATGAGGAGTTCGTGGACCTCGCCCTGCACGCGCTGAAGATGGGCATCCAGACGGTGATCGTGCTGGAAATGTCGGACGAGCTGACGATGGTGCTGGACCGCGCGCGCCGGCTCGGCGCGCGCCCGCGGGGCGGCGTGCGCTGCCAGCTCGCCGCGCGCGCCGGGGGCCCCTGGACTGATTCCGGCGGTGACCGGAGTATGTTCGGCTTGAACGCATCGCAGATCATTGACGTCGTGGACCGCTTGCGCGCGGAGAACATGCTCGACTGCCTGCAGATGCTGCATTACCACGTCGGCTCGCAGATCCCCAATATCCGCAGTATTCGCGCCGCCGCGGCCGAGGCCGCGCGCATGTACGTGGATTTGCTTAAGGAGGGCGCCGCGATGGGAATCCTGAACGTCGGCGGCGGCCTGGCCGTGGACTACGACGGCTCGCACACCAATTTCGCCAGCTCCAGCAATTACAGCATGGACGAGTACGCGGCCGATATTGTCGAGGTCGCGATGAAGATGTGCGACGAGGCCGAGGCGGCGCATCCGATTATCGTCAGCGAGTCCGGCCGCGCGACGGTCGCGCATCATTCCGTTCTGCTGTTCAACGTGCTCAGCGCCAGCCGTTTTGAGTCCCATGGCTTGCCGGACCAGTTGCCGGCGGACTCGCCGGAACAATTGGTGCACCTGATGGAGGTCAATGCCGCGTTGACTTCCAAGAACGCCCAGGAGAGCTACCACGACGCGGTGTATTACCGCGACGAGGCCCGCGCCCTATACGAGTCCGGGCAGATTTCTCTGCGACAGCGCGCGCTGGCCGAGCGCATCTTCTGGCATATCGTAAAGAAGATCGCCCAGGATCTGCAGGACAAGAAATATGTGCCCGATGAATTGGCCGGGCTCGATGCCGCCATCGCGGATGTTTATTACGGCAATTTCAGCGTGTTCCAATCTCTGCCGGACGTTTGGGCGATTGAGCAGCTCTTCCCGGTCATGCCTATTCACCGTCTGAACGAAATGCCCACGCGGCAGGCGACGATCTCGGACATCACATGCGATTGCGACGGCAAGATTGACCGTTTTATTGATCTCCACGATGTGAAGCAGACTCTGCCGGTGCATGAAATCAAT
>CAZMXS010000076.1:0-10260 GCA_964570325.1 uncultured Verrucomicrobiota bacterium | reverse complement strand
GTGCTGACGGCGGGGATCCATAAAGGCATACTGCCCGCGCTGGAGTACGCGCGCGAGATTGCGGGCGATACCGTTGCGGATGTTTTGTCCTATGTCGAATATAACCCCCAGGACATGCTGGACCGGATGCGCAAGGCGGCCGAGCAAGCGGTCCGGGCTGGACGGATCACCGCCGAGGAGCGTCGCCAAATCATGGAAATCTATGAGGCGGGTCTGCGGGGCTACACTTATTTTGAAAAGTAGGTGTTGAGCAGCGAGCGGTAATGAGCGGGCGGCATCAGTAGTGCGCTGATTTTCGCTTATGGCCGTCCGCCGGCGGCCGGCTTGGCCATCAGCCAGTTGAGTGCCTTGTTCTCCAAGGAAAGAATCCAGTCCTTGGCCAGGAATTGACCTGCCAGTTGGCGCAGCATGCGGCCTGGGCTGTGCTGGATGGCGGATTCCACGGCCAACATGCGGGCCTTCAGCGGCTCCAATTGCTGTGCGCCACCCCACAAGGGGACCGGTCGCGTGGCGGTCCACGGCGCCAGCGCCCAATGCGTCCAATCCGTCATTGCCGGCGCCGGTCCGCCCGGAACCGCGAACTCCCGATACAAGGGGCTGTCAAACAGCAGGGGGAAGGGCTGGATGACATGCGGCAGGTAATTCAATTGCCGGATGGTCTGAACCAGCAGTTCGTCGTCATGTTCCGTGGTTTCCGGTCCGCCTATCCAGAAACGCGCGCTGATGCTGATTCGCGACTGTTCCAGGCGATTGGCGATCTGGCCCATTTCACGGGGCAGAACCTCGCAACCGTATAGTTTGAGGGTCGCCGGATCGCAAGTGGGATAGAGCAGCTCCACCCGGCGGCAGGCATTGGCCGCCAGCGCGGCGATCAGGTCGCTATCCAACCGCATGGGGAGCATCTGGAACGACCAGGGGCGCGTATTGTTGATCGCGGCCAGCGCCTGGCACCACTGCCGCAGACGGTCGCTATTCCAGAAACCGGGCGGGTCCGTCAGGCACACTTCCGTGATGCCGTGATGGGCGCTACGGGATACCGCGGCGGCGGCCCGATCAAGCGGCCAGATGCGCAGCGGTTCCGCCTGATCTCCGGCCGCCCGGTCCGCGGGGGTGCGCGTATGTCCGCGCGATAAGCGCAATTCAGCGCGACAGATCGGCTTGCCCAAGCCGCGCTGATAGGCTGGCCAATGCACGCCCTCCCAGTCGGGCAGGGAAAGTGTCTTCAAATCACCCAGCCAATAGGCTTCCGCTTTTTCTCCGCCCCGGTAGATCAGGCCGGGAATCCGCCGCAAGCGCTGGGCAACATCCAGATAATCCAGCAGGTTGCGCAGGATGGGTTCGGGATCGCCGGCCAGCGCGTAATCCGCCCGCGCCAAATCCAACGCAAGTGTCGGAAACTGCGAGGGATGCTGGCCGCACAGCACGGTCCGAATTTGCGGGAAAAACCGCTTGCTGATCTCCAGCACCGCAGAAGTTGACCCCAACCCGGTGCTGGTTGTATGAACGACCACAATGCGCGGATCGGGCACAGCTCGGATGGCCGTTACCAGTTGCGGCTCCAAGTCAGAGAACAACCGGCAGTCAATGAAGGTGCAAAGATGACGGGTGCGCTCGTGCAGGAAAGTTCGCAGCGCCAAGAGATTATGCGGCGGGGCAAAAAGCGTGGCGCTATCCGTTGTGCAATCCACCGGCGCGATGGGCGGCGGCGCATCCGGCGGCTGAATTAACAGAACGTTTAGCATACCCTAATCCGGAATCAACCCTGAACCACAAACCGTTCGACAAATATAACCAGAACGTTTTAATATACGTTGTATCAGCCGGTTGTCCATACAAAAATGAAAACACTTGACTGCGATTACTTGGTGATCGGGAGCGGTTTGGCGGGCTTGATTGCGGCGCTTTCGTTGAGTCGGCATGGGCATGTGATTCTAGCCAGTAAAAAAGAAGCTGGCGAAAGCAACACCAGTTATGCACAGGGCGGAATTGCCTGTCCGATTGACCCGGACGATAGCGTCGAAGAGCATGTCAATGACACGCTGGCTGCCGGCGCCGGCTTATGCAATGAGGAAGTTACCCGCGCGATTATCTCAGCCGGGCCGCGGCGTATTCGGGATTTGGAGGAGTTGGGGGTGGCGTTTGAGCGGTTGCCGGACCAGGCGGACGACTATGATTTGGGCCGAGAGGGTGGTCATTCCCGCCGGCGCGTGCTGCATGCCGGCGATATTACCGGTCGCGAAGTGATCAAAGTGCTGCTGGCTCGCGCACAGGAGAACCCGGCAATTGAATTGCGCCCGCATTGGATGGCGATAGACTTGGTGACCACCGGCTGGCTGAAGCAGCCCGGCCCAAGCCGCTGCATTGGGGCCTATTTTCTGGATGGGCCGGGAGGGGAAATCCTGGCGGTGCGCGCGCCGTTGGTTCTGCTGGCCACAGGCGGAGCCGGCAAAGTCTATCTGTACACCAGCAACCCGGATATCGCCACGGGGGACGGTGTCGCGATGGCCTGGCGCGCAGGCCTGCCGATCCGGAACATGGAGTTTGTGCAGTTTCATCCGACCTGCTTGTATCATCCCACCGCCAAGTCATTTCTGATCAGCGAGGCCGTCCGCGGGGAGGGCGGGGTTCTGGTCAATGCCGCCGGTGAGTCGTTCATGGAGCGGTATGACCGGCGGGGATCGCTGGCGCCGCGCGACATTGTCGCCCGCGCGGTGGATAATGAAATGAAGACTCGGGGCGACACCTGCGTCTATCTCGATATTACCCACAAACCGCAATCCTTTCTTGAACAACGTTTTCCGAATATCTTTGCCACCTGCCTCAAGTTCGGGTTCAACATGGCGCAGATGCCGATTCCAGTGGTGCCGGCTGAGCACTTCTTCTGCGGCGGTGTGGAAGCGGATATTGATGGGGCGACCGCGTTGCCGGGTCTGTTTGCCGCGGGTGAGGTGGCCTGCACCGGTCTGCATGGCGCCAACCGGCTGGCTAGTAATTCCCTGCTCGAGGCGCTGGTCTGTGGCTACAACGCGGCACACCGTATGGCGCAATTGGGCGGGATTCGGCCGCAAATTGAAATTCCGCCCTGGCAGTCTGGCGACGCTGTGCCCAGCGACGAGGCGGTCGTCGTCGAGCACAACTGGAATGAGGTTCGGACCAGCATGTGGGATTATGTTGGGATCGTGCGCACTAACAAACGGTTGGAACGTGCATTGCGGCGAATTCGCAACCTTCGCCGTGAAATCCGGCAGTATTATCTGGCCTATCTGGTGACCGCCGATGTCCTCGAATTGCGCAACATCGCCGATGTAGCCGAATTGGTCATTCGCTCCGCCATGACCCGGAAGGAAAGCCGGGGCTTGCACTACACTTTGGATTATCCACGCCCCGACACGTCTCAGCCCGCGCGGGACACGCGCATTGTGGATCCGCCGGGCGGTCCGCTGACTTGATTGAGGGCATACGATGAAAAGACGGGTTGGCGTTTGCACGCTGCTGGCTTTGGGGTGGTGGGTTGGCGGCGTGCGCGCCCAGACGGTCGCGCCGGTAGCCACTTTCAACAACATCGGGATATCGGTCTGGTTTCCCAGTCCGCCCGCCGCCACGACGGTCATTGCAACCGCCATTGCCGTGGCCGGTGGGGAGTACCGGCCGGCTCATCCGTTGTGCCGAATCGCTTCTAATCAGTTTGCCGGGAGTTTTTTTGCATTAACACCCGACACGGAATACACCCTCCGGCTTTCTTCACCCGCGTTCTCCTCCAATCTGTTACTGTCCGTGCGCACGCGCAGCGAACGGTTCCCTCCCGCCACCAACCGGACTTGGCACGTGGATCCGGCCGGCCATGACAGCCACGATGGGTTGACTACCGGCACCGCTTTCCGCACCGTTGCCCGCGCCTTGAGCGGCCTGCAGTCCGGCGACCGTGTCCTGTTGCACCGGGGCCGTTATTATGAGGGCGACCTGTCCGTGCCGGTTTCGGGGCAGCCGGCCGCACCGATTACCATTGAAGCGGCGTCGGATGGGGTGGCCGTGCTCGACGGCACGGATACCAACTTCGTCCCCGCCTGGGTGGTTTATGACGCCGGGCATCAGATCTATCGAACGGTCTGTGCCGCTCAACCCGCCAACGCCTATTTGAACGGGGAACAGTTTTACCACTACCAGGTTTTGAACGATTTAATTTCCAACCGTTGGGGTCAGACAGCCGGCTATCATGCCGATGGCGCCCACCTGTACGCGCGCTTCCCCGGCGGCGGGGCGCCCGGCACGAACCAGGTTGCAATTCCCGCCCGCACCACCGGCATTACCCTCGCCAATGTGAGCCATATCAATCTGATCGGCCTCGAGTTTTGCTATTATGGCGCCGGCGACTACCATCGGGGTGTTTACATTGACGGTGGCGATTCCAACCGCATTGAACGCTGTTATTTTCACCACAACGGCGTTGGGGTGGCGCTCAAACGCGCGGCGCACCATAATGTCATTCAATATTGTCTCTTCAACGAGTCGCCAGCGGACGCTTTCGCCTGGAGCGCCGTCAAGGACGGCGACACCGACTACGAAGCCGGAGGATTCGTCGTTTACGGCTCGAATCAGAGCAATGTTGCCAACGTGATCCGATTCAATCGGTTTGCGCACTTGTTTGACGGCGCGCATCTCTATTCCGATACGGCGTCCGGGCCGACCATGAACATGGACTTTCATGACAATCTGATCGAATACTGTGGCGATGACGGGATCGAAACCGACGGCGCGGGGATCAATGTCCGCATTTACCGCAATACTTTTCACGACTTCCTGACCGGCATTTCCGTGGCGCCCGCGCAGTATGGTCCGACCTATGTCATGCGCAATCTGCTTTACGCCTGGCATCCGACCGCGGGTTATGAGGGGTATCCCTTCAAGTTCAATGTCTCCTCTTCCATGTCCATTGACTGGGTGCATCTCTATCACAACACCTGTTGCTCCATTGTGCCCAACCAGGACGGCTTCCTGTTCAAGGGCTACAGTCGCTGGACCAATATCGTTTCGCGCAACAATATCTACGCGGGCACGGACTACGCCTTGGAAAACTGGAGCACGATCAATCCGGTGGACTTTGATTACGATGCGTTGCACACGACCAATACGGCACGGTTTGTTTACTGGGCCGGGACGTCGTATCCCACGCCGGCCGCGTTTGCGGCAGGGACGGGGCAGGAAGTTCATGGGTTAGCCGCCGAACCGCGTTTTCGCGAACCGGCGACCAACGATTATCGCTTGCGGCCGGATAGTCCGCTGATTGACCGTGGCATCGCGATTCCCGGCGTTAACGATGATTTTGTTGGCCCGGCGCCCGACATCGGCGCCTTCGAATTCGCGCATGCCGCCTTGGCGATTGGTTTTGCCGCCGGCGGTGTTGCCAGCGCCTGGGAAACAGCGACCGGCCGGTCATATCGCCTCGAGTTCAGTCCCGCGATGGGGAGCGGCGAGTGGACTGCGGTGGCGGCCGCGGCCCAGGCTACTGGTGTCGTCCTGTGGCTGACGCACACCAATCGGGATCACCATTTCGGCGGATACCGTGCGGTGTTGGAGCCGTGAGCGTCGGCGGCGGGTTGGCGGGCGCTCGGCTTACATATCGAACAGATGCAATTGGCCCGGATCAACCCGCTCCTTCCGCTCCTTGCGGCGGGCAATGGTCGGCTGGCCGCTTTCGCCGAACTCGGACTCCTCCAGGTTGCCGAGAATTTCCTTGGCGCGCGCGATTACATCCGGCGGCAGGCCGGCCAGCCGCGCGACTTGGATGCCGTAGCTCTTGTCGGCGGCGCCGGGCACGATGCGGCGCAGGAATGCGATCCGGTCATTTTTCTCGCTGACCAATACGTTGTAGTTCTGGATGCCGGGCATGGTCAGCGCGAGGTCCGTCAGTTCATGGTAGTGTGTGGCGAAGAGAGTCTTGGCCTTGACGGCCGGATTGTTGTGCAGATACTCGGCGACCGCCCAGGCGATACTGATGCCGTCAAAGGTGCTGGTGCCGCGCCCGATTTCGTCGAGCACGATCAGGCTGCGCGCCGTCGCGTTGTTCAGGATATTCGCGGTTTCCTGCATCTCGACCATGAACGTGCTGCGCCCGCGCGCGATGTCATCGCTCGCGCCGACGCGCGTGAAGACGCGGTCCACGATGCCGACCTCGGCGGCTTCCGCCGGCACGAAGGAACCCATCTGGGCCATGATCACGATCAGCGCCACCTGGCGGATGTATGTGGATTTGCCGGCCATGTTGGGGCCGGTGATGATCATGATCTGGTTGCGGTCGTTGTCGAGCCGGGTGTCGTTGGCGACAAAACGCTCGGCTTCGGGCATTTGCTCAATGACGGGGTGGCGCCCGGCGATAATGTGCAGGCGGTCCCCGTTGTGTACGGCGGGCCGGGTGTAATTGAGCGTCAACGCGCGCTCGGCCAGAGTGCTGAGCGCGTCCAACTCGGCGATAGCCTGGGCTGTCTGCTGGACGGCTGGAGTCTCCTTCACCGCGGCCGCGCGGAGATCCAGAAATAGTTCATATTCCAGGGCCATTGCGCGTTCCTGCGCCCCAAGGATCTTGTTCTCGTATTCCTTCAATTGCGGCGTGATGAACCGCTCGGCATTGACCATCGTCTGCTTGCGCACATAATCTGGCGGAACCTGGCCGAGGTTGGCCCGGGTGATCTCGATATAATAGCCGAAGACCTGGTTGTGCCGTACCTTGAGCGACTTGATGCCGGTACGCTCCTGTTCACGCGCCTGAAACTCGGCCAGCCACTGGCGGCCCTGCGTCGCCGCCTGGCGCAGTTCGTCCAGTTCGGCGTGATAGCCCGGGCGGATCAGGCCGCCTTCCTTGAGCGGCAGCGGCGGCTCATCTACCAGCGCGCGCGCGATCAGCGCGGCCAGTTCCGGCAGCGGCCGGACGGCATCATCGAGTTCGGCGAGGCGCCCGGCCGGCACGCCTTGGAGTTGCTCCTTGAGGCGCGGCAGGCCGGCCAGTGAGACCCCGAGCGCCTGCAGATCCCGCGCATTGCCCGTGCCCCCGCCGAGCCGCGCGACCAGCCGCTCAAGATCTTTGATCTCGGCCAGCGCCTCGCGCAGGCCGGCCAGCCGCCCGCGGTTCTTGAACAAATGTTCCACGGCATTGTGGCGCAGCGTAATCGTGTCCCGGTTGGTCAGCGGGCGCAGCAGCCAGTCGCGCAACAACCGGCCGCCCATCGCGGTGCGGGTGGTGTCAAGCACCCCGAGCAGGGTGGCGGTTACGCCGCCGCGCGCGGGCCCGCGCGCCGCGCGCCGGGCGAGATTGGCGAGCGGGGCGTCGTGCCGCAGCCGGAAAGATGCGCGGTTGCGGCGCGTCAGCCGCCGGATATGGCCGGCCTCGCGGCGAAGTTCCCGGGTGACATAGTGCAGCACCGCTCCGGCGGCGCCGACAGCCGCGGACAGGCCGTCGCCGCCGAAGCCCGCGAGCGAGTGTACCTGGAAATGCCGGGTCAGCAGGTCGGCGGCGGTCGCCGGCTCAAAGGTCCAATCCTCGGCCGGTGTGACCAACCGGCAACCCTCGCCCAATACCGAACGGAGCCGCGGATCGTCCCGTTGCTCCGCTGGGACAATGCACTCGGCTGGCGCGTAGCGCGCCAGATTGTCGCGCAGCGTGCCGGTGTCGGCGGATTCCTCCACCCAGAATGTGCCGGTGGACAGATCCAGCAACGCCAGGCCGAAAACCGCGCCGGAAAAGTTGAGCCCGGCGAGGTAATTGTTGCGGTTGGAATCGAGCACCTGGTCTTCCAGGACCGTGCCGGGGGTGACCACGCGCGTGATCTCGCGGCGCACGATGCCTTTGGCCAGGGCGGGATCCTCCATCTGCTCGCAGATGGCGACTTTCTTGCCGGCCTTGATCAGTTTGGCCAGGTAGAAATCCACGGCATGGTGGGGCACGCCGCACATCGGCGCGTTCTGCCGCCGGGTCAGCGTGATGTCAAGCAACTGGGCGGCCTCCTTGGCATCCTCGAAAAACATCTCGTAGAAATCTCCGAGCCGGAAAAAAACAATGGTATCCGGAGAGACTTCACCTTTGACCCGCCGGTACTGGCTCATCATGGGTGTAGCGGAATCAGACATGGGCGGGGATGGTGATGGGTGAAGGATGAAGAGTAAATGGGGAAACCTGAAACCTGAAACTGGAAACTTGAAATCTGAAAGGGACGCAAAGCATGTTTGTATTTGTACGTGAGAAGCGGGGAAAAAGAAAGGCTGAGGACCGGCCGGTTTGCGCGGGAGGACGCCGGTCCCGGGCTAATGGCGATAGGGTGGATGGCAACGGATCAGCGGTTTTCCAGATCGTCAGATACGCCTTCGGGCGGGGGCTCCTCCTCGCTTTCCCGCACGGCCTTTTCGGCTTCCTCGTCGTCATCCAGGTACTTGTCCAGGTCGCTGACATCGTCGAAGTCCGGCGCGTCCTCGCCGTCCAGTTCCTCCTCGCCCTCCTGGTCAGCGCAGTCCGGGCACACAGCGGTGCGCGGAAAACAGATGCGGCAGAACTCGGCGCCGCACATGTTGCATTCTTTCAGATACTCGTCGCCATGCACGGGACATCCCTGCCCCATGCTGAAGATGCTTGATTCCTCATTGACTGGCATGGCCACTTCTCCCTTAGCTGATTGGAAAAAACGGACCATTCGGCCCCGCCGCAATTAACATACACACTTCGCCTTTGAAGTGAATAACCCAGACCGCTTTTTTTTTAAAAAAAATTCTTGAAAGGGAAAGCGGATTTACTGTGCGCGGTCGGTCACGGAAAGACGGACGGAATCCGCCGGGTTCAGCCTTCGCCGAGTTCGACATTCCAATAGGCCATGTCGAGAAAGTGCTTCCAGCTATGGTCAGCGGTGCGGGCGAACTGGATTTCCACGAACGGCCGCCAGCGTGGTTTCTTGGGCCGCCGGACCAGCCGCATTCCGGCTTCTTCCGGAGTCCGGCTGCCCTTGCGCCGGTTGCAGTCAATACAGGAGCAGACGACGTTGGTCCAGGTTGTCAGGCCGCCGCGCTGGCGCGGGACAACGTGATCAATGTTGAGTTCCGCGCGCTCGAACTTCCGGCCGCAATACTGGCAGGTATTCCGGTCGCGCTCGAACACGTTGAAGCGAGTGAACTTGACTTCCTTGCTGGGCAGACGGTCGAAGAACAGCAGCAGAATGATGCGCGGAATCGGGATCTTGATGGAAATTGTGCGCACACACTCCGCGCTGCCGGCGGCCGGTGAAAAATCGCACCATTCGCGGAAGGAGAACGTGTTGAAATTGCCTTCGCTTTCGTGGACGACCTGTGCGTGGCCCATGTACAGCAGCGTCAACGCCCGCTCGGCGGTGCAGACGTTAACCGCTTGCCAGAGCCGATTCAGCACCAGCACATGTTGTTGTGTCGCTGCCGTGCTCATCATCAACCTCGCGTGCAAACGGGGCGCAACTTAACATAAACGGGCCAAAACTGTCAAAGGGGGGCAAACGGCGCGGTCACTCGGGCGCCATTCATTCTTTGCCGTCATGCATGGGCATCGCCGGGGCGGTTATCGCGGAATGAGCTGGATAACGGCGGTGCGATTGCGGGCGCGGTTGGCTGGGGTGTCGTTTGGATATGGGGGGGAATTCATCCCGCCGCTGGCGACCGTGATCGCCGTTTGCGCAACCCCGGCGGCATACTGCATGTGTTTTGCCACGGCTTGCGCGCGCAGCAGGCCGAGTTCGTTATTATCCTTGAACTCCCGGCCTTTTTTCACCGGCATGTTATCCGTATAGCCGATGACCTGAATGATGAAGCGGTCGGTATGGGGGCGCAGTTTCCGGCCGGTCTCGGCGATAAGCGTCTTTGCGGCTGGAGTCAATTCCAAGCCTTTGGCAAACAGGCCGGCATCAAACACGATTTGCACTCCGCCATCTTTGCGCTGCACCCGCGCGCCGGCAATGGACAGATCGGGCGCGCTTGGCGCGGCCGGGACTGGCGCGGGCGTCGCGGCCCCGTATTTGCCCCGGTCGGTGGTCACCGGCGCGGCTTTGAGTGTTGGGGTGGGTGCGGATGGCGCGACCGGTATACGCTGAGGGGGCGCCTGCCGCACAGTTGGCTGGCTATCGGCGGGCGATGGCGCCGGTTTGGATTCGCCGTGAAACAGCCAGATGCCCAGAGTCAAAAGCAGCAGCAAGCCCACGCCAGAGGCAATGGCCAGCCACAACAGCGGGCGCTTGGGTTGCGCCGGTGTTGGCGCCGCTT
>CAZMXS010000075.1:0-23873 GCA_964570325.1 uncultured Verrucomicrobiota bacterium | reverse complement strand
CCGCCACCACCACCTTGGCCGCGCGCAGCCGCTCCTGCTGCTCCGCGGTAAACAGACCGATGTTGCGCTGATAGCAGACCGAGTAATCAAACGGCATGGTTTCTCCTTATCTATTAGCCGGCGCGCCGCGCGCCATTTGCCAGCGCCCCCGCGCCCATACGGCCGCCGCAGCGCCCAGCATCAGCCAGCCCGCAACCGTGAACAAGCCGCGGTAACCTCCATAACGGAGCGCCGGTTCAAGCAGGAAAGGCGAACAAAACTGCCCCATAAACTTGCTACCGGTAAGCACACCCATCGCGCGCCCGCGCACTTCACTTGGCGCCAGGCGCGACAAGACTACATTGACATGGGGCACCGCCATGCCGCAACCCATCCCCACCAGCGCTTGTCCGGTAATCAGCAAGCCAGGCCCGGCGGCGCGGCTCAAGATGTAGAAACCCGTCAGCATGACGAACCCCGCATAGAGAAATAGATTCCACAATCCGACATTGCGCGAAAAGCGAGCATAGATGCGCCCGGTCAATGCCGATGCGATCGGCAGGACCGTCATCAACGGCCCCATTTTTGACGTCTGCCGGATCCCGATCTGTTCCATGAAGAACGGCAACTGAGTGGGAATGATATTAAAGGCTAACATAACCATAAAACCGAACAAACATAAGACCAACAGGCCGCCGCCGAACGGGAGCCTGGCGCACACGCGACAGCCGTCTCGTCCCTGGCGCGGCGGCTCCGGACAGGTGGCGAGAAAAGGCAGGATGGCAAAGGCCGGGAGAAACACGACAAACGCCAACCGCCAGTGCGCCTGAACCAGCCAACCGCTGGCGATCAGCGCCAGCACGACGCCGGCCGATGAAAACGCCGATTGCAGCCCCATCATGGCGCGCTGCCGGTCTTGATCGAAACTATCCGCAATCATGGCGGTATTGGCGGCCAGCAAACCGCCCAAGCATAACCCGAAGACCGCGCGGCCGGCCAACAGCGTCCAAAACGGTTGCGGCAGCAGGCCGGACGATCCGCAGCCGCCCCAGCAACACAAGGCCAGAAACAGCGTGCGCCGCCGCCCCCAATGATCGCTGAGCCAGCCGAAAAGCGGCGCGCCCACGGCGCTGAACAAGCCGGTGACGGCGATCAACATTTTGGTCCATAGCGCGATATTCGGAATGCCGGCATACGCCTGCTTAATGGCCGGCAAAGCCGGCGCCAGCGCCGGTCCGCCCATGGCGGAAAAGATCGCCGTAGCGAGCAGCACAACCGACAGGGCCCGGCGGGATGACGCTGGGCGCATAATTGCCTCGCGGACAGCCGATCGAATGGACGGAGGCACCGGCATATATTAGATAATTGCAAGCCAGGTTACATGTGTCTCGTTTTCCAACCGAGCTCAAAGGCCGAGGCGGGAGCAACGCTGATTCGGATGTGTTTTCGATCGGGCGCCAGCTTGCGGACTTCCCGGAACTCAGATTGCACTTTTTCCAATTCGCACGCCATGGTTTCAGCCACTTCATCCAGATTGGCGTTCCGTAGCGCATCGCGGTCCTCCAGCCAGATTTCGAGGATGGGATTGCCCGCCTCGCTTTCCGTCCCGCGCATGAGGAACCGGCCGTTGAAATAGCGCGCCATCGCCGGAGTTTCCAAGGCGATTTTCACCTGCTCAATGCTGATCTTCGCGCCATAGAAGAAAACACATTGTTCCATGCGCCCATACAGCGCAATAAACGGGGTTGGCCAGTCGGGTATGGAAAGGCCCGCGTCACGCACGGTTTGTTCGGCGTCAAACCCCGCTGCGCGCAGCCGGGCCAACATGTCCTCACGCGAAATAAACCGTACATGATCTCCGGTTCGATAGCGGACCAATGGAATCCCCTGCAAGCGTGAGACCACCAGTTCGCCATTCACCTCCTCAAAGTGAATGGGGGACGGCACCTGTTGAAAGAGCATGGGAATATCGGGTTCGCCAAGGACGGTTTGGCAAAGTCCCTGCCGCCCCAGGCAGCGGCGCACGGCAATGGTTAACGCGTTCTCAAATCCCACGTTGCCGAAATCGGTCGAACCGTACAGGCTCCATACACTGTCCAAATCGCGCTCTGTGCGGCCAAGCAACTGCCACATCCGCTCGCGGTAGGACTCCGTAATGCTTTCTCCCCCAACCATTACGCGCAAATTCAGCGCGGGCAGATTGAGCCCCCGTTTCACGGCTTCCTCCAGCACCATCTTCGCAAATGGCGGATAACTCAACAGCAAGGTTTGCTTGTATAGAGGGCTGATCCGCTCAAGAACCTCAATGATATTGTCATTTTGCAAACCGGGCGACACCACCGCCAGACCCGGGACGGCGCGCGCCAGGGTGCGGAATATATACGCCGTCTGCATGCCGGTGCCCCATGGCCCGAGGGCGAGTCCGATCACGATGAGGGTCGGCTGTGCGGCCGGGGCAAGATAAGCCTGAAAGAGAAGGCCCACACCTTGAGGCATGTTCTCTTCGTCGGCATAACGGCGAGGCCAGAAAAAGGGCCTCTTGGACGTGCCGGAACTGCGCAGCCACAGGTGGGCGCAAGCCGGCGACCCGTCCATACAAAGCTCGGGAACGGGATACTTCATTATGTAATCAGCCTTGCTGGTGAGAGGCAAGCGCTTGAAATCCTCCATGTCGGCAATTGGGGGAATGCCCCCAAGCCGCTCCTGCAGAAAGGCCCGGTAAGCAGGAACCCGTGCAACGGCTTCACGATAGATGTCCAACGGATTCATGGTCGCTCCAATTGTTGTGACTTATGAAATCAGTTCTGCAGGCCAAGCCACCACCCCATTGTATGCCCGGCCTCCTTTTCCAGTATTGTTTTAAACACACACCCGCGATTCGGATCGAACTGCACTATGCCGGACACCTTGCCGAGTTCGACAATCAGAATAACCAGGAATAGCGCCAACGGCAACGCAATGGCTGCCTGAAGCAGCGGGCGTCCAGCGGCCCGGTGTCGCAGAAAGGCCAGCAAGGGCAGGATGCCAAACAGCAAGATCATGCCCACGCCGCCAATCAGCTCGATCATATCAAGAAAGATGCCGGGTTCGCACAGCGCGAATGCGAGCGGCGGCAGAAAAACAACAGCAAACAGCCAACCGGCCCGGCGGGGCGCGCAAAAAAAAGGCGCGGCATCGCGCAAAAAAGAACAAAGCGCGGCGCCAACACCGATATATGAGGTGAGAATGGCCAGCAGCGAAAACACCAGTCCCGAAATCGTAATGGCAGGCGACTGCAATAGTCGGGCAAGCGGCACAGTGGCCGGATACCCCTGACCATAGGCCTCTGACAGGGAAGGTCCGCCGGCAGGATCGGTCAGCGGCAGCGAACCGGCCACCACTGTAAACCAAGCGGTAGTCATCAGCAAAGCCAGCGCCAGTCCGGCCGATAAGACCCCATGCACTCGAAGCCGGCCCCATTGTTGCGCACGGCAGACCAAGGGAATGACATTATGATAGGCAAACGCGCAGCAGAGCGGCGGGATCGTCAGCGGCAGAACGCTCCAGCGATGCGATGCCAAGCGGATGGCTTCCATATGTCGGGCTGAAACCATCAATAAAATCGCAAAAGCGATCAGCATGGCCGTAACCAGCACGCCATTCCAACGCAGCAGCACAAGTTGTCCGAATAAAAAAACGAGGGAAGCACAAAAGAAAGCGATCAGCAACCAAACCAGGACGGGAAAGGGGTGTATCGGCATGAGTTCCGCCAGCGTTTGGGCGGCGCCAACCAAATAGGCGGTCAGCAGAGCATAAAACAGCAACAGGTAAATCGGTATGATCAACCAGCGGACGCAGACACCCAAATCAGCTTGGAACAATGCGGACAAGTCAAGGCGCTCATTGCGATAGTCCATAACCCGTTCCGCCAATGCATAGCCGGCAGTCCAAACCAATAAGGCGGTTCCCAAAAGAGACACCAAGCCGGGCTGGAACCCAGCCAGACCCAAAAAAACCGGCACCGCCAACATACCAACCCCCACCATGGTACCTGTCACCAGAAAGATAGACGTCAGGATGGGAAAGGGCCCCCGGTGATTTCCATTCAACCCAGCTCGTTGCATTGGACGCATTCCGGCCATCAGGATGGAAGTCCGCTGCTAGTCCGTCAAGTTTTCAAGCGCGCGCCACAACCGACTCCTTTATTTTGGAAGCCACTATATATATTGAGGAAATCTGCTCCAGTGCGGGATCTAATGCTGCCGCGCCACGCATAAGCGTAAAAGCGACTGGTTTACGGGCCACGACCCCAGCCGCCTGGTGGCCGGTACGCGCCGGGAAGCGTGTCCCATAATCAATGCTGGAACTGAAAAACCAATCCATCCTTGTTGACAGCCACCATCAGCCGCGCTATATACGCCGTCACAATCGGTAGTGGTTCGAGCGTTGATATTGTGAGTTGAAGGCGATCCGCGCAGCGGGTGGCTTTTTGAGGCGCAAGGTCAGCGACAGCCTGGCAAAGGCTGTGCTGGCCTTTTTTCTTTAATGTTCGGCACAGCGCAAAGGATGAGTCCAATGTCAGAATGGCACTCAATGCAAACCAGCCCGGCACCCGCATTTTACCGCCCCCGGCAAATCTACACCGGCCCGACGCTGACTCACTACGCGCCAATGAAGGAAAGGAAATGAACGCTCCCCCAGCGGAAACAGCATGGGCCGTCTTCCTGGACCGCGACGGCACGCTGATCGAGGATCGCGGCCACTTGCGCGAGCCGGACGAGGTGGTCTTCTATCCCGACACCCTCGCTTCCTTGAAGCGCTTGCGGGAACGCTTTCGCCTGTTCATTGTCACGAACCAATCGGGCGTGGGCAAAGGATTGATTACGTGGGACCAGGCGCAGCGCGTCAACGAGTTCGTGGTCGCGCGTCTGCGCACGGCCGGGATTTTGATCGCTGAGGTTTACTGCTGTCCTCATCGCCCGGAAGACGGTTGTCGCTGTATCAAACCTCAACCGTTCTTCCTGACACAGGCCGCCCGCACCTATCGCCTGGAACTGCGGCGTTCCTTTGTGATCGGCGACCATCCCCACGATGTTGAGCTCGCCGAGCGGGCGGGAGCGATCGGCCTTTACGTGCTCACCGGGCATGGCGAGAAACATCGCGGCGAATTGCCGGCCGGCAAGACGGTTCTGCCGGGCATCCGGGAGGCGGTGGATTGGATTCTCACGCGCGCGGAAAGATGGTGATGGGAAGTGACTGACCCCAAACACCTGCCGAAAGCGGCGGACGTTTTGCGTCGCGACCGTTTTCACCGGGAAGACAGAGGCGAAGAACGCGGGCCGGTTGACTGCGGTCATGCTGGCGCTCAACGACGCAGATCCCAAGCGCGCCGGAAACAATATCGCCGGCAAATAACGGAAGAAGCGCGTCGACCAACCGTCCACTCCAGGCAGGGCCAGTAGACGGTTAAGCCGGCGCCCGGCCGCCAGTGAAATGGAATAGATAAAGGAGCATGATTCAACGATGAAACGGATGTTTATCCTGCCGGCAGCGGTGCTCATCCAAACCTGTTTGGGCGGTGTATATGCTTGGAGCGCCTTTGTGCCGGTCTTGAGAAGCGAATACGGTTTCAGCACCGCTCAAACACAAATTGTTTTCGGCCTGACCATCGCGTCGTTCACCATCGCCATGGTCCTTGCCGGGTGCCTGCTGGCTCGATGGGGCGCGCGCCGTGTAGGACTGCTGGGCGGGCTCTTGTTCACGGCAGGATACCTGTTGGCGGCCCAGGCAAACGGATGGTTCCCGGCTTTGCTTGGCGGCATCGGCCTGGTGGCGGGTGCGAGCATCGGTTTTGGCTATGTCGCGGCCCTGACCACGGCGGTGCAGTGGTTCCCCCGCCACAAGGGGTTGGTTACCGGCGTGGCCGTCGCGGGCTTTGGTGCGGGCGCGATACTGCTCTCTTCCGTTGTGTCCCGATTTCTCCGAGATGGATGGTCGGTTCTGAATATGTTCCGCGCCATCGGCTGGGTCTACGGAGCGATCATCTGTGCGGCGGCCCTATGCCTGTTCAGGCCCGTGACAACATCCGCGAGTGTCCCGGCCGTTCCCGCGCAGAAAAAACTGCTCGGGGATCCTTTCTTCAAATCATTGTTCGTTGGAATGTTCTGCGGGACATTCGCCGGTCTGCTGGTCGTGGGGAATCTTAAGCCAATCGGCATGGACGGAGGGTTGTCCGCCAGCGAGGCCATGCTGGCCATCAGCTTCCTGGCGATTGGCAACACCGTGGGCCGCATCGGCTGGGGCTGGATTGCGGATCGCCTCGGCTATCGGGCAATTCCTCTGTCCTTGATCCTGCTTGGCGTTGCGCTGGGCATTCTACTGGGCGCGCGGGTTTCGGCCTGGAGCTTCTTCGTCGCCGCGCTCCTCGTTGGGCTCGGTTTCGGAGCCTGTTTCGTGCTCTACGCCGCGCAGGTTGCGGCGCATTTCGGCACCGCCGCCGTGGCGAAGATATACCCTCTGGTATTCCTGGCGTACGGTCTGGCCGGAACCCTTGGCCCATGGATAGGGGGACATCTCTTTGATCTTACAGCCAGCTATGTCCCGCCCATGATTGTGGCCATATTTGTCTTGAGCATCGGCGCCGGATACACGTGGACCCAACGGGAAGTCGCGGCGCGCATCCCGGTTGGTTGACTTGCGCTGTGCCGCAAGATTACACTGTTTCAGCAAATGACAACGACGAAAAGGCCGGAACACGGGTCGCACTCAAAGACCAAGGGCGAGATCGAAGCGGAATTGAGCGAGGCCATTATCAAGTTCGAGCGCGAGTACATGGGCCGGGGGCCTGAAGAAGCCCGCACATACTTGATAGATGACTTGGTGATTGTCCGGTTGCGCGGCGTGCTCACACCGGCGGAGAAACAATTGGCCAAAAGCGAGAGCGCCGGCCAAGGCCGCAATCTTATTAAGCAGGTGCGCATGGAGTTGCTGGAAAACGCCCGCCCCCTGCTGGAGGTTCTGGTGCAGAACATAACCGGTCAGGGCGTTCGCAGCCTGCACACGGACATCAGCACCACAACCGGCGAGCGTATTATTATCTTCTCACTGCTCGGGCGCCCGACATTTCAAATCTGAAAACGATAGGAGCCTCCATCCCCTCCGTGCATTGAGCATCATCCGGCAACACAGCCCGATATTGCCCGCTTGTCATGCGGTATGTCCTTATTGTGTAATATCAAATCACACAACTAGAAAGGGGGTTACGCGCATGCCATTCAATATGAAGCGAGCGATGATCGAGAAAAAGATCAAGCATCTTAAACAGCAGTTGGAAGAAATAACGGCCAAACAAATGCAAACTGCGGAACGGCCGATTGAGGATGCCAATGACACCCGCCTGATGGTCTCCTTCGACGAAAAGAAAAAGAAACTCCAGCAGGAACTAAAAAAATTGGAACAGGAACTGGCCGCCGGTCAATAGCTCACCGGCTGTATCGCGCGCCCGGTCCGGCCGACACCGAACCGGGCGTTTTCGTTTAAGTTTTAATTCGACCGGCCGATGGCATGAATGGGAAGTAACAGGTGTCAATATGAAGTCTATACTGCCCATACCGGAAGAGCCGCAAAAGGAAGAATCCCGACTGGCGGATTTCTATCAGCAGATGCTGATGGAACAGGCGCACCAGCGCGCGGCGGAGCCGGTCAAAGCCGTCGAGCACCCCGAAAACCAGTCTCGCGAGAACGCGAATGAGGAAAAAAATGCCGCCCGCCGCGACACCGGCCCGGCCGTCCGGCTGGAACTACGCGGCCCGGCGGAAAAGGCCGCCTATTCCAAGGATGACATCTTGCAGCACCATGCGCTCGCCAGCGAGACGCTCACCACCGGCGCCTTGAGCGCGGAAGACCAGGAACTGATCCAGCGTTTGCGGCAACGCGACACCGAGGTGCGCCAGCACGAGATGCAGCATGTCGCCGCGCTGGGCCCCTATGCCGGCGCCGTCACCTTCCACTACCAGATCGGCCCGGATGGCCGAGCTTACGCGATCGGCGGCACAACCGAAGTACGCGCCGCCGTCGCATCCACGCCAGAAGCCGCCGTCCAGCAGGCCCGCACCGTGCGCGCCGCCGCGCTGGCAACCGGCGAGCCGTCGCGCGCCGATCTGGCCGCCGCCGACTCCGCCGCCGAAATGGAGCGCAAAGCCCTGCGGCGCCAAGTGACCGAACCCAAGTGGGTCGGGCCGTGAATCGCCGCCGCGCAGACTGGATTACACCAGCTCACGGAACACCGCATCGCTGACAAATAATCCCGACTCGGTCAGCCGCAGTCGTTCCCCATCCTCCGCCAGCCAACCATCCATAATCAATCGGTCAATGGTCGGACCGCACAATTGCCGATAGTCATAACCCGTGGCCCGCTGAAACCATTCCCGCGCCACGCCGTCCAATTGCCGCAGGGCCATAACCAAGGTCTCGCGCGCCTTGGCTTCCGGCGCCAACTGTTCCACAAAATCCGGCGCGGCCGCGCCGCTTTCCAGCCGGGCGCAATACTCATCCAGATCGCATATATTGCCATAACGCCGGCCGCGCCAGTGCGAGTGAGCCGCCGGCCCCACCCCGATATATTCGCCGCCGCTCCAATACAGGAGATTGTGGCGGCACGCGCGGCCCGGCCGCGCGAAATTGGAGATCTCATAATGGCGGTAACCGATCTGCGCCAGACGGCGCCGGATCAAATCGAACTGCGCGCGCTGCGCGTCATCCTCCACCTCGCGCACGCGGCCCGCGGAGCGCGCCGCCGCAAGCGGCGTACCCGGCTCGAAAATCAGCGCGTACCAGGCCACATGTTCCGGGGCCAGGCTTTCCACGGCGTCAAGATCGGCAGCCAGACTTTCCGGCCCCACGCCTGGAATCGCGAACATCAAATCCAAGCCGAGGTTATCAAACCCTTCCGCGCGCAGCATTGCATACGCCGCGCGGGCATCGGCCGGCGTATGCGCCCGCCCAAGAAACCCAAGGTTGTGTTGATCAAACGATTGCACCCCCACCGAGACGCGATTGACGCCCCAACGTCTCAACAGGCTGACTTTCTCCGCTGTCAATGTTCCGGGGTTGGCTTCGATCGTCCATTCGCGCAAGGCGGCAGGGGAAACACGCGCGGCCACCAATTCAAGCAATCTTTGCAGGCGCGCGGCTTCCAAATACGTCGGCGTGCCGCCGCCGATGTAAACCGTGTCCGGAACGAAATCGGCCGGCAGGCGCGCCAATTCGCGCTCGAGGGCTGCCAGGTAGCGAGCCATGCGGCCCGCCTGGTCCGGCCCAAACGGCAGCGAATAGAAATCACAATAGCGACATTTGCGAGCGCAGAACGGGACGTGGACGTAAAGGCCGGGCATCCCGGACTATTTCTCATCGGCGCCGATCGAGAACATGCCCTCGATGTCGTGCCGTGAAAAGACCTTGAAGGCGATCAGCGTCTCGGACTTGGTGATGCCGTCCACCGCCAGCATGTGCCGCGTAACGACATCGGCCAGATCCTCGTTGTTCTTCACCCGGATAATGGCCGCCAGATCATAGCGCCCGGCTACCGAAAAGACCTCTGTCACGCCGGGCATTTCAGTCAATGTTTCCGCCACTTTATTGATCCGGTCGCGCTCCACATTCAGCAACACCAATGCGGTAACCATATTATGCTTCCTTCCCGTTAGCTCCCGGCAGTTCTCGGCCTCCCGGCCGACGAGCATACCGCACCAGGTAATACCCGCTCGCCAGCGCAACGACCAGCGCCGCGATTCCGTACAGCATTTCGCTGGGAGTTGTCTTCAAATCCAGCAGCACCACCTTCCGCGCCACGGCAATCATGGCCACCAGCAGGATCACCTCCACATGCAAGGCATCCTCGACCAGGTAGGCCTTGACGGAATGCAGCAGTTCGATGCCGATCAACACGATCAGGAAGAAACCAAAAACATCCAGCAACTTGGTGATATCCAGCAGGAATCGAGGCGGCTTCATCAGTTCCGCCCCCAGCACCACGGCCAGTTCAATGATCGCCAGGAAAATCGCGAGCGCCATCATGGTCAGCAGCGCGACAAAGAAAACACGCTCCACGCGATTGAACAGGTTCAGTATTCGGGCAAACGGCTTGGTGCAATTCTCGTTACTCATGTCTAAATCATACGGCGGCCGCGCGGTCACTGCAATTCTCTTGCTGCATTTTTCGCTGCCCGGATTTCCGCCTTGCCGCCGGCCGAGACGGTCAGCGGTAAATGGAAGCCGTGGGCGCTCATCCGGGACCGGCGCGGAGATAAGAAAGGGTTGTTGCATGAAGCGGGCCGGGATAGCACAGCCCGCATCCCCCGCTTGCACTGGCGGGGTTCCCCCGCTAATTTAACGCTTTATTTTGTCCCGAGGTGGATCATGGCCAAGAATCAGAATCGCGGCGGCGCCGAAACCGCCGAAAGCATGGCGCAGAAACAGCGCGAAATTGCTGTTTCGGAGTTTTTTCTAAAAAACCGGCATCTGCTCGGGTTCGACAGCCCGCGCAAGGCCCTGCTGACCGCTGTCAAGGAGGCGGTGGACAATTCGCTCGACGCCTGCGAGGAGGCCGGCATCCTGCCCGAGATCAGCGTGGATATCGCGCAGATCGCCGAGGACCGATTCCGCGTCAGCGTCACCGACAACGGTCCCGGGATTGTCCGCACGCAAATTCCCAAGATTTTCGCAAAGCTTCTCTATGGCTCGAAGTTTCACCGTCTGCGCATGTCGCGCGGCCAGCAGGGCATCGGCATCAGCGCGGCGGGCATGTACGGCCAGTTGACCACGGGCACCTCGACCCGCATTTTGTCGCGGATCAAGAGCGCGAAAAAGGCGCACCGGATGGAGGTCCAGATTGACACGCGCACAAACAAGCCGATGATCCTCGCGGACGAGGAAACGGACTGGTTGCCCGTCTTTTACCCGGCCGCGGAGGACGAGGGCGCGGCGTCCACGCCCGTGGAGTCCCGGCACGGCACTTGCGTGACCATTGATATGGAGGCCGCCTATGTCCGCGGCCGGCTCTCCGTGGATGAATATCTCAAGCAGTGCGCAATCGTTAATCCGCATCTGCAGTTGCATTACCGGCTCACTCTGATGAAGAAGGAAGAGCCTGCGAAAACGGGCGCCAAGGCGGGCGCGCCGGCCACGGCGGACAACCCCGAGCCGACGCCGGCCGCTGCCGGACAATGGCTCACTTACCGCCGCGCGGTCAAGACCCTGCCAACGCCGCCGACGGAGATCAAGCCGCATCCGCACGGCGTCGAACTCGGCGTCCTGATGCAGATGCTGAAGGACACCGCCGCGCGCACGCTGCGTTCGGCGCTGGCAACCGATTTCTCGCGCGTGAGCACCAATTCCGCGCTGGAAATCTGCGAGCGCGCCGGCCTGAACCCGAAGGCCAACCCAACCCGCATCGCCCACCAGGAGAGCGAGGCGTTGTTCAAGGCGCTCAACGAAACCAAGCTGATGCGGCCGCCGACGGACTGCCTCTCGCCGATCGGCGAGGAGCAGATTCTCGCCGGCCTGAAGAAGGAAATCACCGCGGATTTCTACGCCGCCGTGACACGCGACCCCGAGGTGTACCGCGGGAATCCCTTCCAGGTCGAGGCCGGCATCGCCTATGTCAAGCCGGGCGAAAACCAGGAACTATCGGCCGAGGATCCCGTGCGCGTATTGCGTTTTGCCAATCGCGTGCCCCTGCTCTACCAAGCCGGCGCCTGCGCGATGACCGACGCCGTCACGGACGTCAACTGGAAAGCCTACGGCCTCTCGCAGCCCAAGGGCGCTTTACCGCTCGGACCGGTTGTGATCCTGCTTCACATGGCCAGCGTCTGGGTGCCGTTCACAAGCGAAAGCAAGGAGGCCATCGCGCATTACCCGGAGATCATCAAGGAGTTCACCTTTGCGCTCCAGGAATGCGGGCGCCAGTTGGCGGTCTACCTCAGCCGTCGGCGCCGCCAGGCCGAGGCCGACCGCAAGCGCAGCTATATCGAAATGTATATCCCGCATCTGGCGCTCGGCCTGAAAGAAATTCTCAACCTGAACGACAAACAGGAAAAAGCCATTGTCAACAAACTGGGCAGCATGCTGGAGCGAACCCATCTGGACGTTTGAAATGAGCCTTCCGCGCTTGCCGCAAAGGAAGGGCGACGCGTCTGCGCAGAGCCGCCGGCCGGGATGGTCTCGGTGAAAAACCCGACCCCGATGCCGCGCAATCGAAAGGGGCGGCTCGTGGTTTGTCCTTCTGCAAATCCGCCTGGGGGATCAGGCGTTCGTCAGTTGAACCAGATGGCATAGGGGAAAAAGCCCCCGCGGCCGAAAGCGGACAGCACATTCTCCCAGAACGCGCTTTCCGTGACGGGGCCATCCTCCAGATACGGCGCGGCGCCGGTGCCCTGGATCAACAGCACCAGGTCAAACGTCCGCGGCTCCTCGAAGAAGCGGGCCACGTTTATCCCGCGGCGCGCCGTACCGCGCCAGAACGGCGCCAGCTTGCGGCCTTCCAGGATGGCGTCCAATTCATCCAGCATCCGCTGCCAGGCCGCCACCATCGGCTCCGTCACCCGCGCCCCCGGAATCACGCTTTGCTGGCGCGGATTGGGAATCCATTCCTGATTATCGTCCGTCTCGGCCATGATCAACTGCCAGGACTCGCGGCTCAAAGCGGTCATTCGTTGGAAATGCTCGCGGGCCGCGCGCATCCGCCCGGCGTCAGAAACCGGGAGATTGAGCAGGTGAATAAACGCCGCCGCGTCGAGGATTGTTTCCATGACGTCCGGCCGCCCCTTGGCGGAGGGGCGGCGCTCGACCAGAAAAGTGTAGGGCGTCGCAGGCCGCGGGAAGAACAAGTGCGCCGTGCTGGCAAACAACGCCGCGTCATCGTGCGCCAGCCAAAAATCGAGCATGCCGTTGAGCAGGTGGCAATATCCGCGCAACCAGCGGACATCACCGGCGTCAAACCGGATCAGGAACTCCGGCAGCGGCGCGGCTGCGGCGTTGCGGTTCGCGCCACGGCCCAGCAACGCCGCGTAGACGCGCGCCATGCACTCCTCGTCGGCACATTCACCGTCGCCGTCAATATCCATGCGGATCAGTCCGACCGGAACACTCAACTCCATGGCGTCGTCCTGGATGCCCGCCAGAGTGGCTTCGCAGGCGATCAGGCCGGCCTGCAAGTCCGCCAGCACGCGGCGCGCATCCGCGTGGCGGATTGTCTCCGGTTCCGGATTGGGGGGAATGACCAGGCGCAGGAAGGGGACAAAACCGGCCGCGTCGTCTTCCGCCCGCAGGCCATAGCGATACCAGGACTGGGCCAATTGCTCGCCCGCGCGCAGGAATTGCAGCAGCCCCAACCCAAAACGCAAGCGGTCGTTGTGCGGATCGCGCTCCAGCGCCAACCGCCAATCGTCCACGCCCGCCTGCAAGCGGCCGGCCACCAGGCACTCCCGCAATCGTTGTTCTTCCGGCGTGCGCGCCGGCGCGCCCAGCAACGCCTCGCTCCAGTTCTGGGCTTCGGCGGGCGGCGCCAGCATCAAAGCGCAACCGACCAACCATCCGCTCCGCCGCCAATGGTTTCTCATCGCGCCGCCCCCTCCGTCCGCCGGACGGCCTTGATGAAGTAAATATGCCGCTCATCATCCCCCTCGGGCCGCGGCGCAAAGATCGCGATCCCCTCGCCCTCCCAAGCGCCGGCGGGCATTCGCAGAGCCAACACCTGCCAGTCATGGTTGTCCCACGAAAGTCGCATGGTGCCGACCAATCCATCGCCCGCGGCGCGCGCACGAATCACGCCAGACACCTGCCCGCCGCTCATCCGGCCCGTGACCGTGTCGCCATCTTGCGTCAATTGGACATCAAATCCAAACCAGTTGTGCATGCCCTCATCCGGATTGCGGGTATTGCGCATGAACTCAAAGTTAAAGCGCCAGGCGCCGGAAAAGTCAGCCGGTTCGCCCGCGCGCGGCGGAGCGGCCGACCGGGCGACGGGCGGCGGCAACGCTTTTTTCTCGCGCGTAAAGACCAGGGTTGCGTCCGAGTCCGCGAACTCACGGGGCCGCCGACTTGCGGCATCCCGGGCGCCGGCGGGCAAGCGCTCGGCGCAGATTCGAAGCGTGTCCGGCCCCGTGAACTCAACAATCCCTGCAACCTGTTCCGGCGCGTCCGTTCCAGCTCGGCGCATATCCAGCAGGTCCAGTTCAACCGGCTGCGTCATCGTGTTCAGCCGGAACCGCCCACGCGAACGCGCCGTGTCCGTGCCCAGGCTGACGGTTCCATCCGCCTCAAAAACCAGGCGCGTGGATGCGGTGCCATCGGACAACACCCAGGTGCCCAAGATCGCGTCCTGGATCGCATCTCCTGTGGGCCTGGGGCTGAGCGCTGCCGGTGCCGTCGGCATCGGCAACTCTCGGGAACGGGCCCGCGCTGCTTCCCGAATGGCATCAGGCAGGGCCTCAATCCGTTTCAAGTAAAGAGAGCCATCTTTCGCATCCGGCAACCGGATGTGATCGCGGTCAATACACTCCACCACGATTTCCTCCGATTCGCCCGACTCGCTCTGAATCTCAATGGTTATGGTGTCCGGGCGCGCGGATTTCACCTTGTATATGCCAACATCCACGCTGTCGGCTTCAACTCCATCCCCGGCCGGGAGGAGTACTCCCGTAATATAACGCGTCGGCGTGAACTCCATGTAAATGTTGCCCATCACGGCGATGCGCTCCGCCGCAGCCGGGTCATTGTTCTCCTGGCGGGCTAGAGCCGCGTCGCCCTGCCATCTTCCCACAAGCCAGGTGGATGGGTTGGCCAAGGCGGCCGTTAACGATATGAGCAGAAGCAGACTGGTAAAAAACAATTTCATACTGAATCCTCCTTTAACCGCCGTAATCGCTGCAACATGTCCTGCCCGCGGCCATCCTAAATCGCGAGCGCCGATTGTCAAGGTTGCCCCTTGGCAACCACTGCGCGGCGCAAAATAGCAAGCCGGTCATTCCGATCCGCAGGGGCGCGGGCGCGGCGGCGCGCATAGCCGCTCGACATTGTCGGCTATCCAATTTCGCCCACAGTTTCTCAAAACAGAAAAGCTACGCCGTTGGATTGCCCATGTTTTCCAGTAAATGCGAAGCTGGCACATTTTTTGCTCATTAAACAATCTCGCGTGGAGGATCGCGGTGAGGACACACGTTCAGAGAATTAGAGCCTGATGCCGGTCATGAAAAAAAACGTAGTCGCGATCCTCCGTGTTCCTGCCGTCATTGCCGCGCGCCGCCTGCTGGCCGGCGCGCTCCTTTTTTCCCGTTGGCTGGCCGTTGCCGACCCGGCCGGGGCACAGCCGTTGATTTCCGGCATTCGGCCCGGACCAAACGGGCGGGTGGTCATTGAATTCGATCCTTTGGGCGCGACAGGGGGCGTCTTCGAAATTTACCGGACCGATGCCGCGGCTTGCGGCGCCGCGCCCGCCGTCCGGAACTGGCGGCTGGCCGGCGAAAATATCCGGCCCCGCAGCGCGTCCTGCGCCATCTGGACCGGAACCGTGGATTCGGCCGGCGTCCAGCTTTTCCGTGTCGGCCGCGCGGATATTGACCGCGATGAAAATGGCATCGCGGATGCGCGCCAGGCGCTGCTGCCCGTGCAGGATCTGCCGGCCGGCGCCCGCGCGAAATGGGCCCGGGCCGGCATCGCAGGCGCCTTTTCAAATTACCCAGCGGTGGCCAACGTCAGGACATTCGGCGCGCGCGGCAATGGCGCCGATGACGACACCGCCGCCATCCACAACGCAATCAACAGCCTGCCCGGCGGCGGCGTGGTCTACCTTCCGACCGGAACTTATCGCATCACGCAGCCGCTCTATCTCAAGTCCGGCATGATCCTGCGCGGGGATGGCGCGGCCGCCACCCGCCTGCATTTCGAGGGCGCCGGCACCGCCGGCCGTTGCATTGCTATTGCGCGCTGGGACAGCGAGCAAACCTTCGGGCCGCAAGCGGTCACCGGCGGGCTGGCGCAGGGTTCGACTGTGCTCGCGCTCGCCAACATTACCGGATTCGCCGCCGGGGACATCGTGGAACTTGATCAGGATAATGAGCCGGACTGGAACCTGAACGAGGCGTGGCAGGCACGCCTGCCCGGCCAGATATTCCGGGTGGTGGCCGTGGATACCGCGCGCCGGCAATTGGCGCTGGATCGGCCGCTGCGAATCGCTTTCAACCCCTGCCGCAACCCGCGCCTGCGCAAACTGGCGGTGATGCGTGGCAGCGGCATCGAAGATTTATATGTCGCGCGACAGGACGCCGTAGACGGCCATACGATCGAATTCAAATACGCGGTCAACTGCTGGGTGCGCCGCGTGGAAAGCGACCGGGCCTATAAAGCGCATGTCTGGATGGAGCGCAGTTATGAATGCGAGATCCGCGAGAGTTATTTCCATCACGCCCATGTCTATGGCGGCGGCGGCCAGGGCTACGGCGCGGCGTGCGGCCGGCACACCTCCGATTGCCTGATTGAGGATAACCAATTCAGCCATTTGCGCCACTCCATGAGCGTTGGCAGCGGCGCCAGCGGAAATGTGTTCGCCTACAACTTCTCCACGAATCGCGCACTCGATCCTGTTTCCGGACAACCCCAGGCGGACATCTCCATCCACGGCAACTACGTGTTCATGAACCTGTTCGAGGGCAACGTGGTGGAGGATGCGGACGTGCCGGACTGGTATTGGCCGGCGGGCCCCGGGAACACGCTTTTCCGCAATCGCATCGTCAACCGAACAACCGCTGTTGATGTCAGTTCGGATGGTCAGAACATCGTCGGCAACGAACTGCCGCGCGGCGCAATCAAAGCCACAGCCGGCCTGGCTCACGTGGTAACTCACGGCAACGTCGAGTTGGGGACGGTCACCTGGTCCAACACGCTCTGCCAAGCGCTGCCGCCATCCTATTACACCTGCGTGCAACCGCCGTTCTTCCCGAATAACGATCCCGAACTGGCCTGGCCGCCTATTGGCCCGGACCACCTCGGCCACCTGACAGCCGACGAGATTCCCGCCCAGCGCCGATTCCAGCGGGGTGAATTATGAGAACCTGGCCGGCGCAGGTGAACCTCTGCGCACTTTTGCCCTGTCAGCTTGCTTTCACTCTGTCATGCCAGACAGGAGGAGTAGAGAGTAAATAGCGCAAGCGTCCGGATTAAGAAGTGGAATCAATATCCGTTGCGATGCACTCGGGAAGCGTCATAGCGCTGGGGCGGCGGCGGCAGCGGTGCGGCGGGATAGCCCAGCGGAATCAGCGAATGCGGCACCACTTCCTTGGGTAGTTTGAATAGCCGCCGGCAGCCATCCATGCGATCTTCCGCCGGATAGATACCGCACCAAACCCCACCCAGGCCCAGCGCGTGCGCCGCCAGCAGCATATTCTGGATGGCGGCCGAACAATCAATCACCCAGTATCCCGGATGTTTTTCCAGAGACATATCCGCGCAAACCAGCATGGCCAGCGGTGCTTTCGCGGCCGGCGCGGAATTGGGACTAACGACTGCCAGTTTCTCCAGCAGTTTGCGGTCGGTGACGACGACATACTGCCAGGGTTGCTGATTCCCGGCGGAAGGGGCAAACATCGCGGCTTCCAGAATCTTCTTCAGCACGTCGTCCGGCACCATCCGGTCAGTGAAAGACCGCACACTGCGGCGAGTGAGAATGGCTTCAAGCGTATCCATGATCTTTCTCCTTCTATCGGAGCGCCCGGGACAAGCTCCGGCCTTCATCGGCGCCTTCTATTTGCGGGTTAACTGCCGGATCAGGTCCGCATGCTGCGGAAACTGCCGGACCAAGACATCGCGCGCACCCAGTTCAAAATCGCGGAAATCAAAGCCCGGCGCGACCGTGCAGCCCATCAAGCAATAGGCGCCGGGCGTATCCAACACCGCGGCAAACCAATACCCATGCGGGATGACCACCTGGAATTGCTGCCCGCGCTCCGCATCCGGCCCGAGAACCGCCTGCGTCGCCACGCCTTGCGGGTCAATACGGTGAATGGTCAGCGAACAGCCGGCGTAGAAATGCCAGATTTCATCCGACTGCAACCGGTGAAACGCCGAAAAATCCTCGCCGGCCAGCATGAAATAAATGGCCGTGCCGGCCGCGCGCGGCCCCTCGTAACGGGGCGGCAGACCTGCGGGCAGAATCGGCTCGGTCGCGCGATAAACTTCCCCATACCATCCGCCCTCCGGATGGCGCTGCAGCCCCAGCCGGTCAATCCAGTAACAAGCATCGCGCATGACAGTATTTTAATAAGGGCAAAATACGCAAAAAGAAACGATAAAAAATAGCGATCAATACTGTTTTTCGTATTCGCCGCGGCTGATCCGTTTCAACTTGTGAAAGCCCGCCGACTTGGCACGCTGATCGAAACCGGAACGACTGGGGCCGATTCCCGGCGCCGAATAGACCCGCCGCACCGGCGCGCCGCAAAACGGACACGCCGTCAGCACAGGCGCCCGGATGGACTCCGCTTGTTCAAATTGAACGCGGCAGTGCGCGCAGGCGCGCGCCGCGTCGGCGCAGATATATTCGCGAATCGGCATGCCGCCGCCCCAACGCCATTTATGGCTTGGCCGCCGGCTGGGCTGCGCCGGGCTGCCCCACACTGTCCACCGGATTGTCAATCTTCAGCGCGGGTTGAGTCGGCTCGGGTTCGCCACTGCGCCGGATATAGACTTCCGTGCGCCGGTTTTTCTGCATGTTTTCCTCGGTATCATTCGGCGCCACCGGCCGGTCGAAACCATAACCTTTGTAGGTCAGACGAGTACGCTCAATGCCGCCCACCTCGACCAGGTAATCCACCACAGATCGGGCGCGCCGTTCGGACAGTCGGAGATTGTAAGACCGGACGGACGTCTTGCGCTTGTCGGCATGGCCCTCAACGCGGGCGGTTGCGCCCGGATCGCGTTGCAGCACTTTGATCACCACATCCAACTGCTCGAAATAGATCGGCTTGAGTTCCGCCTTGTCGTAATCAAACTCAATGTTCAGCGTGAAAAGCTGGAGGTCATCGGCCGGGTTCAGCGGATCGGTGTTGTCCTCGATTACCTCGTGACCGTCCGCCACCCCACCCTTGTCCGTGTCGCGCTCCAGCGGATTGGTCTTGTAGGTCAGCACTTCAGCCCCGTCCTTGAGCCCGTCGTAATCCGTGTCGGCGTTAAGCGGGTCGGTCTTGTAGCCGGTGGTGCCCTTGACTTCCTCACCGTCGGAAAGCCCGTCCTTGTCCGTGTCGGGATCGTATGGATCGGTGCCGATCTGTACTTCCTCGGTATCGAGCAAGCCGTCGCCGTCGCTGTCAATCCCGCCGCCGGAGACGCCATACTGGGGCGGCACGCGCGCGCCGAAACGGTAGCAAACCGAGGCGCTGCCGATGAGGTGGTGCTCGGACGTCATCCGATCCAGTTCGATCGAAATCAGCTCCCAGCGCCCGTCCGCGCGGATCGCCCATTCGTCGTTGAAGTGATAGAACAGTCCCAGTCCGAGGGGAATGGACGGCACCACGTGGCCATCGCCCAAATCCTCGCCGTAGACCGTCAAGCCCAAGCCCGCCGCCAGGTACGGATCAAAACGCAGATTCGGAATCGTGCGCAGGTGGAACAGGACATCGAAGCCCGAACGAATACCCCAGGTGTTATTGCTGATCTCAAATTTATTGTAGTCAAATGTGCGGTGATAAAGGATCGGCATATAGTTGACATCCCACTCAAACTGCCAGCGCGGGGAAAAGTCATAGCCGAGTTTGAATGAGATAATCGGACCGTCCTTGACCGGCTCATCGCCCTCGCGGCTGACCGCGCCGGCGCCAAGGCTCAAGGTCCAGGGATGCTCGCCGAACAGGTCGCGGTCCTGCGGGGAAACCGCCGTTGAGTCCGCGGCGACAACGGGCAATGCCAAGGCCAGAATGAAAGGCAAACCGACCAACAGGCTCCAGAATTTCCGCATTGCTGTCTCTCCTTAAAAAAGCGCTTAAAGATTATCAGGTAAACGCGCGGTGTAAAGTAACAGGAAAGACCGGGAAGGCAAATCAAAAGCAAGCGCGGAAAGAACCACACCAGCAGCCGCTTCGCGCCCTCTCAATCAATTTCCACCGCCTTGAGGCAACGGCGGCGATGCGGGCCGCGCCGCGGCCGCGCGGTAGTCGGGATCGAGAGCCAGATTCAACATGTGGGCCAGACGCACACCCGCCTTTTTGAGCTGCTCGCGCACGATGGGCAAGTGCGAATCAATATAATTAGCGCCCGTCAGATCAATGCCAGGGCGAGCCCATTTGAAAGGCAACGACTCCCCATCAGTCCAGCGGTAGGCTTGCTTGCGGGCCAGCCAGTAACTTTCGACGGCCCATTTCAAGACATCGTCATGCATCCAGCCGCGCGCCTGATCGGGGGTGATTTCCCGATGGAGCATCCGGGCAACCTTTTTCGTCTTTTGATCGGCAACCAGTTCGCGGACCAGATATTCGTCCCAGGTGCTGTGCAGGCTGGGAGGATAATCCATAGGATCGCCCGGATTGAATGAATAATGCCTTCCGTGAAACGAATTGACCGGCACCATATTCCCGCCCATATCGCCGTAACGGTAAGCGCAATGCAGCGGTTGGTGCAGATCCGCGATAAAATGAACCAGGAACCGCAATGCGTCCAGACGCGACTCGCCTTGCAACCCGCCGGCGGCAAGTTCATCGCGCCAGCGGATGATTTGACTGACCACATCCTGCCCGTTGGTGGAGGGCTGAAGATTGAAGTTATCGTCGTACTTCAAGCCCACATCGAAGTCAATGTAGTGCCAGTCGCCGTTGAACGGATATTGGGCGGCGTATTCCTTGGTGCCGCGGATGATATCCGGCCAACAAGCCACGTCGTAATCGCTGATCTTGTATGGGCCCAAGATATCATCCAACGCATCGCGGGCAACGGGGGTAAGATAAAAAAGAGCCAGCTCCGCCACAATCTCGTGCCCTTCAGGCCCCCATGCCCCGCCTCGGGGCGCAGCCATCAAACCCAAAACAACCGCCAGGAAAATACTGCGCCAAAGCGTTTTCATCATCCCCGATGTGGTTCCGCCATTTGCGCGTCAGCGCTCCGCCGCCAGCACAACATCCACGCGAACGGTCGCGCCTTTTTTAGCCGGCGGGATCACGGTGCCATTAAGCAATTCACCATTGACATGGACCATGACCTTGCGCGCCGCCCGACCGGCCTTGTTCGTCACGCTAATGAGGTATTTCGCGCCGCGGAAGCGGCGAACCGCTTGGAAGCCCTTCCACGCGCGCGGAATGACCGGCTCGATCTTGAGGCCGGCATGCGTGGCGCGGATGCCCAGCAGGTAATCGGTCAATGCGCGGTACATCCACGCGGCCGAACCGGAATACCACGTCCAGCCGCCGCGCCCAAAATTCGGTGTCTCGGGCCCATCCACGTTGCCCGGGGTGACATACGGCTCGGCCCGATAGTGATCCGGATTTTTACCGCGCCGAACCGGGTTGAAGCTGTTGAACACATTGAAGCAGCGATCCGGATCCCCGCCCGCCAGCGCCTCGGCGATGATCGCCCAGCAGCCTGCGTGGGTGTAAAGTCCGCCATTCTCGCGCAAGCCCGGCGCATACTGGCTCAAGTGCCCAATCTGCGGGTCCGGCCGGCTGAACGCCGGGGTAAACAGCAACGGTCCGTATTCGCGGTAAAGATATTTGCTCAACGACTTCAAAATCCGTTGCTTGCGCTCCGGCGACGGCAGGCCGTACATCAGCGCCCAAGTCTGGCCGTTCAGCCAGATTTTGCCGACTTTACATTTCTTTGAACCCAGTTTCCCGCCGACATACGTCGCCCGGATATACCAGTCGCCATCCCAGGCGTACTTGTTGATCGCATCCTTGATCTGCTGCGCCGCCTTCAGATAGCGCGTGCGGTCGGCTTGCGCTGCGGCGTCCCCCACTTGCTCCAGCAGTTCCGCCCATTCGATCAGAATGCCGTAGAAAAAAGCGCCCAGCCAAATGGACTCGGAAGTGCCGTCGAAGCCGATACACGAAAGCCCGTCATTCCAATCGCCCTCGACCATCGTCGGGATGCCGCGCGGACACGGCCGCGAAAGCACCTGCTCGATCGCCGCCCGACAGTGGCCGCGAATCGAATCCCGGCCCTTGTCCTTGAAGGGCACGCTTTCCTTGAGAAAAGCGTAGTCGCCCGTTTCCTTCACATATTGGATTGTCACGAATGGCAGCCATAGCAGGTCATCGCTGTTCTTCTTGCGCGCGCCATCCTCGGTGATCGGGTGCCACCAGTGAAATGTCGTGCCGTCGCTGAATTGGTGGGCGGCCGCGAGCCGGATGTGGTTACGGCACAGCTCGGGCCGCAGCGGCAGTGTCGCCAGGCTGTCCTGAAGCTGGTCGCGGTAGCCGAACGCGCCGCCGGTCTGATAGTACGCCGTGCGCCCCCACATACGGCAGGAAATCGCCTGGTACGGGAGCCACTGGTTGACCAGCAGATTGACCGACTCGTCCGGCGTTTCCACCCGGAGTTGATCCACCATGCCGCGCCACATGCTGCTCACCTTCGCCAATTCAGCGTCAGCCGCGCCTTTCTTTGAATAGCGCTTGATGATGGCCCGGGCTTGCGCCTCGGTGGGCGTGGCGCCCAGCAAGAACAGGACGGTCTTCGCCTCGCCGCGCCGAAGCTCGACACGGCCCTGCAGCGCCGCAATCCCGTCATTCCAACGCCCCTGCAGCCGGGTAAGTTTCCCTTCGCGCACCGCCTTCGGCGCCGCCAGTTCGCCGAGCTGGCCCAGAAACGCCGGCTGGTCGCTATCGAAAGAAACCGGCTTCGGAATCATCGCGATGAACCCGTTGAACGGATAGGGACGCGCCCACGGCCGGCCGCTCGGATCAGGGAGCGCCCAGCGCGTCTTTTGCGCGAAAAATGCGCCGCTGGCAGCGTCGTAGCGCGTCGTGATGAATATCTTGTCGAACTCGCGGTGCGTGTCCGGCCCGACGCCAAGACACCACTCGTGGTAGCTGAAAAGGCTCAAGCGCCGCGTCTTCGCGGATTCATTCTTCAGCGTGAGCGCCCAGACCTCGACCGGATCCTGCGCATCCGCAAAATAGGTGACGCTCGAGCGGATATCACGACATTTGCCGGAGATGGTGGTATAGCCCATCCCGTGCCGGCACTCATAATCCTTGAGTCCCTCGCCCGCCGGTTTGGGCGTCGGCGACCAGAACTGCGCGGTGTCGTCATCGCGAATGTAGATGTACTTCCCCCAATTATCGCGCGTCAGATCCTGGTCCCAACGGGTCAGGCGATTGAACTGCGCATGGTCGCGCCAGGAATACCCGCTGCCGGCTTGAGTGATCGTGAACCCGGAAACCGGATTGGCAATGACATTGCACCAAGGCCGCGGGGTGTCAGGCCGGGTGATGACATACTCACCGTTTTCAGAATCAAAAAATCCATATTTGTTCTCAAAAAGCCTGCTCATCAAATGCCTCCGTTGATCCGATTTCGGCGCGCACCATAGCCTGCCACCGCTCCCAAATCAACATATTTCTTTTAATGAGAGCGGTTGCAGATTATATCTAATGCATACAGACGCTTTGCCCACGGACAGCTCCAACCCAATGCCATCTCCCGTAGTTGGCGACGCCAGATACCACTTTCATTTGGCCCGCGAAGGACGCATCGCTTGATCCGGTGCGGCGCCCCCGGTGCATCGGTGTAGCGGCGGCCCTGCGGGGTGTCCCGGTGCATCGGTGTAGCGGCGGCCCTGCGGGGTGTCCCGGTGCATCGGTGTAGCGGCGGCCCTGCGGGGTGTCCCGGTGCATCGGTGTAGCGGCGGCCCTGCGGGGTGTCCCGGTGCATCGGTGTAG
>CAZMXS010000074.1:0-24033 GCA_964570325.1 uncultured Verrucomicrobiota bacterium | reverse complement strand
CTCGTATGCCTTCCCGAATGCGGTTTCCCAGTTCAGGGCAACGCCGTTCACCAGCCGGACCCGCCCCAGATCGAGCGCGATCCATTGCGGATCAGATGAATCGCTGCTCCAGCGCGTTCCGGGGTCGCCGTCCACGGCCAGGGCTGCCGCGAGCGGGCCGTCACTGCCGGAGGATGCCACCACGCGGCTGGGGATCAAGTTGAACGGCATATTCGTGCCTTGCATGGCGGTGGTCAGCAGGTTCAGCACATACTGTTGGGCCACCGGATCCACGCGCGGCGCGTACAACCCGCTCGCATCCGCGATTGCGCACAGCCGTCCGCGTGTTTGGATGCGGGAGATCAGCAGCATACCGTTGCCGGCTGGCGCGGCGCATAAGGCGGCGTTTTTCAGGTCGTTGCCGGATTTCGCCAGCGTCAACGCCGGCCGGTTAATCAACATGTCATGGTCGGATACCATGACGCCGCCAAAGCCGCCATTGAACATCTTCAAGTGCTCGCCTGGAATATCCAACCAGAGGGGACTGTTGGGATCGCAAGGAAATACATAGGAATCATAGCCGTCGCGGCCGGTGTTCGCGCGCGGTTGCATGCGCAGCGTCAGACCGCCCGGCAAGCGGTGGACACCTTGCGTCGCAACTCCATAAGCCGGATCCAACACCACCATTGACCCGCCGTCCAAGACCCACCGCTCAATTTCCCGAAATCGCCGCTCATATTCGGCGTTCGCCAGCGCGCCTTCAGCGAGAACCAGCAGATCATCCGCGCGGAGTGGACCTGCCTCCAACATAACAACTGCCGCCCCCTGCGCCTGTAGAAAAGCGGAGATCTCGCCGGCGGGATCGCAGACCACGATCCGCCGTTGGCGCAACGCGTCCGGCGCATGGATCTGGGGGAAGATAAAAGCATCTTTTTCGCTGGAAGCGACGGCGGTTCCGGAATCTGAAAACAGCTCCGCCCGGAGCCGGTACCGGCCCGGAAGCGCCGGTAAAACCCATGTTGTCGGCAAAATTTCCATGCCGGCGGCCGCGACCGTTACGGCCTGTGTGCGCTGCGTGATGATTACGCCGTCTTGCGTCACTTGCAGTTTCAGCCGGCCCGCGCGCGGTTCCGCGGTATCATTGAAAACGTAGACATTGATCTGGCGTTGCTCGTTAGTGAAGAAATGGCGGTCCCACAGTTCCAGGCTCACGCCGAACGGCGCGAAAGCGTTGCGTAACGCCGTGACAACGGGTTTGGGCTGCGCGTCGCGGATATCGCCGCGAAACCAGTTGGCCGTGAAGCCGCGGCCGTTGCTCAGATAAACGAAAGGGGCGATCGCGTCCACCCGCATCCGGCGGAACTGCTCGACCAGTTCGGTGGCCAGGAACGCCTGGAAATACAGGCGCTCTGCAGGTGTGCCGAGGCGGCCCATCCAGCGCCGGACCACATCCGGCGCGTTGTTGGTAACATTGTCTTCCGGATCGAGCCAGAACCAGAGGAATTCGTTGAGCACGGTCGGGGTCGCGCTTGCCGCGATGTCGGCGATCGAGCGGGCAAAACCGAAACGGTCGTTGTTCAAGACGGGGCCCAGCGAGTAGATGTAAGGATGCTCTTCCTCAAAATCCAATCCTTCCCATGGCCGGGTCGGATCCAGTGTTTTCAGCGCCGGCACGATGTCGTCGCGGAGCATGCCATACTGCTCCACCGCTTCGGGGTTGTCTTCCCGCTCGTTGAGGGGATCCCAGATCACAATGCTTGGATGGTTGTAGTTATCCCGGATCCAGGCCGCGAACTCGCGCCGAACCTGTTCCCGGTCGGCGTCCAGGCGGCCCCAGAACATCCATTCATCCTGCAGGCACAACCCGTGCTCATCGGCCAGGTCGTACCAGCGGTTGTAAGCGTGGCCCATGTGCACGCGGAAATAATTGAAGTGGCTGGCCTTGGGAATCTCGATCAGCACCCTCCGAATCCAGTTCGTATCCCACGGCAACGCGGCGCGCTGTGGGTCGGAAAGAAAACGGTGAAAGGCGATGTTGCCGCCGCGCAACATGAGCCGCCTGCCGTTCAAATGGAAGTCGGCGCCGTGGATCGCAAAATCGCGCATGCCGAAGGGGTAACGGTTTCGATCGGTTACTTGTCCGTCGTATTCGACCGCCACCTCCAATTCATACAGGAATGGATCGTCCGGTGACCATGGGCGCAGATTCTCGATCGGCAGGTTGATCGTGGCGCCCACCTCCGAGTGGGCGCAAGCGGCGGACAGAAGCGGGTCGGGCCCCAGCGCGCCCAACGGATGGGGGCGCCATGTGTGGGTTCGCGCTGACCGCGAGGCCTGGCGGCCGGATGACTTCTCCCAGGCGGTGACTGTGACGGCGCACGCGCGACCGGTCGCGGAGCAGGCGTCCAACACAATCCGGATTTCCGCCGTCTGGGTGTCGCAATGCGGGGTGATCAACACTGCGCGGAGCAGCGGGTCGCCGCTCAAGATCAGGCTGACGTCACCCCAAATGCCGGGAATATACGAGTGCTTTTCCGCGTCCCGGCCGGCCGCGTGACCGGCGGGCAGCGTATTCCGCCTGCCCACGCGGACCCGCAGTTCGTTCTCCCCCTCCCGGGTGAGCGCCTCGCCGGCATCATACTCATGCGCGGTATAGCAACCGTTGTAATGCCCCAGGCGGATCCCGTTCAGCCAGACCTCCGAGCCGTATTGGCTTTGTTCGATCCGGAGCAACGCGCGCGACCAATCTATTCCCGCCGGCAGGCGGAACACCTTCCGGTACCAGAAATAGTCATGGTCCTCCCATTTTAGCGGCGGCGCGCACAAATCCACCAGACCGGGCACGGGCACGGTATGGGTCCATTGGGCTGGCGGCCGCTCGGCTGTTGCGGGCGCGCATTGCCAGTCGCCGTTCAGCGAGATGGTGTGGCGCTCATGGCCAAGGGCAGTGGGCTGGGCCGCCGCATGGCTTTTCATAAGAAGCAAAAATGTGAACGCAATAATTATTCGTTTCATGGATACGAGATCCTGATTCTCGTTGCGGTACAGACTCGCGATTGTGGTCTGGGGCATGGATGGCTTTCTTGTTTGGCGGTATTTTAGAGTAGTGCGGCGAGGCCGGCGGTCGCGCCCGATCGGAGCGCCATGCGCCGTCGTGGGGGCGCTCAATCGCGCATTATTTCCAGCACGAGTTCCCAGACCGCTCGCGGGCGCTGGTACTGCTCCGGTCGGGCCGGGCGGGGCGTCATGGTCGGCACGCGCCAGCTTTCCGGCGTATTGAACCAGAAAGCGGTGGAGGGTTCCTCATACGTGATATAATAAACACCCCAGGCGGTTTGCAGGGCCTCGTTGGTCAGGCCGGCGCGATACATCAGGCTCGCGAGAAAGTAGCTTGATCCGGACCACACTTCATCGGACTGCAGCGCTCCAAGCAGGCTGCCGTCCTCCTTCACGCCGTTGATCGCGCCGATATCACCGATGCCGTCGCCGGTGTAATCGCGCATGGGCTTAACGCACAACTCATAAACTTTCCGCAGATGGGCTTTCATCCTGTCCGCCGGCAGGATGTCGCCCAGGCCGCAGGTCTCGCTATAGCGCTGGCCGTTGAGTCCGTCGGCCATGATCGCGGTGGGATGTTCGCTTTCCGTGTCCATGCGGTAGTACTGGCCGGCCTCGTACCACAACTGCGCGTCCAGATTGGTCCGGGCTTTTGCCAGCCAGTCGCGGATGTCGGTCAGGATCGGATCGCCCTGAATCTCCGCCATTCGCTCCATCGCCTGCAGGCCGCCAACCCACAACCCGCCGCAGAGCAGGCTGGTTCCGAACAACCCCCAATCATCGTAGGTGTTGTCCGACTTGAAATTATTGGGCAGGCCATCGCCGTCCGTATCCGTGGTTTTCATGAACTCGTAGGCCGCCTTGCAGGCGGGCCAGGCGTAATCGAGGAACTCCCGGTCGCCGTGCAAATGGTAGTAGCGCCACACCTGTTGCAGATACTTTGGATTCAGATCCTTCCAGTATGGGAGTTCAGGCTTGTCGTGGCGGTACACGTCGAAAACGAAGTACGGATCGCATTGAGTGGGATCGCCCACGTCGTGCGGCAGCAGGCCAGACGGCACCGGCTTGTCAAATTGATAGAACAGCGCGCCGTCGCCATAGCACCGCAGGGTGTCACGCTCGATCTCCGGCCAAAACCGGGCAAAGACGATTGAACTGTAGTGGCGGACGTCGAGCGTGTTCGCGGAGCGGTAAATGGGGCTTTCCATGACAAAGTGCTTGTGGTCGTCCTCGTGCCGGCCCATGAACTCATGCGGGTGTCCCGCCTTCAGGCCGGCTTCATAGAAGACTCCACCGAACTGGTTGTAATACAGTTCGTTGAACGCCGCCCGTTTAAGCCATTCGGGCAGGCGCGGACTGTTGACAAAGGGGGCCATCCAGGCATCCACCGCCGCTTCCCAGCGGACCCGCTGGATCAATGCTTCAACGGCGAGCGGAAAAGCATTGTCCGCGTCGCGCCCAAGATACTCCGTGTATTTCCGCCACCACTGTGTGCCGCTCGAGAACTCCACGACCGGGATGTCCCAGGTAATGGCGAACGGTATCCGGCGCCGCGCGCCCGGCGGCAGCCGCACGGTAACGGCGAGCGCAGCCGCCGACATGGAGGAGTCCAGCGCCTGATTGCCCAGCCGGCCGTCCGCGGCGAAATCGTTCCAGATATCGCGGCCATCACCCGCGCCATTCCAGCTCAAAGCCGCGGACACCTCGTCGCGCCCGTCTGTTTTAAGCGTGGCGATGCACCATTCGGAATTCTGGGTTTCCGCGCTGTTGGCCGGGTCAACGGCTTTCAGCACAATGCCCGCGATGGCGCCGTTGGTTTTCCACGCGCAGCGATATCCGGTGCGCGGCGCGGTGCTGTAGGGAACCTGCGGCCACGTCAGCATCAGGGCCGCCGTCAGCGGGGTGTCAGTCGGGTTGTCGAGTTCATACTCAAAAACGGCCGCCGGATAAGCGGTCTCCCGGTAGTTATGCGCGATAATCGGGCTGAAAAACTTCAATCGGGGTTGAGCCGCAAAGCCGTCATAGACCACCCACCCTTTGGGCTGGAGCGCGTAATAGGTGGTGGCGCTCGGCTTGAGCCTGTCCCAGGCCGGCATGAGGTTGGTGTCGGTGGACAGACATTTCACGACGATTTGCGAGGCGCCGTCGGGTTGCTCATAATAGTGGAAGGCGGCTTGCGGCAGCGCGTTCCAGAACTGCTCGAAACGCATGTCGCAAGGCTTCAATTCCCATGGCCCGAAGGAGCCGCTGATGTTGTACATGAACGACCCCGCGCCGAAGCCGCCCAGCGCCACGCCGCGATTGGGCGAGCAACTGATGGGGTTGGCGGGGATATCGCCCAGGCGTCTGGCCCAGGCGCACGCCGGAATGGCGTCGCGGGGCGGCGCATCCGCGGAAAACGCGATCATCGGCAGCAGCAGCCAGACGCTTGCGGCCAGGCCGCCCAAGGCGCGCGGGGTATAATTCGGCCGGATATTGCGCGGCATGTGCATTTCTCCGATTGTCCGGTTTGCTGGATGGGGGTGCATGGTGTGTCCTGTTGGGTTGGGTTGGGTCGGGGCGGGCCGGTCAGCCGGCCGTGCGTGCGGTTTCTCACTCGGTTAATGTAATGGAATCGAGTCCGATTTCTCCTTGGAAATCCGTCCGGCCGGGTGCGATCAGCAATTGCACTTCCCGGATGTCCCGTTTGTCGTAGCGGACTTCCCAGCAGTTGGATGGGTTCAGATTGGCCTGGATATTGAAGAACACCCGTTGCCAACCCGCGCCGGCGTCCGGCACATGCGTGCCGACATCGAACGCGCGGCCGGCGCCGTCCAGCAGCCGCACGCGGAGCGGATCGCGGCCGCGCACCCAGAGCGCAAGGGAGTGGCAACGGCTCCAATCCCGGATGGCCGGCCGCATGCTGAGGGCGGCCTCGCGGTCCTGGCGGCCGGTCTTGGTGTAGGTTATGCGCAGGTAGTTGGATCCGGCCGGGCTGGCGCCCGACACGAGGCCGGCGCGGTAAACAGTTGACGGAATCCATTCCGCGCGAGTGACGTTGAAATCGTCCAGCACGAACGGCGCCATGTTGGACGGGATTGCGTGCGTCAGGACGATGCCGTCGAGCCAGCAGGTTCCCGCCGCGGCGTTCGTGACGGTGAAACGCACTTCGCTGACCCGGCCGGTGCGTGTTGCCACGGGCAATTCGAAATAGCGGCGGACCCAGTTTTGTTCAGCGGGATGGCGCATGGTTTCGGTCAGCGGGATGCGGCGGCCATCGTCCATGACCAGGGACGGCTGCAGGCCGGGATCCTGGCAGACCCAGGCGGCGAGGAAACGGTAGGGCGAGAAATCCGTCCGGTCCGGCCGCACCGCGAAGAAAGGCGCCCGCCCTGAAGCAGGGAGGGCGAAACGGATTTGAAGCGCGCGCTGCCCATCCTTGACGACGTGCGTCGAACGCGCGATTTGGAAGGATCGGTTGGTGTCGGAGACGCGCCATTGGCCATAGGGCGCCGCATGCTCCGTCTCGTCAAAGTCGTCCACGATGCCCACGAAGCCCGCGCGTCGCAGCCCGTTCCAGACGATCGGTTCTCGTTCAAACAGTTTGTAAATCAAGCGCGACCGGTAATTTTCGATGTTGAGGACAATGGGTCCCTGGTCAATCGAGATATACTCGCGATCATACCAGTTGCGGCGGGGGTTCAAGGCATCGGTGAAGCCATAACGCCGCCAGACTTTGTCCTTGAAGCGGTCGTATATAAAGCGGGCGACCCGGAGCACCTCCCGCGGCGTGAATACGATGCTGGGCAGCGTGGCGGTCGGCGAGATGGTGCCGTCGTTGTCCAGCCCTTTTTGGAACGGCAGATCGTCGGGCGGGGCGCCGTAGCTGCCGTAATAGACGCCGTCGGGGGAGGGGCCATGGCTCGGGCCGACGCCCCAGAAATCAGCGTTGTACATCTGATGGTCGAGGCACCATTGCCGGTTGGCCAGCGTCGCCTCAATGGAGTTCTGATGGTAGTCGGCATAGTCGTCGCGCATATTTCGGAAGTCGAACCAGACGTGGTCCCATTGGTGGCACCAGGGGGCGGGACGCTCGATCCGCCAGAAGTGGCCGCGGTACGCCGCCCACGGGAAGTCGAGCGCGTAATTGTGCCAATAGACCGGGCTGATGGCGTTGGAAAGACCGCCGATCGGCAACAGATAGTCGAATTTCATGCCGTCGTAGAAACGAACGTCGCCCCCGCAGGGTGGGTTGTAGGTGGGCGCGTAGCAGTTGGAAACGAATTGGTCGTTGCGCCCGCCATGGATAATCCAATCCCACCGTACGCCGGCCAGAATCTTGTCTGCGATTTCTCCGGCGCGCGTGCCGGCGAAATAGTGTTTGGCCGCAATCACGCCGCAGAGATAAGTGATGCTGTCGTGTGTGCAGACGTGTTCTTCACCCCGCCACTTGCCGGTTTCAATGTCCACCCAGTGATAGGTCCAGCCGTCGTGATGCTCGAGGCACAAATCATGGGGATCGTCGGGATCGTCCCAACAGTGATCGAGCAATTGTTCGACGCGCGCGTAGATTTCCTCCCGAGGGCGATACTGGCGGTAATGTCCGGCGATGTATGCGCCCAACTGGAAACCGATTCCGGCGTTGGATGTGCGTGTTTTCCACGTGGTGCTGTCCACGATGAACAGCGTTCGCGGATGCGCTTCGTACCAAAAGTAGTCGAACGCCCGGCGTTCGATGAGGTCAAGGAATTCGTCGTCGCTCAAGCCGGACGAACTGGCGGGATCCCGCGCGCATTGTTCGGCGAAGTGCCGGCCCAGGCGCTCATAGTCGTGGTCGAACAGGGTGACGATTGCGCGGGGCCGGACCAGGCCGCCGAACTCCGGTTCGATGCCCGGCAGGGGGCCGCGCAGGATGAACTCCCGCAGCGAGAAGCCCCACTGGGTCGCGCGTCGAATGGCGCGCAGTCGGATGAAGCGCGCCGTCAGCCCGGTGTCGGGGAATGTCTCCACGCCGCCATTTCCGTTCGTCACATGCCGGAACAGCGCCCAGCTTGCTCCATCGTCCGAAATGTCCAGTGCGTATTCCGCGGCATGCGCGGTTTCCCATTGCAGGGTAATTTCGGTAATGCGGCGGGGTTGGCCCAGGTCTACGGTCAGCCATTGGTGGTCCGCCCAGTCCGAGGACCAGCGCGTGGCCGGATCGGCATCGAAGGCGAATTCGGCGGGATGCTGTGTCTCACAGGAGGAAGCGCGGGCGGTTGCGGCGACCTTGCGCAGATCCCATTCGGCCGCGTCCGCGGCGCAGGCGCACAAACCCAGCGCCGGCAGACAGACGGCGAGCGCGGTGATCCGCCCGCGCGCGGGAATCACGCCGTGTTTCATGGTTCAATCTCGATGCGGTAAATGCCCATGGGCAGTCCTTGCATGTCCGCAGTATAAACGTTGACGGGCGCGGTTGCCCACACGTTGGAAGCAACCACGGCGAAATCGCGCGCGATGTTGGTGGCGCGATAGATCGTATACGCCCAATCGTTGGTGCTGGCCCAGTCAAACACAAAGCGGCCCGCCGGCGTCGGCCGCACAACGGTCGCCAGCACCGGCGGCGGCGGGGGAACGCGATACGCTTCGAGTTCCCAAAGTGAAATTCCCCACATCGGGTTGGCCCGCTGCGTGGCGAGCAGGCGGAGATGTCGGGCGGTCTGCCGGCCCACGGCCAGAACTTCGATCCCGCCGGTGGCGCTGACGGTGGTGAAGATGTCCGCCCAGTCAATGCCGTTGCTGGAGATTTGGATGCGATAGCCTGTTGCGTACGCGGCATCCCACGTCACTTTCACGGTGTCGAAGGTTTTGGGCCGCACGAAATCAATCGCCACCCGCTGCGTGTCGGCCGGCGCCGAGGTCCAGCGGGTGGCCAGATTGCCGTCGCAGGCGCGGTCGGCGGTGTAATTCGTCCCTGCGCTGGTTGAGGCGGAAGCGATCGGGATGGGTGGGCGCAACGCATAGGCGCGTTCAAGGGCCCAGATGGCCATCGGGCGGTTGTAGAGGGTTGCCCGGAAGTTGCCGTTGGAAATCCAGGCCTCCGGTGTGCGAAACCAGTACCCCTTGTCTTCATAGATGGTGTGGTAGACGCCCCAGGCGGTCTGCTGCGCTTGCGGGACCAGGCCCTTGTGAAGCATCAGGGCGCTCAACCCGTAAGTGGCGCCGATCCAGACCTCCTGCGATTGTTCGGACACCGTATTGATCCGGCCATCGGGGAGCGTCCCGTTCATGGCGCCGCGTTTTCCGTCAAGCCCGGCGCCGAGCACGTTGGAACGGTAAATCCGGTGCAGCGCGGCAGTCACGTGCGCCGGCGGCAGCACTTCCAGTCCGGACGCGGCGGCGAGCCATTCGCCGCACAACTGGTCGGCCATGACGCCATTGGAATTGACGCTGCTGCCGGTATCGTAATTGTAATACTCCCCATTCCACAGGCGGCTCTCGAAGGCGGGATAGGCGGTGTCGAACCAGCCGCCAAACTGTGCGGCGGCGGCGGCGTCCCCGTTGAGCCGGGCGATCTCCAGGCCCGCCTTCAGCGCGGCCAGCCACAGGCCGCCGCAATAAGCGCTGGTGCCGTGCATGGCCCAGGTGTCGTAGGTCTGGTCCTCGCCGATATTGACCGGCAGGCTGGTCGCGTCACCCCGATCCCGCAGCCGCTGCAGGGCGGTTTTGGCGGCCTGCCAGAGTGATGCTTCGAGAAAGTCCGCGTCGCCCGTCAGCGCGTAATCGCGGTACATTCGGAGCATGAACTTGGAGTTCATGTCCTGCCATTGGGTGGTGTCGCGGTTCCAGTAGACGTTGTACCGGAACCATGGGTCAAGATCCCCGCGCCAGGACGCGGCGGAATCGCTTAAATCATGCGGGACGTTGCCGTTGAGCGCGGCCCCCTTGCCGCAGGGACGCGCGCGGCTGACGCCGTTCATCAGGTCGGCCGTTTCGCGCAGCATTTGTTTTTCGAGCTCCGGCCAGAGCTGGGCCAGGGCGAACGAACTATAGGTTTCCAGGTCAAAGGCCGCGTAGTTGCCCCAGTCATAGCATTCCAGCCAGGCCAGTTTGTGGCCTGCGGCGGGCGTCGGGTCGGCGCTGCCGTCCGCCAGTCCGTTTTCCCAAGCTGAGCCGCCGTCCAACAGAAAATAAAGCTGATTGAACAGATCGCACTGGTACCAGTCCGGTTTCGATCCGTCCCGCAGGATCGGCCGTTGCCAATCGTCAATCCGTTGTTCCCAAGCGGCGCAGTTGGTCAGCGCGGCGCGGGCAATGTCCCAGGCGTGCCGGCCTGAACGGCCGAAGAATTGTGTGTAATACTTGTACCACAGTCGCGGGCCGGCGCCGTGGCTCACCGAAAACTCATAGAGCGAATAGCCATACGCCGTGCCCCGCTGCAAGCCGCGCATTTTTACATAGCGGGCATGCTGCTCGCCGACGTAGCGCACATCCAGTCCGCCGCCGCCGTTGGTCACGATGAGGGCCGACATCCAGTCCGCTGCGTTACTGGAGATCTGAATCTCGTACGCTTTTCCGTACGCGGCTTCCCAGTCGAGAGTGACGAAGTTGAATGTGCGCGGGGCGCCCAGGTCCATATAGATCCACTGGTCGTCGCTGAAGGTGGAGGACCAGCGCGTGGTGTAGTCGCCGTCCACGGCCTTGCCTGCCTCGTAGCCCACGCTTTCCACGGTGGAAGCGACGGCGGTGGCGCCCTGGACCATGACTTCAAACTCCCAGAGGGAATAACCTTCGGCCGGCAGGCCGCGCTCGACGCCTTGCATGCGCACATACTGCGCCTCTTGCTCGCCGGTCTCGATCACGTCTACGCCGCCATGGCCGTTGGTGGCGGTGTGGATGACGGTCCAGTTGGTCGCGTCGTTGGACACCTCGATTCGGTAGCTCTTCGCGTAAGCCGCCTCCCAGGTCAGCGCGATGCGGTTGAACCGCCGCGGGTTCTTGAAGTCGAAGGCAACCCATTCGTTGCTCGTCTTGGCCGAGGCCCAGCGCGTGGCCCGGTTGCCGTCGAAGGCGTCATTGGCGACTCGTGCGCCCTCCTCCGATGAGGCGAATGCCTCGCCCTTGCGATGCTGACCGAAGGCCATCAGGGGAAGGTCCCAGGCGATGACCATGGGGAAAACGAGCCGCTGACCCGGCTCCAGGTGCATGGCAACCGCGACGGCGGCGCCGAAGTCGTCATTGGTGCCGGCCACGGTTTGCGCATCGGTGTTATCCAGCACGCCATCATCCGCGAACTCATTCCAGAGATCGGCGCCGTCGCCGTTGCAATCAAAGGTACCCTTGTAGGAGACGGTCACGCCCGGTACGGCGCGGGCGGCAATACAAAACTCGCCGTCCAGTTCGTTGGTCACCGGCCGGGTGCTGGAGAGAACCACGCCGTGAATGTCGCCCGCAGACTGGGCGTAATTGTAATTGCCGAGGCTGGCGCCCCAGAGCGGGTCGTTGATCGTTGCGCTCCAGCGGGATGTGTCGTCCGGATCCCAGCCGATCATGTTCTCCCAGCTCAGCATGACCGAAACATCCACCGCGTTGGTGGTGGGGTTGTATGCCGTCCACTGGTAGACGCCGACCGGATAACTGACGGCTTCGTAGTCGCCGGGGATGATGGGGGAAAACTGGACGCACGTCAGGCGCGCCGGAAACTCCGTGTTTGCCGTGTAATCCCACCAAGCCTTCGGAAATAGCGCGTAATAAATCCCGGCTTGGCCGGGATAGTCGAAGTTCCATGCGCGCAGCGGGCGGTTGGTCGGATCGCCGTCGGGATGCCAGCTCCAGAGCACCCGGGCAACCTTGGTGGTGCCGGTCTGTTGAAAGACGCTGAACTGATTGGCCGGCACGGACGCGCAGCGGTGCAGGCCGACATCGAGATGCCAGCGTCGAAAATCGCCGGCGAAGGTGCGGCCGATGGCGCCGGCGCCAAAGCCGCCGATGGGCGCGCCGTTCCAGATGCCGTCGTCTATCAGGTCGAAACCAAGGTCCGGCCGCTTGTGTCCGACGGTGGGCAAATCCTGGCCCATGGGCCACGACCAGGCGGCGGCCGGGATATCCTGGCTCACCAGGGCGTCGTCGAAATATGCGCGACCGGTGTTACCCGTGCCGCCGGCGTTGAGCAAATAGAGCAGACATTTGATGAGGCTGGCGTTGGTGGGCACGGTCGCGGAGGCGGTTACCTTGGTCCAGTCGTTGCTGCCGATGAGTTTCGGGCTTTCGGAAAAGCCGATGAGCGTGCCGCCCGCAAAAAATTCGAGTTTCAATGAAGCGTATATATTCAGCTCATCGGTCCGAATCCAAACGCTTGCGCTGATCGGTGCGCCGGTGGTGAAGTAGGCGCCGATCTCCTGGATCAGTGCCCCTTCGCCAGACCAAGACGGCAGGCTCAGTTCTGCGCCATAGCTGCCGAAATGGTTTGTCGCGCCAACGACAGATGAAATGCTCCAATGCGCCCAGCCTTCCGTGGTCCCTTTCTCAAAGCCCGCATTGGCCAACAGATTCCCAGCCTGAGCTAGTGGACCCATCCATATAAGTCCAACTAACACCAAAAAAAGCCAATAAGTACTTATTGAGAGCGCTTTCATCGCCGTTCATAAAAAAACACCGCCACCAATGGATTTCTCAATAAGTTACATCATCGCGTGTTTCCTGTTAAGCGTCGTTTCAGTGCGGTATGGGATTTAGTTCAGTCTCTGGGCCAGTTGGATCCAGATGCCACTTGGCCATCGGATGCCGACGATTATGTCCGGTGTGCTTTGGCTTAGACAAGGAAGTCGGGCTTTTTGCCAGTTTGTTCGTTCCCCTGAAATTTTCGCTGGCCGTGGGCGTGGGCTTCCGCTAGTCTGCCGCGGTTTTTCCCAAGGGAGAGTTGTACATGATCAGTGGTGTAGCGAATGGAATGCGGCGGATTCAATTTGAAATCCACACGGCCGCGCCGTTGTCGGCGGGCGAGCAGATATTCATTTCCGGTGACCGGCCGGAACTGGGTGCGTGGCAACCGGACGGTCTGCCGCTGACCCGGATGGAGGACGATTGTTGGTGCGCCACCTTGGATTTGCCGGCTGGCGCGCCGGTGGAATTCAAGATCACCCGCGGCAGTTGGGATGCCGAGGAGGCTTTGGCGGATGGACGTATCCCCACTAATCATGTCATCGGATCGCAGGGCGATGAGGTTATCCGGCACCGCGTTTACAGTTGGAAAGATTCCGCGCCCCCTAACGCGCCGCGCATTACCGGCAACTATCGAGTCCACGAATCTTTTCATTCGTGCTACCTGCGCTTCGATCGCAAAGTGATTGTCTGGCTGCCGCCGCATTATGAATTACGACCGGACCAACGCTATCCGGTGCTCTATATGCAGGACGGGCAACAGGTCTTCGATCCCGTCACCTCCACGTGGCAGCAGGATTGGGAGGTGGATGAAAATTGCGAGCGGCTTATTACGGATGGCCGGCTGCGGGAGTTGATCGTAGTGGCGGTTTATTCCACCGAGGACCGCTGCGTCGAATACAACCCATCCCTGGCCGGGCGGGAATACGCCCGGTTCCTGTTGGACGAACTCAAGCCGTTCATTGATCGCGAATACCGAACCGAGGCGGGGCGGTCGGCGGCGATCGCCGGCTCTTCGCTGGGCGGCACCATGGCGTTCTACCTGGCTTGGATACGGCCCGATATTTTCTTCGGCGCCGCTTGCCTCTCGCCTGCCTTTCGGTTCGGCGATGATCATCATTGCCTGGACTTGGTGCGCGAAGGCGGACTGCTGCCGGATCTGAAGTTGTATCTGCATTGCGGCGGCGGCGACGCGACGGAGCGGGAGCTGATGGCCGGGGTGCGCGAGATGGCTGCTCTGTTGCAGGAACGTGGTTGTGATGCGGCGCGCCTGATGTTGCGCGAGGATCCGGCCGGCAAGCATTGCGAATCCGCTTGGGCCCGATGGACGCCGGAATGGCTGGCTTTTCTTTTCGGGCGGTGAACGCGCGCCGTCTGGTGGAAGCTTGACCGTAGAGCGAGACCTTTCTAAACTGCAACTTTTATTGATGATTAAGCAAATGAGATTGAAGCAGCGCAACGAGGAGATCATTTGATGCCCACAAGCACGCCCAAGATTGACAAGAAACCGGTTGCGGAGGCGGGCGCCGCGCCGGCCCAGGATGTCCCCCAAAGCGTTCTGCTATTCGAGCTGGAGTACATGGTTAACGACAGTCGCAAGGCGCTTTACAATGCGATCCAAGCCGCGCTGGCGGAACAAAAGTCGGCCATGAACACGGTGCTGTTCTGCCGTCATTGCCTGGCAGCGGGGCCGGGCTATTTCATGCCGGGCCTGCTGGAAGCGGTCGGCAGCAAGAAGGATCCCGGGAAAACGACGGAGGATGTGCTCGCGCGTTGGACCGAAGCGCTGCTGGCGGCGAAAGGTCCGCGCAGCGGGTTGCTCAAACTTATCAAGGCGGCCCAGGAGCGGAATATCGGCTTGGCGGTAATTACCCAGTTGCCGGAAGACAAAGCCGCGGAACTGCTGGCCAAGCTGGGGTTGGATCAATTCGGGATCCAGGTGTGTTCTTTCACGGAAACCGATCGGCCTTTCCCGCGCGCGGATGTCTGGCTCAAGATCACCCGTAGCCTGTCCAAGATGCCCCGCCGTTGTCTCGCGTTGGCCAGCAGCATGGCGGCCTGCAAGTCCGCGCTTTCAGCCGACCTGCAGTGCGTGGCGGCGCCCGATGATTACACGGCTTTCCAGGATTTCAGCGGGGTCAAACAGGTCGCCGAGTCGCTGGATGATCTGGACTGCAAAGAAGTGCTGGAGAGCATCTGCTCGCCGGCGCTCAAACCGGTTGCCAAAGCGGGTTGATCGGCGACGATGCCCGATCACTCCCTGCCGCCCGAAAGTGAGCCCGTTCGCCGGTTGGTCGAGATCATGCGCATTCTCCGCGCCCCCGGCGGTTGCCCTTGGGATCGCGAACAAACGGTCGAAACGCTCAAGCCCTATCTCGTGGAGGAGGTCTATGAGGTGCTTGACGCGATTGACAGCGGCGACCGCGCGCACCTGGCCGAGGAACTGGGCGATCTGCTCCTGCAGATTGTTTTTCAGTCCCAAATTTGCGGTGAAGATGGCCAGTTCACCTTCGATGATGTCGCCCGCTGTATCGGCGACAAACTGATTCGCCGCCATCCCCACGTCTTTGGCGCCGTGCAGGTTGCGGACTCCCGGGAAGTCATCCGCAACTGGGAGAACATCAAGAAAGACGAAAAAGGAAATGCCCCGCGTTCGGTGGTGGCGGGCATCCCGCGCCACTTGCCGGCGTTGCAGAAGGCCCACCAGGTGCAGAAGAAAGTCGCGCGGGTGGGCTTTGATTGGGACTCCGTGGAAGGGGTGCTGGACAAGATTGATGAGGAACTGCGCGAGGTGCGCGCGGCCATCCGCGCGGGCCGGGCGGAGCAGATCAAAGCCGAACTGGGCGATTTGCTTTTCTCCGTCGTCAATCTTGGGCGTTTTCTGGGCCACGATGCCGAGGATGCCTTGAACGCCACCGTTAAAAAATTTGTCCGGCGCTTCCAGGATCTCGAATGCCGCTTGCACGCTCAGGGCCGCAAGGTCAATGATTGCAAACTGGATGAGCTGGACCGGATTTGGAACGAGATCAAGCAGGCGGAACAAGCGGCGGAGTCCTGAGCTTATTTCCCTGTGAGAGGGCCACTTGGTGCTGAGGAGCCCGATATCCACAGGGGCCTTGTATTCAGTAAACAGTGACGAGCAATCCGAGTCGGCGCAACCCGAGGGACTTCGCAACGTCAATCCCGCAGATAACGCACGAGCGTTGGCGAGTGGTTATTATTCTGTACCCACGAGCGTGATTGAGCAAAGTATTGCTCCTCCCTGAACGCGACAGGAACCGCGTGCCATGACGTCAGTTCCGCTGGCGCCCATCTCCGCATGGGTGCAAGTGTTGGGGGCGATCCAGTCCGTGGCGCGGAGGCCAGTCGTGTTGCTCACTTCTCCACCGGCACGACAATGCCGCGCAGAATGATCCGCTGACATAAGACGAAGATGATCAGGGTCGGGACGGAGGCGATAATCAGGGAGGCGTACATGACCGCCTGCCCGCTCCGCTGCTGCAGTTCGTAGAGCCATACCATCAGCGTCCACATTCGTTCATCCTGGCAAATGAGCAGGGCGAACATGAAGTTAGTGTAAGCCACGGCGAAGGCTTGCAGCGCAATGACCGACAGGATTGGCGTGGACAGACGCATCGTGATGCTCCAGAACATAGTCCATTCGCCGGCGCCGTCCAGTTGGGCGTTTTCGTAAAGGTCGCGCGGCAGCGAATCGAAAAATCCCTTGAGCAGAAAGATCGAATAACCGTTGGCCAAGCCGGGCAGCAACAGGGCGGCAAAAGTGTTCAACAGGCCGAACTCACGCAGCATGATGAACACGGGAATTTGTGTGACCATTGGCGGGAAGGCCATTGTCAGCATCAAGAACAGTAGGATCTTGTACGTGGCGGGAAGGCGGTAACGACTCAGCGCATAGGCTGCCAGGGGATTGACCAACAAGGCGAACAACACCGCCAGCGCGCAGTAGACAGTCGTATTCCAAACACCGCGGCTGTTGAATAGGAGATAGTCAAGTACTGTTCGATAATTGCGCATTATGAACTCGCGCCGGATCGCGCCGCGATGTTCACGGAACCACACGTAATGTGCCTCCCGTTGGGGCAGGCGAATAGCGGCAAAATCGGTATAGTCGGTGCCGAGCCGATGATTGAGCGTGTGGATGTCGCCGTGCCGTTTTTCAAGGAACTCGCGGAACAGAGTTTCGACGCTCTGGATGGCGAGCGTTTCGCGTGGCGCTTGGTAGGTTCGTCCGCTATCGGGGTCGGTCCAGCCGGCGATAAAGGTCAGCCAGTCGCTGGCGGGCAGTCCGGCGCGCGGTGGCGCGTCGTAAATTGGGACATCATTGAAGCTCCGAAAAGATGCGCTGTAATCGCGGTTTAAGTTGTCAATATTCCGGTACTTGGCGTGCAGGAACCCCCGAAATTCCGATTCGGCTGGCCGCCGGACCCGGATCCAAAGCGGATTGAGCGTGTGGCGGACGAAATCCTCCCAGTCCGCGCGTTCCAACTCCGACCCTGCGGGGAGTGTTGGCGTGAGGCGAATCAGGTCATAGATGGCGTGGGTGGTGCTGTGCGCCCGGTTGTACTCTGCGATGTCACGCGTGTACTGCGGCTTGAGAAACAGGCGCTTGAAAGCGCCTTCAACAGAGTAATAGTAGCGATTGCCCGCCGGCTGCCGGCGCTTGAAGTCAGCGAAGGCCGCCGCGAATGCGTCCTGGGATGGCTGGCCGAGCCGCAGTAAGGTGTTCTGGGGCAAGACCATGAAACTGTTCCAATTGACGAAATTGCAGCCGAGGGCGGTGTTCAGGGCCTGAATATCGCCGCCAAAGCGTTGCGCCAGCTCCTCGCGAAATTCCCGCAGGGTGCGAGGGATGGTTTTGGAGAGTGGCGCATGAATATAGCCGCAGCCATCGGCGTAATCCGGCAGTGTGGCGGATTCAGTGAAGCTGTTCCACTCGGCCAGGAGACGGAGATTGATGTTGGTTGGCGGCTCTAAACGGTCGAAGGCGATGACATCCATGTCATAGGTGCTGTTCAGCAGGTCGGCGGATTCGTTGAACAGGCCCTCGATATGCTTGCGGTACAGCGCGGTGTCGTCGTACAGAAAACGGGGCAGCAAATCCCAGTCCTTCATGTCCACGGCGCTGCGCATGCTGCCGCCGATCATGATCGCGAACGGATATACCATCGTAAGCGCGCCGAGGGTCAGTGCGCCATAAATCAGCGCCACCAAACCTCGCACGCCCGGGCTCCGCCGTCCTATCGGCAAAATAATCGGCATATCATTCCGTTACTGTTCACTAATGGCTATCCATTGTTTACAGGCTTGAGCCGCTCCGCGCTGTCATTCCTCAACCTGCCACTTGGGATGGGTGGTTGCGGAATCTTCACTTGGCTTTGCGGATGTGAAATGAGCCCCCGCACTCCGTTCGCCGGGGCGAACGGGGATTCAGGATGACAAATGGCTCTTGTCTTCTCCATCCAAGGTCACATTGCGGCCAGCGGCTGTGTTGATCACCCATCACGGGCCACTGGTTACCGCGAATAATCGCGCTCGTTGTTTGCCGTCTATGTTCGCTCCGTTGTCCTGAATTCCAGCCGTGACAATATCTGTAATTGATACATTGTGAACCCAATCAGCATAAAACCCAGCATCCAGGCCATCGCTGTGGCGGGTCCAAATTTCAAGAAGATGAAGGCCTTATAGAAAATGTGCAGACCGGCCACTTCCGTGTCGGCCGTGCCGCCGGTCATGGCCAGGATGTTGGCCTCGGCGTTCCAAGCGGCGATAAAGACTCCGACAAAGTTGATGATCAGCAGGGGCTTGAGCGCGGGAAAAACAACAAAGAGTATCTTGTCAATGAAGGTGGCGCCGTCGAGGTCGGCGGCTTCGTAGAACTCATCCGGGATGCTCTTCAAGGCCGCCAGATAGATCAGGCTGCCCGGCCCCATGCCGGCCCACATCATCGGCAGCACACAACTAAACAATGCGGTGCGAGAGTCATCCAGCCAGCGTACTGGCTCGGGCAGGGGCGCCAATAGACCGGCCAGCGATAAATATCCGCCTGTTGCCGCTATCGTCGGATGGATCACTTTCAGTCCGCCGAACGTGAACCCCAGGGCGGCGAGCATAAAGCCGGCGCAGAGATTGGGGCACTGGTGTTGAAATAGCCGGCGGGCGAACAAGAGGCAGATGGCCGCCAGCACCAGGCCGGCCAGCAAGAATGCCCCGGCTGGTATTCGGGCCAGGAGGGCGTTCAAGAGCCCCATGTCGGACGGATCATAGAAGGATTTCCAAAGCAGGATGATGACCAGCCCCGACATTACGGCCGGCAGGTAAAAAAGAATGCGGAAGACGATCTTGCCCCGCGGCACCTCCTGCAGCAATACGGCCAGAATGACCGGCGGCAGGAAGGTCATGGCGATCACCAGCGCGCTGTAGCGCGCTGAAGTCCAGATGGCGCGCCACCAGTCCGGCGACCAGAGCACGTCTCCCAGGTTTCGTAAGCCGGCCCATTGAGATCCGCCCATCACGCGGTAGTCCTGAAAGGCCATAACGGACCCGCGCAGCAGGGGCAGGTAATGCCAGATGAAAATAGTCAAGCCCGCCGGCGCGAGCAGCAGATAAGCCATCCCGTAACGCCGCAGGTGGGCGTCAAGGCGGCGCCAAATCGAATAATCCGACATCGGCGCAGCCAAGCGGGGAACGGGGGCCCCGCCCGTGCTGACAAGGCCTTCAACGCTGTCTGGCCGCGTGCCGTGATTGCGCCGGAAAGCCCGGATTACGCGGCGAATGGCCCAGGCGAAGACGAGAACGATGCCGGCGAGCAGCGCGACGGCCGCGGCATCGCGGCGAAGCCGCTCGCCGCGCGGGATGAGGCCGAGCATTTCGTCGTTGGCCTTGCGCTCAGCTTGGGCCAGCAAGCCAGCCAGGGTGTCCAGCCGTTCCGCGCGGTTTGTCGGCAATTCGCCGGCCAGAGCCATTTCCTCCGCCTGACGAATCGGACGCGTAAGAATGTCGTAAATGTAGTTGCTGTCCCGCCCGTAGGGTTCGGGGCGCCCGCTTTCGATGGCGATCCGGAAGCATTCCTCCCAGCCGCGCGGCGCCAGTCGAATGAACTCGGGATAGCCGAATTCCTTGAGATATCGCGGATTCAGGAACCGGCCCAACCCGCCTTCCACCATGATCCGTGTCTTGATCCGGGCCGCCTCCGGGCTGTCATAAAAACGGATGTATTCCCATGCCGCGTCGCGGACAGCCGGTTCCCGGATCCCAGCGAAGAGGCCCATCATACGGCTGTTCAACTCGGATCCGCGCTGACCGGTTGGGCCAATGGGGACCGGCGCCATGCCGGTTGTATCTGGATTGATAACGGAAAAGACCTTCTCGTCAATGTAGGCGAATACCATGCCGGTCTGACCGCGTTCCCAGCGCTGGAACGATTCGCCAGAATCCTTGCGCACATAACCATAGTGGCGAATGCCGCGCGCATCGGTCCACGGTTCCGTGCATAGACGGGTATAAAAGTCCAGCGCGACTGCTGCTGCGGGACTGGCAAAGACGGCGCGCCACGGCCCGTTGGTGCTGTCTTGCGCTAGGATATCGCCGCCGGCTGACCACAAGAAACTGGTCCAGTACCATGACTCATGTTTATTGCGGCCGATGCCCAGCCCGTAGATGCCGCGCGCGGGGTCAGTGATCTTCCGGCAAGCATGAAGGAAGTCGTCCCAGGTCCAGTTGTTGGTCGGGTAGGGGACGCCGGCGTCGTCAAACAGATCGCGCCGGTAGAGTACGACGCGCCCGAGCGCGCCGCCGAAGGGGATGGCCCAGACATGGGTCGCGCCATCAGGTCCGGGGCGGCGGATGACCGGCCAGATTTTCGAGTGGATGCGAAACTCAGTTTCCGTGGCGGTCATGCCGGCGAGGTAGCGGTCTTCCGGCCGGTCCAGCGGGTACAGGAATCCTTGCTGGATATAGGTGTCGGATTGCCGGAAGTTGACGTAGATCACATCCGGCGACACACCGCCGGCGATGGCCAGCAGCGCACTTTCCACCCCCTCGACTTGGATGCCGGAGAAGCGGTGGAGTTCGATGCGGACGTTGTCCCAGTTGTGCCGGCCGTATCGTGCGGGGTCGGCCTGATAGCGCGTGCGGTAGCGTTCGGCAAATATGGCGGGGAAGCGTCGGACGAACTCGCGGACAGCCTCGACGTCAGCGCGCGTGGCAGTGTCCGTCCGGCTCGGGTCCGGCAGATTGAAGAGCCGGACATGGATGATCGTTTCGCCCGCGCGATCCTCCACCCAACCGGCAAAAGATGTTGACGGCCGGGCCGCGCTTAAGACGAAGATAAGAAGCAGATATGTAAAGAGGCTGCGCATGTCCCGCCTTTTATAGAGTCTCCATTCCGGCGCGGCAACGCTTTTGGCCGGCAACGGACGCTTGCCAGTTCACGCGCCGGTCGCTACAAAGAAACTCGGTGCGCCCGTAGCTCAATTGGACAGAGCTTCTGACTTCGGATCAGAAGGTTGCGTGTTCGAGTCACGCCGGGCGCGCCATCCCGCAGCAAGCCGGGATTCCATGGATATTGGAATTCTCCTGACCATGCCGTTACCCTTACTATTGATTGGCAGATCATTGGGAATCCCATTGTCCGGAGTGGGCGCCTCCACTTTTTAGTTTCTCCTATTGCCGCTCATCCGCCCGCTTCGGCGGCCTTGGCTTGCATGGCGTGGCGCGCCGGTGATGGAAAGAGCTGGCCATGAAAGACCAGGAAGAAGAGGCCGCTCTGGAAGATACAACGGAGACCCAAAGCCTCCGGATCGCTCAGCGCAATACTCAAGCGTAAAAGCTGGCCACCCTGTTTATCTTTTTTGGAAAGGCCCAGAAAGAACCCCGTTTTTTCCTTGTTGCGCTCCAGTGTGATGATTGTATTGGCCTTGCCGTTCTCGTGGTACAGGCCCTTGCCTTTGTTTCCAGCCGCCGGTGTAAGCCCCTCCAGTGCGGACAGCAATTCGCAGATGTCGCTGAAGTCCAGCTTTACCGTCAGCTTGTTCTCCCAGTCGAATGTTGCCGCCACCCGTCCATCGGCGCCATTGGCGACCGTGGTCTTCTGCCGCGCCATTTCCAGGAAAAAACAATTATAGCGGTCGGATTCCAGTCGGTTGAAGCGCGGCTCCAGTTGCATGGCGACGCCGGTTCCTTGTCCGTTTGGATGATAATAAGCCAGCCGCTGTGGTCGGCTGCCGGCCGGTTTGGGTTCCGTTGATTTCTCGCTGTGCATAGTTTTTCTCCTTCACCTGTATTACTTGTTGGCTGTGATGTTTGAAACGCGCGGTCATCATCGTACGCTAGCGCTCCGCCTGGGATTGACACGCTGCTCGCCGCGCCCACCATCATGCGGATTCAAAAAAGGGGAGGCGGCGCCACCTCCTCATCCACCGCATCAGGCTGTTTTGAAGATTTTGTTCCGGTTGCGGACTCGGCGGGTTCTGCCGCGTCGCCCGCCTTGGTTCTGCGACCAAGGAATTGGACCCGGTCGGCCCGGATTTTCAGGCGGCTGCGCTTTTCGCCGGTATCCGTTTGCCACTGATCGAACTGCAACCGGCCTTCAACCATAACGGAGGCCCCCTTGGCCAGATATTGCTGGCAGGTTTCCGCCTGGCGACCCCAGGCGACAATTTCGGCAAAACAGGTGGATTCGACAATTTGACCCTCCTTGTTTCGGAATCTTTCCGATACCGCCATGCCCATTTCGGATACGCTCAAGCCACCCGGGGTTTTGCGCAGGATCGGATCCCGCGTCAGATTGCCCATCAGAAATACACGATTCATAGCGCCCATTGTCTTGCTCCTCCATTGCTTGGTCTTATTGCTCAGGATCGGGCCATTACCGGCTTCGCATAGTGGAAGAAAACAAGCTGGGAGATTTCCGGGAAAAAAGTTGCGCCCAAAAATGTTATCCGGTATCACATGGCGCTTGGCGGGAGGGAAGATGCATGGCGCAAATCAACGATTGGGAGCTTTGGCGGATGAATTGCGCGCTGGATTTATGTCCGGCGGATGTGCGCGAACGGTTGCGCGGGTTTGCCTGGGCGCGCTTTGCGCGTTATGCCCGGGCGTGCGCGCGGGACACAAACAGTCACGTGAACGCATTGATTCCAGATGCGCGGGCGGCGTTTCATTTGTTTGAAACGCACACGCGCCTAAATGCTACGCGGGCTGGTAAGTCATATAAGGAATGGTTGTTTGCGCGCGCGCAAAATGGGGCGTCCGGATATCTGGACGTCATTCAGGGCGGCGCGTCCGTGTTACTGCGTTCTGTTGTGCGGGAGTATGTGCGCCGGGAGTTTTCCGCGGAGTTCATGCAATCGCTTGATCAATCCCCGGCAGGGGGAAACACGCCGTCATTGTCCGAGCTATTGCCGGCGCCCGATGCTCAAGGCGCGGCGTTCGAACACCGCGAACTGGAGCGGTTGGCGCAAACCGCCACACCGGCCATCCTGGCGCAATTGACCCGTCGCGAGCGGATTGCCATTCTGGCGCGGGAATTGGGTTTGGCCTTGGCGGAGCCGGTTGTTCTGCGCACGGCAGAATGCCGAAAAAGCGTACTGCATTCGGCTTATCATCAAGCGCTCCGAAAAGTGGCGGACCATGTCCGCGCGGCCTTTGCGAGTGAAAGCCGCCAAACCCTCATCGAACTGGCCGCTCTAGGGTGGGCGGAAACAAAAACAGCTATTCTCGCATGGGGCCGCTCGGAATCGGCCCTATCCCACCTCTTCAATATGGCGGAAGGGAATCAGCATCATGTCGGAATATCAGTCAAAGCGGATGAGCAGCTTGCGCCAGCGCCGGCGGTTGGCGCAATGGTTGCTGGCGTGGAACCTGGATAAGCAGTTGTCGAATGCAGAGGTTGCGCCGGAATGTTTGGGGGAAGAGGACACGGGAGCAGTCGCTTGGCCGCTGCAGGAAGGCAAAGAACTTGCCCAGGGACAGATTCGTTTGTTGCACCCGATCGGTGGGACAGTCGCCGTCGGGCGGCCGGTCTACCTGGCGTTATTGGCGGAGGATGCTGGGTGGTTCCTGGCGGCGCCGTTTAGTCGTTTCACTGTGCCGGCCACTCCAGGCGAATGGGCAACAGGATTGCGCGCCGCGACGCTACGGGTGTTATGTCTTTGGAATGCCCGTTGGTGCGCGCGGCTGTGCCTGATACAGAGTTGGTCTGCGGCGCAGTTGTCGGATGTGAAGCGGCAAACTGCCCTGGCCGTGTGGCGGTATTGGGAATCCGGTGCGGTGATGCCGGACGATATTTGCGCTCAGGTTGGGCCGCCGGTGCAACATCCGCTCGATCCGCGAATAGGTTATGAAGCCGAGGAGGCGGAC
>CAZMXS010000073.1:0-24105 GCA_964570325.1 uncultured Verrucomicrobiota bacterium | reverse complement strand
GCGGCGGCGGCATGGGCGGCATGGGTGACATGGACTACTAGTCCGGAATTGCCGGTTGACAGTTATCGGGCGGGGCGCCTATAGTGCGCCCCGCCCTAGTTTTTAGAGGATCGGAGGCCCGCAGTGAATCAGTCTTATCTCGAGAAAGCCAAGGAACGGATGACCAACGTGCCGTTGCTGGTCAACGTGGTGTCAAAACGCGTCCGCCAGTTGAACACCGGCCAGCGCCCAATGGTTAAGCCGGACGACCCACATATGTCCAATATGGACTTGGCTCTGAAGGAAATCGCCGAGGGGAAACTCCAGGCCGAGGTCGGATTCGCGCCGGTCCGCAAAACGCCGGAAGAACACGTTATCTCCCTGTAGTCCCGCGCCCGCGGGAGACCGCCCGCCATGAAAACCGATGGGGAGAAGCATGCCGCGGCCGGCGGCACGCTCGCCACCAACCGCAAGGCGCAACGCGACTACCACATCCTGGCGAAACTTGAGGCGGGAATCGAGTTGCGCGGCGGTGAGGTCAAATCCATCCGCGCCGGTGACGTCAGCCTCAACGAAAGCTTCGCCGCCATCGAAGGCGGGCAGGTCTTCCTGAACGACCTGCATATCAATCCGTACGCCTGCTCCCGCAGCGAAAGCTACGATCCCGTCCGGCCCAAACGCCTGCTGCTGCATCGCCGCGAAATCCAGCGGCTCATCGGCCAGGTGTCCATCCAGGGGAACACCCTCGTTCCGCTCCGCCTGTATTTGAAAAAAGGTCGTATCAAGGTTGAATTGGCCCTCTGCCGGGGTAAATTGATGGGTGATAAGCGCGAGGCATTGAAACGCCGGACGGCAGACCGTGAGACCGCCCGGGAAATTGCTTCGCGTCGGTAAGGCGGCTGGTAGTGGCGTTGTTCATGTGTATCACCCGCTGATTACCCGTTCACCAACAATAGGTTTCAACCATGAAAATCGTAATTATCGGCGGCGTTGCCGCCGGCGCCTCCGCCGCTGCGCGGGCGCGGCGGCTGGATGAAAACGCAGAAATTGTTGTGCTGGAAAAGGGACGCTTCGTTTCCTTTGCCAACTGCGGCCTGCCCTACCACATTGGCGGTGAAATCAAGGAGCGCGCCAGCCTCCTGCTCCAGACGCCACAAAGTTTGCGCGAATCGCTTAATCTTGAAGTGCGCACCGGTCACGAGGCGCTGGCGCTGGACCGCGCCGGACGCCGGGTGCGTGTGCGCGAGATCGAAACCGGCCGTGAATACGACGAAAGCTATGATAAACTGGTGCTCTGCCCCGGCGCGATCCCGATCAAGCCGGATCTGCCCGGCATCGGCCACACCCGTGTGTTCGTGCTGCGCAATATCGAAGATATGGACGCCATTAAAGCCGCCGTTGACAACGGCGCGCGCAGCGCGGTGGTGATTGGCGGTGGTTACATCGGCGTGGAAATGGCGGAAAACCTCCGCCGCCGCGGGCTCACGGTGAGCCTGGTGGAAATGCTCGACCAAATCATGCCGCCGCTGGACCGGGAAATGGCGCGCGACCTGCAGGCGCACCTGGCCGCGCACGGAATCCGGCTACACTTGGGAACGGCCGCCGCAGCCTTTCGCGATGCCGGCGGCCGGGTGACGGTCGAGTTGAAAAACAACGAAGTGCTTACCGCCGACCTGGCGGTGTTATCGGTCGGCGTTCGCCCGGAAACGACGTTGGCGCGCGCCGCCGGCTTGGAATTGGGGCCGCGCGGCGGGATTCGCGTAAACGAGCGTATGCAAACCAGCGACCCGAACATTTACGCCGCCGGCGACGCCGTGGAGGTGCTGGACGCCGTCACCGGCGCGCCGGCGTTGATCCCGTTGGCCGGCCCGGCCAACCGGCAGGGCCGGATCGCGGCCGACAACATCTGCGGCCGCCCTTCCGTGTACACCGCCACCCAGGGCACCGCGATTGTCAAGGTGTTCGAGATGACCGGCGGCGGCACCGGCGTTAACGAGCGCCAGTTGCGCCAGGCGGGCCGGGCCTATCGCAAGGTCTATCTGCATCCGTCGGGCCACGCCGGTTATTATCCGGGGACAGCCCCGATGCACATTAAACTCCTGTTCGCGCCGGAGGACGGCAAGCTCCTGGGCGCGCAGGTGGTGGGCTATGACGGCGTGGACAAGCGCATTGATGTGCTGGCTACAGCCTTGCGCGCCGGGTTGACCGTGCACGACTTGGAGAACCTGGAACTGGCCTACGCGCCACCTTATGGTTCGGCCAAGGATCCGGTGAACATGGCGGGATTCGTCGCCGCCAACCTGCTCAAAGGCGACGTGGCCTTCTGGTATCCAGAGGATTATCCCGCGAAAACCGAGGGCCATCCCATTGTGGATGTCCGGGGCGCGGTGGAGTTCGACATCTGGCACATTCCCGGCGCCATTAACATTCCGTTGGGGCAGTTGCGGCGGCGAATGGCTGAATTGCCCAAGGACCGGCCGGTTTTTCTGTACTGCAAGGTCGGATTCCGCAGCTATCTGGCTTACCGCCTGCTGCGCCAGGCCGGATTCGAGCAGGCGGCCACATTGGCCGGCGGCTCCTCGACTTTCTGCGCCTGGCACGGCGGCGGCATCTGCGGTCAACAGGCCGACCCCCCATTCCTGGCCTATGCCGAAGAACAGATGGCGGCGGCCGCCGCCCCATCCGGAAAAACCATCACGCTCGATTGCTGTGGGTTGCAGTGCCCGGGCCCGATCATGAAACTGAAGGCCGCAATGGAAACACTGGCGCCCGGCGACGAAATCACAGTTGCTGCGTCCGATCCCGGCTTTGCGGCCGATGCGCCTGCCTGGTGCCGGGGCAACGGCCATGAAATGCTGGAGGTTAAAGTAAACGGGCCACGCGTTGAGGCGCGCATCCGCAAGGGCATCGGCCTGCAAGCCAGCGCGGCGGGCGTGGCGCCGGTCGGCTCGAAAGACAAAACCCTCGTGGTCTTTTCCGGCGATCTCGACAAGGTGCTGGCAGCATTTGTCATCGCCAACGGCGCGGTGGCAATGGGCAGCCGGGTCACGATGTTTTTCACCTTCTGGGGCCTGAACGCCCTGCGCCGCCAACCCGCGCCGCCGGCGGCAAAAGGCCTGCTGGACCGGATGTTCGGCCTGATGCTGCCCTGCGGCGCCGAGGCGCTCAAACTTTCCAGACTGAACCTGTTCGGCGCCGGCACGGCCATGATGAAGCATGTGATGCGCGCGAAGCAGGTGGACAGCCTGCCCGACCTGATGGCAGCGGCGCAAAAGGCCGGCGTGAAACTGATTGCCTGCACGATGTCCATGAGCGTCATGGGCATCGCGCGGGAGGAACTCATTGACGGTGTGGAACTCGGCGGCGTCGCAACCTTCCTCGGCGCGGCAGACCAGTCCGGCGCCACGTTGTTTATCTGAAGCGGCCGCGACCGGGAAAAACCCCCTCATTGCCGCGGATGACGCGGATATACTGGAAGTCTTGCCCGTAGCCGTAAGCGTGAGCCACAACTACCAGGCGTTGGTCGCCACGATGCGGAAGAAGCGCCGCAAGCCGGCGGTGTTGGTCTCGCCGAAGGTGCGAACCGACCACGGCAACGTTTCGCGGAACCGGTTGGTGGCGGGAACCCACCCGCTGCCGACCAGGTTGGTCCGGCTTTCAACGCGGTAGGTCCAACCACCGAGCGTGCGGACGGCGAAGACCATGCCGCTCGCCGTCAGCGTGGTGTTGCTGATGACAGGTGGCGCGCCGCCGCCCGCGAGCAGGTTGGCTTCATCCCAAGGACTGAGCAGGAACCAAAACGCCCACGGCAGGCGATTGGACCAAGCGCCCTCGTTGTGAATCTGCCCGCAGCCCACCCGCGCCAGCAAGTCGTTGTTGGGCGCGTAGCCATCGAGCAGAAACAGACCGTATACACCCCAGAACGGAACCCACATATCCTCATCCGACTCGTCCGTGCCGCAATCCATGTAAATGCGCAGGCCTTTCGTGTTGTTGGATTCGATCCGGCCAACAAAGTTCGAACAGGCCCAGAACGAGGGCGACATCGGCCCGATCTTGCCAAACACGTTGGTTCCCAGCCCAAGATAAGCGGAGATCATGCCGCCGAATGAAGATCCCAGCGTCAGCGTGTTGGCCGGGTCATTCAGCGTGCGGTAATGGTAATCAATTGTCGGGCGCACATTGTGAATCAGGAAGTTGGCATACTGGTCGCCGGTGCCCGCGCCGAACCCGCCATTGTCGCCCGGCGGCACATACTCGCGCAGCCGCGCGGATGTGTTGTTGACCCCGACAATGATGCATTCGCGCATGCGGCCCTGGCTGATCTCGCGGTCCGCCGTGTGCTCCGTGCCCCAGGCGCCGTAGGCCTCGCCAGGGTCGAACACGTTCTGCCCGTCGTGCATGTACAGCACGGGATAACGTTTCCACGTGTTCTGGTCGTAACCGCGCGGAACATAGACCCGGATATCGCGCGAGGGAATGGTCGGCGCCCAGCTTGAGGATACGTTGGTGCTGGAGATGCGGCTGGCGGAAACGGTCGCGGGCGGCCAGTAATTGTAAATCTGCCCGTCCTGCAGGAAGATGAAATCCAGCGGTGTGTTGTAATTGTTGTCGCCGGTCAGCGGACTGGGATAGGGCGCGTTGTCCCAGTATTGCGTTCCGTTGTACCAGCCGTTCGGAACAAACTCGATGGATTCGCCGGCCTCGCCGAAGCCGGACGCTTGATAAAGATATTCCCCGGGTCCGCGCCCCGGACCCAGCCGGCTCATGGTGGCGCCCATCCAGTTGGTCCCCGACAGGTAAATGAGCGCGGCGCTGGTCCAGCCGCTGTGGTAATAGAGCGTTTTGCCGGTATATGGCGCAGCGGGCTGGGCAACGACGGTGTTGCTCAAGTTGGCGCCCGGCATCCATTCGACGTTGGCCGGATTGCAATACTGTCCGCTCGATTCGTTGCGCACAATATATTTGAACTCCAGCGCCGTACCGGCCTGCACGGCCACGCGGCCGGTCCAGATATTGCCACTGGTCCAAACCAGTTTGACGGCGGCCGTCGGGTTCCAATTGCCCAGGTCGGGATGGTTGCCCACCACAAACAGGCTTTTGCCCATGCCCGTGTTGGTGGTCCAGGCAAACGAAATATCCACGCGCGCCGGACTGCGGCTGAAGACCGCCGGAGCGGTTGCGAGGCAAAAAACGGCCAGCAGACCGCCAGCCGCCAAGCGCAAAGAAATTCTCATGGTATGGAATAAAATATGCCGGATCGGCCGGCGGGTAAAGAGCCCGTGGCCCAGGATCGCCCGCCGGGCCGGGTCGGGTCGGCCTTTATTCCGGCACGATCTGCGGCATCAACTGCAAGGCTTTGGCTTTCAGGTCGGCGTTCAGTTTGATGGCCAGGGAAGCCCGATCCGCCGCCCATTTCCAGCCGCCCATTTCATAACAGAAGACGGCGGTGCTGAGATACTTGTCCGCCTTCTCCTCCGCCGCGAGCGCCGGGTCGTTCAAATAGTAATCCGCCAATTGCACGATCAATTTCGGGCTCGCCTGGTCCCAGGTGATGGTCATGGCCCCATGCTGGCCGAGCGCCACCTGGATGCCGTTGAGATCGGCGCTAACCGCATCGCCCGGCAGGTCCGGAATCGCCGAACGGCGCGCCGGCGCAACCGGAATCCGGGCAATCAGGAACTTCTTCAGCGCATCCATGCGTTCATAGGCCTCATTGAGCAGGCGGAAGGTTTTTTGGCCCTCCCCCGACTTGATTTGCGGCAGGATGCGGCTCATGGCCGCTTGCGCCTTGCGGAAATCCTTCTGGTTGACCAGCGTCAGGTTGGCCCCGCGTATGTCGTCAATCAGGTTGAGTTCCGCCTGCAGCTGCTGTTGGCGCTGGCGTTGTTCGGCGCGGCGCTGTTTTTCAAGTTCGGTCTCTTCCACCTGCCGGACTTGCGCAAGGGCCTTGTCGGCCGTGGCGCCGAGAATCGGCGCGACGCTGCCGCGATACTGCTCCAGCACTTCCCGCGCCTTGGTATACTGCCCGGTCTTGAGCAGGCGCTCGGCGGCCAACTGCTGTTCCTGCCACGCGGAGATCTGCGCCTGCCAACTGCGCGCCAGCGGCTTGAAACTGTAAGCCCAGGCCGGCTGCTGCCCCTCCTTGGCCAGGTAGGTGCTAAACTGCGTGGCCGCCCCCTTCAACTCGCTCTTGCGCAAACGCTGAACGCCAACGAAGAAGTCGAGCGCATCCTGATACCAGGCATCCCGCTTGGCGGCGTCGAGAAAGAGTCGGCCCTCATCCAGCTCGCCCATGAAGAACAACGCCACATTCCGCGCCAGGTTGCCGGGATGAATCTGCGCCCCGTCCGCCGGGTCAAAAGTCAGCCCTTTGAGATCCTTCAGATACCCCTCCGCCTCCCGATCCCGGCCGGTGGCCCAGTAAGTCAATGCCTGCATCAGGCGCGCCCACCAGCGAGCCAGCGCGTTTGCCGGCGATTTCTCATAAATCGCCTGTAACTGCTGTTCCGCCGCCGCCGTGCGCCCCTCGGCCAGCAGCTTCATCGCATTGGCCAGCGCCTGGTCCGCGTTGGGCGTCAACGGGACAAAGCTGGTTTTCGACGGCGGCGCTCCGGTCGGCGCCTGTGCGCTCTGAACCGCCTGGGTGGCGGTCGCCGCCTGGTTGGTTGCGGCCGGCACATTGGTGGCCGCCGGGCCGGCCGGCAGCGGCGCCGGTTTTTTCTGTTTGCAGGACATGTATTGCCAACTGCCCGCGAGAATCGCGACGGCGAAGGCGATTACGCCGCCCACGATCAGCAGCGGCAGCACGGATGCTTTTTTGGCCTTGGCGCGCGGACTGCGCACCTCCTGCCGGACAATTCGAAGCGCCTCCTTCAAATCCGCGATCACCGAGTCGTATGTCGGGTATCGCATGAAGGGGTCGGCCTCCAACATCCGGGCGATCACGTCCGCCGTCTCCGGCTGGAGAGCCGGCCTGATCACACGCAAACCGATCGCCGGATTCTTCAGGCGCGCGACGACCACATCGGTCGCGGTCTGGCCGTCAAAGGGCGGGATGGCCCCCAGCGCATGGTAAAGTGTCGCGCCGAGACTGTAGATGTCCGAGCGATGGTCCACCTTCTGGCCGCGCGCCTTTTCCGGGGCGATGTAATATGGCGTGCCCCAGATCTCGCCCGGCTCAGCCCGGCTGCTTGCGAAACGCGCCAGGCCGAAGTCGGCCACCTTCGCGTGCCCTTCCTTGTCGAACAGGATGTTGGCCGGCTTGATGTCGCCATGGATCAGGTTGACCGCGTGCGCCGCCTTCAACCCCTCCGCCACGCCGATGCCGATCTCCAGTGTGCGCGCCTCGTCCAGCGGATTGCCCTTGGCCAGCATTTCATCCATCTTGCCGCCGGAAACCAGCTCCATGACGATGTATGGCTGGCCCTTCTCCTGGCCGCAGGAATAGATCTGCACGATATTGCGATGATTGATCGCGGCCGCGGCGCGCGCCTCGCGCAGAAAGTTTTGCACAAACTGCTCGTCATCGCCCAGCGACCGCTTCATCACCTTGATCGCGACATACCGCCCAAGCGCCTGGTCGAGCGCTTGGTAGACAACACCCATGCCGCCGGACCCAAGGATTTCCAGGAGCAGAAACTGGCCAAGCTGCGCCGGCACGGTTTGGCGCGTGTGGCACTCCGGGCACTCGACAATGGAAAAGGAGGGCAGCCCGGAAACATCCAAGTGCCGGGCGCATTTCCGGCAGGCGATCTTGTCCACCGGATCGGCAATCACGTCAATGGCTTCTTTGGCTTCCTTCGAATCCGCCATCGGTCCCCTCGCGCATTAAACGCCGACATTAACAACCACGGGATGAAGTTCAAAGTTCAAAGTTCATGGAAGGAACAAGCCCCACGTTCTACTTCATGGGGCGCTCCCGCCTTCAGCCAGACTTTGAACCTTGAACTTTGCAGTTTCCGCAAAACCTTCTATAGTGCGCTGGTTCGGAATTGGGAAATGGAGAAAATCGCTTTTCATATCGGTTCGCGCCCGATCTACTGGTACGGAGTGATGGTGGCGCTGGCCTTTTTGGCCGGCGTGGTCCACTGGACGGCGCTGGGCCGGCGCGAGCGGCGCCCGCCGGGATTCGGTTCCGACCTGGGTTTCTGGATCATGTTGTCCGGCATTCTCGGCGCGCGGCTGGCCTACGTGGCGGCCAATTGGGCCGATTTTGCCGCCGCGCCGCTCGAAATCGTGCGCATTGACCAGGGTGGCTTGATCTATTACGGCGGCTTTCTCGGGGCCTGCGCCTGCCTGGCGATTTTTGCGCGCCGGCACCGCGAGCCGCTCTGGTCGCTGGCGGATTTCGCGGTAACCGCCTTGCCGCTGGCGCATGCCCTGGGCCGGATCGGTTGTTTTCTGAATGGCTGCTGCTATGGCTCGATCACCACGGTCGCCTGGTGCGTTCCGGTCGAGGGCGCCTGTCGCCATCCGGTGCAACTCTATGAGGCCGGCCTCAACCTCGCGCTTTATTTCGCGCTGCTTTGGTACTACCCACGGCGTCGGAAGGATGGGGCGGTTTTCGCGCTCTACCTGCTGACCTACCCGCCCATCCGATTCCTGCTCGAATTTTTCCGCGGCGACGCCCGCCAGCGCTGGCTGCTGTTCGACGCCGCCCAGGACATCAGCCTGGTTCTGTTCGCCATCGGCGTCCTGCTCTGGTTCGGGTTGCCTAACCGGCGATACCGGCGCCATGCTTGAGTTCACGGTCCAACCCGATGCCGCCGGCACGCGGCTGGACATCTGGCTCGGGCGCGCCGCCGGCAGCCTGTCCCGCGCGCGCCTGCAGCAGTTGATCCGAAGCGGCCACGCGCGCGTGGATGGCCGCCCCGTCAAACCGAGCCATACGCTTCATGCCGGCGCGCGCGTCACATTGGAAATTCCGCCGCCGGCGCCGGTGACTTTGCAGCCGCAAGCCATTGCGCTCGCCGTGTTGTACGAGGACGCCGACCTGATCGTGGTCAACAAGCCGGCGGGACTCGTGACGCATCCGGCGCCAGGCCATCCGGACGGCACACTCGTGAACGCCCTGTTGCACCGCTGCCCGGACTGGCCCGGCATCGGCGGCGAGCGCCGGCCGGGCATCGTGCACCGCCTGGACCGCGACACGACCGGCGCCCTGGTCGCGGCAAAAAACGCGGCCGCAATGGCCGGGCTGGTGGCGCAATTCAAGGCCCGCAGCGTCCGCAAGGAATACCTGGCGCTGGTCTGGGGCCGACCACGGCCGGAACAGGGGACGATCGAAACCCTGCTGGGCCGCAGCGCCGGCGACCGAAAGAAGATGAGCGCGCGCCCGCCGCGCGGTCGGCCGGCGGTGACCCACTACGCAACCTTGGAGCGATTCAAGGAAACCACGCTGGTGCGCGTCCGGATCGAAACGGGGCGAACGCACCAAATCCGGGTCCACCTGGCGCACATCGGCCACCCGGTGGTGGGCGACCGACAGTACGGCCGGGCGCGCGCCGCGGAATGGCCTGCACCGGTGTCGCGCCAGATGCTGCACGCGGAGCGCCTGGCGCTCCGTCATCCGCGCACCGGCGCGGACATGGAGTGGGTCGCGCCACTGCCGGCCGATATGGCCGCGTTGCTTGAAGCCTTGCGTGAAGCAAACTGATTCGGAAGGAAACAACGGATGAAAAACGAAAAGCAACCGCCGCCGCGCGCGCCGGATTCCTTCGCGCGCGTGGTGGCGGACGTACGGGAATATGTGCTCCATCTGAAGGCGGATGGCGTGCGCACGCTGGAAATCAGCCCAACGCGCCAGCCAACGCGGGCAACACCCGCCCCACCCCGCCCCCCGGAACCACGCGCCGCGCCGAAACCCGCGCCGGCGCCCCAGCCGCAGCCGGCGTCTAACGCGACGACGGAACAGGGTCTGGCGGCGATCCGGGCACGGGTGGCGCAATGCAAAAAATGCCCGCTCTGGGAAACGCGCACCCAAACTGTGCCGGGGCAGGGTAACGCGGCGCCGGAAATCATGTTCATTGGCGAGGGCCCCGGCGAGGATGAAGACCTTCAAGGCTTGGCGTTTGTCGGGAAAGCGGGCCAACTGCTGACCAAGATCATCGAAGCCATGGGCTTTACGCGCGACCAGGTGTTCATCGGCAATATCGTCAAGTGCCGGCCGCCCGGCAACCGGGTTCCGCTGCCGGACGAACGGGAAGCCTGCCTGCCGTTTTTGAAGGAGCAGATCGCCCTGCTCCGCCCGGCGGTGATCGTCGCGCTGGGCGCGACGGCGGTCAAGGGACTGCTGGGCATCGAGACCGGCATCACCAAGCTGCGCGGCAAATGGCTGGAATACGAAGGCGCGCCGCTCATGCCCACCTTTCACCCGGCGTACCTGCTGCGCAATCCGTCCGCCAAGCGCGAAGTCTGGGATGACATGAAGCAGGTGCTCGCCCGGATCGGCCGCGCGCCCCCAACCCGGAGCAAGTAGCGGGCCGATTTTCATTTGACTGTCGGGCCGCCTTAGGCAACCCTCCTGCCGGGTATGAAGTTGCTTTCCCCAGGCATGTGGAAGTTTGTCGTGATGCTTCTGCTGCTGTTGTTCCTGGCCGCGATGGCGGCGCTCTCGACCATCTCTTACATCCAGGATGTGTTGACGCACTCGGTCCCAACCTCCTCCCTCGAAACGCTGCGGCTGCCGTTCCGCACCATCACCATTGGCGTGCTCTCGCTAACGATGGGCTTCCTCTTTCTGTCCGGCGCGCTGGGCTTGTGGGCCATCCAGTCCTACACCACGATCGAAAGCCATCGCCGGATCGGACGCCTGGTGGACGCGATGGACTACCTGCGTGACGGCCTGCTGGCCGTGGACCGCCAGCACCGCGTCACTGGCGCCAACCCCGCCGCGCGCCGGCTCGGCGTCCGGCCGCCGGATCGGGGCGATACGGTCCGCGATCTTTTTCCCTCGCTGACCGACGAGGACATGGACAACCTGATGGACCCGGCCGAACCGCAGGAGGTCGAACGTCTGTGCCGCGAGGACAAGGGGCTGCGCATGCTTCGTTTCCGCTCCCAGCCGGCGGATGACATGAACCTGATTCTGATCAGCGACGTCACCGAGCAGAAGGCACACGAGGCGCAGCGGCGCCAGATCGCCCAGTTGCAGTTGATCGGCCGCGTGGCCCGCGGCGTGGCCCACGACTTCAACAACATCCTCTGCGCGATTTCCGCGCACGCCGCCCTGCTGGCCCGCGCCGAGACCGGCGCGGCGCCGGATCGCGGTTCGCTCGAGGCCATCCTGCGTGAATCTCAGCGCGGCGCCAACCTGGCCGGCCACCTATTGGAACTCAGCCGCACCGGCGTCCGCGGCGCGCCGTGCGACCGCCTGCCGGAGCACATTGAGAAAGCCGCCGAACTGCTGAAGGTCGGCCTGGCGCCCCGCTGGCAGGTCAAGGTGGATATCCGCGGCACATACGCGGCCGTTGCCCTGACGCCGATGCAGGTCGAGCAGGTGGTCCTGAATTTGGGCCTGCTGGCTGCGGACGAGCACCCGCGCAGCGGACTGATCTACATTCTGGCCGCACATCCCGCCGCCGAACCGCCGCTGGATGCCGGCGAAGCCTATGAAGCGGTCATCGTCGTCAGCGCGCACGACGACGAGTCCACCCTTGGAGAAAAACCGGTCGCCGCCGCCGAAGCCACGGCCGCCGCAACGGCCGAGGCCGGCGTCATCCCGTCCGTCGTGCGCTCGATGGTGGAGGAGCTGGGCGGACGGATGGACAGCCTGGTGCATCCGGGCGGGCGGCACAGTTGGCGGATCGGCATCCCCAGCCTGCAGACGGCGCAGAAGCAGGGAGCGGCCCTGGCCAGTGTGCCCGAGGAACTGCGCGCCTACATCGCCAACTGGCAGGTGCTGCTGGCGCGGCCGGATGCGACCGATCGCAATGGCCTGGAGGCGTATCTGCGCCAGGCCGGCCTGCGCGTGATCAAGACCGAGAACGTGGTCAGTACGCTGCAGCAGATCGAGAGCAACCGGGCCCTCAACGCGATGATTATTGATATGACCATGCTGGGCGATCAGGCCCAGCCGCTACTGCGCGCCGTGGTGAAACTGCAACCCGGCGCGGCGCTGGTGGTCTTGTGCGAATCCTTGCAGGAACAGCCGGAGCACCTGGCGGCGCATGCCGTTTTTGCGCCGACCTCCGCCGCGCCGGACACCATCCTGCAGGCCGTGCTGAAAGCGCGTGAACTGGCCGGACGCCGACGGCCCGCATAAGCGGTTTTTTCATTGCGATTCAACGGCAATCGGACGACAATGTCAAATATACGCAGAAGGCCGAGGTTATGATTATCAGCGAACCGACGACCCCGAAAAGTCAGCCGCCCAAGCCGAACGCGCCCCCCGCATCCGCCGCAACCGTCGCCGCGCCGCCCCCTCCCAAGGTGGTTGTGGTTGACGACTCCCGGGTGCATAGCACGATCCTACAAAAGTTTATTCAGAAGCATTATCCAACCGCGCGGGTTTTTCAGGCCGAGGAACCGGTGGAAGGGATCGAAATTATCAAGCGCGAAAAACCGGACCTGGTAATCCTCGATATGCAAATGCCGTATATGGACGGGAAAACGGCCCTCCAATACCTGCGCGAAAAACTGAAGAATAATGTGCCGGTCATCGCCTGCACCATGCTTACGGAAAAATCGGTCCTCCTTGAACTGCTCAAACTGGGCCTGAACGATTACCTGCTCAAGCCGTTTGACGAGGAAAAGGCCATGAGTAAAATCAGCCGATTCATGCCCCAACCGCCACCCGCCGCCAAACCGGAGCCCGCCGCGCCGCAAGCCCCGGAAACGCCCGCCAAGGCGCCGGCCCCAGGCGCGGCAAAGCCTTAAGGGATGGCGGGCGCCGATCGCTGGACCCGTTTCTCGCGCTGACCGCCCGCGGCAAACATTGAAGGCGCCGGCTTGAGCCGGCCAAACACGTCCGGCTTTGCGGGTGGCGCCATCCTGCGCGACGCGATTCGGGGGTGGAAAAATGCGCGGCGCCCATCTACAATCGGCGGCCAACGGAAAGGATGATCCATGCTGTGCCCGGCTTGCAATGCGCGGATGCTGGTGATCGAGTTCAACGACGTGGAGCTGGACTTCTGCCCCGCCTGCCGCGGCGTCTGGCTCGACCGCGGCGAACTGGGTCTGATCATCCACGGCCAGCCGGATCTGCACGAATCGCACCTGCCCCGCAACGCCCGGCGCAGCAAGCGGCGCTGTCCGGCCTGTCGCCGTAGGATGCGCGCCGGACCCCTGCCGGAAGCCCAAGTGGAGGTGGACGCCTGCGCGCACCACGGCATCTGGCTGGACCAGGGCGAATTGGAGACAATTGTCCGGGCGGCGGGCGGAAAAATGGAGAAGCTGAAGGATTATTGCGCGAAGGTGTTCGGAAAGAGCGAGAATAACAGTCAAAACCCAGAGGAAGAGGTGGGCACATGATGGCACTACTGATTGTCGGCGGTTTGTTCGTCGTCCTGATCCTGTGGTTTTTCGCGGCCTACAACGGGCTGGTCAGCTCGCGCAACCAGGTGAAAAATGCCTGGGCGCAGATTGATGTCCAGCTCAAGCGGCGGCATGATCTGATTCCGAACCTGATTGAGACGGTTAAAGGATATGTCAAGCATGAGCGCGATACGCTGGAGAACATTACCAAGGCCCGCACCGCGGCCATGCAGGCCAGCGGCGGCGGCGTCGGTGAAATCGCCAAGGCCGAGAGTCTGCTCTCCAGCGCCCTCGGCGGCTTGAAGGTCATGGTCGAAGCCTATCCGGAACTGAAGGCCAACCAGAACTTCCTCGCGTTGCAGGAGGAACTGGCCTCAACCGAAAACAAGGTCGGTTTCGCGCGCCAGTTCTACAACGACGCCGTTCAGGCCTATAACACGAAAACTCAGCAAATCCCGACCAATATTGTCGCCTCGATTGGCGGCTTCCAGGCAGCCGAGTTTTTTGAGATCGAGAAGCCCGAGGAACGCGAAGCGCCGCAGGTGAAGTTCTAGCGAAAAAGGAAGGATGAAGGCCGCCGGGTGAATGGAGCAGGATACGGGCAGAGCGGCGTGTTATGTGGGAACTCATCCAGTCCAACAAGCGCAAGTCGGCATTCTTGATCGTCGCGCTGGCGGCCGTGCTGGCGCTGCTTGGCTATGCGATCGGTTTTACGTTTGCGCCCAATGGCGGCGGCATCATCGGCGTCCTCGGCGCGCTGGGCGTCTGGGCGGTAATGATGCTGGCCAGCGTCGCCGGCGGCGAGCGGATCCTGATGGCCACCGCCGGCGCGCGCGAGGTGACGCACGATGACGCGCCCCAACTCTTCAACATCGTCGAGGAGATGAAGATCGCCGCCGGCCTGCCGGCCATGCCGCGCGTCTTCATCATGGACAACCCCGTCCCGAACGCATTCGCGGTCGGGCTCAAGCCGGAGCGCGCCGCCGTCGCCGTGACCACCGGTTTGCTCGGCCGGCTGAACCGCGACGAACTTCAGGGCGTCGTCGCGCACGAACTGGGGCATATCCGCAACCGCGACACGCTGTTCATGACGCTGGCCGGGGTGACGGTCGGCGCGGTGGTCATTCTGGCCGACCTTTACCTGCGCGGGATGCTCTGGGGCGGCGGGCGCGGCCGCGGCTCGTCCAACGATAACAAAGGCGCGGCGGCGATTATGCTGATCGTGGCCCTGCTGCTGGCGCTGCTCGCGCCGCTGCTGGCGCAACTGCTCTACTTCGCCTGCTCGCGCCGGCGCGAATACCTGGCCGACGCCAGCGCGGCCCAGTTCACCCGCTATCCCCTCGGGCTGGCGGCGGCGCTGGAAAAGATTGCCGGCGCGCAGACCCCGCAATTGCAGGTCAGCCGCGCGGTGGCGCCCATGTTCATTGTCAATCCGCTCGCCGCCGCCGGGTCGGCCACCAGTCTTTTCAGCACCCATCCGCCCACCGCGGACCGGATCAAGGTTCTGCGCGGCATGGCCGGCGGCTCGCTCGCCGCTTATGCGCAGTCCTTCGCGGCGGCGCACAATGGCGCGATGGTGATCGGCGCCCGCACGCTCGCGGCCGAACCGGCAGACGCGACCCCCCTGCGCGCACCAGCGGCCGCTCCTGCTCCCTCGCCGGCCGCCGGCGTGCCGCCGGCCCCGCCGCCGCTGCCCGCCGCGAAGCAATGGCGCGCGGCGCAGGACATCCTCCACAAGGTAAACAATTACGGCGTCATCCCCTGTCCGTGCGGCATCAAATTCAAGATCCCACCGGATTTCAAACAGGATCGTTTTTATTGCCCGCGCTGCGGCGCGGAACACGTGGTCCCGCCGGAAATGCGGGCCGGAGGCCGACCGGCATGACGCCGCCGCTGCTGATCCGCGGCGGCCGCCTGATTGATCCCGCGACCGGCCAGGATGACGTCGGCGACTTATTCATTCGCGATGGCTTGATCGCGCCGCCCCCCGCGCGCCTGCCGGCCGGCACGGAAACGCGCGCCGCCGCGGGCATCGTGGTCGCGCCGGGATTCATTGACCTGCATGTGCACTTGCGCGAACCCGGTGGCGAAGAGGCGGAAACCATCGCAACCGGATCGCGGGCGGCGGCCCGCGGCGGCTTCACGACAATCGTGGCCATGCCCAACACGCGCCCGCCGCTCGACACACCCGAGCGCGTCGCCCACGTGCTGGCGCGCGGGGCGGAAAGCGGGTGGGTCCGCGTCCTGCCGGCCGCATGCATCACCCGCGGCCGCGCCGGCCGGGAACTGGCGGACTTGGCGGCGCTGGCCGCGGCCGGCGCCGTGGCGTTCACGGACGACGGCGCAACCGTGCCAGAACCCCGGCTGATGGAGGAGGCCATTCGTTGGGCGGATCGGTTGGGCCGGCCGGTGCTGGATCATGCCCATGATCCGGAAATGGAAAAAGCCGGCGTCATGCATGCCGGCGAGTTTTCCAATCATTGGAAAATCCCGGGCATCCCGGCCGAGGCCGAAACCCGGATCGTCCGGCGCGATATCGAACTGGTCCGGCGGACCGGCGGCGCGGTGCATATCCAGCACGTGTCGGCCGGCGAAAGCGTTCGGTTGATCCGCGCGGCGCAACAGGCGGGGTTGCGCGTGACCGGCGAACTGACGCCGCATCATCTGACCTTGACGGACGCCGACCTGAACCCGCGCGATGCGCGCTACAAAATGAATCCGCCCCTGCGCTCGCGCGCGGACCGCGAAGAGTTGATCGCCGGAATCCTCGACGGCACGCTGGCCGCTTTCGCCACGGACCATGCGCCGCACACCGCGGCGGCCAAGGCGCGCGGGTTTCATGCGGCGCCATTCGGGATCATCGGGTTGGAAACGGCGGTCGGCCTGACTTACACGGAACTGGTATGCAAGGGATTGATGGACCGGCTGACCTGGGTCCGCCGCTGGACAACCGGTCCCGCCGCCATCCTGGGCCGACCCGCGCCCTCCCTGACGCCGGGCGCGCCCGCCGATCTGGTTCTGCTGGACCTGGAGCATCCCTGGACGATCCGCGCCGCGGAAATGGTTTCCCGGTCGCGCAACATGCCGTTCGAGGGCCGGATGGTCACCGGCCGGGCATGCGGCGCCGTTTTGGGCGGGCGCTGGGTCTGCCCGTAAGTGGAAGCTGTGCCGACGAGCGAGAACGCACGGCCCGCCGGGACAGGCCCCGGCGCGCGGGCCGCGCGAATTGCCATTTCCCTCCGTTGACACCGCGCGGCCGGAATGACAATATCCAGTTGAAATTCTTTGGAGGACTCGTTCCATGGCCGTTCTCATAGGCATGTCTGCGGAAGTCAAGGGCAAGACGTTTCCGCTCGACCACGATGAAACCACAATGGGGCGCAGCAAAGACAATGTCATCATGCTGGATAGCGCCACCGTTTCCGGCCATCACTGCAGTGTCGTCCGCGAGGGCGACAGCTACTTTATCCGCGACCTGGAATCCACCAACGGCACGCGCCTCAACTCCCAGCCGATTTCCAAGGCGCGCCTCAAGCCGAAGGATTTGCTGCAGGTCGGTTCGGTCGAATTCATGTTTGACGGCGAGCTGACGGAGGCGGTGGAGACCCAGAGCTTCGCCGAGGCCGCCAACGTCGAGATCGCCGCCGGCCCGGTCGCCGCGCCGGACTCGTTTGCCAGCATTTCGCCTTTTGGCGCGCGCCGCACGGAAAGTCGGGGGGTCTGGTTCATCCTGATCGTGGTGGTCGGCATCCTCGCGCTGGTCGGCGTGGTGCTCTTTTTCTTCAAGCTGATCACGACCGGTTAGCCGGCGCTGGAGAACCGCCACGGCGGCCGTTCCTCCAAAGGAAGAAACATGGCGATTGCCCCAATGCAGTGGAGGGTCAGCCTTCGTTTCGATGCGCCGCCGACTGCCGCGCAACCTCGCACGGGAATGACCCTGATCGAATTGCTCCTCGCCATTGCCATCGCCGGGCTGATTGTGACGATCGCCTTTTCCACTTACCATGCCGTAGACCGAACCCGGCGCGCCCAGGCGGAACGGCTGGACCGCGGCGGCCTGGCGGCGGCGGCCCTGCGCGCGCTGTCCCATGACCTGGCCTGCGCTTTCAGCGGCGCTGATCCGCTGGCCACCCGTTTCACGCTGACACCGCCTGACCCGACCCCCGCTGACTTTGCGCTCTCCTTTTGCTGCGCCTATCTGCCGGACGGCGAAACGGATCTCGCGTGGCACGGGCTGGAACGCGTTTCATACCGCCTGGCCGACCATTTCTCCGACGGCATGGAATTGCGGCGCGAATCCCGCGAGTTGTCCGGGCCCGGCGCGCTGATCACGATCACCAACCGGCTGGCGGACGGCATCACGCTACTGCAGATTGCGTTGTTTGACGGCGCGGCATGGACCAACGGCTGGGCCGGCGGCGGCGCAACCCCATTGCCCCGCGCCGCCCGCATCAAGCTGGCTTGGCGGGAACAAACGGGCGCGCGGTCATTGGACACGGAGGTGTTCATTCCGGCCGGCAACTCCGTGGCCACACGCATCGAGCGCCCGGGACTGGCGGCCACCAATGCGCCACCGGCGGATTGAGCCGCGGGCGGCCCGCCCAAGGCCACTATCTTCAGTTGGGCTCGTCGTCCCCCCTTGCAATCACGCCGCCTTCCCCGATTCACCCTTTGGTTACCACCTCCGTCAGCACCTGTTCAAGCAAGCCGATGCCGTGGTCCCAGGCGAAGCGTTCAACCATCATGGCGCGCGCGCGCCGCGAAATGCGCTCCCGCAGGTCGGGATCGGTCAGCAACAGGTTGATATACTGCGCCATGATGGCGGGTTGGTCAGCGAGAAATCCGGTGTCGCCGATCTGAAAAGGCACCCCCTCCGCGCCGGCCGTCGTGGCCACCACCGGAACGCCGGCGGCCATTGCCTCCAGCACCTTGACGCGCACGCCGGTCCCCATCCGCATCGGGCAGACAAAAACCTGCGCGCGCGCCAGATAGGGCCGGACATCGGCTACCTCACCGGTGACCACGATGCGCGGGTCGCGCCGGCTGAACTCGCGCATTTCCGGCGTGGGGCCGGGGCCGACCACATAGAACCGCAGGTCGGGATCGGCGCGGCGCAGCGCCGGCCAGACGCCGATAATAAACCGCGCCACCGCGTCGCGGTTGGGCTCGTCATTGAAATGGCCGGTAAATAGGATGGCTTTCTCACGCGCGGCTGGATCGCCGGGCTGGAAATACTCGGTGTCCACGCCGATGGGCACAACGGCTGTCCGCAGGTCCGGGGCATACTGGAGCAACCCGAACTTGAGCTCCGAGGTCAACGCCAGAACGCGATCCACCGCGCGGTAAACACTGAACTCGAACCGCTGGAGGCCCTTGAGCGCGAACCATTCACGCACCGTCCGGGGCCGCCAGCCGCGGATTCGCAGGGCCTTCCGATTCATAATCGTATAGCAGTGGTGGACGGAAATGACGCGGCGGACGGCCGGCAGGAAGACGTTGCGATCGAGAAACTGGCCCATCACGCTGAATTCGGCGAGCGCAACGTCATAGCGCCGCCGTTCCACCAGTTCGCCCACCCGCCGCGCCATGTCGGCGGAGGCGTACATCGAAAACGGCCGCGGCCGCGGTCGAACCGCATCCGTCAGCGTGCCGCGCGCGCCCACCCGCCAGGGATGCTCGACAATCTCCAGCGCGTCCACAAACGGGCGCAGCTCGTCCGCGTGTTCGTCGCAACCCGGTTCGCTGAACACGGCCGCGCCGATCGTGTGGCCACGCTCGGCCAGGCGGCGGATACGCTGAAAGACCAGCCCATGGCCGCTGAACGAGCGCAAGTGCGGAAGCCGCGTGGAAAGAAAGAGTATCTTCATTCGGCCGCCGGCGCGCTTTCCGAGCCGCTATCCGAACGGATCGCCTCCCACGCCTCCGCGTAGCTGGCCGCGATTTCGGGCGACTCGATGGACAAGACGTTCTCCCAGTTCGCAAACTGCGCGGTGGTCGTGTAATTGTAACTCCCGGCAATGACGATCCGCCGATCCACCACCATGAACTTGTTATGCATCGCCGCGTATTCGCCGCGCACCGCGATGCGTTCAACGGGGATGTCGTGCCGCGCGAGGTACGCCAGTTGTTTTTCCGCCAGCGGATACTCCGCCTGTTTGGCGTCAATTTTCATCCGCACATCCACGCCGCGCGCGCGGGCGCGAACCAGCGCGGCGGCGATCCGGGTGCGGGTGAAAGCGTAGGCCGCTACAAGAATCTGCGTTTGCGCCGCATCCACAGCCGGCAACACCAGATTCTCGCATTCCTCGTTGAAGCCGCTCGCAACCCAGGCCTGGACGCGCCGCGCGGCGCCCGTCGCGCACCGCGCCGCCTGCGGTTCGCCCACCTGGCGTTCATATTGTTGCTTGATGTGTTTCCCGTAGAAGGCACCGATCGAATCCGCGGCCTTGAACTCATGCCAGACCGCGACCGGCACATCAAAGTAGCTGATGCTTTCGCCCTTGATACGGATCACCAGCGTGCCGGCGGCGGCGTCCGGTTCGCTGAAAAACTCGGCGCGTTCAATGAACGAACTCTGCGAGGTATCGAGCCGGTCGGCGACCATCCCGTCCGCCAGCTCCCATGCGCCGGCGTGGGCCGCCGCCAGAATCAGGGCCAGCAAGCATCGGCCCGGCCATTTGAAACCATTCATACGCACCTTCCGGCTGGTTGACGCGCCACGCGGATGACGGTACATTCATAAACGGTTTTTGTAAACCCGGAACCCGTTCCGATGAATTGGAGAAAGGGAGCACGCTGCATGAAATTCATGATGATGATCGCGCTGGCCTGCCTGGCCGCGGCCCCGTTGTTGACCGGCTGCGGCACGTTGTCCGATGATTTGTCCTCGGGCGCTTCGCTCACTGACAAGCAGATTACCGATGACATCCAGAATCGGTTATTTAACGATACGGTCACCCGCAGCACGCCGATCGGCATCACCGTCGTCAATGGCGTCGCCACCGTCCGCGGCGTGGTCCACAACGAGACCATGCGCGGCCGCGTGCTGGGCATCGTCCGCGGCGCGCCAGGCGTCACGGAAGTTGTGGATAATCTTGATATCCGTTAGGCCGTCCGCCGCCGCTTGGCGCGCCATCCATGTGGTCTGGTGGTTGGCGGCCGGGCTGTTGTGCCTGACCGGCGGCTGCGCCACGCGCGACCCGCAAAGCCATTTCACGGCGGCGGCATTGCGGCATTCGGAACAGGCCGCCGTTATCCGCGGGTTGCGTGGTTTTCCCCCGGCTGGGCCGGAGGCGGAATTTTCCGCGCTGGCCACGGTGATCCGCTATTGGGGGCCCCGCGTCACCCCGACCGACCTGCAAACCCGCCACGCGCAGTTGCGGCTGCGCGCGCAAACCGCCGAGGAGCAGGTTTCGCTCCTGACGCGTCCCTATGGCCTCTGGACGCGGGCTACCGCGCTCTCCGTGGACCGGCTCAAAGCCGCGCTGCGCGCGGGCGCTCCGGTAATCGTTGCCCGCCGGCTTGGACCGCCGGACTCGAGCGGACGCCGTTTCACGGTCGCCGCCGGCTACGACGATACCATCCGTCAATTCCTGGTGTTCGACGGCGGCGCGCGGGCGGACGTGATGCCCGAGAACGAGTTCCTGGAACAATGGAGCGCCCAGCATTTTCGCGCCTTTGTCATCTGCCCGCCGGATCGGCCGCCCTGGCCGCCGGACGCCGGGGATCTGTTCAGCCGCGGCCGATTCTACGAGGAGACCGGCGACCCGCGCCGGGCCCGGCGCGACTATGAGGGCGCCCTGGCCGGCGGACAGCGCACCCCCGCCGTTTACACCGGACTGGCCAATGTCTGCCGCCGCCTCGCCAATCCGGCACGGGCGGAGGAATTGTACCGAACGGCCATCGCGCAGGATCCACAATACGGCCAGGCCTATAACAACCTGGCCTGGCTGCTGGCGGAAAATCGCGACCGGCCGGAGGAGGCGGTCCGGCTCGCGCGGCAGGCCGTCCTGCTCGCGCCGGCCAATCCGCGCTACCTCGACACCCTCGGCTTCGCGCTGGCCCAGGCCGGACAGGAAAAAGAGGCGGCCGATGTACTGGAGCGCGCCCGCGGCAAGGCTGTGCACTACCCCGCCGCGGAACAGGTGGAAATCGGTCTGCGCCTCGCCCGCGTCCAACTCGCGCTCGGACAGCCGCACCTGGCGCGGCAGGTGCTGGATGACCTGCGGCAACTGGACCCACAGTTTCGCGTGCCGCCGGATATCCGGGCGCTGTTGGAAACGCCGGTGCCGTGATTGCTCCATGCGCCCACGAGCATACGCGAGCGGCGGCTCCTTCCATGCACCGGGGCCCGCCCAGGGCTAATCCATCAAATCCTTGAACTTGCGCTTCAACCTTTCAACGGGGGTTTGTGCGTCGCGCTGCTGAAGCAATGCGATCAGGTCAGCCGGCTTGTCGGTGTAAATGAAGTCCACATCCATTTCAATGAACCGTTCCATCGCGTCGCGGTCGTTAACGGTCCAGACCAACACTTCGCGATCGTTCGCGTGGCATTTTTCCACCAGGTCCGAGGTCAGGAAGAGGGCGGGAATCCCAATTCCATCGGCGTTCAGTTTGGCCGGATTGCCGATGCCGCCGAACAGGATATAAGCGGTCTTGATGGTCGGGTCCAGTTGCTTGACCCGCTGCAAACCCGCGTAGTTCAGGGACGAGATGATGCAGTGTTCCTGGAATCCGCGGCGCTGGATAATCGCCACGACGCGCTCCGGCAGGAAGCGGTCGTGCCCGTTGTATTTCAGTTCAAAGATCATGCGCATCCGGCCTTCGACCAGGTCAATCACTTCATCCAGCGTCGGCAGCCGCTCATCCTTGAATTCCGGGGCGAACCAACTGCCGACATCGAGTTGCCGCGCCTCGGCAAAGGTCATCTGCCACAGGCCCCGCGGCACGCCGGCCACTTTCATCAAGTCGTTATCGTGCAGCACGAGGATCGCGCCGTCCCGGGTCTCCTGCAGGTCAATTTCGGCGTAGTCGGGCCGCAGTTCCAACGCCTTGCGCAGCGCGCTGAGCGTATTCTCGGGCGCGCGCGCGGAATCGCCGCGGTGCGCGATCACCTTGACGTGGTCGGCCGCGTAGACGGCCTCGGCCAGATAGGCCGCCCCGACGACCATCAGCGCCAGCAGCAGCACGGCGGCGCCATAAACCAACCCGCGCGACAACGGCATGGGCGCGCCGGCCGGGCGGCCGGGCACACCGGCAAAAATCGCCACCGGCCCCACCGGGCCCTCCCGCTGCTCACGCAACTCGAAGTACAGTCGGGTGAGCAGCACCATAATCAACGGCGCGCACAGCAACGTCAGCAGCGCCGTAAGCGCGAGGTTCAGGCCCCAGGCCAGGATCATCATCACAATCCCGCAGCCAAACCGCACGTCCACTGTGGTCAACGCCATTGCGCTCAACGCGCCAACGCCCAGCGCGGCCGCGCCGGCAAGCAGGACAACCAAGACCAGGCTCGCCGCCAGCGTGGCGGCCGTGCGCCGCAGCGCCCCGCCCGCCAGTTCGCTGCTTCGGCGCAACGCAGCCCAGCCGATCCGGCCCTCGAACAGCGTCACCGGCACGGCAAACACCCACAACACATAAACGCGGATCACCAGCGCGATCAGACCCGCGGCGAGCAAGCCCGCGAAGAGGATCGCGGCGATGAAGATGGGCGGTTGCTCAGTCAGGTAATAGTTGATGTCGTGCGCGCGCGTGAGCAGCCAGTAGGCCGCGCCGCCGGCCGCCAGAAACGGCGCGGCGCAGGCCAGGACGATCCCGAATGTGGCCAGCGCCGTGGCCAGCAGGCCGGGCAGCCGCCGCCCGATCAGGGCCAGCGCGCGAAAGCTGGATAAACGGGTTTGCTCGCGAAGGCGCGCCGCGATCAGCATCAGACCGGCGGTTTCGAGGTAGGCGCCAAAAAAGAAAAAGGTGCCGGCCACGAGCGCCGTCAGCCAGCCCAGCGGGTTGAGGGCAAACCGGATCAGGTCGTAATTGGTCACGGCCGGCCCGCCCGCCAAATCCAGCAACTGCGCCGTCGCCGCGACGCTCAATGGCGTGATGAACACCAACCCCAGCAGCTTGGCCAGAATCTCGAAGGCGACCAGTTGGGGTAACGCGGCGCGAAAATCCCGCCCGGCCCCGCGCCAAAGACTCCACTCGCGTTGCAAGCCCATGATTGGCCGGCACCATAACACGCCGCCCATCGCCGCGACAGCCGTTATTTGCGGCGCCGGCTCACCCGGCCCATGGTTCGCTCGGCCGGGGAAAGACAAGTGGAGCGGACGGGGCGCAGCCTCTCCGCGGAACCGCACTTGTTCCAACGGTGGCAGTTGGGCATCCGGGGGCGGAACCGCGTGGTGGAGCACCGCCAAGCCCTGATCCGCACGACCAAAGCGATTCTGGAAACGCGACCGATCTATTACAATCGCGACGACACGATCTGGGGGCATGTGTTCCGCAGTTTCCTGGCCCTGCTGCTGAAGAAGGCGCTGGAGGAGCGATTGCGCGAACGCGATAATCCTTGGGAATGGGCCGACATGCTGCGCGGCCTGAATCAGCCTAAAAAGAGCAGTTCCCTCGCGCGGTGCGCGAGCGAACTGTTCTGGTTTTGCC
>CAZMXS010000072.1:0-24172 GCA_964570325.1 uncultured Verrucomicrobiota bacterium | reverse complement strand
TCCGCGAGGCGACGCCGCTCTGTTTCATTCCAGCCGGCGGGTAGGTCCAGAGCGCTGTCGCGTCCGGCTGACGCCGGCCTTGCCCGCGCATTCCAGAACGCCGTCTGGAGTGCGGCGGAAGGACGAATTTTCTCCTCCGCGCCAGTCTGGTTTCCCTCCTGGTTTTGGGCTCCGCCGCGAATGCCAGGGCGGGGTTGGAGATGGAAGTTGCCACGATCATTTCTGCTGCCGACTATGACGAAGAGCTGATTGAATATTTGTGTCTTTTCGTGTTTTTTGTGGCCATTCACGGCCGCGCCGCGCGGCTGCCGGCGAGCCAGCCGCTGGAAAATGCCCACTGCAGGTTGTAGCCGCCGCAGGGACCGTCGAGGTCCAGGACTTCGCCCGCGAAGAACAGGCCGGGCAGCAATTGGCTCTCCAGCGTCTTGGGATCCACATCTTTCAACGCCACGCCGCCGCGTGTGACCATGGCCTGATCCCAGCCTGCGGTGCCGGTGACGGTTAGTTTCAAATCCGTGATAGCCGCCCGCAGCCGCGCCTGCTGAGCCGCGGTGAATTGCGCCGCGGACAGGCGTGGCGGCAGTTCCGCGGCGTGGCACAGCAAGTCCGCGACTGATTTTGGGAAAAACTGGTCCAGCAAATTGAACACGGTTTTGGCCCCGGCGGTTTGCTGCCAGCCGGCGATCCGTGCCGGCCATTCGGCGGGTGGGGTGTTGGGCGCCAGGTTGAGCCGCAAAATCACTTCGGTCTGTTGGCGCAGGAGGACGGAGACATCTCCGGAGATGTCCAGGATCAGCGGGCCGGAGAGGCCCGTGTGGGTGAAAAGCAGCGCCCCGCGGACGCCTTCCTTGCGCTGGCCGCGCGCGTCAATCCGGACGCTGGCCGGGTCGAGGCTGGCGCCGGCCGCGCGGGCCGGCCAGTTTTCTTTTGTGACCAGCGGCACTAGCGCGGGCACCGGCGTCACGATGGTATGTCCCGCTTGCCGGGCCAGCGTGTAGCCGCCGCCGGTGCCGCCGAGCCGGCGGTAGGATTGGCCGCCGGTGGCGATGATGACGCGCTGGGTGTGGATGGCCTGCCCGTCAGCCAGCGCGAGCCCCCGCAATGTGCCGTCCTCGATCAGCAATCGGCTGGCGATCGCACCGCAGCGCAGTTCGACTCGGAGCCGGCCGCATTCGCGTTCCAGCGCCTGCTGGACAGTCGCCGCGGAGTTCGATTGGGGATAGATGTGAAAACCGTTCGGGCTATGGGACGGTACGCGCAGATCGTCGAGCCGGCGGCGGAGCTGGGTGGCGTCCAGCGCCGCGAGGGCAGGTTGCATGAAACGACCATGGCGGCCGAATGCGGCCATAAAGGTTTCGCTGGACGCGGTATTGGTGAAGTTGCAGCGGCCGCCGCCGGTGGCCAGCAGTTTCATGCTGGGGCGATCCAGTTGCTCGATCAGCAGCACCCGCGCGCCGGTTTGGGCGGCCGCGATGGCGGCCGCGAGTCCGGCCGGGCCGGCGCCGACAATTACCAGGTCGGGATGCATGGATGCCAATGTGGCACTTGCGATTTCCGATTTGACGTTTGCGATTGGCGGCCGGAGATTCCGGAAAAGATTGTGACCGCCCAAGAGCGCAAATCACAGATTACAAAATCATTTTCTTCCGGTTATGCGGGAGGGTACAGGCCCTCGAATGCCACGCCTTTGCGCGGTTCGGCCATCCAGCCGGCGACGGCATCGCGCCAAGCCTTGTAATGGGGTGTCTCCTTATGGGCGGCGGCGTCCTGCGCGGTGGCGTAGGCTTCGTAGAGGATAAAAAAGCAAGGATCTTCCTTGGATTGGAGGATGTCGAATCGTCGGTTGCCCGGTTCTTTAATGGATGCCTCGTGGTTGGCTCGCGAGGCTTGGATGAAATCCTGCAAATTTTCGCGTTTCACATGCACGTGGACAAGTGTTACTTGCATAGTCGGTCCTCCGATTAAAATGCGTAACGAGTATAGCGCTGACGCTTGTGGGCGCAGAAGCAAAAAAATGTGCTTTTCACTTGCCAAAGGGGGCGGGGACGCCAGTATATGGCTTATTTTTCGGCTTTTTATGGGTCGGAAAACGGAGGTCGCCCGCAAAGATTCATCCAGACACTGTGGCTTGACGCGCGGAGACTGGTTGGAAAGCCCGTTGTGGTGAGTTAAAGGCGGGAGAGCCATTCAAACGAGAGGAGCGAACATGCGTGCGTATGGGTTCGGACTAATCGGGTTCGTTTTGATCATGTTGACCGCGCTATCCGCCGTAGCGGCGGAAGAAAAAGCGGCGTCAGCGCCGCCGCCGATCTTCCGTTACGGCGCGGATTTCCGGCTGCGGCAGGAGAACTTCAACTACATTCCGGCCCAGGCCGGCGGGTTTGCGCGCGGCGGCCATAATAACTACATCCGGATGCGCTCGCGGGCGTGGGGCGAGTTGGACCCCATTCAGAATGTCACCTTCAAGGCCCGTCTGGCCAATGAGTTTCGGTATTGGAATGCGCCTGACATGGCCGGCAAGCCGGCCAAGAGCGACTATCGCTTTCCCGATGAGTTTGTCTGGGACAGCTTGTATATTGATATCAAGAAGTTGATGAACGAAACGATTGATTTACGCATCGGCCGTCAGGATCTGCTGTATGGCAATGGCATGCTGGTCTGTGACGGAACGCCTGGCGATGGTTCGCGCACATTCTATTTCAACGCCGTCAAATCCACGTTTACCCTGTCCCCGCAGAACAGCTTTGATCTCGTCGGGGTCTGGGTCCCGTACCATGACGAGCTGGTCATGAACGATGTCAACCGCGACCTGATCGGCAACGAACAGGAGGAAAGCGGCGGGTTCCTATACTGGAAGAACAAGGACATTGAGGCCATGCCGATGGAGTTCTACTACATGTTCAAGCATGAAGGAACCTATTCCAAGGTTTCCGGCACTAATGCCCCGGTCAAGTGCGACGCCGCAAACTGGAATACGCTTGGCTTTCGCCTGATGCCTAAATTCAACGACGAGCTTTCGGGCAATTTGGAAGTAGCCGGTCAACTCGGACGCCAGGGGTCGGCGAACTTGAAAGGCTATGGCGTGGATGCGTTCCTGCTCTATGCGGTTCCGGTGGAAACGCTCAAGCCGGCGATCGAGGGCGGGGTGTACTACCTCTCGGGCAACGACCCGGACACGGCTGACAATGAGGGTTGGAATCCGCTCTGGGCGCGCTTTCCCCAGCGGAGCGAACTCTATGTGTTTTCCTATGATGGATCGCGCTGGTCCAACCTGGCCCAGCCCCGCCTGCGCCTGAACTTTGGCCCTTGGCAGAAATGGAAAGGCTATCTCGGCGCCTCCTACATGTACGCGCCGGAGGATGACGGGCCGGGCGATGGTCATGAGCGCGGCTGGCTTTACCAAGGCAAGGTCGAATATATGGTCGCGGAAAATATGCTGCGCCCGAAAGATAAACTTTCGACCTACATCCTGATGGATGTGCTCGAACCCGGCAATTACTACAAGGAAGACGATACGGCCTATTTTCTGCGCTGGGAAGTGATGTATATTTTCTAGCGATCAGGCCGGTTGCCGGCGGCGGTGTTTTGTTGGGAGCGGGGAGGAGCGCATGATATTCAACGAAAAGATCGAAAAAATGGACCGCGCGGCGCTGCGGAAACTGCAGGGCGAACGGTTGCGCGACGCGGTCGGTCGGGCCTATGCGAACGTGCCGTTTTACCGGGCCAAGTTTGACGCGCATGGCGTCAAGCCCGCCGACATTCGGACCATAGACGATATCGTCAAGCTGCCGTTTACGGTCAAGGATGACTTCCGCGACCAGTATCCATTCGGCCTGTTTGCCGTGCCGCTGCGCGATATTGTCCGCGTCCACGCGTCTTCCGGCACCACGGGCAAGCCGACCGTGGTTGGCTACACGCGCGCGGACATCGAGATCTGGGCCGAAACCATCGCGCGCACGCTCGGCTGCGGCGGCGGCACCGCCGATGACATCCTCCAGGTTGCCTACGGGTATGGCCTGTTCACCGGCGGCTTGGGCCTGCACTATGGCGGCGAGCGGCTGGGCGCGACCGTTATTCCGATGTCCGGCGGCAACACGAAGAAGCAAATCATGCTGATGCAGGATTTCGGCACAACCTTGCTGGCTTGCACGCCCTCCTATTCATTGCAGATTGCCGAGGAGGCCGAGGCGGACGGCGTCAACCTGAAGGCGCTGAAACTGCGCACGGGTTATTTCGGCGCGGAGCCGTGGACCGAGGCGATGCGCAAGCAGATTGAGGCGCGGCTGCCGCTCAAGGCCATTGACATCTATGGGCTCAGCGAGGTCATTGGCCCCGGTGTGGCCAGCGAATGCCTTGAGCAGCACGGGTTGCACATCTTCGAGGATCATTTCTATCCCGAGATTATTGACCCGGCGACGGGTGCGCCGGTCGGCCCGGGACAGCGTGGCGAGTTGGTGTTCACCTGTCTGACCAAGCAGTCCACCCCGCTGATCCGGTATCGCACGCGCGACCTTTCGGTGCTGGATGAAACACCGTGCCCGTGCGGGCGCACGGCGCGACGGATGGCCCGCGTCACCGGCCGTACGGATGATATGCTGATCATTCGCGGCGTGAATGTCTTTCCCTCGCAGATCGAGAGTGTGTTGATGAAGATTGAGGGGGTCGAGCCGCATTATGTGATCGTAGTGGACAAGACCGGTGCGCTGGATGAACTCGAGATCAAGGTCGAGGTGTCCGAGCAGATCTTTTCGGACGAAGTTCGCAAGCTGGAGTCCCTGCGTCAGCGCATTGCCGAGGAGATGCGCAGTGTCTTGAGTGTTTCCGCCAAGATTACGTTGGCGGAACCCCGGACGATCGAGCGGAGCGTGGGCAAGGCCAAACGCGTGATTGACGTGCGCAATGTGAAATAAGGAGGCGCGGCGATGAAAGTCAGACAAATCTCGATATTCATGGAAAATCGGGCGGGGCGGTTGGCCGAGATCATGAAACTGCTTGGCGAGGCGCGCATCAACATCCGCGCGTTGTCGCTGGCCGATACATCCGACTTTGGTATCCTGCGGCTGATTGTCAACGACGTGGACGGTGCGTTGGAAGCGTTGCGCCGTTCCGGCCACACGGTGTCCTTGACGGATGTGATCGCGGTCGAGGTGCCGGATCAGCCCGGCGGGCTGGCCAGCGTTCTGGTGCCGTTGAGCGCGGCCGGAGTCAACGTCGAGTATATGTACGCCTTTGTCGAGAAGGCGACGGACAAGGCGGTGGTGATCTTCCGTTTTGAAGATCCGGATAGTGCGATCAAAGCGTTGCGCGCCGCGGGTATTTCCGTACTGAGCGCGGAGACCGTTTCCCGGCTGTAGCCATCGCGCGGTTGGGGGCTGGCGCCCGGCGCTAATCAAAGTATTGCAACATATTATATTGATCACGGGCATTATGCATTTCCTTCTGATGCGGGTTTCCAGTCGCGGGGAATATCTATGACAACCGCGGGGATTTGGAATCCCGAATGTGAGTGCCTGCCCCGGTCTGCGCTGCAGGCTTTGCAGTTGGAGCGGCTCCAGGCTCAGGTTAAAAAAATCTGGAACCGGGTTCCATACTATCGCCAGAAAATGAAGGCGGCCGGCATTGCGCCGGCGGATATTCGCACGCTGGCGGATATCCGGAAACTGCCGTTCACGACCAAGGACGATCTGCGGCAGGGCTATCCATATGGCGCCTTCGCCGTGTCGCTCGATCGGGTGGTGCGCATCCATGCCTCATCCGGCACGACAGGCAAACCCACGGTGGTCGGTTATACCCGCCAGGATATGCGGCACTGGAACGAGTTGGTGGCCCGGTTTCTGGTGGCCGGAGGGTTGACTTCCCGCGACGTGGTGCAGATTGCCTTCGGCTACGGGTTGTTTACCGGCGGCTTTGGGCTGCACTATGGCGCGGAACGGGTTGGCGCGGCGGTTATCCCGGTGTCGTCGGGCCGGAGCGAGCGGCAGATCACCATCATGAAGGATTTCGGATCCACTGCGCTGGTCTGTACGCCGTCCTACGCGATTCACTTGGCCGAGGTGATGCAGCAAATGGGCGTTCAACCCGCGGAGCTGGCGCTCCGGCTCGGATTCTTTGGCGGCGAGTTCTGGTCCGAACAGATGCGCCGGGAAATCCAGTCTAAACTGCGAGTCTTTGCCACCGACAACTATGGGTTGAGCGAGGTCATGGGCCCGGGCGTCTCCGGCGAATGTAGCCAGCAGCGCGGCATGCACATCGCCGAGGATCATTTTTTGCCCGAGTTGATTGATCCGGCAACGGGTGCGCCCGCCGACCCCCGTCAGGGGGGCGAGTTGGTGCTCACGACGCTGACCAAGGAGGCCCTTCCGGTAGTGCGCTATCGCACGCGCGACATCTGCACCCTTGATCTTGATCCGTGCCCGTGCGGCCGGACCGGCGCGCGCATGTCCAAGGTCAGCGGCCGCTCGGACGATATGCTGATCATCCGCGGCGTGAACGTCTTCCCCTCGCAGGTCGAAGAGGTTCTGCTGGAGGTTGAGGGCACCGTACCGCATTACCAACTGGTGGTCACGCGCGAAAACGCGCTCGATGCGCTGGAAGTGCGGGTCGAGGTGTCGGAGCAAATCTTCTTCGACGAGATGAAGAAACTGCACGAACTGGAGCGCGCCATCGAGCACAAGCTCGCCAACATGTTGGGCATTCATGCCGCGGTGAAACTGGTGGAGCCGAAGGCGATCGAGCGTTCCGAGGGCAAGGCCCGGCGCGTTGTGGATCTGCGCCCGAAGGATTGACGCCATGGAAATGCATCTATATTTGGGGGACGAAGCGATCGCGCAGGCGGCGATTGATGCCGGCTTATCCGGCGTTTACGCCTATCCCGGCACGCCTTCGACCGAGATCACCGAGTACATCCAGCATTCGGCCGAGGCGCGCGAACGCAAGATTCATTCCAACTGGAGTTGCAATGAGAAGACGGCGATGGAAGCGGCGCTGGGTATGTCCTACGCCGGTCGCCGCGCGCTGGTTTGCATGAAACACGTCGGCCTGAACGTCGCCGCCGACCCGTTCATCAATTCCGCCATTACCGGCGCCAACGGCGGGCTGGTCGTTGTGGCGGCCGACGATCCCTCGATGCATTCCAGCCAGAATGAACAGGACAGCCGCTTTTACGGCGCATTTGCGCAGGTGCCGATCTTCGAGCCCGCCAATCAGCAGGAAGCGTACGATGCCACCCTCGCGGCTTTCGAGTTATCGGAGAAGCATGGGGTTCCCGTGTTGCTGCGGCTGACGACGCGCCTGGCCCACTCGCGCGCCAATGTCGTGCGCCGAATCCGTACGCCGCGGGAGCCGAACCCGATCCATTTTCCGGCGGACGAGCGTCAGTATGTGCTGCTGCCGGCGATCGCGCGCCGCAATTACGCGGTGTTGCTGGGGAAGGGGCCATTGTTCGCGCAGGCGGCCGAGGAGTCGCCGTTCAATCGGTTCGAGCCGGGCCGCGACCGATCGCTCGGCCTGATCGCCTGCGGCATCGCGGACAATTACATCCGCGAAACCTATCAACCCCACGCCTGTCCACACCCGGTGCTCAAACTGGGCCAGTACCCTGTGCCGCGCGGCCTGCTGGAGAAGTTCCTGGCGGCCTGCGACGCGGTCATGGTGTTCGAAGACGGCTATCCATGGGTTGAGGAGCAGTTGCGGGGTCTAACGGGGCGCGGGCTGAAGGTGCGCGGCCGGCTGGATGGCGCTCTGCCGCGCGCGGGGGAACTGGACCCGGCGGTTGTCGCGCGGGCATTGGGGCGGTCTATTGCCGAGGGGCCGGCGATGCCGTCGGTGGTGGTGGGCCGGCCGCCGACCCTGTGCCACGGATGCCCGCACACCAATGTCTTTGAATTTATTCTGGACGCGGTCCAGGCCTTTCCCGCGGTCAAGGTGTTTTCCGACATCGGTTGTTACACCCTCGGCGCCTTGCCGCCGCATGAGGCGATCAATTCCTGCGTGGACATGGGGGCGTCCATCACCATGGCCAAGGGTGCGGCGGACGCGGGGCTGCAGCATTCGCTGGCGGTCATCGGCGATTCGACTTTCGCGCATTCGGGCCTCACCGGCTTGCTGGACTGCGTCGAGGAGCATACTCCGGTGACCGTGGTGATTTCGGACAATCTGACTACCGGCATGACCGGCGGGCAGAAAAGCCACGCGGCGCATCGGTTGGAATCCATCGTACTGGGCTTGGGGATCAAGCCGGAACATATGCATCTGGTGACTCCGCTGCCGGCGCATCACGCGGCCAATGTGGAGATTCTCAAACGCGAGTTGGAATATCGCGGTCCCTCTGTGATTATCGCGCGGCGAGCTTGTCTGCGAGCGCTGAAAACGGAAACCGGCGGGTAATGGCCGGCTGGAGAGTAATGATTGGTATATGACCAGAGCACTGTCGCGCCACCGGCAAGTGGCAAGCTGATCGGCCATTCCGCTGGAACGGTGTGGCGCTCCAGGGTGGCGCAAGGGTTCTTGGCTTGCGGCGTGTGTTTTTGTTAGGAAACTCGAATATCGCACTTATGAAAGAAACGGCCAACCAGCAGGATATTATCATCGCCGGCGTCGGTGGACAGGGGCTGCTGACGATCGCCGCCGTCATCGGCGCGGCCGCGCTCCATAAAGGGTATTATGTCAAGCAGTCGGAGGTGCATGGCATGGCCCAGCGCGGTGGCGCGGTGGTGTCGCACCTGCGTTTGTCGCTGGCGCCGATCGCATCGGACCTGGTGCCGCCGGGTTCCGCTCATTTGATTCTGGCCACCGAGCCGATGGAAGCGCTGCGCTATCTTCCATTCATTCGCCCGGATGGCTGGCTGGTGACGAACCGGCATCCGGTGCGCAACGTGGCGAATTATCCACCGCTTGAGGCGGTGCTGGCCGAGGTGGAACGATGGCCCAACCGGGTGGTGGTGGACGCTGAACAATTGGCTAAGGATGCCGGATCGCGGCGGGCCGTCAACCTGGTCATGCTCGGTGCGGCGACGGATTACCTCGTGGTCTCGCATCATGACCTGGTGGCGCAGGTGGAAAAGTTTTTTGCGCGCAAGGGCGCGGAGATTGTTCAGGCCAACCTGGCCGCCTTCGAGGCGGGGCATCTGGCGGCCGCGCGGCAGAAGAAATAACAGCAGTTCGGTTAAACCAAGGGAGGAAGAACAATGCAAAGCATGCGGAACTACATGACGGTGTTGAGTGCGGCGGCGTGGCTGGTGGCGGGCGCCGCCTGGGCCGGCGCCGATGATCCGGCGGCCAAAGTGAAAGCAATTGTGGACCGCGCCGCCGCGGTCAAGAGCTATCACGAGAACCTCAGCATGACGATGGAGATGATGGGTTCAAAGATGAGCATCACCGGCGAGATGTGGGCGGAAGGCGGCAAGATGCGCATGGAAATGCTGATGCCGCCCGTTAACGCCAAGCAGATCACCATCTCAGACGGCGACGTGCTCTACACGGTCATGCCGACGATGAACATGGTGCAGAAGATGGACATCCAGAAAATCAAGGCGGCGTTGGGCGATGATTTTGTCGCCGGTATGGGAGGCGCGCAGGGACCCGGCGCCAGCACGGATCCGTTCCAGGGCGTGAACAAGGACAAGCTGGTGTATGTGGGCCAGGAGAAACTGGGCGAACTGGACGTGGATGTGGTCGAGGGCGAGATGGCCGGCGGCGATTCGAAGATGCGCGAAACCATGGGCAACCTGCTGCCGACGAAGGTTAAATATTGGGTGGCAGTCAGCGACGGCATGCCCCGCAAAGTGGTTTACCTCAACGCCGAGGGCAAGGAGATGTTTACCCAGGAGTTCAGTAATGTGGAGGTGGATATCAAGAATGACCCGGCCTTGTTCCAATACCAGGAACAGGAAGGCGCCAAGGTGATGGATATGACCGACGGCGTGATCAGCATGTACCAGGGCATGTCCGCGGGCGTCAAGGCGGCCCCCGTCGCCATGCCGCCGACCCAATCCGGAATGCCCAACCCGGTGAACCCCGATGAGGATAACCCGGGCGAGGAATATGAAGGCGATTGATCATTAGGTAGCCAAACAATCCAGAGCCGGCGGTGTGTGGTTCGATCGCATACATCGCCGGTTTTGTTTTTGAGGCCGGGATAGACAAGATCCCCAGATAGTTGTATGGGGTGGACTTGGCATAACGCTTTTCAGGGAGGTTGAGGTGAGAATCTGGAATGTTCCAACGGCGCTATTGCTGGTGGCGCTTCCGTTTCCCTTGGCGTTCGGCGCCGGGAATGATGATGGCGTGGACCGGGCGATTCTGGCTGAATTGCAGGCCATCCGCGGCCTGCTTGACGGCATGAGCTCCAATCTGGCGGCCGGCACCGCCGCGCCCCCGGCGGCCATGCCGGCGGCTGTCGCGGCGGATGACGAATGGAATGAGTTTCGCGCGCGGGGTCCGGATCTGGCGGCCCTGCGGCAAATTCAGTTGCCGGCGAATCCGAGTGATGACCAGGTGCGCCAATACATCCGCGCGATCCAGAACGCCACGCGGGGCCAGAACACCTATAGCGACAGCGATCCCCAGGTTCGGATGCTGTTGAAAATCGGACCGGAGAAACTGCCGTTGCTGATCGAGGCGGCGACGGCCGACCGCGGCGCACCGGGCAGCTTGAGCAATTATCATCTCAACCGGGCGATTATTCGGCTGGCGCGCGACGATCAGAAACAGATGATTATTGATGCGCTGCCGATCAACAACGAACTGGTTCGCGCGGTGGTGGAGCGGGGGTGGGAGCAGGATGCCCGCGCGGTTCTATTGGCTGAGATGAAGGATTATCCCGATCACCTGCCCACCGAGTGGATTTGGGCCGTGGCCAATCTGGGCGATCCCGAGACATATCCGCTTCTGACGGATTACTTTGTGAATGGCCGCAATCAGTACTGGACCTACGAGGCGATCAAGGATCTGCCGGGAATCAACATTGAGACCAACATCGAGGCGGCATGGGTCAATGCGCGGGATGGAGACGACTGCAGTGCGTTCTATATGGCCAAGGTGGCGGCCGGCTATGGCTATCCGGACGCTTTGGATTACCTGGTGAAATCGTTCGACAACGCTGATGTGCGGCGTTGGGGCGGGAGCGATGTCCGACAGACGCTTTACCGGTTGCTCCCGGTTCGCGGTTCGCGCGAGGAATTGATCGCCTGGTATCGGCAAAACAAGGACAAGCTGATATTCGATCCGGAGACGAAAACCTATCACGTGCAGGAGACCAAAAAATGACCAAGCAGGAAATACTGGATTTCATGAACCGCAACCCCGTCTGTCACCTGGCTACCGTACAAGACGGCAAGCCGCATGTGCGTGGGATGTTGATGTATCGGGCGGATGGGCAGGGGGTCATCTTCCACACGGGGCGCATGAAGGACGTGTGCGCGCAGATGCTGGCGAACCCTTGCGTCGAAATGTGCTTCAACAACCACGAGGAGAAACGGCAAATCCGGGTCAGCGGCGTGGCGCGACTGGTCGAAGATCTGGAGTTGAAGAAAGAGATTGTCGCCAATCGCCCTTTCATGCAGCCGTGGGTGCAACAGTCCGGTTATGATTTCCTGGCGGTGTTCCGCATTGAGCAGTGCGTGGCCACCTGGTGGACCTTCGAGGGCAACTTTGAACCGAAACAATTTGTTGCGTTGACTTGATGGGCGCCCCGCCGGCCTGTCTCGTGGGGAATAAGCCGGAAGTTGGCGGGTGGAACATGCGCAAGAAGTCCGCGCTTGTGGGGAGGCTGTTATGCGAAAAATACGGTTGTCTTTAAGCGTTTCTGTCCTCGCACTGTTGCTACTCGGTTGTGTCCGCTCTTTCAACCCGTTTTACACCCCCGATGCTATTGTGGATCTGCCGGAGGCCAATGGAACCTGGGTGATGCTGGGAGAAAAAAACGAGCCCAAGAACCAGAAGCCATGGCTCTTTGAAGAGGATCGGATTGTCACTTATTCGGAGAAAGGCGCCTCCGGCGATTTGGAAGTCGTTTACTTTCGCGTTGGCACGAACCTGTTTGCGGACACGATGGCCGGTTCGCCGGATGATCGGGTGATGAGTGACTGGTGGACCATCCACGTGCTGCCTTTCCATCTCCTGTGCCGGATGGATATCTCCAGCAACCGGCTGGAGTTTCGTCCCTTCAACTATGACTGGTTGATCGGCGCGCTGAATGACGGCGAAGTGACCTTGCCCTCGCTGAGCATTGAAAAAAACGGCGGACTGTTCTTTACCGCCACCCCGTCAGAGTGGCGCGCCTTTCTTGAAAAATATGGCGCCAGCGAGAACGCTTTTCCAACGTCACATCCATACGTTTTGATTCGATCATCGCCGGCGGATTCAATGCCTGCTCCGTAGCCATGGGTCGGGTCGGACCGCAGGTCCAACGGAACGCGCGGCGTGTCTAGCGAATGCCGGCATCCGCCTAATCCGCGTCATTCGCGGTCCAGAGTTCTTTATCGTTCAGGCCAGAGCCGGCCGTGGCAGCCAACCCCCGCGTTACACCACCATGATGTCTTTTTCCTTGGCGGCGAGCAGGTCATCCACCTTCTTGATATAGTCGTCGGTGTATTTTTGGATTTCTTGGAGCGCCTGGTCGCGCTCGTCTTCCGTGATCTTGTGCGCTTTTTCGATAGTCTTGGCTTGCTCGTTGGCGTCGCGCCGCACGGCGCGGATCGCCACACGGGCTTCCTCGGCCTGCTTGTGCGCGATCTTGATCAATTCCTTGCGGCGCTGCTCGCTCAACTCGGGGATGGGAATCCGGATGACCCGGCCGTCGCTGATCGGCGTAATGCCGATATTGGCGGCCAGAATGGCCTTCTCGATTGCCGCCATCGCGGTTGGGTCAAAGGGATTGAGCACGATCAATCGCGGTTCGGGCGTGCTGATACCGCAGAGTTGGCGCAGGCGGGTCTGGGTGCCGTAGTATTCCACCTGGATGTTCTCAACCAGGCTGGGCGAGGCCTTGCCGGTGCGCAGGCCGCTGAGTTCCTGCTGGAGAAACTCCACCGATTTGCCCATCTTGTCGTCGGCCAGTAATAGAATGTCGTCCACCGATTCAATGTCCATATCTGTTCCTTCCTCTCCTCAATCGCCGCCGTGCACCAGGGTGCCGACCGGCTGGCCCCGCAATACGCGGATGATTTCGTCTTGTTTGAAAAAATTGAACACAATTATGGGGATGCGGTTGTCCATGCAAAGCGAAAAAGCGGCGGCGTCCATTACCTTCAAACGTTTGCTGAGCGCCGCGGCGTAAGTGATCTGGTCATAGCGTTTTGCGGTGGGATCCTTGAAAGGGTCGGCGGTATAGATGCCGTCAACTTTGGTCCCTTTGAGCAGCAGGTCGGCGCCGATCTCGCTCGCGCGCAGGGCAGCGGCGCTGTCGGTGGTGAAATACGGATTGCCTGTGCCCGCGCCGAAGATTACCACGCGTCCTTTCTCCAAGTGCCGCATGGCCCGCCGGCGGATGAAGGGTTCGGCGATCGCCGGCATGGCGATCGCCGTCATGACCCGGGTATGTACCCCCATGTTTTCCAGCGCGGCTTGCAGCGCCAGGCTGTTGATTACCGTCGCAAGCATCCCCATGTAATCGCCGGTTGTACGGTCAATGCCGCATGCCTCGCCGGGTAGCCCGCGGAAGATGTTGCCGCCGCCAACCACGATGGCGATCTCAACCCCCATGTCTTTGACCTTCTTGATCTGTCCGGCGATGGAGGAGAGGATGTTGGGGTCGAGGCTCTCGCCGAGCTTGCGGTTCATGAACACCTCGCCGCTGAGCTTGAGCATGATGCGCCGGTACTTGGTCCGCGCCGTTTTGTTCTTCTGCGCTGTCATGGGAGCGTCCTTTCGCCGTCAACGCCGATGGTTTCGGCGCATGGTAGTGGATCGTGCGGGGAAATCCAGCGGCAAATGCGGTGCGCGCTCCGCGGGCGGGTTGCGGATGGTGTTGCCCGGAAATGCGGGCAGGATCCCTGCGCTTCGGCTTGTTTCACTTGGTCAGCCCCAGGCTCAACAGCGGCAGGACTTCCCGTTGGAGGGTGCCGCTCAGGTCGAACAAGACGAAGCCGGTTGCGCCGCACCGGCGCGCGATCAGAATTTGCTCAATGACCTGGTCCGGGGCCAGTTGGCTCTCATCGGCGGTTACTCCGAGCCCCGGATACACGCGGCCCTTGGCCGCAGGCAGGGCCAATTGGCTTTGTGTCCATTGGGTGAACCGGATCGGATCGGTCGTGTAGTTCATCGGGCAAACGAAATCGAGGTAACCGGCTTTCAGCCAGGCGCCCCAGTCCTGGCCAACGCTGCCGATGCACGAGGGGTATTGGCTGAAAACAGCCGCGGAAATCTTGATCTTCGGGTTGATATCTTTGATTGCGTCATGAACGGCGCGGACAAAGCGCGTGATTTGTCCGGCGCGCCAGATTTGAAAGCGCGGCGCAAGCGCGCCGCCGGCCTGCGCGTCTTGCGGCCAGCGCCGGACCTTTTGCCCAATCGTCTCCTCGAACTCCCGGCGGCAGGTGGCGCAATAGCATAGCGTGCTGTCCGGGAAGCGCACGTAGTCGAGATGAATGCCGTCAATCGGATAATCTGCGGCGGCCGCTTTCAATCCGGCCAGCGCGAGTTCCTGGTTTTTTGGGTGCGAAGGACACAGCCAGGGCACGGTTTTGTTTGCCGCTGACAACTGCAGGCGCCCCTGCTGTTTGAGGTTCTCGACAAAATCCGTCGGCGCCCCGCTGAGATTCCAACAGACCTGCCAGACATGCAGCTCAAGGCCCTGAGCGTGCGCCGCCTGCACGGATTGCCGGAGCTGATCGCCGTATTTTTTGAGCGTGGCGGATGGCGGCAGCGATTCGCACGGGAAATGCGCCAGCCCGCCCCACAGGAGATTGACGAAGATCGCATTGATGCCGTTTTCCGCGAGAATGCGGCAGGTGCGCGGCCAGTTGCCGGGGAACCAGCCGACGCCGTCGTGGTCCCAGACCGCGCGGAACTCGCCGGGTTTCGGATGTTGGACTGCGGCGTAGCCTTCGATCAGGTTTCGGGTTAATTCGCGTTCCGCGGCCATCATTTCCGGATAGCGCCCCCGCTCATACGCCTGGCGCATGGCCGCGTGAAGGTCGCGCGCTTCGTCCAGCAGGCGGTTGACTTGTTTGGGATCGGCGGCGTTGCCGGCCTGCCCGCGCAGCACGCTCAACGCATCATCGAAGTTGCGGAAAGAATCAATCCGCCCGACTGCGGCAAGGGCGGCGCGCGCCGCGTTGTCCCAGATGGTCGGATCATAATGACCGATCAGGCCGAGCAGCATTTCTTTTTTATTGCGCGCATCGTCATTCATGAGGATATGCGACATCCACAGGCCCTGCGCCGAGGCGACCCAGGCGGCTTCAGGCCGGCGCGCGCCGGCCGCGTCTTCCCACCAGGCGATGACCTGGGCGGTCCGATCCGCCGGAGCGACGGGCACGAGGTTGGGCGAGTCCTGGTAAATGCGGGCGGGGGTGTTCCAGCTTTGGGGCTCCGTGAAGACCAGCGCGCTCCACTGGCCCGCTGCTTCGGCCCGGATATAGTTGTCGAGCCGCATGTGCATCGTCGCCGCCAGTTCCGGCGAGGAAGAGTAAAAGACAATGAGTTTGCCGCCGCGCTTAAGGAAGGCTTGGAGCGCCGCCAGTTCGCGTTGCGGAGGATAAGCGTTATAGCAAAGAATCGCCAGCCGCGCCCGGTTCAGGGCCCCGGCTTGCACGGCTTCGTCATCCACCACACCGTGCGCGATGCCCAGTTCGCGCAGCCAGTTGCTGATCCGCTGCGTGACCTTTTTGGAGACCGCGCGCGCGGTCGCGTCGGGCGCGGATAAGGTGCCCTGCACCAGCAGCAATTGATCGGCGCGCGCCTGGAAAGCGTGGAAGGTCAGCGCGCTGTTGAGCGCGGCGCCCTTCCACGGCGAGATGCGGACGGCCTCGATGTGCGCCCATCCGGCCGGCTTGCCCTCCGTGGAGAAATCGCCCTTCAGCATTCGGATTATCTGCCGGCCGCGCTTGGGCACGGGTTGGTTCCAGACATACCAGCCGGCGCCGCTCTTGAAATAAATGGCGAGTGAGCGCAACGCCTCGGGCGCCAGGCAGGTGACGTCGAGTTCAAAACTGGAATAGCCGTCGAGGTCAAGACGAGCCGCTTTATCCCAGCAGACCCGCGCCACGTCGTCCGCAAACGGCAGCGGAAACAGCAATCCGGTTTTCGCCGGGGCCACGCCCGGCGCGCCGTTGATGGCGCGCCATGCCTGCTGCGCGGCGGCGGCGTCGGGATAGTTGAAGGAGTCGAGGCTGATGACCTCGGCGGCAACGGCGATCCGAGCCGCCATGCCAATCAACAGAACCGCAAACCGCAAATGGCCAATCGAAAATTCGCGCATCATTTCACTTTGCCCAGATCCCATTGTTTGAATGCCCCCAGCGCTTTGTCATGGGTCAAGTCAAACCAGATTGGGGTCAGGGCCACGTAGCCTTCCTGCAACGCCTCCAGGTCGGTGCCGCCGTTGCAGTCCACCGGCTGGAGCGCGCCGTCCATCCAGTAATAGACGTTGCCGCGCGGATCCGTCCGGCGGTGGAAAATTTCCACGTAGCGCGAGCGGCCCATGCGGGTGACGGCGTAGCCTTTGACCTGGTCGAGAGGCAGGTTGGGGACGTTCACGTTGAGCAGGGTGTCGGCCGGCAGTCCGTGGCGCTGAATCTGGCCGACCAGGTGCCGGGCCACGTGCGTGGCGGTCTCCCAGATCGGATCGGTGAAGGTGTTGATGGAAACCGCCATGCTCGGGATGCCGAGGATGGTGCCCTCGGCGGCGGCCGACACCGTGCCCGAATAGAGCACGGCGATGCCGGCGTTCGGCCCCAGGTTAATGCCGCTGACCAGCAGGTCGGGCGGTTGCTCCAGCAGCGCGCCGATGGCGAGCTTGACGCTGTCGGCCGGCGTGCCGCCGACGGCGTGCCCGAAAAAGCGGTTTTCATGCGAAACCCGGGTTGTCTTGAGCGGGTTGGCCAACGTAATCCCGTGGCTGACCGCGCTTTGTTCGGAATGCGGGGCCACCACATGGATTTCGCCCAGGTCGTGGATGGCCCGGTAGAGCGCCTTGATCCCTGGCGCGTGAATCCCGTCGTCATTGCTGATCAGGATTTTCATGACGCTGGAATGTGTCATTTATTTGCAGGCGGCTCAAGCAACATGTCGGCGTCATGTTTGCGGTTTACTTCTGCCTTGCGCAGTTTCAGTCCACCATTCAACATTTAACAAATGCCCAAACCGCTGGCCAACAAAGTGATTCTGATTGGTTGGGACGCTGCCGACTGGAAGGTGATTCATCCGTTGCTGGACGCTGGCCAGATGCCGCACCTGGCGCGGCTGGTGGAGCAGGGAGTGATGGGCAATCTGGCCACGCTGCATCCACCGCTGTCGCCGATTCTTTGGACTTCGATCGCCACCGGCAAGCGACCCTATCAACACGGCATTCTCGGCTTTCATGAGCCGGATCCGCATACCGGCGGAGTTCGTCCGATTTCCAACCTGTCGCGCAAGACCAAGGCGCTGTGGAACATTCTGAGCCAGGTAGGCCGGAAAAGCGTGGTGGTGGCCTGGTGGCCCTCGCATCCCGCCGAGCCGATCAACGGCGTGATGGTTTCGAATCATTACCAGCGCGCCCACGCCCCGCGCGACGCGCCTTGGCCGATGCGGCCGGGCACTGTCCATCCCGAACGCCTGACCCGTAACCTGGCCGGGCTCCGCTTGCACCCGCAGGATCTGGACCCGCGGTTGATCGAACTGTTTGTGCCGCGCGCGGCGGAGATTGATCAAACCCAGGATCATCGGCTGGAGGGACTGGCGCGGATCATCGCCGATTGCACCACGGTGCATCGCGCCGCGAAAGCGATCCTGCAATATGAGCCTTGGGATTTCGCGGCCATTTATTTCGACGCGCTGGATCATTTCGGGCATGGATTTATGAAGTTTCATCCGCCCCGCCGCCGGTGGGTGGATGAGCGGAGTTTTGAATTATACCAAGGTGTGATTGCCGCAGCTTATCGCTACCACGATTTGCTGCTTGGCGATCTGTTGGCCGTGGCCGGGCCGGAGCCGACCGTGATTCTCGTCTCCGATCATGGCTTCCATCCCGACCATCTGCGGCCGGACTATATTCCGGTCGAACCCGCCGGTCCGGCGGCGGAACACCGGCCTTACGGTATTCTCGTGATGCACGGCCCGGGCATCAAGCGGGACGAATTGGTCTATGGCGCCAACTTGCTGGACATTTGTCCGACGATCCTGACGCTGCTTGGTTTGCCGGTGGGCGCAGATATGGATGGTCAGGCGCTGGTGCAGGCGTTCACCGAGCCTGGCGCGCCGATCGAGAGCATCCCCAGTTGGGATGCCGTGGCCGGGTCGGACGGCATGCATTCGCCCGATGTCCGGCTTGACCCGGTGGAATCCCACGAGGCGTTGCGCCAACTGGTCGCGCTGGGCTATATCGAGGAGCCGGCCGCGGACGCTGCGCTGGCTGTGGAAAACGCCGTGAGCGAGATGCGCTTTAATCTGGCCCGCGCGTTCATGGATGCGCGGCGGTTCGCCGACGCGGCGCCAGTTTTGGAGGAATTGCTGGCCCGGCGGCCGGATGAATACCGTTTTGGCATTCAGTTGGCGCAGTGTTACCAGATGCTGGGCCGACTGCCCGCGGCGCGCTCGCTTTTGGAGGAATTGTTCCGCCGCAAGGAGCAAAACCAGGCGGCGGCGCGCGCGCAGCTTAAGGATTGGAAGGAAAAGCATCCGGAGGTTCAGTTGGCCGACTTGGACGAAGGCCAGCGCCGCGACCTGCGGCGGCTGCGGGCTGAAGCCGCGCTTAATCCCTACGCAATGGAATACCTGATGGGCTCGCTGCGGCTGGCGGAAGGGGATGCGGCGGGTGCGCTGACGCATCTCCGGCGCGCCGAAAAAACCAAAGGGGCCAAGCCCGGATTGAACAACAAATTGGGCGCCGCCTACCTCGAACTGAAGAAGTGGACGGAGGCTGAACGCCTTTTCCGGCGCACACTCGCGGAAGATGCCGACAACGCCGACGCCTGGCTGGGGATCTGCCGCGCGCGGCTGGGCCAGCGGCGGAATATGGAGGCCGCGGCGGCGGCGCTCAAGTCGGTTGGCCTGGTTTATCACAATCCCGCCGCGCACTATTTTCTGGGCGTGGCGTTGCAGCGGATGCGCCGTGCGGTGCGGGCGGTCGAATCGTTCAAGGTGGCGGTCGCGCAACAGCCGGGTTTCACGGAGGCATACCGGCGCCTGGCGCAGATCGCGCGCCGCCGATTTGGCGATGCCGCGCTGGCGGAGCGTTACTTGGCGTTGGCCCGCCAAAGCCGGACAGCGCCGCGCGCGGCCGCCCCGCCGGACTGTGCCGGGCGGTCGGCGAAACCTTCGGCGGAAGCGGCTGTGCCGGCGACCGCGCCGGATCCTTCAACCGCTGACCCAGAGGGGGGCATTACCGTGGTGGCCGGCCTGCCGCGTTCCGGAACGTCGCTGATGATGCAAATGCTGGCTGCCGGAGGGATGCCGGTGCTGACGGACGATTCGCGCCCGCCGGACGCGGATAACCCGCGCGGCTACTTTGAGTTCGCCGCCGCGCGCAGTTTGCGCCGTGATCGGACCTGGGTGCCGCAAGCGCGCGGCAAGGCCGTCAAAATTATCGCCCATCAGTTGGCCTTCCTGCCCGGCGGCGCGGATTGCCGGTATCGGGTCATATTTATGGAACGTGACCTGGACGAGACGCTCGCCTCTCAAAAAAAGATGCTGCAGCGACATGGTCGGATGGGCGCCCGCATGGCGGACAGCGAGCTGAAGCAGACATACACCCGGCAGTTGGGCAATATCCGGCGGCGGCTCGCGGCTCGGGGTATACCGCTTCTGCCCGTGTCGTTTAAGGATTGCATTGAACAGCCGCTTAAAGTTGCCGCGGATGTCCAACGGTTCCTCGGACGCGAACTCAACCTTTCGGCCATGGCTGCGGTCGTGGCGCCCGAGCTTTATCGCCAAAGATTGTCGGCGGAATCGCTTGACATTAAATGAATTAGCGTCGTATAAAAGACAATAATTGACTGTTTGGAGGCGCGGCGGGATGAAAGCGAAAAAGAACTGGAAGCAGCGGGGCAGTCCGGAGTTTGAAAAGCAGTTGATGGCTTATTCCGCTGCGGCGGGCGCGGCTCTTTTCGCCGCCGGCAACGCGGATGCCTTGGTGCATTACAGCGGCGTCACCAACCTCCCCGTTAACAGCCAAGCCACACCGGTGTTGATTGATCTTAATGGCGACGGCACCAATGATTTTCAGATTACCTGGAACTTTTGGAGCAGCACGTGGACTACCACAACTACGACCACGAACTCCCGAAAGGGGACGGAAGAGGGTAATGGGGTTCGGGCCACTTTCACCTATACTTCATCCGGCCGTTATATATCGATCCGTCCGCTGCAGCCTGGCAATGCGTTTGTGCCGGATCGTTCCCTGATTGAGCAGCCGGATCGTCTTGCGGAAGGCGCGATGATTGACAACAATGTCGGGCAATGGGGTACGGTTGCCAAACCGTTGATGAGTACCTACGATTCCGACTGGAGTTGGGGCAACTTCAACAACGGCGCCAACGGCTATATCGGGGTTCGCTTCAATTTTGCCGGCGGCACGCGCTATGGCTGGATTCAATTTACCGGCGGCAACGAGCTCGGCCAGCTTCTGAATGGAACGGTCGTTGACTGGGCATATGAGGATGTGGCTCAACGCGGTATCCGCGCCGGCCAGATCCGCGAATCCATCCCCACACTCTCCGAGTGGGGCGCGATCTTTTTCGCGGCACTGTTGTTGGCCGCCGGCGCCCGGCAACTGCGGCGCCAGACCACGCCGGCCTAGGCATTCCCGTTCACCCCGCATTCCGTGTTTGTTTTTTTGGACGCGACCCGGTAGCTTATCCCCCGGCCGTGCTAGATGGGGAGTTAGCGGTGCCCTGATTCCTCTTCGGAGGATGACCTGCAACCCGCTCCAGCAGGATGGAATTCCCGAGTGAGGCGGCCGTGGATGGTGATTGCGCGCCCGGTTCCGGTGACGACGGCTGGGCCCTGTGCGACGGATTCCGGCGAACCCCGTCAGGACCGGAAGGTAGCAGCGGTAAGCCATGCAATCCGGGTGCCGCAGGTCAACCTGGCCCGAGCCGGGCCATGGCGGTCGCATCCCGGAAGCGGTTGTCGAGCGAAGGTGCACGGCCCTTGTTTAATTTCAATGGCGGAGATGAGCCGATGGCATACGAAGTTCTGGCAAGAAAATGGCGTCCGCAGCAGTTTGCCGACGTGGTCGGGCAGGAGCACGTTGTCCGCACCCTGACTAACGCAATTCAATCCGGTCGCATCGCGCATGCCTATTTGTTCGTTGGCCCCCGCGGCACCGGCAAGACCTCGACCGCCCGCATCTTCGCCAAGGCGCTTAATTGCAAACAGGGGCCCACCGCCACACCCTGCGATCAGTGCGATTCCTGCCGCGAAATCATGTCCGGCAGCAGTCTCGACGTAGTGGAGTTTGATGCCGCGTCCAACACGCAGGTGGACAAAATTCGCGAATTGATTATCGAGTCCGTCCAGTACAAGCCCGCCAGCGGCAAGTACAAAATCTATATCGTGGATGAAGTGCACATGCTTTCGCCCTCCTCGTTCAATGCCTTGCTCAAGACCCTTGAGGAGCCGCCTGACTACATCAAATTCCTGTTTGCCACCACCGATCCTCAAAAACTGCCTTCCACCATCATCTCGCGCTGCCAGCGTTTTGATCTGCGCCGGATCGCCGTGAAGGAAATCGTGCAACGGCTTAAGGAAATCGCGGCCGCTGAAAAAATCAAAGTCAGTGACGACGCCTTGTTGGCGATCGCCCGCGGCGCCGAGGGTGGTCTGCGCGATGCCGAGTCCGCGTTGGACCAGCTCGTTTCATTTCGCGGACGGGAAATCAGCGAGGACGATGTGCTCTCCGTGTTCGGGCTTGCGGCGCGCGCGGCGCTGGAGGATCTGGCCGGCGCCATCCTGGCGGGTGATGTGCCGCGCGCGGTCGCGCGGGTGGCCGAGCTGGACCGGGCCGGCAAAGATTTCCAGCGGCTGGTGGGCGAATTACTGGAGTATTTTCGGAATGTCCTGATTGGCGCGTATGCCGGTGGGCAATTGCCGGAGTTGGATTTGACCGATGCCCAGGCCGGGGTGCTGCGGGAGCAGGCCCGCGCCGCCGATCCGGGGCGAATCCTGCGTGTGGTGGACATCCTGACCGAGACCGAGAACCAGATGCGCTTTTCGCTCTCGCGCCGCACGGTGCTTGAAGTGGGGCTGGTTCGGTGCGCCCGCGCGGCGACCGTCGTGACACTGGATGAGATCCTGCAGCGGCTCGAGGCGCTGCGGACGGACGGAGCGCAGGTGAACGCCGCGCCGGCGGCGCCTCCCGCCATGCCCGCGTCCGAGTTGCTCGCCGCCGCGGTGGAACCGGCGGCGGCACCCGTGGTTGGGTCCGGCGGTGATGAGGTGGCGCTGTTATCCGAGCGCTGGCATGAAATTGCGGAGAAAGTGGGTCGCCTGGCGGCGATGATGAAAGGGTATCTGCTGGACGCCAAGCCGCTGAAAATGACCGGTAATCATCTGACGATCGGATTCGATCCCGAGTTTGCGGGCGACAAGGAGCAGGCCAAACATCCGCGCAATCTGAAGGCGGTGCAGAAAGTACTGGCTGAGGTGCTTGGGCGAGAGGTCACGGTCGAGTTCACGGTCATGGACAACAAGTCCACCCTGCCGGGCGATATCAAACTGGATGACGCTCACCAGTCGCCGCTGAAGAAGAATAGCGGTCAACCCGCGCCCGCCAAGACCAAACAGGAATGGTTGAAGAATCCGGCGGTGCGCAAAACCCTGGAACTCTTCAACGGCGAAATCGTGGATGTGCGGGAGTAGCGCATGCGGAACGATGAAGGTGAAATGCGGGAAAGGAACGCGGTTCGCCGCCTGTGCACTACTGATTATTGAGTATTAACCATTGAGCACGAGAGGAGCAACCAATGCCCAATATAATGAAACTGATGAAGCAGGCTGCTTCCATGCAGAAGAATATGGAGCGAATGCAGGCCGAGATGGCGCAGCAGACCTTTGAGTTTTCCAGCGGTGGCGGCATGGTCCGGGCAATTGCCCGCGGCGACGGCACGGTGGCCGCGATCAAAATTGATCCCAAGGTGATTGATCCCAACGATGTCGAAATGCTGGAGGATATGGTTTTGGCCGCGGTGGATGGCGCATTAACGACGGCGCGCGAGGCGGCGGCCAAGGAAATGTCGAAACTGACGGCCGGCCTGAACATTCCGGGCCTGTGATGCCATGAGCCAGCCGGAGCCCCTGGCGCGTTTGATTGGCCTGCTGGCCCGTTTGCCGGGTATTGGCCGGCGCTCAGCGGAGCGCATTGCCTTGATGCTGGTGCGCGATGGGACCGGTTTGGCCGGCGAGTTGTCGCTGGCCTTGGCGAATCTGCCGGCGCGCGTGAAATGCTGCTCGCTGTGCGGCAATGTAACATTGGCCGAGGCTGACCCCTGCCGGCTGTGTACGGATCCCCGGCGCGATCCGCACGTATTGTGCGTGGTCGAGGAGGCCGATGATATTCCGTTGATCGAAAAAGCAGGCGTCTTCCACGGCCGATATCACGCGCTGATGGGACGGCTTTCGCCGATGCGGGGTGAGGGGTTGCACAATACGCGGATCGAGGGACTGCTCAAACGCGTGCGGGAGGGTGGGGTGCAGGAGGTGATCCTGGCGTTGGGCACAAATGTCGAAAGCGACGCGACCGCAGCTTTTATCGCGCATGAACTGGCCCGCGCCGGCCTCAAGGTTTCGCGCCTGGCGTTGGGTATCCCGGCGGGGAGTGAACTGGCCTACTCCGATCCGGTCACGCTCTCGCGCGCTATCCAGGGGCGCCAGCCCGTGTAAAAAAAACGGTCGGAACGGAGCCATCCGGCCTTGACTTCCACCGGTTCGCCATTATTGTCTCCGTAATCTGCTACGGAAAAAGGTTCCGGTGTAGCGCAGTGGTAGCGCAGGTGACTGTTAATCACTTGGTCGCAGTTTCGAATCCTGCCAC
>CAZMXS010000071.1:0-24357 GCA_964570325.1 uncultured Verrucomicrobiota bacterium | reverse complement strand
CGGGCGAATGAGATCGGATTCGGCGCCTTTGATTCGGTGATCGGCGGCGGCTATCATAACTTCATTGGCAATGGTTGCACTAACAGCGTGATCGCCGGCGGCCTTGACAACACGATTGATTCCGGCGCGGCCCAGGCCACGATCTCCGGCGGCCGGAATAGCCGTATCGACCGCCTGTCGCATTATGCGGTCATTGGCGGCGGCCTCAGCAATGTAATCGCCGGCGGCGCCATCCTGTCCACCATTTCCGGCGGCTACCAGAACCTGATCGGCAGCAACAGCGCCGCCGCAACGATCGGCGGCGGGGAGCATAATACGCTGGGTGAACTGAACGCCAGCAGCACCATCGGCGGCGGCTATCGCCATACCATTGCGACCAATGCTGGCGGTTCCACCATCGCCGGCGGGTTCCAGAACCGGATCTTTGCCACCGGTTCGTTCATCGGCGGCGGTGGCGGGCAGATGACGGTCTGGGATGAGTACTCGTATTCTATCGGATTCTGGCCGAACGACATTTATGCGCGGTTGTCGGTGATCGGCGGCGGCATGGGGAATGAGATTGCCACGAACGCCCATCAGTCGGTGATTGGCGGTGGCCTGGCCAATCAGATCTACAGCAACGCCCTGGCCGGCGTGATCGGCGGCGGCGAGTACAACGCGGTCTTGACCAATTCCCGATACGTAGTGATCAACGGCGGCATCAGCAACAAAGTGGAGCGGGACTCCGACGGCAGCATGATCGGCGGCGGTAGTCAGAACCAGGTTGGGGAGGGTTCGGAGTATGGGACGGTGGCCGGCGGGCAGTATAACCGGATTGGCGCCGACGCCGACGGCAGCGTCGTTGGCGGCGGCCGGGTCAATATCATTGAAGACAATGCGAAATGCGCGACGATTGCTGGCGGGGAGAGTAATTATATCGCGAGGATATCGGGTCATTCCACGATCGGCGGCGGCCGGGCCAATCAGATTGATGATCGTGCCGACGACTGCGTGATCGCCGGCGGTTGGCTGAATAAAATCGGTTATGATGCGGGTTCCTGTTCCATTCTGGGCGGCTGGCAGAACTACATTGGCGAACGGAGCAGCGCGAGCGCGGTGCTCGGCGGCGAGTTCAACCTGATCGGCAGCAATGTTGAGTATGGCGTTGTGCTGGGCGGGCGGTCTTCCGCAGTTTACAGCAATACCGCGTATGCGCTGGCGTCGGGTCGGAAGGCCAAGGCGGCGCACTCCGGGGCGTTCGTCTGGGCTGATACCAATGACTTTAACTTCGTCTCCGAATCCGACAACCAGTTCAATGTCCGGGCGTGCGGCGGGTTCCGGTTCGTGACGGCGATTGACGGCGCGGGTGTGCCGACGGCCGGCGCGCGCCTGCACTCCGGGGCCGGGTCATGGACTACGCTCAGCGATCGCGACCTGAAGACCGCCTTTGCGCCGGTGGATCGGCGAGAGGTGCTGGAGAAGGTGGCGGCATTGCCGGTGGAGACCTGGCAGTACAAGGCGCAGGACGCGAGCGTCCGGCACATCGGGCCGGTTGCGCAGGACTTCCGCGCCGCGTTCGGCGTGGGCGAGGATCCGCGCGGGATTGCAACAGTGGATGCCGACGGCGTCGCGCTGGCGGCGGTGCAAGGGTTGTATGATATAGTCAAGGAACTCAAGGCCGAGAATGCGGAACTGCGGCGCGAGGTCGAGCAGTTGAAACAGCGGACGGCCGTGGGGCGGTGACAAGTTGCTTTGCGTTCACGGCTGGCCCCGGACCAGCAACGATGCGCCGTGGCCAGCCGTTAATGGCCGGAAGTTTCGCCCGGGGCCTGGGCAAACGCGCTCACTTTGCTTTGCGTGGCTTTGAATTGGACATCTTAATCAGATGGAATAACATCCTTAATAGTTAAACTATTCAAGAGTATCATCCTGTGAAATTGATTCAAAGGCGGTTGGTGATGCGACTGCTGCAAGTGCAATCGGCGTTTCTGTGGGGGTCGCGGGCGCGATTGCCGCGCACGGCACGCCTTTATGGCTGAGCACAAGCCCCGGCGGGCGATCCTGGTGTGCGGCGGGCGGGAGGAGCGCATCGCGGGCGGCGTGCAGTTCATGCCGTGGAGATCTTTCCTGCAACAGCTTTGGGCCGGACAGGTGATTGAATGAAGAAAGCCGGGATAGGCCCGGAGGACATGCAGGGGCGCAGCTTGCCTGCGTCCCTTGGATCGGGATCGAGCGAGCTCGACCCCTACGAAGTTCCTGACCAGGAGGAGTCCATGAACAGTGCGAAGCGACCGGTCGGATTGGTTCTGGGTTTGTGTCTAGCCTGGGCGGTCTCCGCCCCGGCGACCGTCAAGATTGAGGGGGACGCCACGCCCGATTATGTATTCATTACCAACGCCATTGCCGCCGCCGGCGCGGGCGCGGTGATCCGGGTTTCCACCGGCACATACACGGAGGTGTTCAATATTTACGGGCGATCTATCACCATTGACGGCGCTTATGATCATGCCTGTGTCTCCAAGATCGCGGGCACGACCACCAGCTTGCGGCCCGTGCCGCCGATCTACGGCTCGGTGGTGGACGTGGCGAACTCCAATTTGCGGCTGGTGGACCTGGATCTTTCCGGGGGCATGTCCTTCGAAGGGTACGCGCTGCATGGTGGTGGGCTGCACGCACGCAACGGCAGCACGGTGAGCGTGGAAAGGTGCCGGATATTCAACAATTATGCCAGCGGGTACGGCGGCGGAATTTACCTGACCAACTCCACGCTGGTCGCGACCAACGCGCTGATCTTCAGCAACGTCGCGACGCGCGCCACTTCGGGCGCCTACCGGCCGGAAGGGTTGGGTGGCGGGATTGCGGTTTGCAAAGGGGTGGTGTTCTTGAACGGTGGCGACGATGGCCAGATCAAATGGAATGTGGCCCAGTTCATGGGCGGTGGCATTTATGTCGGCGACGGCGCGCGTTGCGTGCTGTCGAATGAGACGACGGATATCCTGGCTAATACCGCCGGTCTGGGCGGCGGGATCGCGGTGACGGATGCCTCCCGGTTGGAGGTGTTGAACGGCGCCGACGTCTGTGGCAACACGGCGTATGAAAATGGCGGCGGCATTGAGCTGCGGAATAATTCCACAGCCCTGATCCAGGGGGTATCCACCTATATCGGCTACAACGCCGTGGGGTTGGGGCCCAACATCGCCGCGACCAACGGCGGGGGCATTGACGCCCGGAACTCCATCCTCGAGATTCGCAACGCCGTGCGGGTGGCGCACAACAAGGCCTATAGCTACGGCGGCGGCATCTATTTGAGCAACGCGCTGTGCGTGGTGGACGGTTCATCCATCGGGTATCTCTCCGGTTCCACGCACAGCAACGACGCCCAGCTTGGCGGCGGGGTGATGATGGATAATAACGCCGAACTGGTGCTGACGAATAACGCCTTGATCCATCACAACCATTCCACATCGGCGGGCGCCGGCATTTACGCCTACCTCGGAGGGCGGGTTGCCCTGTACGATTCCGTTGTTCGATTCAACCGCTCAGATAGCTTCGGTGGCGGCGGCCTGTGCCTGTTTGGCGCCACCGTCACGGGTCGCAATAGCGCGGTACACGACAACGCGACCGGCGGGAATGGCTGCGGCGGCGGTCTCATGGCCTGGCGGTGCCGTGGGGATTTCGATACGGTTAGAATATCCACCAACCGGGCCGGCGGTCATGGCGGAGGGGTGTGGTGGAGCGGCGGCGCGGGGTATCCCCTGACGATAGTCGGCGATAGTCATATATGGGATAATGTGGCCGGCACCAATGGCGGCGGCATGGTCTTGGAAGCGCCGGCTGACCTGACTTCAGTGTACTTCCGCCACAATGACGCCAGCAACCATGGCGGCGCGTTTTTTATCTCCAACGCCGTGGTGTCCGTGAACGATCCATTCGTCGAGTACAATGATGCGGATGCGGGTGGAGACGGCAACGGGGATGGAGGGGCGATGTGGGTGGGGTACGGCTCCACAGTGACCATCTATACCGCCTTGGCGGGATATGCGCCATTCAACGATAACTCCGCGCAACGGGGCGGCGGCATCTGTGCGGCGGGCCGTTCCGATGTGCGTTTATACGAGTGGATCGCCAATTTGGCGCTTGACCGAAACCGAGCGGCACAGGATGGGGGCGGCATTGCTTTGTATGATTCTTCGTTGACGATTACCGGCGAGGTTTTGATCACAAAAAACAGCGCCCGGGGGGCGGGCGGCGGAATCTATGCGACGAATTCCGTTGTACAGTTATCCGGTGGGGTGGCCTTTGGTTCAGCCGACACCAACGATGCGAATTGGGCCGGCGGTAGCGGCGGTGGGCTGGCGGTCGTCAATGCCACCGTGCTGATGGCGCGGGTTGATTTTCGCTGCAACTATGCCAGCAATTACACGGGCGGCGCTGATTTCATATTCAGCCGGGTGGCCGGCACCAACCTGGTGTTTGCCGGCAACCGCTCATTGAAGGAGGACGGCGGCGGGTTTTATGGTTTAGCTAGTGAGGGCGCATTCAGAAGTCTGTTTATATCCAATAATACAGCCGCGCTCAACGGTGGCGGCGGGGTTTGGGTGGAGGGTTGTTTGCGTCTGGCATCCAGCCGGGTGGTTTCCAACAATGCGCGGGATGGAGCCGGCATGCTGTTGCTGGCTGGCACCAATTACTTCAATACAGTTACCATCGAAGGCAATCGCGCGTTGCGGAATGGCGGCGGGCTGATAATGTTCTCGAACGCCCGGCTGGTGGGCACCAACCTCGCCCTGCTCGGCAATGTTGCGGACGCCGACCTGGACAACAGTGGGAACGGCGGTGGGATGCAGGCGCGCGGCGCGTGGATCTTTCTCTACGCTACAAACGGCCAGGTCCGGATCAGTGATAACCGCGCCGTCAATGGCGGCGGAATCGCCGTGAGCAACGGGTATTGCTTGATCAGCGGACCGGCGCGGGTGGAAGGCAATCGGGCCGCCGTCAACGGCGGCGGGTTCTTCGTGGCGGGCGGCACGGCGGAGGTGGTCAACGCTTATATCTTGCGCAACGCGGCAACCAATGGCAGCGGCGGCGGGGTGCTGATCGCCAGCAATGCGACAGCGGCCCTGCGCAATTGTGTGCTCGCGGAAAATATCATTCATCCGGATGAGTATGGCGGCGGACTGTACAATCAGAAGGGTGCGGCGATTCTGATCACCTGCACGGTGGTGAGCAACGCGGTTGGCGGTGTGGAGTGTACCAAGTCGGGATGCTCGCTGGACATGGGCGGCAGTATTGTCTTCGGGCATGCCCTAATCAATGTAACGGATGGCTACAATCTGCAGTATTGCTGCGTGCAGGGCGGGTATGCGGGTGTGGGCAATTTCGACGCCAACCCGCTGGTCTATGGCAGCAATTACCATCTCACCGCATGGTCGCCTTGCCGCGACCGGGGTTGGGCGGCGGTGGGCGAGTACGATATTGATGGAGAAGCGCGCGTGGGGAACATTGATGTCGGGTTCGACGAGTTCGTGGATGCCGATGGCGACCAGCTGCCCAACATGGTCGAGACCGACACCGGCATCTGGGCCGGCGACACGGACATGGGGACCGATCCGCTAACAACCGATACGGACGGCGACGGCGCGTCGGACGGCGACGAGTGGCTGGCGGACACCGATCCGAATACCTTTGCGTCCCGGCTGCAATTCACCGGTGCGGCGCGGGATTTCACTGGCGCGCGCGTTTATTGGAGCGGCGGCACCAATGCCGGGCAGCGGGTGGAGTATGCGACCGACTTGCGCGGCACCAACTGGCAGTTGGGCGCCTCCTATCCGGCGCCGACGGCCGGCAACCACAACTACCTGTTCATCACCGACCCGGCGGCGGCGGTGTTCCGCGTGCGCGCCAGCCGGATGGGATTCTGAAATGCGCATTTAGGGTTGGCCGCATGAAAATGAAGTGGTCCGTTCACGTCTGAGTTCGCTCCGGTTTGGTATGCCGACTTGAACGGCGGAACCGCCGCCGAGAATCTTCGATTGGAGGTATGGGCGTCCCGCTCATGGACAAGATAGAGGCGGTTCGGCAGTGAAATACGGGCGGGATGCCCGTGCTCCGTGGAGCGTTCCGGGCACATTCAAACCGGCTTTACTTTCCGCCGTCATATCGGATATTGGACGTTATTGACCGGCGCCGCGCGCGCCGACGTGGGAGGCGGACCATGGCGATTATTATCAAAGGCGGCGCCGTTGTCACGGCGGCGGATGTCGGCGTGGCGGATGTCCGCGTCGAAGGCGAAATCATCACCGCCATCGCCCGGGACATCCCGCCGGCGCCGGGCGACGAGGTTGTGCCCGCCGCCGGCCGGTATGTCTTTCCGGGCGGTGTGGATGTGCATACCCACCTGGCGCTGCCGATGATGGGAACAGTCAGCGCCGACGACTTCCAAACGGGCACGACGGCCGCGCTTTGCGGCGGCACCACCACCATCATTGATTTCATCTGCCCGGATCGGGGGCAGCCGCTGGCGGCCGCCCTTGAGCGGTGGCAGGCGAAGGCCCAAACGGCGGTGGCGGACTACGGCTTCCACATGACACTTCCGGAATTCAATCCGGCGGTCGCGGCGCAGATTCCGGAAATGGTCCAGGCGGGCGTGACCTCCTTCAAATGCTTCATGGCTTACAAGGACCGGCTTCAGATGGACGACGGCCAGTTGCTCGGCGCGTTCGCGACAGTGGGCGAAAACGGCGGGTTGGTGATGGTGCATGCCGAGAACGGCGACATGATTGAGGTTCTGACCCGGCGGTTCGTGGCCGCCGGCCAACTGGGGCCGGAATATCACTGGCGCGCCCATCCGGCGGAAGCCGAGGCCGAGGCGGTGCACCGAATCATCGCGCTGGCGCGGCTGGCGGACCAGCCTATCTACATTGTCCATTTATCCAGCGCCGATGGATTGGCGCAGGTCAAGGGCGCGGTCGCGCGCGGCTTCAAGGTTATCGCCGAAACGTGTCCGCAATACCTGCTGCTGACCAGCGACCTCTATTTCAAGCCGGAATTCGAAGGCGCCAAGTGGGTGATGTCGCCCCCGTTGCGGCCGGCGGACCACCTGCCGCAGATGTGGGATGGCCTCGCGCGCGGGTTTATTCGCACCGTGGCCACGGACCATTGTCCGTTTAATTTCAAGGGCCAGAAGGATCTGGGGCGCGACAACTTTTCTAAAATCCCCAATGGCATTCCGTCTATCGCTGATCGGTTCAACCTGCTTTATACCTATGGCGTAGGGGCGGGCCGCCTGAGCCTGAACCGTTTTGTAGATGTGGTTTGCACCGCGCCCGCGAAAATTTTTGGTCTATATCCGAAGAAAGGCAGCATTATGGTGGGCGGCGACGCCGACCTGGTTATTTTCGACCCGCAAGCGGAAGGCGTCGTATCGGCGCGGACGTCCCGGCATAATGTGGACTACAGCGCATACGAGGGCTTGCCGCTCAAGGGCTTGCCGGTGGACGTGCTATTGCGGGGGCGCTTCGCCGTCCGCGATGGACGTTACGTCGGCGAACAAGGCGCGGGCCGATATATCGCCCGCGAGCGGTCGGCCCATTGGTGGTGAGCGGCGCGCAGGCGCGTAGGCGGAGTCGGGCAGGAAAGTTCGACTTTCCTGCGACGAAGCCCCCCCGCAGGGTATTTACCGCAGTAGTTGCCGACCATCAGCATCACGGGCGCGCCGGCATTTGTTCCCCGCAACAGAATACTGCTGACATTGCGCCGGGAAACCCATTACTGTCTCCATGATCCGTGTTGAGGGGATGGCGGATGTTTATTTCTTTCTTCTGTCCGCATTGCAACAGTAAGTTGGAGATCGGGGCCCATGCGGTTGGGACTCAAGTGCCCTGTCCGCAATGCGGCCAGACCGTCACTATTCCCCGGAAACCGCTTGGGCCGGGCGTAACCGTCGGCAATTTCAAGATCAAGCGCTTGCTCGGCCGCGGCGCGATGGGCGAGGTGTACCTCGCGCGCCAGGTTTCGATGGATCGCGATGTCGCCCTCAAAATCCTGCCGCCGCGGCTGACGCGCAACCGTGAGGTCGTCGAGAGCTTCCTGCAGGAGGTCCGGTTGCAGGCCCGCCTGGAACATCCGAACATTGTGACCGCCCATGAGGCTGGCGAGGATGAGGGCGTTTACTATCTGGCCATGGCCTACGTCGGCGAATCGCTGGCCGAAAAACTCCAGCGCGAAGGTCCGTTGACCGAGCGCGCGGCGTTGGAAATGACGCACAAGCTGGCCAAGGCGCTGGCCTATGCCTGGGACGAGCATCAACTGCTGCACCGCGATATCAAGCCGGGCAATATCGTCATTGATTCGCACGGCGATCCGCGCCTGACCGACTTGGGCCTTTCCAAGAGCCTGCGGGACGCCGGCGTGACCGGCGTGAACGACCTTGTTGCCGGCACCCCCAACTACATGAGCCCGGAGCAGGCCAACCCCGATATGGAGATTGATTTCCGGGCGGACATGTATTCTTTGGGCTCTACGCTCTACCACATGCTCGTCGGTCAGTTGCCCTGGGGCGGCATGGAGGTGGACGAAATTCTGCGGCGGCAGGCGACGGAGGCGCTGCCCGATCCGCGCGACTTCAACCCCGCCATCTCCGACGCCTGCGTCGAACTGCTGGCTTTGATGCTGGCCAAGAACCGCGATCACCGGCATCCCAGTTGGGGCGCTTTAATCGGCGACATCGAGCGGGTCATGGCCGGCGAGCATCCTTCGAAGAAACCGCTGGCGCCCGGGGAGTCGGCCATCCTGCGCGTGCGCGCGCTGGGCGGCGCGCACGAGGAGCACAAAAAAATCGTGCTGCGTCATTCCCAGATCTGGCGGTTACGCCGCCGCGCGACCGGCGGGGAAACCGGAGCGCCCGGTATTCCCTGGCTGGGGTTGGCGGCCGGGATGATCGCTGTCCTGTTGGCGCTTGGCGGCGCGGCCCGCTGGTTGATGCGTCGGGCGCATCCGCCGGCGCCGCCGCCCGTTGCCGCGGCGCATACGCCCGCGGCCGTCACCGCCGCGCCGAGGCCGGCCGCGGTGGCGGACGCGGAACCGCGTTTGACCGCGCTTGAAAAAATGTATGCCGAAGCGGTGCGCTATGGCCAGACGCATTCCGATGATTATGCCGGAACACTCAAGTGGTTTGAACAAGTGCAGACCGCGGGCGCGGGTACGGAATATGAAATCCGGGCCGCCGGCGAGATTCGGCGGCTGACGATCGCCCAGCGGCAGGCTGCGGCGGCGGTCTTGGATCGCTTGCGCGCGGAGGCGGAGGAGTTGGTTCGGTCCGGACGCGGCGCGGAAGCCGCCGGCCGCGCGCTGGCCTATGCGGGGCCGCTGGCGGCGGAGACGCTGGCGGACCGCCAGGCCTTGGCCGAGGAGTTCACGCGGTGCGCGGAAGACCTCCGGCGCGCGGCCGAAGCGCGGCAGGCGGCGGCCGCGGCGCGGCTGGCCGAATTGCGCGGCGCGGTCGCGGCGGACTTGCTGCGCCTGGATTGCACCGGCGCGGTGGCGCGCGTCGCGGCCGCCGCGGCGGACGCGCAATTGGAGCCGGTGGCTGCCGAACGAGAGGAGTTGCGACAGTTGACAGAGGCGATCGCCGGTTGGCCCCGGATCATTCTTGACTCCTTCCAGGCCAATCAAGGTGTGGAATTGGCGGTGGCTTTCAAGACCGGCAGCCAGACACTGGAAATCATGGGGGTGAGCGCCGACAAGGTGCGGGCGGGGCGCAAGGTGGGAACGGCGGGCCTGGTGCAGCGCAATTTCGGCGTCGAGGACCTAAGCGTGGAAGAGCAACTCAGCCGGTTGGGGCGGGAACCGGCGCCGGCATTGGATATTGTGCGCGGCTTGTTGAACTTCCAAATCCAGCGGCCGGTGACGGCGGACCGATATTTCCGGCGCGCGGGCGGGCCGTTGGGCGATGAACTGGCGCAATTGGTCAATCGGCGGCTGCTGGACGCGCAGGCCCGCGAGGCCGCGTTGGCGTTCTCCGGGTTGATGCGCCTCGCCGGCCTGCCGCCGGATGCGGCGGTGACTGGGGCGGTTGTGCGGATTGTGCGGCGGACGGCTTACCCGCCGGCGGATGCGACGCGAATTCGCGAAGCAGCGACGAAGTTCAGACAGACCTATGGCGGTTCTGAGATCGCGCAGCGCGCTAGTGCCTTGCTGGCCGCGCTGGAAGGGGCGGACACGACACCTCGCGAGATTGACCCCGCCGTCCTGGCGGCCGCCGTGCGGCGGGTGCAGGAGGCCAATCCCCAAGCCGGCAATCTGTCATCATTGTACGACGTGAATGACGAGGGGATCGAACTGGACCTTTCCAGCAATCCGGAATTGAGCGACATCACTCCCTTGCGCGGCCTGCCCTTGACCAAACTCAATCTGGCCAAGACCCGGGTGCGCGAACTCGAGCCGCTGCGCCGGATGCCGTTGCGCTTCCTGAACTTGAGCGATTGCCCGGTGGATGACATTGGCGCGCTGGAGGGTATGCCGCTGGAGGAGCTGAACCTGTCCAATTGCCGCGTAAAAAACATGCGGCCGCTGAAGGACGCGCCGCTGAATACCCTGATGTTGCCGAACAATCCGGTGGATATTGTCGGTGTGCTGGCCGACTTGCCGTTGAAGAAACTGGATTTGAGCGGTTGCATGATTGAAGATTTTCGGCCCCTGCGTCATATGCCGCTGGAATGGTTGAGTCTTTGGAAAACCCGGTTGGCGGACCTTAAACCGCTCAAGGGGTTGCCCTTGAAATGGCTCAACGTGGGCGGCACGCGCGTGGCGGATTTATCGCCGCTGGATGGCATGCCACTGCAAACTCTGGTGATCTCGGTCACTCCCGTGGCCGATCTGACGCCGCTCAAAAGCCTGCCGCTGAAGGAATTGGCGGCCGACCATTGCGGCAATATCAAAAGCATTGCGCCGCTGGCGGGAATGCCGCTGACCAGTCTCTACCTGGCCCATACGGGGGTGGGCGATCTGGCGCCGATCCGCGGGATGCCGCTGCAGTTATTAAATATGACTGGCGCGCCGATTATGAGCTTTGCGCCATTCAAGGGCATGACAACCCTGGCGGTGGTCAATTGGGATGTCTGGGACCAGTTTCGCATGATGACGCCCATTCGGGATGAAATCCAGGCCGGTAATTATGCGGCCGCGGCCAAGGCGGCCGGCGAGGTGGCGATGGCGCTGGAGATGGTGCCGGCATTTGCCCGATTCAATGCGGCAGTCAAAAAACTGGCGAACGAGTGGCTGCCCGCCTGGAGCGCGGCAGCGTGGCGGCCGTCCGCCACGGATTCGCTGGCCAGGTCATTTGGCGGGCATCGCTATCTGCTGCACCCCGCGTTCAAGGACATGAAGAGCGCGCAGGCGTTCTGCGTGGGGCAGGGGGCGCAACTGGCCGCGATCGGCAGCCCGGAGGAGATGGAATGGGTGAAGGCCAATTTTGCGTTGCCGGGAATCCCGGTTCGATTGGGCGGAACGGATGCGGGCCGGGAAGGCGTCTGGACCTGGTTGTCCGGCGAGCCGTGGGGATACACGAATTGGGTCAAGGGGCAGCCGGACGACTGGCAGGGGGCCGAGGATTCGCTGATGTTCATGCTGGACGGCTCCTGGCATGACATCGGAGTTGATTTTGCGTGTCCGTTCCTGATGGAGTGGGCGGAAGGAGCAAAACCGTGAGGCTGAACCTGGTGACATGGGCGCTGGCCTTGGCGGTTATCGTGCTGGGCTTGGTGGTGATTCAGCAGAATCGCGCGCTCGAGGAAATGCGGGGCGCGGGTTGCCACAGCCGTTCCGCGAAAGCGCCGGATGTGCGGCGCCGGCCGCCTGCTCGCGAACTGGCTGGGCGCCATGCGCCGGCCAGCCAGGATGCCGCTCATGCGCCGCGCGCGCCGGCGGATCGCCGCGGGGTGGCCGTGCCGCCGCCGGAAATGGCGGCGGGCGCGCTGGAGCTGCCGGTTGCGCCGCCGCCGCGGTCGGGGCGCGGGACGCAGAAAGCCGCCACGCCGGCGGCGGGCAATTCCTTTGCCGAAATGGCGCGCAAAGTGGTGCAGGATCCGGCCTATAGCGAAATGCTTCGCGCTCAGCAGAAGGCTACCATGGGGCTCACCTATGGCGCGTTTTTCCAATATCTGGAACAACAGGGAATTGACCCCGTTCCGCTGCAGGAACTGATGGTGGAGAAAATGATGGCCCAGATGGATCTGGGTCTGGGGCTGTTGGGACAATCGGGCGACACGCCGGAGATGGAGCGGAAAGCGCGAGAGGTGGGAGACGTCGCCGCCACCTACGAGGCCCGGATCAAAGCCTTGCTGGGCGCGGATAATTACAGTGTGTTTCAACAATATGAGCGGACGCAGCCGGAACGGATGCAGGTGGACATGTTCAAGAAATCGCTCTATGGCGCGGACCAGTTGAGCGCGGCGCAGGAACATGAGTTGATCCTTGGGCTGTACGCCGAACGCACCAATTACTACGCCACCGCCAATCGGCGCGACCCGGCCGTGGACGTGGAGTTTGGCTTCACCCAGGAGGCAATCGCCCAGCAATTGGAAAACCAGAAGGAACTTGCCCGGCGTTATGACGCGCGAGCCCGGACACTGTTGCCGCCGGCACAGTATGAGCGCTTCAAAACGAGCCAGGCGCAGCAGCAGGCGCTGCAGGAGATGGCCATGCAGATGGCACTGCAGATGTTTGGCGGCACCAATACGCCCGCGCCATGAGCCAAAAAAAAGCGGACATTCTTGGCCGCCCCTTGTCGCCGGGCGAGTCAGCCCGGAATAGCGGACTTGGGGATCGGGGCTGATTGATTTTTTTTGCAATAAACCGGAAATGCTTCCCGTCGGCAGGCTGTCGCCGGCCGTTGACAAAATCCATCCCCCCCGTCAGGATGCCGGCGGTGAATTCATGGGCGGATTGATCATCGAGACGGACGTGGCCGCGCGCCACCCTGATTGCCTGCGTGACGAGTCCCGCCGGACCGGGTGCGCCGACGCGGTGGTTTTCCCCCAATCCGAAGCCGAGATCGTTGAAGCTCTGGCCTTGGCGCGGACCCGCGGCTGGAAGGTTACCACCCAGGGTTCGCGCACGGGCATCACCGGCGGCGCCGTGCCGGACGGCGGGCTGATCCTCAATCTCAGCCGCATGAACCGGTTGCTGGGCTTGCGCTATGATTCGGCCGCCAACCTCTATTTCCTGCGCGTCCAGCCGGGAACGCCGCTGGCCGACATCAACCAGGCGGTGGCGACGCGGCAGTTCGACACCACGGACTGGTCGCCCGAGTCACTCCAGGCGCTGGAATCGTTCCGGCAGAACGCGCCGTTCTTTTTCCCGCCTGACCCAACCGAGTGGACGGCCTCGATCGGCGGCATGGCCTCCTGCAACGCTTCCGGCGCGCGCACTTTTGAATACGGTCCGACCCGGCGCCACATTGCCGCGTTGCGCGCGGTGCTGGCCGATGGCGGCGTGCTGGCGTTGCGGCGCGGGCAATGCCAGGCGCAGGGCCGCAAGTTCAAGCTGACCACCGACAAGGGGCGCGAGTTGCGCGGCGCACTGCCCGCTTACGTCGCCCCGCCGATCAAGTCGGCGGCCGGCTATCATGTCGTGGACGACATGGACCTGATGGATCTGTTGATTGGCTCGGAAGGCACGCTGGGCGTTTTCTCGGAACTTGAAATCCGCCTGTTGCCTGCGCCGGCGGTCATTTGGGGGGTGCTGGCGTTTCTGCCGGACGAATTGTCCGCGGCCCGCTTTGTGCGCGGTGTGCGCGGCGACCCCGTCGAACCGGCGGTGCCGGCCGACACGTTGCATCCGGCGGCGCTTGAGTTCTTCGACGCGCGCGCGCTGGATCTGCTGCGCCGCGAAAAGGCGCGCGGTTCGCCGGTGGCCGCGGAACTGCCTGACCTGCCGCCGGCTTTTCACACCGGCGTCTATGTCGAATACCACGCCGGCACGGAGGAGGAGGCCCTGTCTGTTCTCCAGGCGATGAGCGCGGTGCTGGATGCCTGCGGGGGCAACGAAGCCGGCACATGGCTGGCGGACAATGCCGAAGCGCGCGAACGGTTCCGGAAGTTCCGCCATGCCGTGCCCGAATCCGTCAACCTGATCATTGATGAGCGTCGCCGCGCGGCGCCGGAACTGACCAAACTCGGGACGGACATGGCCGTGCCCGATGCGCGTCTGACGGATGTGCTGGCGCTCTATCACGCCGCGCTTGATCCCAGCGGGCTGGATTATGTGATCTTCGGCCACATCGGCAACAACCACCTGCATGTCAACATCCTGCCGCGCGACGCGAACGATTACGAGCGCGGCAAGCAGATGTACCTCGACTGGGCGCGGGAGATTGTGAAGTGGGGCGGCACGGTCGCGGCCGAACATGGCATTGGCAAACTAAAGGCGCCCATGCTGCGGCTGATGTATGGGGATGAGGCTGTTGGGCAGATGCGGGCGCTTAAGCGCATCTTCGATCCGACCGGCATGCTGAATCCGGGCAACCTTTTCCCGCCATGAATGCCGTGCCGTCTTCCCGGTTGATTTATCTGCGCCACGGTTTTGCGGGGGTTGCGGCCCTGCTGGTAGTGGATCTGCTGATGACCGGTCTGCCGCGGCATCTTTCCGGCGCACGGTTGCTGCCCGCTGGACTGCAGGTTTTATATTTCCATGCGACATTGGCCTTGAACGTCCTGCTGCTGGTGATTTTGGTGGGCGGCGCCGTGCTGAGACAGCGGTTGGTGCTGCGAATCGGCTTGCTCGGATGTTTGCTGCTGGATACCGCGCGGCTGCTCGCCAATGTCGGGGCGCTGATCAAAACCCTGCCGCAATTCAAGGACGTTTCCGGGGGGTTTAGCCTGTTGTGGGACGCAATCGTGATCTGGCTGATCAATGTGACGATCTTTGGCGTCTGGTATTGGTATCTGGATGGCGGCGGGCCGCTGGCGCGGCATTTGGGAACGGCGTTTCGACGGGACTTCCGTTTCACCCAGGAGGTTGCGCCGTTGCCGGGCTGGGACGGTTGGCGGCCGGGCTTGCCCGATTATCTGTTCGTTGCCCTGACAACCAGTGTCACGATCGGCCCGGCTGACACGGCGGTGTTGTCCCCTCGCGCGAAGGTCCTGATGGCGCTGGAGGTCGCGCTGTCCATTGCGATCTTCTCGGTTCTGGCCGCTCGCGCGGTCAGCGCGTTGTCCTGACGGATAAACCGGATCGCTGTTATCATGGAACGGGTGAAAGCGCGCCGGGAGCCGCATGCCGCGTTTATTCGCGCGTCCCGCCCGTTCAGATTGGCTGCCCATCACTCCTTCACGCCGCCGGCGGTCAGGCCGGAGATCAGGAACCGCTGGCAAACGATGAACATCACCGTGATCGGCAGGCCGCTCAACACGGCGGTCGCCGCGAAATTGCCCCACAGGTAGTTCTGCTCGTAGAGGAACGAGTTGGCGCCGACAGCCAGGGTCCAGTTTTCCGTGCGCTGCAACAGTACGGAGGCCACCGGGTATTCCGAGATATAGCCGATGAACGAGAGGATGAACACGACCGCGAAGATCGGCAGACTCATCGGCAACAAGATCAGGTAAAAGGCCTGAAAGGGCGAGGCGCCGTCAATCGCGGCCGATTCCTCAACACTGACCGGGATGGTTTGGAAGTAACCGCGAATCATCCAGATATGGGTTGAGATGCCGCCAAGATACGACAGGATCAGGCCGGCGTGCGTGTCCAGTCCCAGCGAAGGCACGTAACGGCCGATGAAATCGAGAATCGCGTAAATCGCGACCAGCGCCAGCACCATCGGGAACATCTGCAGGATCAGCAGGCTGTTGAGAATCGTGTCCTTGAACAGGAACCGCATTCGCGCGAAGGCGTAGGCGCAGGTGCCGGAGATTACCAGGATCAGCGCTGACGAGACGGTCGCCACCTTGATCGAGTTCCAAAACCAGAGCAGCACCGGCGAGCCGGGTTTGACCATCTGTCCGGTGGCGTCGGGCGCCGGGATGCCCAGCACAAACTTCCAGTGCTCCAGGCTTAACCGGTCGGGGATGATGCCGCCCAGCGCGAAGTTGCCCTCGCGGAACGAGATTGAGACGACCAGCAGGAACGGTAGCATTGTCAGGGCGATGAACAGCGCGAGGAAAAAGTGCGCCAGCGCCCGTTGCGCCCGGAGCGTGGTCTTGGATGACAGGCTCATGTCATAAACCTCCCGCGAACAGAGAATGGTGAAGGGTGAAAAGTGAAGGCGGAATGCGGAACGGGGGAAGAAGAAAGCATGGCGCGCGCAAATGACGGCGAATTGAATGGAAAAAACAACTTGCAGGGATTCGCGATCCGGCTCGACGTGATGTTTCGGCGGTCAGCCATAAATCTTTTTCCCCGAATATTTCAGGTTCAGCCATGAGAGCGTGGCTACGATGATGAACAGGATGCTCGCGATCGCGCTGGCGTAGCCGAAGTTGGCGGCCGAGTCACGGAACGCGGTGCGGAAAGTGTACGTGACCAGGAGGTCGGTCTCGCCGGCGACGGTAGCCGCGCCGACCATGTCGGGTTGTCCGCCCGTCAGCAGGAAAACCAGCAGGAAATTGTTGAAATTGAACGCGAAACTTGCGACCAGCAAGGGGAACAGCGGCGGGAGAATCAGCGGCAGGGTAATCCGGAAAAAATTATCAACCGGGTTGCAGCCGTCAATACTGGTTGCCTCGTAGATGTCCTTGGGCACCGACTGTAGGATGCCGGTGCAGATGATCATCATATAGGGGTAGCCGAGCCAGGTGTTGACGATCAGAATCATGACCTTGGCCAGCAGGGAATCGGTCTGCCATTCCGGTTTGAGCCCGAACAGCGCGCCCAGGATTAGGTTGACCTCGCCGAAATTCGCATTGAACAATCCTTTGAAAATCAGGATCGAGATGAACGCCGGGACCGCGTAGGGCAGCACCAGCAGCGTCCGGTAGATGCGGCGGCCCCGCAGGTGTTCCCATTCCAGCAGCACCGCCAGGAACATGCCGACCGCAAAGGTCAAAAACACGGACAGGAAGGCGAATATGACGTTCCAGACGAAGATTTTCAGGAACGGTCCTTGGATGCCCGGATCCTTGATTATTCGCAGAAAGTTTTTCATTCCGACCCAGACCCGGAACCCCGGGCCGACCCGGACACCCTGCGCGTCAACATAGCTGCCTTGAGTGAAATCCGGCCGCAGTACCTCGCCGTTGACTTGATTGACCAGGCTTTGGTCCGGCTGCAAGGCCCAGAGTTCCCGCAAGGGCGCGAAGGTTCGCAGGTCGGCCAGCGTGACGGACAGCTTGTCCGGGAGTTCTATGTCCAGCCGCTTAAGCGTATTGCGATGACGGATGATTTCCCGCATGGGGAGCGATTGGCCCGTCGGCACGCCCGCGGCCGTGATGGCATCCGCCGTGACTTGCTGATCCAGCAGATCCTCGAAACGCGCCGGCCCCGAGAGGAACCGCTGTTCCGGCGTGTCCCGGTCGGTCAGCAAGACGCGGAAACGTTCCGGCCCCTCGCGGTAGACTTGGAAATCGAAGCGCTTGTCCGCGGCGAGATAGGTTTCCTGGCGAAACCAGTTCTGCACCCTTTCCAGCGTGAGCAGGTTGGCCGCGCTGAAGTTGGTAAAGGCGATATAGACGGTATAAACCAGCGGCAGGATTACGAACAGCCCGAAGCCCAGCAGGCCGGGGAAAAGGTAGCGATAGCTGTAGGCCCGCCCCCATGAATACGTTAGCAGCGCCAGCAGGCTGACCGCCAGAAACGCCAGCGCCAACAGGTGTTCCCCGCTAAAAAAAACAACGCTGAACAAGTACAGCGCCAGCAATCCAAAACCGATGAAGCCCGCGCCCCGGAACAACGTTTTGATTCTGGCGTTCATTGGGCCATCCTTTACTCTGCGATGATCCGCTGTCGCGCATTGTCTAATGCTTCCCGCGGAGTGGCCTGGCCGCTGGTGACGGTGGACAGCGCCGACTGCATCGCGCTCCAGAACCGGCCCATCTGCGGGATGTTCGGCATCACTTCGCCGAGTTCGACATTGCGCATGCTGTTGCGGATGTGCGGATTCGATGCCAGCACGGCGTAGTAGCTCTTCAGCGCGGGCACGCCCAGGGGCACATCCTGATCAATCTCACGCAGGCCTTCATCGGTCAGCATGTAATGTTCCAGAAACTCCTTGGCCAGATCCTTGTTCGGGCTGGTCCGGTTCAGCATGGCGCCGAGTACGCCGATAAATGGGCGACCGACCGCGCCGTCCACCCCCGGGATGGGGGCGATGTCGAAATCAATGTGGCTTTGTTTGAGATTGCTCCAGGCCCAGGGGCCGCTGATCATCAAGCCCAGCTCGCCTGCGTTCATCCGCGCCTCCATCACGCTGTAGGTGACGCCCCGCGGCATTACATCCCGGTTGATCAGTTCCAGCATCACCTCGACCGCCCGGACCGCCCCGGTGGTGTTGACGCCGACATCCCGGGGATTGTAATTGCCGGCTGCGTCGCGTCCGAAAACATACGCGCCGGAACCGGCGAGCACTCCCCAGGTGAAGTAGGTGTTGTTGTAATCCCACATGATCACATTCTGCTTGCGCGCCGCGAAAATATCCTTGAGCGCGAACAAGTCATTCAGCGTGGCGGGCGGCTCGGTGATCAAGGCCTTGTTATAGATCAGGCCGACCACCTCGAGCGCCACCGGATAACCCCAGAGCTTCCCGTGATGCATGAAGGCGGTCCAACCCTTGTCGAAGAAGTTGGTCCGGTATGCGGCCTCCACGTCCACCGGCAGCAGCAGCCCGGCATCGGCCCATTCCCCAAGGCGATCGTGAGCCCAAAGCAGAATGTCAGGCCCCTGGCCGCCCTTCGCGGCTTGAAAATACTTGTCGGTTGGGTTCTCCGGATGCTCCACTTTGACCGGCACGCCCAATTCCCGTTCGAAACGGTACCCAACCCGCTGCAGGCCATTGTAACCTTTATCGCCATTGATCCAGAGCAGCAACTTCCCGTCCTCCCAGGCGGTCGCGGCCAATGGCACACAGGAGACAACGAAACTAGCCAGAAGCAGGATGGATGCGTGGAATTTCATCAAGCGATTCCCCCTGTGCCGTGCATCAGTAACAAAACTACGGCCAAAAAGAAAACGAATTCTCATTCAATTCTTAAAAATGAGAGAAACAGAGTCCATTGTGCGGTTTGGCAATAAGTCTGGGCCAACTTCTCAATATAATCCTAATATATTAACAATAAGATGGTTGCATAAATGCGATTAATTAATTGCGCGGCTTTATTGCAGTTGCGGTGATTGTGGTACGTTTTCTGCATTAAAAGGCAGCCGCAGGGTGAAATCACAAACCGAAACAACATAGAGGAGCCAAGCGATGGCGCTTGCACTTCAACGGATGGGGATCGAGGAAGCGTTGGAGCGGATTGAAGCCGAAAGCTTCTCGTCCATTCCGTCGGTCTTGATTCATCTGCTGGCTTTGAGCAGCGATCCGCGCACGGAGGCGTTGGACTTGGCGCGTTTGTGTGAGCGGGATATTTCGACCAGCGTGCGTTTGCTCAAGGTCGCCAATTCACTGTATTTCGCGGGCATCAATCAGTGGCGGATCACCAGCTTGGTGGATGCCATTGTGCGCGTCGGATTTCGCACGGCACAGGAAATCATTATATCCTCGGTAGTGGCGCCCGCGATGATTGCCCGTCAGTCCATCATGGACTATTCGACCACGGGTTTGTGGAAACATAGCATTGCCGTTGGGGTGGGCAATCGGTTGATCCACCGGAAGAAGATCGGCGGGCCGGCGATTCTGGACCCGTATCTGGTCGGGTTGTTACACGATATGGGTATTGCCGCCGAACACCAGGTTTTACTGCAGCAGGGATTTGCCGAGGCTGTCCAGCGGCGGTACGCGCGCGGGACGCGTCTGGTGGATGAGGAGCGGGATTGCCTCGGGTTTACCCATGAGGAACTCGGGCGCGCGATGGCGCAGAACTGGCGCTTTCCGGCCAGCCTGACCGCGATCATCGGCGCGCATCACGCCGACGAGTTGCAGGATCCGGAGCATCAGGCGCTTTTCCACATGAACCGGATGTCCGAATGGATCAGTTTTGTGCTGAATATAGGCTACTGCGACTTTTCCAAGCCGCAGGCGGACCAGTTTGCCGCAAGCCGCCGGGCGTTGGGGTTGGAGAACCACGAACTGCAGGAAATCTGTTCGTTGGTCAAACGCGAGATGGAAGCCTACACCGATGCCGGCTGGTTCAGCATGCCCGCCATGAGCCGTGTGGCTTGATGCGCGCCGATTCAAGCCGGCGTCCGCAATTGATGTGTAGAATGGCGTTACCAATCATCCTTTCAAGACCGATTGATCGAGCATCCGACGACTTTCCCCTATACAGGGAAAAGCGTGATTTGTATATTTACCCACGTCGGAGTCACAACGGACTGGGACTCGGAAGCGGCATGGAAGCTTCAGCAATTGAAGATTCAGGGATTCCGGACTGCGGAATCGGATGTCGCATGGCAACGAGGCCCATGTCTCGGCCGTAGCCATTCGCCGGTCCCTATTCCGGAATGGGTATCATCGGTTAATACCGGATGACTATCACGCTGCCGATGGGGATTGACGCGACCCCCTTATTTGCCCAGATTGCGCGTCAGGGCGATGTCTGGGCGCGGGAACTGGACTTAACCCGCAAGAACGCCGTGATCCGCAAGGGCGAACTGCCCGGCACGCCGAAATTGCCGCCCTTGGGTCCCAATCGCACGGTTTTGGGCCAGATGGTGGATATTGTTGCTTGATGGCTCGTCCGGATTAACCGTTTTTTCCTTTTTTCAAGCGGTTTACGGGCGTCGTTCTCCCTTATTGACACCGTAGGACGGGATTACTATTGTTCCGGTCTTTGTAATAGGTAAACCACCAAACAAGGAGTGAACATGGCCAAGCTATTAGTGCTTTCGTTTGGGGCGGGTATTCTTGCCCTGCTCTTTGCCCTCTGGAAGACCAAGTGGATATACCAGCAGGATGCCGGCACGGACAAAATGAAGGAGATCATGGGCGCGATTCGCGAAGGCGCCATGGCGTTCCTGATGCGCCAGTACAAAGTGCTGGTGGTGTTTGTGGTGATCGTGGCCGGCATCTTGGCCATAATTAACCAAGGTCCGGTGCGCCTATGCGCGCTGGCTTTCATGTTTGGCGCATTCTGCTCGGCTTTGTCGGGGTTCTTTGGCATGAAGGTAGCCACCGCTTCAAATGCGCGCACTACCGCGGCGGGCCGCAAGGGATTGCCGCAGGCTTTGCAAGTGGCGTTCTCCGGCGGTTCAGTGATGGGGATGTGTGTAGTCGGCTTGGGTCTGACCGGCCTGTCCCTGACTTTGGCGTTTTTCATGAAGCGCTACGGCACTGATATTGCTGTGCTGAAAGCTACGGTCCTGCCGATCGTTACCGGGTTCTCGCTGGGCGCCAGCTCCATCGCCCTCTTCGCCCGCGTCGGCGGCGGAATTTATACCAAGGCGGCCGATGTCGGCGCCGATCTGGTCGGCAAGATTGAGGCGGGTATTCCCGAGGATGATCCCCGCAACCCCGCTGTGATCGCGGATAATGTCGGCGACAATGTTGGTGACGTGGCCGGTATGGGCGCTGACTTGTTTGAGTCCTATATCGGCGCCATCATCAGCGCCATGGTTATTGGCGCCACGATTGTAACGACTTCGCGCCAGGATGTGATGAGTCTGGTCATCCTGCCGATGGTCTTGGCGGCGGTCGGCATTGTTTGCTCGATTGTCGGGACGTTCTTCGTCAAGACGAAGGAGGGTGCGAATCCGCAGACGGCGCTCAACATGGGCGCGCTGGGCGCCAGCGTTGTCATGGCCGTATTGACCTATCCGATTGTCATGTACCTCGCGCCCGCGACCTATACGTTGAATTCGATGAACGCCTCGTTCGAGATCATTAATGTGACCTACAAGGCCAGCGGCATTTTCTGGGCGACGGTGGTCGGGCTGGCTTGCGGCGTCGCGATCGGGTTTCTCGCGGAATACTATACCGCCGAGGGCAAGAAGCCTTCTAACGAAATTGCCGAACGGTCGCAAACCGGTGCGGCAACCAACATCATTGCCGGCCTTGGCACAGGCATGTTTTCCACTGCTTGGCCGGCCATCTGCCTCGGCGCCGCCATCCTGCTGGCCTACAAACTGGCCGGTATCTATGGTATCGCCATCGGCGGCCTGGGTATGCTGGCAACCGTCGGCATCCAGCTCGCGGTGGACGCATATGGCCCGATCGCGGACAACGCCGGCGGTATCGCCGAGATGTCCCATCTTGAGCCGGAAGTCCGCAAGCGCACCGACAAGCTTGATGCCGTCGGCAATACCACCGCCGCGATCGGCAAGGGATTTGCCATTGGCTCCGCCGCCCTGACGGCCTTGGCGTTGTTTACCGCGTTCGCGGAGACCGTCGGCCTGCAAGCGATTGATGTCAGTTCCCCGGATGTTATGGCCGGCCTGCTGGTCGGCGCCATGATGCCGTTCCTGTTCTCGTCATTTGCTATGAATGCGGTCGGCCAGGCAGCCTATGCGATGGTCGAGGAAGTCCGCCGCCAGTTCAAGGATATCCCAGGCTTGCTGGAGGGCAAGGAGGGGGTGCGCGCCGAGTACGCGCGGTGCGTGGATATTTCCGCGGCGGCGGCGATTCGGAAAATGGTCATCCCGTCTCTGATCGGGGTATTTGCCCCGGTCCTGGTCGGTTTCGTGTTCGGCAAGGAGATGCTTGGCGGCTTGCTGGCCGGCGTCACCGTCTCGGGCGTGATGATGGCCATTTTCATGGCGAACGCCGGCGGCGCGTGGGATAACGCCAAGAAGCATATCGAGGCCGGCGCTTTCGGCGGGAAGGGTTCTCCGACCCACAAGGCGGCCGTGGTGGGCGACACCGTTGGCGATCCATGCAAGGATACCGCCGGTCCTTCGCTCAATATCCTGATGAAGCTGATGAGCGTGGTTTCCCTAACGATTGCCCCTGTGCTGGCGCGCGTTGGCTCGTTGTTCTAAACCACGCGGGCCGTGTCAGGCGAAAGAGTGGATTCCGCTTGCGGTTTCCACTCTTTCGTTTTTAGGTATCCGAGATGTCGCGCGGATCCGTGAGCGCTTCATGGCTGAATCATTTGAAACAATCCAGGAGTATGCGCGAGCGAATGTCGCCCGCCGCCAATTGACCGTTGGCCTTTGGCGTTTGGCCATCGTCGCCTTGTGCTTGCCGATCGGTCCGGCGGCGTCTGCCCTCGACCCCGCCCAGGTTGTTGTGCTGGCCAATGCCAATAAACCGGCCTCGCTGGAACTGGCGCGCCACTATATGCAGGTGCGCGGTATTCCATCGAATCACCTTTGCGCGCTGGATCTGCCGGCCGGCGAGGTGATCGCCCGCAAGTACTACAATGCGAATTTGCGCGATCCGCTGCTGGCGTTCCTGCGCGCGCGCGGGCTTGTTGGACAGGTGGCGCGCGACCCGAAAACCGTCAAGGAAAACGAGACGGCCTGGACAACGGTCAAGACCGCGATCCGGTGCGTGGTTTCAATCTGGGGTGTGCCGGTTCGAATTGCCGAGCCGGGCCTCAATTTCTTGGCGGGTTTTCAGGAACGGGCGCAAGGCCCGCCCCGGCGGACCGAGGCAGCGGTGGATTCCGAACTGACGCTGTTGCTTTATCCTCCGTACCCGCTGGAAGGGGTGGTGTCCAATCCCATGTATCAACGCTTCATGCTGGAGCAATCCCGCGAACCGCAAGCGTTCTTCCTGATCGCCGCGCGGCTCGATGGCCCCGATCCTCAGATGGTGCGCCGGGCGCTGGACGACGCCATCGCGGCGGAACGATATGGGTTGCAGGGGCGCGCCTATTTCGATTGTCGCGGCATGCGTTTGAACGAATACTACGAAGGCGATGCTTGGATCCGCGAGGCCGGCGAACGTTTCCGCCGCGCCGGTTACGAGTGTGTGTTCGATTTCAATGACGAGATGTGGGGCTTCGCGTTTCCAATGGAGGACGCAGCCGTTTATATGGGCTGGTACACGGACACGGTCGTTGGGCCGTTCCTGCGGACTGGTTTCCGGTTTCAGCCCGGCGCGGTCGCCTATCATCTGCACTCGGCCAGCGCGGCGGTCTTGCGTTCGCCCGCGCGTAACTGGGCCGGCCCGCTAATCGCCCGCGGCGCCGCCGCGGTTATGGGCGCGGTTCGGGAGCCTTACCTGGCCTACACCCCGCAATTGGAAATTCTCGCGGACCGCTTGTGCGCCGGGTATTCGTTTGGGGAAAGCGCCTACATGGCCCTGCCGGCTGTATCGTGGCAGATTACCGTGATCGGCGACCCGCTCTA
>CAZMXS010000070.1:0-24357 GCA_964570325.1 uncultured Verrucomicrobiota bacterium | reverse complement strand
GTGGGGCCGTACACGTCCCCACGCTCGCCCAAGACCAGAACAACGACCTTGAACCGGCGTCCCGGTTATGGCTTACTCATCGCCAAGTACGGCGGTTCGCACGAGGTTCAAGAGACACCGCCAGTTTTGATTCTGCCGATTTTCCGCGACGACCGACCACGGGGCCGGGAAGCGAAAAATCAAAAAAACTGGCGGAGAGGGAGGGATTCGAACCCTCGGTGGACAAAAGCCCACTCCGGTTTTCAAGACCGGTGCATTAAACCGCTCTGCCACCTCTCCAACTGCTTGCAGTTTGATCTAAACGCCGCCTGCCGGCGATCAGCGGTTGGCGTCGCTTGTGATCCATTCGATGTTCAAGATAATGATTTCCTTTGCGATGGCAAGCGGCGGCTGATATTTCTTCGAGCTTTCCCGGGCGCAAACGCCGCATTTTCTTCCGATACCGCAAATCCTTGCTTGCGGCCTGTTCCTTGGCGGGAGCGGCGTGTTCGTCCGTAAGTTCGCGGGCGGCGCGGATGAATCATTTGCGGTTGACGATTCCTGATCCATGCGTGCCTTTCTATTCGTATTCGCCTCCGTCGTCGCGTTTTTCTTTGAAGGTTATTGAAGGAACCAAGCTTTCTGGCAAAATCCTGCCGGCTTGGCGGCGCGCGCTGGCGGTTGGATACATTATGGAAATTGTCCTCGTCATTATAGTCGTGGTGGTCATTGCCATTATCGGCCAGTGGTTCAGTACCCGGCGGCGCAAAGCGCTGGCGGCGTGGGCCGCTGCGCATCAGTTGGCTTTCCGGGCGGAGAAGGATTACCAGGTGGACGAAAAACATCCCGGGTTCGACTGCCTTCAGCGCGGCGACGACCGCTATGCCTACAACATTATGTCGGGCGCGTGGGATGGGCAAAATCTGCTCGCGTTCGATTACCATTACAAAACCGAGTCCACCAATTCCAAGGGGGAACAGCAGAGCAGTCATCACCATTTTTCCGCGGTGATTGTGCGCAGCCCGGTCCCTTTGCGGCCGTTGTTCATCCGGCCCGAGGGCGTTTTTGACAAGATCACCGAGTTCATGGGCTTTGACGACATTGATTTTGAATCGGCCGAGTTCAGCCGGAAGTTCTATGTGAAGGCGCCCGACCGCAAATGGGCGTATGACGTCATCCACCAGCGGACCATGGAGTTCCTGCTCAGCCAGCCGCGGTTCAGCATCCAGTTTGCGCCGGTGGGCGTGATCGTGTCATTGAGCCGGACTTTCAAGCCCGACGAATTCGGCGCCGCGGCCGGCGTGGCCGCCGGCATGCTGAACCGGCTGCCGGATTATGTTGTCCGCGACCTGCAGGCCGCTGTCCCGGCGCCGCCCTTGCCGCCGCCGCTGCCGGTTTGACAACCCCGAGCCGTTTCGTGATGATGCGCTCCCGTTATGGGAATCATCATCCTGCTGGTGATTGGGCTGTTTCCGGCGCTTTGGGCGATCGCCGTATACAACGGGCTGATCAAGCTCCGCAACCAGTGCCGTGAATCGTGGTCGGGCATTGATACCGAGCTGAAACGGCGTTACGACCTGATCCCGCGCCTGGTCGAAACCGTCAAGGGTTACGCCCAGCATGAGCAGGCGCTGCTGGCGCAGGTCACCGCGGCGCGCCAGGCGGCCGTGGCCTCGACGGGGTCGCCCGCGGAGCAGGCGCGCGATGAAAACATTCTGATTGGATCCCTGCGCGGATTGCTGGCGGTGGCGGAGAGCTATCCCGATCTGAAGGCCAGCTCGAACTTCCTCGCGTTGCAGGGTGAGCTGGTTAACACGGAGGATCGCATTCAGGCCGCGCGTCGTTTTTACAATGCCAATGTGCGCGACTACAACACGCGGACCGAGGTTTTTCCCGCCGTGTTGGTAGCCCGAATGTTCGGGTTTCAGCCGGCCGAGTTTTTTGAGATTGAAAGCGTGGTTATGCGCGAGCCGCCGCCGCTTAAGTTTTAGTTCAGCGTTCGCGGATGCGGAGTCAGGCGGAGGGGCGCGCGCCTGGCCGCCTTTGGGAGAGAACAATGAAATCCTATCGCAAGGAATTATGGTTTAGCACCGCTACTCGGCGGGCCTTTGTCAACATCACTCCGCAGGTCGAGGAGTGCCTGCGCGAGAGCGGCGTGCGCGAGGGGTTGCTGTTGTGCAATGCGATGCACATCACCGCGTCGGTCTTCATCAATGACAACGAGAGCGGATTGCACCAGGATTTTGAACGCTGGCTGGAGAAATTGGCGCCCGAGAAGCCCTACAACCAATACGCCCACAACGGCGCCGAAGATAACGCCGACGCGCATCTCAAACGCACCGTCATGGGGCGTGAAGTCGTCGTCGCCATCACCGGTGGGGAACTCGATTTTGGGCCGTGGGAACAGATCTTCTATGGCGAGTTTGACGGCCGGCGTCGCAAGCGGGTGCTGGTAAAGATCATCGGCGAGTAACCGCGCGCATGAGCAAGCGGGGGCGTGATCTATAATCAGGGGTCGGTAATCAATGAACAGCAATCGGGAGTAATCGGATGAAGCGGGCCTGTAGCGGTGGTTGGATGGTGGTCGCCGGCTTGTTGGCCGGCTGCGGCTTGCGCGGGCCGCAGCCCGACGGGTCGGGCACGATCGAATGCACGCAAGTTCAGGTGGCGCCGCTGGTGGCGGGACGGATTCTGCAACTGCCGCCGCAAGAGGGCGACCGCTTGAAGGCCGGCGATCTTGTGGCGCAACTGGATCCGGCCGACTATGTCCTGCGCCGCGACGAGGCGCAGGCGGCCGTGGCGGTCGCGCAGGCGCAGTTGGACCTGTTGCTGGCCGGGACGCGCGATGAGGACATCCAGCGCGCTCGTGACCAGGTGCGTGAGGCGCAGGCGGCCGCCCGCGCCGCGGAGGCTGATCTCAAGCGGATCCGTCAGGTCTTTGATCGGAAGAGCGCCACGCAGAAGCAATTGGACGACGCGCAAGCGCTGGCCGATCGCACCGCTGCCGCGCAATCCGCCGCCGAGCAGAACCTGGCCAAGGCCTTGCGCGGCAGCCGCCAGGAGGAAATCCAGGTCGCCCAGGCGCAGGTGGAACTGGCCCGGGCGCGGCTGGCCGCGGCGGCGAAGGCGGTGGCGGATTGTACCGTGCGCACCCCGGCCGCCGGCAGCGTCACCGTCCGCGCGCACGAGGAAGGCGAAGTGGTTGGCGCGGGCGCGCCGCTGGTCACGGTGGCACGGCTAGACGAAGTCTGGCTTTCGGTTTACATCCCGGAGGATCGCATGGGCCGTGTCAAACTTGGCCAGCCGGCATGGGTGAAGATTGACGGCGATGCCCGCCGTTTCGAGGGGCGCATCACTTTTGTTTCATCAGAGGCCGAGTTCACACCGAAAAACGTGCAGACGCCGGATGAGCGGGTGAAACTGGTGTACCGGGTGAAAATCACATTGCCCAACCCCGACGGCCTCTTCAAGCCGGGCATGCCGGCCGATGGCTACCTGGAGGCTGGCCGGTGACGGTCGCGGCGGATAATCCCGCCATCCGAACGCAGGGGCTGGCCCGGTCGTTCGGCGCGGTGGAGGCGGTGGCCGGGCTCGATCTGGAAGTGCGGTCGGGCGAGATGTTCGGCCTGGTCGGCCCCGACGGCGCGGGCAAATCCACCGCCATTCGCCTGCTTTGCGGCATCCTCAAGCCAACCGGCGGTACCGGCATGGTCCTGGGCCATGACCTGTGCGCCGCGCCGGAGCGGGTCAAGGCGCGGATCGGCTACCTGTCCCAAAACTTTACGCTCTACGGGGACTTGACCGTGGATGAAAACATCGAGTTCTTTGCGGACTTGCACGGGGTGGCGGAGTTCCGCCGGCGTCGCGACGAGTTGCTGGAGTTTACGCGCCTGGCGCCGTTCCGCCGGCGGTTGGCGCAGGCGCTCTCTGGCGGCATGAAAAAAAAACTTGCGCTGGCCTGCACGCTGATTCATACGCCGGAACTCATTTTGCTCGACGAGCCTTCCACCGGCGTGGACCCCGTTTCGCGCGGCGAATTCTGGAACATACTCAGCGGCATCCTGGAGCAGGGGGTCACGATTGTCATGACCACGCCGTATCTTGACGAGGCGGATCGTTGCCACCGGATCGGCTTGATGCACCGCGGCCGGATTTTCATGACCGATACGCCCGCCGGCGTGAAGCGCGCGCTGCCCGGCACCGTTTACGATGTCGCCTGCCCGGACCTGCCGCGGGCGTACCAGGCGTTGCGGGAGCGTTGGCCTTCGACCTCCGTCGTGCTCTATGGCGATCGGCTGCGCTTCTGGACGCTCAAGGGCGGGGCCGAGGCGGAGGCCGCCGCCCGGTGGGTGGATGAAAAAGGGGGCGGTCCGGTCCGGGTCACGCCGGTTGCGCCGTCGTTGGAGGATGCCTTTGTCGGCTTGCTCGGCCAGGAAGCGCCGGGAGGAGAACAACCATGACGGGGTTTGGGACTGATCTTGGTGGCGGCCGCCGCAGCGGCCTGGCGCGACTGGCGGCGGTCGCCTTGCTGCTTGGCGCGCCGGTTGTTCCGGTCGGCGCGCGGTCAATTGCGGAGACCAACCGTGCGGCGCGAGTTGCACCGGACGAGATTGTCGGCCGCGCCGTCGAGCACAGTTATGCGCTCAAGACATCCGCAAAAGAGATAGACGCGGCAGAGGCGCGGCGGACGCAATCCCGGGCGCAGTTTCTGCCGAGTGTTGACGCCGATGGCCGCGCGGCCTGGTACTCCGGCCTGAAAGACATCACCCTGGGGCCGGGCAGTTCGATTCCGGCGGTGGAAGACCGTTACCTGGCCGGCGTTGGCTTGAGCCAGCCGTTGTTTACCGGCGGCCGGTTGATCGGGCAGAAGCAGGGCGCGGACGCGGGCGCGGAGGCGGCTCGCCAGGCGCGGATCGGGGTGGGGGCTGACATTGTCATTCAAGCCTTGCGGGCCTACTGGCTCTGGTCCAAGGCGTTCTACTCGGTGGAGAGCTTCGAGGCCGCGCTGGCGCGGGTGCGGGCGCATCTGGCCGACATGCAAAGCATGCATGAGTCGGGCCTGGTCACCGACAACGACCTGTTGGCGACCGAGGTGCGGGTGGACGAGACGCAACTTCTGCTGGAGGAGGCGCGCCGCCGCGTGGCGCTTGCGCGCGCCGATATCGCTTACCTGACCGGCGCGGAACTTGCGGCGGATGCCCAGCCGGATCGGGCCGATACCGGCGAAACGCCCGCCGCGCCGTCCGAGGATGAGGCGCTGCGGATGGCTTTCATCAACCGGCCTGAGCGCGCCGCGCGCCGCCTGGATACGCGGGCCGCCGAGGAAAACATCAAGGTGCAGCGGGCCGGCTACTATCCCCAATTCTATTTCCTCGCGCGCTACGAACAGGGCAATCCCAACCCGTTGATCTTCCCGCCCGAAAACGAGTGGAACTACGACGCTTTCGTGGGATTCGGCGCGACCTGGAACCTGCTGGACTGGGGCCTGACGCGCGGGCGCGCGGCCGAAGCCGCGGCGCGCGCCTGGCAGGCCCGGCTGCGCCAGGAACAGACGGACGATCAGATTGCGCTGGAGGTCAAGGAGTCGCGGATCAATCTGGAGAACGCGCTTGCGCGCGTGGCGGTGAGCGAGCATGCGCGGGCCAGCGCCGCGCGCAATCTGCAGGCGGCGACCGACTTGTGGGAGGCGGGGTTGGCCCGCCACTCGGATGTTTTGGACGCGCACAGCAAACTCACGGACGCCGAGTTCGGCGTGATCTCGGCGCAGGCCGACGTGGAACTGGCGCGCGCGGCCCTGGAACACGCTCTGGGTTTGCTGAATGAACCGTCCGGGCAAGAAAAATGAATGTGGCCTCGTCCGAATCGTTAAGCGGCAACCGCCAAGCGCAGATGGTGGGAGCGGACTCCGGCCCAGTGGTTGACGTCATCGTGGTCCGCGAGCTGACGAAGGTCTTCGGCCGCTTCACGGCGGTTGACCGGGTGACCTTCAGCGTCCGGCGTGGCGAAGTGTTTGGCTTTCTCGGCCCGAACGGCGCGGGCAAATCCACCACGATCCGGATGCTGTGCGGCTTGCTTTCTTCGACCAGCGGCACCGCGTCCGTCGGCGGGTTCGACATTAACCGTGATCCTGAGCGCCTGCGCGAGCGCATTGGCTACATGTCCCAGAAGTTCAGCCTCTACAAGGATTTGAAGGTGATCGAGAACCTGAAATTCTTTGGCGGTATTTACGGCTTGAAGGGCGCGCGGCTCCGGGAGCGAATTGGCGTGGCGCTGGAAATGGCGGGGCTAAAGGGATACGAGGGGCAGATCACCGGCACCGTGTCGGGCGCGCTGCAACAACGGCTCGCGCTCGGATGCGCAATTTTGCACGAGCCGCCAATCCTGTTCCTTGACGAGCCGACCAGCGGGGTGGATCCGATCTCGCGCCGGCTGTTCTGGGACCTGATCCGCGAAATGGCCGCGCGCGGCGTGACGATTTTGATCACGACCCATTTCATGGATGAAGCCGAGTTCTGCGGCCGGATCGGGTTCATCAGCGCGGGCCGGCTGATCGCGCTCAACACGCCGCAAGCGCTCAAGCGCGCGGCGGTGGATGAAGACGTCTTTGAGGTGTCCCTGCCGGTCTTTCGCGGCGCGCGCGAGAAGATTGAGGGTTTGGCGGGCGTTGCGGCAGCGTCGTACTTTGGTTCGCGGCTGCATGTATTCTGCCGGCGCGGCGCTTTTACAGCGGATGATTTGGCGGCGGCGCTGCGCGGATGCGGGGTGGCCGCGGAGTCCGTCAGTCCGATCCCGGTGGGCTTGGAAGATGCGTTCATCCGGCTGGCGCAACGGGCGGCGGAGGGGGCGGCGGCGTGAAACGGTTCTGGGCCATCTTCAAGAAGGAGTTTCGCCAGATTCGGCGCGACCCGCTTTCGCTTGGCATGTTGATCTTCGTTCCGGCGTTACTGCTGACGCTCTACGGCTATGCGCTTTCGTTCGATGTCAAACACATCGCCGTGGCCGTGCTGGACTATGATCGAACCCAGGCAAGCCGCCGCCTGCAGGATAGCCTCTTCCAGAATCCATACTTCGACTTCAAGGGGACAATTGGGCGGATCGCGGAGGCCAATCGCCTGCTCAACCGCGGGCGCGTGCGGCTGGTGCTGGTGATCCCGAAGGGTTACGCGAAGGCGGTCACGAAAGGCGCGCCGGTAGCCTTCCAGGCGCTGGTGGACGGCGCCGACGCCAACACCGCTTCGGCCGCGATCGGTTATCTGGACTTGCTGGCTGACCGCGCCACGCGCGAGGCGGCCGGCGGCATGGCGGCGGGCCGTCCGCCGCCGCTGCCCGTCGTGCTGCTGGAGCCGCGCGCGTGGTTCAACCCCGAGCTGAACAGCGCGAAGTTCCTCGTGCCGGGCCTGATCGGGATGCTGTTGATGCTGTCGGCGGTAATTGCCACCGCGCTCTCCATTGTCCGCGAGAAGGAGCGCGAGACGATCGAGCAGATCATGGTGTCGCCCGTGAAGTCGGAGGAACTGATCCTGGGCAAGACGCTGCCATACGTCTTGATTTGTCTGGTGACGATGGTGCTGATCCTGTTGATGGGCTATGTGCTGTTTGACGTCGTCATCCGCGGCTCGCTCGTATTGCTGAGCCTGGCGACGGTCTGTTTCCTGTTTGCGGCGCTGGGCATGGGCGTGCTGGTCTCGTCGGTCACGCGTTCGCAGCAGATGGCGTTTCAGATCGCGATTCTCGCCTCGCTGCTGCCTTCGATCATCCTGTCGGGTCTGATCTTCCCGATCAAGAACATGCCCTGGCCGATCCAGGGGCTGACGCTGATCGTCGTGCCGCGTTACTTCGTCGCGGCCCTGCGCAAGATCATCCTCAAGGGCGCGCCGCTGGCGGATATCTGGCCGGAGCTGCTGGCGATGCTGGGCCTGGGCGTGCTGTTTAACCTGCTGGCGGCCCATTTCACCCGGAAGGCGGTGTGACCATGCTGCACCGCATTGCCTGTCTGCTGGTCAAGGAGTTGATCCAATTGCGGCGCGACAAAAAACTCTTTGCGATTCTGCTGGTTGCGCCGCTGGTTCAGTTGCTGGTTCTTGGCTTCGCGGCCTCGACCGACATTCGCGAGATCGCGCTGGCGGTGCGCGACCACGATCATTCATGGCACAGCCGGGAATATATTCGCGCGCTGTCCGCCTCGGATTACTTCCGCGTAGTCATGCTGACGGGGCCGGATGCTGAGGATGCGCGGATGTTGGTGTCCGGCGCGGCCGGGTTGGTGCTGGTCATTCCGCCGGATTTCGGGAAGCGACTGGCGGAGCACAACCCTGCGACGGTCCAAGTGCTGGCGGATGGGGCGGATAGCAATTTTGCGGTGCAGGGCTTGAACTATATCGCCAGCGCCACGCGCGGATTCTCGGCTGGGTTGGTCCGGCTTGCGCCCGCGGGCGCGGTGGCGGAGCCGGCGCCGCGTCGGCCCAATGTCACGGCGGAGTCGCGGGCGTGGTTCAATCCGGATTTGCGCTCGACGTTGTACATGGTGCCCGGTGTCATGGCCGTGTTGTTGATGGTTACGACGATGATCCTGACCAGCATGGCGTTGGTCAAGGAGCGCGAGGAGGGAACGATGGAGCAGATCAGCGTGACGCCGCTGCGGCCGAGCGAACTGGTGGCGGGCAAGCTGCTGCCGTTCGTGGTGGTCGGCTATATCGAGATGGGGTTGGCCATCCCGCTGATCATGCTGGTCTTCGGCGTGCCGTTGCGCGGAAGCCTGTTGTTGCTGCTGGGGCTTTCCGGCCTATTTCTGATGACGACGCTCGGCCTGGGCCTCTTCATCTCGACGCTGGTGCACACGCAGCAGCAAGCGATGCTGGTCGCGGCGTTTTTTGTCATGATGCCCTTTATTCTGCTTTCGGGCTTTATTTTCCCGGTGGAGAACATGCCCAAACCGGTGGCGGCCATTGCGCAGTTCATCCCGGTCAAGTATTACCTGACGGTGGTGCGGGGATTATTCCTGAAAGGAGTGGGGTGGGCCGATCTCTGGCCCAATGCCCTGGTGCTGTTCCTGTGGGGCGCGGGCATTCTGACCCTTGCCATCAAGAAATTCCACAAGACGCTGGATTGAACGACGGGGCCAATTCAAACCGAGAATCGCGAACAAGATGCGTACGAGCCCTTTTTCGATCCGTTGCATTCTGCTGATTGTCGTCGTTGCGGCCTGGGGCGCCGGCTGCCGCACCGCTTACAAAACCATGCGGGCTGATCCGCCGAAAAATACGTCGTTCCTCCCGCATCCGGAAGCGCTCGTGCGGCAACCGCCGGATGCCGCGTTTGATGAAAGCTGGTGCGACCCGACCATGGTTTGGAGCAATTATCATTCCATTATCGTGGCGCCGGTGTCGTTGGCTTACCTGCACTTGGACACCAACCAATGGGATATTCTGTACCGGATAGACAAATCCATTTTCTTCAATATATCCAACGAATGCGCGCGCCTGGCCCGGGACATGGAGGTCGCGTTCATGAAGGCCATCGAAGAAGATCCGCACAAGCGGTTCAAACTGGCCCAGGCGCCGCAACCGGGGACGCTCAAACTTGAACTGGCGCTGCTTGAGTTCATTCCGAGCCAGGCGGTTGTCAACACGGTGGCCAACGTGGTGGGCTTGATTTCCTGGCCGTTCGGATTGGCGGCGATGACGCCGGCCACAGCCGGCCGCGTGGCCATGGCGGGCAAATTGAGCGACTCCGAAAGCGGACAAATCCTGGCCATGTTCGCGGACCGCGAGATGGACCAGCCGGCCATCGTCAACCTGTCGGCCATGACCTGGCGCGGCACCGCCGAGCATGCAATCCGGAGCTGGAGCAAAGAGTTTGTGCGCCTGGCCAACGCGACCAATTTCGCGGATGTCAAAGCCGCCATGCCGTTCCAAGTTATTGTCTGGTAGCGATGATTATTTTCCTTGCCTCCGACCCGGATGGCGTTCCATACACGGCGTGCAAATATCGCGATGAATCGTAACCTGCATCTGTTTGCCGGCTTGGCGGTTGGCGCGCTGGGGTTGTTCGGCGCCGGTTGTTCATTGCGGACCTCGCCAACCGCTGCCCGGCAGCCGGCGGCGCCGGAAGCCGCTTCCATCGCGCGTGAACCGATCCCCACCCAGCGCACCGAAATGGAGTCCGCCATGACGGAACCGATTGCCGCGGCTGTGTCGAACCATGAACAGTGGACGATGATCTGGAACGATGAGTTCGATACGCCACGCATTGATTCAGCAAAATGGAGCTTCGTTGTCGCCGGCGGCGGTTTTGGCAACAACGAACTCCAGCACTACACTGATCGTCCGGAGAACGCCTACATTGAAAATGGATGTCTGATTATCCAGGCGCTGAAGGAAAAGCACAAGGGGCACGATTATACTTCCGCCAAGATTTTCTCGCAGGGCAAGGGTGACTGGACCTATGGCCGGTTTGAAGTACGCGCCCAGTTGCCGGCGGGGCAGGGGCTGTGGCCGGCGATCTGGTTGATGCCGACCGACTACCAGCAATATGGCCCCTGGCCCAGTTGCGGCGAGATTGACCTGGCTGAAGTCATCGGCAGTCAGCCGGGCACGCTCTATGGCACGTTGCACTACGGCCATCCCTGGAAAAATTCCGGGGTCCATTATGTTTTACCGGACGGGAAACGCTTCGCGGACGATTTCCATCGCTTTGCATTGGAGTGGGCGCCGGGCCGGATCAAGTGGTTTGTGGATGATATTTATTTTGGCGATCAGACGAATTGGTACACCTCGGCGCCCGGCGCGATGTGGCCGGCGCCGTTTGATCGCGCTTTCTATATTCAGTTCAACCTGGCAGTCGGCGGCAACTGGCCCGGCCGGCCCGATGACACGACTCCGTTCCCCGCGCGGATGCGAATTGACTACGTGCGCGTGTACAAGTTCAACGGCGAATATCCCCCGGTCGAGAAACGCTCTGCCGCGCCATTGGAGCTGCGGCCGCGCGACCCGCTGCCGGACGGCAACCTGGTTTACAACGGCGATTTCGCTGAGGGCCGGAAATGTTGGGAGTTTGAAACCTTTGAGGGCGCACAGGCCGCCATGGAAGCAGCCGGCGGGGTGGCGAAGGTAACGGTCGCGCGAGCCGGTCCCGCGCTGTGGAACGCGCTCCTGTTTCAGAAGCCGCTCAATATGGAACGGGGCAAAGTTTACCAGGTCAGCTTCGAGGCCTGGGCAGATGCGCCGCGCGAGTTGGGCGTTAAGGTTGGCAAGGCCAGCCAGCACTGGGACAATTATTCGGGCGAAACGCGGGACCGGCTTGGTTTGAACCGGCAGGCGTACACGTTCAAGTTCAAGATGCGGCACCCCGCCGATCCCGTGGCGCGGCTGGAGTTCCATTGTGGCGACAAGCCCGGGACCGTATTCATCGGAAATGTGCGTGTCGCGACGGTCGCGGGGGATCTGCCGTTGCCGGTGGATCGGGTGACGCGGATCCCGGCGGCGAACTTCGACGCGGCGTCAAACGTCCGCACTGAAGCCTGCGCCGAGGGCGGACTGAATGTCGGTTGGATCAGCGCGGATGACTGGATGGAGTATGCGGTGGACGTCCTCCGGCCCGGTGTTTATAGGGTTGCCCTTCGCCACGCCGGCGCCAGCGATTCCGGCGAGGTGGCGTTGAAGAGCGCGGGGCGGGAACTGGTGCGCGTGGCGCTGCCGCGAACCGGCGACTGGCAGCGATGGGCCACCGCGAAGACGGCTGTCAGCCTGCCGGTCGGACCGCAGCGCCTGCGCGTGGAGTGCATTAAACCAGGCTTCAACCTGGCCTGGATCGAACTGACGTCCTTGACGGCAGAGTAGCGGCGCCGCATGCCCGCGATCCGCGTGCGCGAACCCCAAACACGCGAATGACCCCGAATTGGGGCGCAATCTTCCTTGTGGCGCCCAGCAGATTGGGACGCCACGGTGGTTAGCCCGGCGCGCGACGCGCGGTTGAGGCGGCGATCATCAATTGCGGCGCAATGCGCTTGTGGGTGATCGCGAGCGCAGGGTTCTGGAACTGGTTGAGCAGCAGGTTGGCGGCCTCGCGGCCCATCTGGGTGATGCCGATGTCAACGGAAGTCAACTGGAAAGGATGGAACCGCGGACCCAGATAATCCACGCCCGCGACGGCGATGTCATCGGGAACCCGCAAGCCGGCCTTCAGCAGCCAATAATAGATCGAAATGGCGATCATATCATTGACGGCGAAAACTGCGTCGGGACGGGGATCGAGCTTGAGCAGTTGCGCGACCTGCGCCCGGCCGAGGTCCGTGATCAGCTCGCCTTTTTCCGTGGCGTAGTAGGCGCGGATGGTCCGGTCCTCCTTGGCCGTGAGTTTGTGCGCGGCCAAGCCTTCGCGGAAGCCATACGTGCGCAGGCGTGCGTAGTCGGCGTCGTCTGTTACCACGGCCGGATGCTGGAAACCCTGCATTCCGAAGTGGTCGCCAAGCAGGCGGCCGGCCTCGTGGTCATCCGGATAGACGCAGTGCATACCGGGATCGGCGTCGAGCGCCAGCACCACGGGCACCCCGTCCGTCAACAGATTGCGGTACGGCTCGTGACTGCTCATCGGCGGCGGGGCGATGATCAGCGCCTGTGCGCCATGAGCGAGCATGTCTTCGATCAGATTGAGATTGGCGGCCTCGGTATTGTAGTTAAAACGCACCCGCAGTTCGACATCGTGGTCAATCAGACTCTGCTTGACGCCCTGTTCAAAAAGATAAAACGACGGCACGTCGGAAATCAGGATCAACCCCACTTTGCGCAGTCGGGCCGCTTCCTTGCTGAACGTAACAATCGTGCCCAGGCGTTTGACGCGGCGGACAAACCCCTTCCGGACCAGTTCGGAATAAGCCTCGCGCGCCGCGTAACGGCTGATCCCCATCTGGCGGGCCAATTCCTCGTCTGTCGGCAGGCACTTGCCATCCGCCAGTTTACCCTCGCGGATTTCGCGCTCCAGCCGACGCGCAACAGCCGCAAAAACCGGTGCGCCGTCCGCTTCCCCCGCATTTTTTTTCCTGCTCATTTCCGTGTTTCCGGTTGGTCAATATACAAGAAATTAAAAAAACTGATAAATAGATTTAACAAGAAAACATGATTCTTGTATATATGAAATATGTATAATATCATATTTATATTTCGGACAAATTGTAAGGAATTGAATTGCAAGGCGTCGTTTTACTGCAAGCTGAAGCAAGGGTATGGTGGGATCGGCGGGCATGTGTAATCCGCTCCGATATCAGCAGGCTGGTTAGTGTGGGAAAAACCACGAATTGAGGTTTGCCATGAGTTGTACCTCCCGTTTGGTTTTCGCGAAAGCGCTGGCGATTTTGCTATTGCCGTTGGTCTGGGTGTGGCCGGCTGGCGCCAACATGATTCGGAATGGCGATTTCCAATATGGGCCGGACGGTACCTATTGGCCCAGTCAGTATGCCCGGTATTGGGCGAGCTGGGGCGACGCCGGTCGTGAGCAGTGGGCCAGCGTGGGGGTGGACGGTTATGCGGCGACGGTGCGCAACCCTTCTGGCGCGACGCCGGACGGCGGCTGGTATCAGGACGTGGCCTGTTCGCCCGGTCTGCGTTATCTGGTGACATGCCAGCTCAATGCCCATGTGAACTTCACTTGGAATTCGATGCATCTGAAGCTGGAATTTTATGACACGACCCGCGCGCATCAGCTCTATGCCGTGACGAACAAGCTCAGCGGCGTGGGCCAGGGTGGCTGGACCATCCACGAGGTGGCGGGCCTGGCCCCCAGCAACGCGGCGTGGGCGCGCGTGGTGTTTGCCGCTAACGGCTGCGGCACGGTGGGCTCGATTTCAGCGGACGACTTCAAGATGTACGAGAGTCCGATCCCCATTGCCGCCCCGCGCCTGAACCAGCTCCTGAACCCCGGTTTTCGGATGGCGTCCGATATGTCCACGGCGGCCGGTTCTTCCGCCCACGTCTGGACCAACTGGGGCGATGCCACGCGCGAGGCGTGGGGCAGCTTCGACAACGACGGCTATCTGGCCACGATTCACAACTGGAGCGGAGGCAAGCCCGACGGCGGCTGGTCCCAGCGGGCGGTGGCGGAGAGCGGCAAGCGTTACCGCTTCATGGGCATGTGCATCAAGGATGCCTGTTATACGGCCGCTGATCTGCGGATGGTTTGTGAGTTCCTCGACGGCGACGAGGCCGTGCTGGCGAGTGTTAGCACCAACCTGGCCGCCGCGCCGACGTGGTGGACCGAGTATTTTGTCGAAGCTTCAGCCCCGGTGGGCACGCTCTGGGCCCGGTGCGCGGTGGAAGCGACCGGGCAGAACCAGTGCGACTCGCTCAAGCTCGACGCCATGCGTTTTATCGAAGTGCCGACGCCGCTGGGCGCGATCAGCAATCGCCTGACGAATCCCGGTTTCACCAACGGCCTGGGCGGCTGGTCCACCTATGGCGCATCTGCCGCGACCAATACCGACTCCCACGATGGCGACGGTTGGGCGATGGTCCTCAATGGCGGCGGGAACAGCTATCTCTGGCAGGACCAAGCCGCCGCGGAGGATCAGGTTTTTCTCTTCAGCGGCTGGTTCCGCAGCACCAACTACTACTACCCCGTGGGTGGGCGCTGGATGGCTGTGAAGCTGGAGTGGTATACCAACACCACGTTGATTCGCGAGGACATCACCGCGGTTCAGGGCGTGGGCGAGACCTGGACCTACAAGGAGGTCGAGGGCGCCGCGCCGATCGGCGCCACGCGGGTGCGGGCGACGATCCTGGCCGAGAACCAGGATGCGGCCGGCCGGTTTTATGCCGACGATATGCGTCTGCTGCCGGTGCCGGCGCGCAGTTACAACCGCCTGGAGCCGGAGTACGGTTGCTATGCCGGCGCCAACCCCGATATCGCCTTCGAGGAATTCAACCGCGTGCTCGACTGGGACCACGTCGGTTCGGGCATGTTCCAAAATATGCCGGACGACTATCACGCCGCGCTCGACTGGGCGGCGGAAACCTGCCGCAAAAACGGCTCGATCTTCATGGTTACCGTCGCCCATTGGGGCTGGGCGCATGTCGAGGATATGAGCGAGCAGATGGCCAATGACTTCGCCGACTGGTGCGCTTACTGGAATCAGCGCGGCGTGCCAATCTTCGTGCGCTATGGCCACGAGATGAACGCCGACTGGTACTACACCTGGGGCATGCAGCCGGCCAAGTACCGCCGGGCGTTCCGGATGGTGGCCGATGCCGTCCATCAGCGCGCGCCGCTGACCGCGATGGTCTGGGCGCCCTATCTCGGCGGCGGCTATCCCTATGACCACAACTGGAAGACGATGTGGGACATGATCTACGACGCGAACCTGCACTGTACGATTGAAGATTGGGTGCTGCTCGACTCCAACAATGACGGCATCCTCTCGAGCGCCGACGACCCGTATCTGCCGTACTACCCCGGCGACGAGTATGTGGACTGGGTCGGCGTCTCGGTGTATTGGTGGGCTACCGCCTACCCGTTTACCGTCAATACCCGCCCGTGGGACCGCTTCTTCTCCGATGACATTTCCGGCGTCAGCCACGGCCGCGGCCAGCACGATTTCTACTACCGCTTCGCGCACGAGCGCCAGAAACCGTTAATGCTTCCCGAGACCGGCTGCCTTTACAAACATTGCGAGCCGCCGAACTACGCCTACGGCGTCTGGGGTTACTATCCGCGCTACAACAACAACGAGGCGGATAACAAATGCGCCTGGGTCGAGCAGCTCTTTAACATCCGGGGCGACACACAGAACGCGCTCGACGTCGCCAACAACTACCCCATGATGAAGGCCATCTACTACTTCAGCATCAACAAGTTCGAGGGGGAGGCCGAGGGGCCGACGATCTGGTGGGATGCCTGGAATTACACCGCCTACGACGGCATCGTGGACTGGACGCTGACCTCCAATCCTTACGTCCGCTCGTACTACCGCCAATGCGTCGCCGGCATGAAAAACAATCGCCGTTATTTCCTGCGCGCGGGCGATCTGGCTGGCCGCGTTTACTCGTGGAACTCGACTTTTGAGGAATGGCAGAACGCCGACCCCGCGCGCTTCACCGTGAACCTGGCGACCAACGAGTCGCCGTTCGAGGGGCTTTGTCACCTGCGCGTCCGCCACATTGGCGGAACCTCGACGACCGGCGCCACAGCGGTCGCGAACTACAACGCGCTCAAGGACGCCATTGGCTGGCGCGACTTCAATTGCGTCTATCTCCACTACCGCATCCCGACCAACAGCCTGCCGTACGCGCCGTACCTGCGCGTCGTGATGCAGAGCAGCAAGACCTCGCGCGACGTGCTGGCCACGCGCGAGCTGAAGGCGGATAACGCCTGGCACAAGTTGATCTATCCCTACGACTGGACGCGGCACGACGTTTCCAGTTGGCTCAATCTTTACCTCGAGTTCGTCAATGTGCCGGCCAGCACCGGCGCGGTGTTCGATCTCGACGCGTTCGAGGCCGTGCGCGATACTGACGCCGACGGCATCCCCGACACCGCCGACCGCAATTTCAACACGCCGACCAACGCGCCGGACCCTGAACCGGGCGAACTGGACTGGCGCAACTGGGAGTACCGGCGCCTGTACACGACCCCGCGCGGCCAGGTCGAATACATCGAGATGTACACGCGCACGAACAACCAGCACGCGCTCGGCGGCCGCGAGTTGCGGTCGGTCAGCGCCGACGGCTTGCGGACCAACGTCTACATTTTCACGGGCGACTATTCGTGGCAGACGCAGGACAAGCCCCTGCTGCTGGCGACCCCGGGCTTCCAGTGCCTGCCCGGCGGCATCGCGCCCGACTACACCATCCCGGCGGGTTTCCTGTTCAGCGGCGGCGGCCGGCTGTACATCGTGGGTGGTGTTTATACGCAAGCCTACCCGGCCTTGCCGACCGACGGCCGATATGCCTACGACGTCGAATTGGGGGCGACCCATTACGCGCGGCCGAACAACTTCAGCGGGCAGGAGGGCGACTTGGATTTCCCGACCGCCGGCCGCGGGCGTGTTTTTTGGGAGGGTCTCTACTTTAACAACAGCGCGCATGACCCCACCGGCGAGGCCATCCCGCACCCGGCCTACGCCACCAACCGTTTTCTGGCTGTTGACTACGTCGCCACCAACGTCACGTTCCACTTCCTGACCCGCCAGCCGGCGGGCGACGGCACGGTAAGCGCGGCCGTTCGCCTCTACCCGGACGGATTCAATGGCGGGCAGGAGTTCCAAACCCAGGCGGTCGCGCTGGCGGATTTCCTGGTGTGCGCGACCAATCGTTTCCACAACACGCCGGACGCGGCTTCGATATCCGCCGCTTCGATGTTGGTCAATCCCAGTTTCGAGACCAACGGCGCAGCTTGGGTGGTGTTCAATTCGGCGGGCGCGGCGACCAACCGGCCCCGCACCGGCGCGTACGCCATGGAAATGCGGCTGGATTCCGCGAATTGGAGCGGGTTCTATCAGGACGTCGTCGCCACGACCGGCATGGTCTATGCCTGGTCCATTTACGCCTGCAAGGACGCCGCCTACAACACCAGCACCTGGATCAAGGTGGAGTGGCGCGACACCGGCGACAACCAGATCGGTTTCGTGGACTACAACATCAACCCGGCGCTGACCACCAATTGGCAGCTCTTTACGCTGACCGCCGTGCCGACCGCCGGCACCGCGAAGGCGCGCGCGGTGGTTGTCGCGTACACCGGCGCCGGCGGCGGATCCAAGGCATATTTCGATGACGCAGTCTTTACCAATATCCCGCCGGTGGATCGGACTGAAACCGTGCGACTATGGCGGGCCGTCTGGCGGCCGCCGCCGGGCTTTGCCGGCACGGTTTACTACTCGCCCCTGGTCGAGTCGGTCAGCGGCGCCGTCACCGATCGCTGCTATCTGCTGAGGAGCCTGCCGACGGTTACGACCAACCAGGGCCGCAACGATTTCTTCTGGAACCAGGACGCCCAGGTTTTTGGCCGCAGTTACTATGACGTGGACTACTCGCTGGCGTGGACGAACCCCGTTCCCCTTAATTACGACTGGATCTATTTCAACAGCTCCAATCATGATCCGCTAGCCGAGGACGTGCCGGGCCTGGGTGGCGTGAAGTTCTTCAGCTTTGACCATGCGGGCGGCCCCAGCCACCTCTTCACGCTGGCACCGCGGGCGGGCGTCTCGTCCATCGTCACTCGCTTTGATTTCATCAATGGCGGCGGCGAGACCTACCGTTCCGGCGTAAAATACACCACAACGGTCATTTCCGCGGCCGCGCCGTTCCATGGCCAGCCGAGCGCGGGCGCGGTGACTTTGGATGTCTGGCGCACGACCTTCTACCCGCCCGCCGGCTGGAGCGGGACGGTCTTCTACGCGCAGCGCGCGGACATGACCGCGGATGGCGCACTGTGGTTGGTGCGCAACCTTGACGACGCCACCGGCCGCTTCGCGTTGGCGAACAACTGGTCCCTGCCGCAATGCTTCTTCTCCAACTATTACGACCGCGACTGGAGCTACATGACCACGGGCGCGGTCAGCCGGCTGGGGTTTGACGCGGACTATGTTTATCACAACGCCACCAATGTCAACGCGGCGACGGAGGCCGTCACCGGCCTGCTCGGGCGCGTTTTCCGGGAGGTGGATTACGCGACGACCACGACGACCTTCCACGTGCTGACGCCGTGGCCGGTGTGTGTCTCGCCGGACGACGCGCCGCAAGTCCAACTCCGCATTGATTACCAGCATCCGCAGACGGGGCAGTGGAGCCCGACTACCTACGACATGAGCCTGGTGACCAGTGTGGTGCTCATGTCCGGCGCGCCGTTCCACGGCCTGCCGGCGGCGGGGTCGCGGACGGCGGCGATCTGGCGGTTGGCCTGGCGCCAGCCGCTGGGTACCAACGGCCAACCGTACGCCGGGCCGGTGACGGTTTACTACGCGCCGTTCATCAAGACCAAGTTCGGGCCCAATGGGTTTACCACGGCGGCGCGCTACCTGGTGGCCGCGCCGGGCGCGCCCAATGCAATGCCGGTCAATCCGCAACTGCTGGACGCCGACTATTACGGCCGGGATTACGCCTACACGAACAACCGGCCATGGTTCCTGAACGAGACGTTGGACGGACTTTACTTTAATGGTCCGGCGTCCGGCGCGCCCGAGACTGAAGCGGTGCCGGGGCTGGGCGGTCCACGATTCCTCGAATACGATTATGGGACGGGGCCGAGCTATCTTTATACCCTTTCGGCGTCCCCGTCCGTGACGGCCCTGCTGACGCGCATGGACTTCATCGCCGGCGGCGGCGAGCGATATTATAGCGGCGCGCGCTGGACTTCAGTGGCGATCAATGCGGCGGCGCCGTTCCACGGCCGGCCGGCAGCGGGTGCGCTCACGGTGGATGTCTGGCGAACCGTCTTCTGGCCGCCGGCCGGCTGGACCGGCACGGTGTACCTGGCGCAGCGCGCGGATTATTCCAACGGCAGCATCTGGCTGGTGCGGCACCTGACGAACCTGGCCTCCGGCTGGGGGTACACCAACAACTGGGATCCGCCGCAGTACCTGTGTACGGCGGGGCCGGTGGAGCGCGACTGGAGTTTTGCGCCGACGGCCGTGGTGGCGCGCAGCGGTATCGGCGCGTACGCCTATTTCAACCACACCAACCTGAATCCGCGGACGGAGGCCGTGCCGGGGCTGAACGGCGCCGTGTTTCTGGACCCGGATTATCTCCGCACGACCACCGTTTTCCGCGTGCTGACCGATCACCCGGCGGCGGTCTCGCCGGAGGATGCGGTGACCGTGCAGATGCGCATTGACTACAACCATCCGCAGACGGGTTGGAACCCGGTGTATTACACCATGGGCTGGACCACGAATATCGTGTTGACCAATGGCGCGGGTTTCCACGGCGCGCCGGTGAGCGGCTTGCGGACGATGGAAGTCTGGCGGCTGGACTGGCCGCAGCCGCGCTACACCAATGGGACTCCCTGCACGAATGATCTCACCATCTACTTCGCGCCATTCATTCAGACCCGGTTCGGGCCCAACCAGTATGTCACCGGGGCAAAACATCTTGTCGCCCAGGGCGGAACCGATAACGACTATCCCATCAATCCACAGCAATACGATGCCGATTTCTTCGGCAAGGATTATTCATATCTGCACCAATGGTCCGGCTTGGTGGACGGCATCCCGGCCTGGTGGTGGAGCCGTTACGGATTGTCGTTCACCAACAAGTCCGCGAACGACAACGACAATGATCGGTTCAGCAACGGCGATGAATACGTGGCTGACACCGATCCCACCAATCCGCACTCGTATTTCTCCAATGTCACCTGCCAGGTTATCAGCGGCACGCTCTGCCGCCTGTACGTCAACTGGTCCTCGACCGGCCGCGTGTACGACGCCTTCGCGCGCACCAATATCACAAGTGCCGGCCAGCCGTGGGTCGGATATGGATTCAACATTCCCGGCAACGGCGGCGTATTGACGCTGACCGTCACCAATACGGAATCGCTGAAATTCTTCCGCACCGGCGCGCGCCTCCCATGAGGCTCGCCGGCTTGGCCGCTCTGCGGCGGAGTGGCCGGTCGCTGACAACGGGAACAGCCTTCAATTTTCCTTCAGTTTTCATTTGCCCAAGGGTCGCCGATATCATATATGTGACCGGTATTTTTGTTCCATTTTGTCCAATAAGTTTAACCTGCGCGGGTTGGTGGAATTGGCGGCAGTCTGCGGTTTTGGCGTGGTGTTTACCAAACAGGCAAACGGAAGGAGCCGGGTAATGAAGAAATGGCCGGGAGTAATGCTGGGGGTGTTGTTGGTTGGAGCGCTGAATGGGTGGGCGGTGCCGACGACGAACCTGTTGTTGAATCCGAGTTTTGATAATCCGACCAATGCTTCGGATTGGACCAGTACTTACTGGACCGCTGGTGGAATAACGCCGCTGCGCGAGACCTGGGCGGCGCGCCTGGGGTATCGGGGCGGGGCGATGCCGACCTGGTCGGCCGCAAACAGCAGCGGGTATGTGCTGCAGTCGGTCAATGTGACCGGTGCCACGGTCTATACCTTCACCATTTGGCAACGGGCTGAACCCAGCACCGCGCAAACTTACGCCCGGTTGAAGATGGAATGGCTTGACGGCGCAGATGCCGTAATCCAGGCGGAATCGGTCAATGTTTATACGAACACCGCCGGTTTGCCGATTGACGATCAGTGGCATCAACTGGCGCTCACCGCCGCCTGTACCAGCCAGAATCTGGCCAAAATCCGCGTGACCTATGAGGCCGGTTGGAGCACTGCGGGCTCGGCTATTTTCTTCGATGACGCCCAGTTGTATCCGGGCGTGCGCCAGTCGGAACGGCTCGGCAATAACAGTTTCGAGGTTCCGCTGGTTTGGGATGACGAAGGTTGGCGGCATTCGCTGTGGATGTCCACTACCGATGGCGGCGGATCGGATGTCACGGCGGTTTCCTGGGAGGGGTGGGCCGCCCGGTCAGGCAACTGGGGCATCGCGTTCCGCGGTTGGCAATACGCCTCCAATCGTTACCAGGCGACCATCTGGCAGAATCTTTATCCAATGACGGGAACCTGTACGTTCGCCCTTTGGTTGCAGAGCGACCCGAACGCGCATATCTCGAACTTCATCATGAAAGTGGAGTGGTTTGATGACACCTTCACGAACAAGGTGCAGACGGATTCGCAAACCAATATTGCGGCGGCGGTCGTGCTCGACAATGTGTGGCACGAGTACTACCTGACCACTGCCACCACCAGCCCGGCGGCCAAGGAGGCGCGGTTGAGTATCTGGGCGGATTGGACGCCGGCCGACAATGCGACGCTCAAGATGGACGATGCCCGGTTCTTCTCCGGGCCCTACACCAACAGCGTCGTGCTGGACTGGGGTTACCATAGCGGCGGGACACAGGATCCGGCGCTGGAATTCGTTCCGGGTACTAACGTGGGGACATTCCTGCAGGTGAATTACGCGACCACCACCACGACCTTCTATGCGTTGGCCAATTACCCGTCTGTCACCCGCATTCCGGAGGAAACCGGCGAAGTTTGGATGCGGCTCTCGTGGGAACGTCCGCCCTCGACCGGTATTTGGGTGGACCACTTCACCAACATGACTCTGGTCGGCACGGTGGACCTGACGGCGGGCAGCCCCTTCCACGGTTCGCCGGCGGCCGGCACGAATACGGTGGCCCTGTGGCGCTGCGATTGGCCGCAGCCGGCGACGAATGGTGTGCCGTATACCAACGCGGTGACGGTTTATTACGCGCCGTTCTTCAAATCCACCTACGGACCGCTTACCCAAAGCGACCGGCGCTACATGGTGGACCGCAACGGCCAGTACACCAACAACTATGCCAGCGAACCGCAAATCTTTGCCGACTCGCCCATGGATAAGGATTACGCCTATGTCAATTTCAAGCCGACGCCGATCGCGGCATTGACCAATGGCGGCTTTGAGAACCCCGTCGGAGTCAGCGGCCTGGCCGGCAGCGGCTGGTATTATGCTGGCGGCCAGATTGGGCGCGAACGGTATTGGCCTGCCCACACTGGTGAATACGGCGGCTATTTCTCGAGCTGGAACTCGGGCTACGGGCAAATTTGGCAAGATATTACCGTGACCAGCCCTGCCACCCGGACATTCTCGCTCTGGGTATATCAGGAAACGGCTTTCAACCCGTCGGAGACCTTGCTCAAGCTGGAATGGTATAATACGGATTACCAACTGGTTCAGGTGGATGAACGCGACTTGACCACCGTGCTGCCGCGGGATGGTGGTTGGCACCAAGTGTACCTCACCGGTGTCTGCACTAATAACAACCTGTTCTTTGTCCGGCCGATCTTCATATCCACGTTTAACGGCGGTAGCGGTAGCCGCGGTGTGTTCTATGACGATGTGCAGTTCTACGATGGTCCCTTCACCGGATCGGAAACACTGGGCAACGGCAGCTTTGAATCGGGCTTCAATGCCGGTGGTCAGGCTTGGGCCGGCCTGCGGGGTTCGCAGTGGTGGACGGCGCCGATTGAACAGGATGATGAGGCGCAGGGCGCCTGCCGCCGCGATTGGGCCTATCGTTCCGGCAGCTACGGGTTTGCCTATATGTCGTTCACTAATGGGAATCTGCCGATCCTGACCAACTATTATACCGTGCTGTCCCAGTGCCTGACTCCGGGCACCGGCACCTATACGTTCTCTTTCTACGCCTTGAAAGAGGATGCCAGCGCCGTCACGAACATGGTCATGGGCATGACCGCCTATGATCGGAATTTCAACCAGCTCTATACCACCAACCGGAACGTCACGGCGGATCTGGCCAATTATTGGAAGCGCATGGATATCACGGGTGTGGCAAACGACACCAATACCTATGAGGTCCGCGTGTGGATCCAGACCCACTGGCTGACGACCACGAATGAAGGATTGAAGGCCTGCAAGGTGGATGATGCCCGCTTTGTACGTGGCGCGTATGGCAGTATCCTGGCCAATATGGGCTATGGCTACCATAATAACACAAGCTTGAACGCGCGCGCTGAGGCGGTACCGGGCAGCGCCGTGGGCCCGTTCTTGCAGGTGGACTATGCCAGGACGGCCACGACATTCTATGTGCTGTCGGCGACCAATGTGGCGCTGCGGAGCGACGAAGCGGGTGTGGTCGGCATCCGCATCTATTATCAGAATCCGCTGACGCTGGAACATGTCGAAACTTGGAATAACATGAACCTGATCGGAACGGTCAGCCTGGGTTCGCCATTCCATGGGATTAGTGGGCAGACGCTGAACTTGTGGAAATACGAGTGGTCGCAGCCGTTGGACAGCGGCGCGCCGATCACAAATGCGTTCACGGTCTACTATGCCCCATACCTGCGCTCGTACTACGGCGTGATTCTCACCGATACGAAATTCTACGCTGGCGTAGGTGGTGCGTACACGAACGGATACCTGACCAACCCACAAGAGTTTGCGGACTGGTACGCCGGAACGGATTACTTGTATGTCAATGCTTTCACCAACTCCGGCAGCACCATCACCGACGGCATTCCTAATGAGTGGTGGGCGCGATATGGCATTACCGAGCGCATCGCGACAAACAATCCGGATGCCGATCCGGCGGATAACTTCCGCGAGTATGTGGCGGACACCGATCCGACCAACGGGCTGTCGTATTTCCCGAACGCGACCTTCACTGTGGTTAGCGGTGGTGTGGTTCGGCTGTATGTCAACCCGTCGTCTACTGGGCGCATCTACGATGTCCAGTCGCGCACTAATCTCATTGTGCCGGACTGGGTGACGGTGGGGGTGAGCAACTACGGCAACGGCGGTCAGTTGACATTAACGGTGACCAACACCTACTGGCCCGGCTACT
>CAZMXS010000069.1:0-24811 GCA_964570325.1 uncultured Verrucomicrobiota bacterium | reverse complement strand
GCGCCCCCAGCACGGCCACCCACCCCCCCCCCGCAAGCCCAAACAGCAGCAATAACACCGCGCCAATTTTATGAGCGCGCGCTTTCCGTTCCGTCACCCGCGCACTCAAAGTCAGCAACGGCGGATCGGCGCGACGATGGTTGATCAACGGCTTGCGGGGGCGGCGGTAGTCATCCTTGAACCACATAATATCGCTTGTTTGTCCTCTGGTGGCGGAACATACAACCTGTGGTGGTTGTTGAAAAGTGAAAAAAGCGGTTGATGTCCATTTGATCAATTGGCTGGATCCGATACGAGTTGGCGCGGAGTTATACGCCTTGGTGTTGGCGCCAAAACTGGAAGGCCAGCAGGCTCCAGATTCGCTTGCGATGATCGCCGCGGCCGGTGTAATGCTCGTCCAACAACCGTCGCACGGCCACCGGATCCACATAAGCGTCCCGGGCCAGCGCGGCCGGCGCGCAACAATCCTCGACCAAAGGCCGCAGCGGGCCGGCCAACCACCCGGCCAGCGGGATCATGAAGCCCGCTTTACGGCGTCGAATAATGCGGGCCGGCAACCACTCGCGAACCGCGCGCTTCAAGATCCATTTGGTCGTCCAGCCGCGCAGCTTCAAGCGGGGACTGATTCCGGCGGCAAATTCCACCAGCGAATGATCCAGCAAGGGCACCCGCGCCTCCAGCGAATGGGCCATGCTGGCGCGATCCACTTTCACCAGCACTCCATCTTGCAGATAGACTTTCAGACATAAATACAGCAAAAGATCCAGCTCATCGGGCCCGCGATGCCGCGCAGTCAAACGCGCCAGGTGGTCGAACGGATCGCAGTCGCGCAGTCGCTCGCGCAAAGCGGGCGCGTAAAGCGCCCGGCATTCGTCGCGGCTGAAAGCCCCCATCCAGAGGAAGAAGCGAACCGCGGGAGAACACCCGGCGCCCTGGAAAAAGCGCCGCAAGTGGTATTCGGCGCTCGCGTAGCGGTGCGAAACCGGCAGGCGCGCGGCCAAGCGGATCAAGCGGGCGCGCGCAGCAGGCGGCAGACGCAGGAAACGCTCCATGAGAAAATGAGCTTGAAATGCGGGATAGCCGGCGAACAATTCGTCGCCGCCGTCGCCGCCCAGCACCACCTTGACGGTGTGGCGCGCGCAACGAGCGAGGAACCAGGTCGGCAGGATGGAGGCGTCGCCGAGCGGCTCGTCCATCACGCCCAACGCCTGCGGCAACTCCTCGGCGGCGCGCCGGGCGGAAAGTATTTCGTGCTGGTGCTGCGTCCGGCAATAACGCGCAACCGCCCGGGCGTATGGCGATTCATCATAGCTCGCCTCCTCAAAACCGAGCGAGAAGGTGTGCACGGGGCGGGCCGATTCCCGAGCGGCAATGGCGGTGATGACGCTGGAATCAATCCCGCCGCTCAACAACACGCCCACCGGCACATCACTGCGCAATTGCAGCCGGACGGCCGCGCACAAACGGTCGCGCAACTGCGCAGCGCACTCGTCCGGATCGGCTTCCGCCGCTGACCGGCACGGCACATCCCAATACGCCGCCTGGCGCGCGCCGGCGACGCCATGCACCAGGTAATGCCCTGGCTCTAACTTGAAAATGCCCTCGTAAATGGACGCCGGCGCGGGGATGTAGCCGTAGGCAAAATATTGGTCGAGCGCCGCAACATCAATCCGCCGGGCGACGCCCGGATGCCGCAGGAGCGCCTTCAGCTCCGAGGCAAAAATCAAATCGCCATCCAGCGGACAATAATACAATGGCTTGATGCCGACCCGGTCCCGCGCCAGAAAAAGCTCCTGCCGGGCCGCGTCCCACAACGCCAACGCGAACATGCCGTTCAGGGCGGTCAGCCCGCGCGCCGGATCCGGCGCCAGTTGCCGCAGCAATACCTCCGTATCGGACTGCGTGGCAAACACCGCGCCGCGCGCTTCGAGTTCCCGGCGGAGTTCCAGATAGTTGTAGATTTCACCGTTGCACACCAACCAATGGCGTTTGTCCGCCGTGGACATGGGTTGTGTTCCGCCGGCGGGGTCAATGATACTGAGGCGCCGATGTCCCAGCGCGACCGGCGGCACGAGGTGCGCGCCCTGCCCGTCCGGCCCCCGCGGAATCAGCGTGTCCAGCATCCGGGCCAGCACGCCGGCCGCGTCCGTGAGGCGCTGATGAAAATCGGTGAAGCCGGCTATCCCGCACATGGCGCCATCAGCATACTCCAGCCCCCGCCCATGAGTACATCATTTTGCTGGGGCATACCGGGAGAGCCCCGGCTTGATGTAGCGCGCGGCTACCTGCCACGCGGGATCGGAGCCCCGCGCCATGCGGCAGTCGGAATGCAACTCCAGGAAACGGGAGGGAATCGGGCGGGGGCAAACGGATCGGAGAATTGTAAAGCGAGCGCGTCGCATTCTCACAGGAGCATGAATCAGTCGCCTGGGTAACTTTCCCGTGATTCCTTTAGTGTTTTTTGTATTTCAACCACTCTTTCCGGATTCAGCCTTGTCCTCTTTCTCCCTCACGCCTTGATGACGCTCAACCGGAAATGCAGGTTTTCCGCCGATCTTTGATTAAGAGCCATATCGAGGCGGCTCAATCATTACTCAATGCACCCGGGCCAGCCGCATGATCCGGTCGCACAATTCGGAAAACTCAATCCCGGCCGCGCGCGCGGCTTTGGGCAACAAACTCGTTTCGGTAAAGCCGGGGATATTGTTCAATTCCAGCGCGAAGAGTTCGCCTGCCGCATTCATGCGAAAATCCACGCGCCCCATGCCTGCGCAGCCCAACGCCTGAAACGCCAAACCCGCCAACCGCCGGCATTCTGCCGCCCGATCCGACGCCAGCGGGGCCGGCACCAGGTACTCGGTTTGGCCCTGCGCGTAGGTGTACTTCGCGTCGTAGTCGTAAAAACCTTGCGGCGCGCGAATCTCGACCACCGGCAACACCTGGTCGCCGACGATCCCAACCGTCAGCTCCAAGCCTTCAATGTATTGCTCCACCAGCACCTCGCCGTCATAGCGCAAGGCGTCCGCCAGGGCCGGCGCCCACTCGGCTTCCGCAAAAACCCGGTGTACGCCATAGCTGGAGCCCTGCCGCAAGGGCTTGACCACAACCGGCAGCGGTCGCGACCGCGCCTGGCCGGCGGCCAGAATTTCGCCCGGCGGCGTCGGCACGCCGGCCGCTTTGAACGCCCGCAGGCTCAACTGTTTGTCGAACGCGCGGCGGCTGGACTCCGGGTTGGATCCCGTATAAGGAATGCCCCGATCGCGCAAAATGGCTTGCACGGTCCCGTCCTCGCCGAATTCGCCGTGCAACGCCACAAATACCGCCTCGATCCCGGCGGGGATTTCGATTACGCGACCGGTCACGTCAATCTCCGTAACGGTATAGCCCGCCTGCCGCAGGCCCTTGGCCACAGCCGCGCCGGAGCGCAGGGACACCTCCCGTTCCGATGAAGGACCGCCCTTCAGGACGGCGACATGCTCGAACTGTTTGACGCGCGCCATTACCAGCTCCTTATGATTACCGGAAAAATACCATTCCGCCTTTCGCCAACTCAGGTCTCAGGTTTCATCCCTCAGGTTTCCGCCTTCACCTTTCACCATCACCTTTCGCCCTTCCAATTCCTCCCGTGCCCAACCGGCAATCCGCTCCACGCTGCCGGCGCCCACCACGAGCAACATGTCCCCCGGACGCAGCCTTTCGCGTAGATCACGCCAGGCCGCTTCCAATGAATCCGCCAGGCGAGCCGGAACCCGGCCATAAGTCCTGAAATGCGCCAACAAGTCTGCCGCCGTCCCGCCGGGCAACGGCGCTTCGGAAGCCGCGTAGACCGGCGCCAGCACCACCTCGGCGACGCCCGCAAAAGCGGGGGGAAACTCTGCTCCCAGCGCCAGTGTGCGGGTGTAGCGGTGCGGCTGGAAGACGGCCAGCACACGCCGGCGGCCGCAACCCACCGCTGTGCGCACCAGCGCCCGGATCTCGGTCGGGTGGTGCGCGTAATCGGAAATGACCATGATGCCGCCGGCATCCGCCACGATCTCGAACCGGCGGCGCACGGGCCGGAACGAAGCCAGCGCGGCGCGCACCGTCGCGAAGGGCACATCCAGCTCCAACGCCGCGGCGGTAGCGCCCAGCGCATTGCGAACGTTATGCAATCCCGGCGCCGGCAGTTCGATCCGCCCCAGCGGAATCCGCTCGAACACGACATCGAAGCCAACGGCCTGAGGTTGCGCATCAATCCGCGCGGCCTGGACCGCGGCGTCATCGGTCAGTCCATACGAATGGCCGCGCTCCATTTCCCCACAGACGAGATCCGCGCGCAAGTCATCCGCGCAATAGATCACGCGGCGCCGCGCGTTCCGGGCGAACGCATCAAAGCACTTGAGCAGGCCGCGCTCGCTGCCGAAGTGCTCCATATGATCCGGCTCGATGTTGGTGATCACCGCGAGATCCGACTCATAGAACGCCGCCGTGCCGTCGCTCTCGTCCGCCTCGACTACAATCAAGCCGGCGGCGCCGGCGCGGGCCATCCGCCCGGTTTCATCCAACTCACCGCCGACACAGGCGGACGGGTCGCGGCCCGCCTGTTCCAGAATATGCGCAATCATGGCGGTCGTCGTTGTCTTGCCGTGGGTGCCGCTAACCGCAATCGCCATCTGGCCGCGCAGCAGCACCGGCAGGACCAACCCGCGCTCGTAAACCGGAATCCCCCGCCGGCGCGCGGCCCGGCACTCGGGATGATCGGCGGACACGGCGGCGGTGCGCACACACCAGGCGGCCCCATCCGCAAGATGCTCCGGGGCGTGGCCGATAGCCACCGGGATACCCTGCCCGGCCAGCCACTCCGTTGTGCGGCCGGCCGCCGCATCGCACCCGGTTACCTTTAGCCCGCGCCGATGAAGCTGGTACGCCAGGGCCGCCATGCCGATACCGCCGATGCCGATGAAATGGACCGGGGCGGCGGCAGCCAGCCGCGCCGCGACCTCGTCCATCCGGCGCCGCGCGGCCGCCGGGGCGCGTTTAGCGGTCATGTCCGCCTTTCTGGCCCGCCTGGACAACCAGATCGGCCAGGGCGGCGGCGCCGCTCAGCGGCGCGGCCGCCCGAGCGGCGGTCTGCATGCGCGTCAATCGCTCGGGCGAGCGAATGCAACCGGCCACGTAATCGGCCAGCCATTCCACGCGCAGGTCATCTTCGGGCACCACATCGGCCACGCCAAGTTTTTCCATCGCCCGCGCGTTGTACATCTGGTGATTGCCGGCGGCGAACGGATACGGCACCAGCAAGGCGGGCACGCGGAACGTGCGCAATTCGGCGCAGGTCGCCGCGCCGGAGCGGCAAATCGCCAGGTCCACGGACGCATAGACGGCCGCCATGTCCTGCGCGAAAGCGCGCACATCGGCCGGCACGTCCGCCGCCGCGTACGCCGCGCGCACGGCCGCCTCGTCCGCGACGCCGGCCAGGTGAATGACGCGAATCCGATAAAACTGCGCATGCACTTGCGACAGCGCCTGCGCCACAATCTCGTTCAGCCGGTGCGCGCCGCGGCTGCCGCCCATAACCAGCAGTGTGAAAATCTCGCGCCGGGCGCCCGCGTCCAACCGCGCGGCCGCCTCCTCCAACGCCGCGCGGATCGGCAGGCCGGTCACGACCAGTTCGCGCCGACGCAGGTAATAACGGGTTTCCTCAAAGCTCGCCGCGACGGCCGCGGCCCGGCGCGCGAAAAGGCGCACGGCGCGGCCGGGGATTACGTTCGCTTCGTGCAGCACGACCGGAACGTCCAGCATAAGCGCCGCCGCGACCGGCCCGACGGAAGCGTAGCTGCCCATCGCCAGCAGCACATCGGGCGGCGTCGAGCGCATCATCCGGCGGCAGACCCAGCCGGCGCGTAACAGCTTGAACACCGCGCGCGCGGCGCGCAGCGAAAAACCAGACGGCAATCCTTCGGCCGGCACGGTCACGACCGGACCGGTCCAGTCGCGCAGGGCCGGACCCTCCACATCCTTGCCGGCCAGCCAGAGCGTGACTTCATGGCCACGCGCGCGCAGAACCGTTGCCGTCGCCAGCCCGGGAAAGATGTGCCCCCCGGTTCCCCCACATGCCAGGGCAATCTTCATTGCGGCCGGTTGCCCAGGATTTCCTCGATACGCGCCATGACCTCGGCGGTCAGGCGCTCCTTCACCGCCAGCGCCCCGAGATTCTCCCGCAACTGCTCCAGGCTGGACGCGCCGATAATCACCGAACTGACATGCGGGTTGCGCAGGCACCAGGCGATGGCCAATTGGGCGGAGGTCGCGCCCAGCTCGCCGGCCAGCCGGGCCAGCGCTTGAACTTGCGCCACGCGCTCGGGCGTGATCAGAGAGCGCAACCACTCCTCGCGGTCCAGCCGCGACCCCGGCGGGATGCCCGCGTTGTACTTACCGGTCAACAGACCGCTCGCCAGCGGGCTGAAAGTGGTCGCGCCCATCCCCAACTCCGCGTACAACGGCGCAAACTCGCGCTCCACTTTCTCGCGCGTGAACATGTTGTAACAAGGCTGCTCCACGCTCGGCGGCACGGCATGGATTTCGCGGGCGACGCGGTGTGCTTCCCGAATCTGGTCCGCGCTCCACTCCGAGGTACCCCAGTACAGCGCACAGCCCCGCCGCACCAGCCGATCCAGCGCGCGCACCGATTCCTCAATGGGGGTGTTGGGATCCGGCCGATGGCAGTATAACAGATCCACGTAATCCAGCCGCAGGCGACGCAGCGCGTTCAGGGTCCCCTCCACCAACCGCTTGGCCGACAATCCCTCATCGTTGGGTCCCTTGCCGCCCCAGAAAATCTTGGTTGAAACCACCACATCCTCGCGACGGAAATCGCGCAAGGCCTCGCCCATCAGCAACTCCGCCGCGCCGTTGCCATAAACCTCCGCGTTGTCGAAGAAATTAACGCCGGCCCCATACGCCGCGCGCATACACGCGCGAACGTTATCCAAATCCAGATTGCGGCCAAACGTCAGCCATGAGCCGAACGATAATTCGCTGAGTTTTAATCCGGCCGAACCCATGCGATTATATTGCATACCGATTCCTTATTACGATGAAAACGCTCTTTGGGCGGTCATTCCGAGCAGTCCGTTGCGGGCAGACGACCGGGGTTGGACCATCATTTTCATTGCAGCGTCATGCTCTTGATTTCGCAAGTCGGACAGCTCCGCGAAAACGCGTTGCCCTTCCCGCTGCGTTTGTAGTTTTCACGGTCGGGCAAACTGTCCCCGGCGAGCCGCGCGAGTGACTCCACCTTCGCCTGCAGCTCTTCTTCCCGCGCCCTTCCCGCTCCAGCAGCAGGCGTTTCCACGGCAGCCCGCAGGAAAAACCGCCGAGCGAGCCATCGCGCGGCAACACGCGATGACAAGGGATAAACAAGGGCAGCGGATTGGCGCTGCAGGCCCGCCCGACTGCCCGCGAACCGCCGGGACGGCCGATACAGCGCGCCACCGCCCCATATTCGACAGTCTCACCCGCCGGGATGGCCGTCAATGCCCGCCAAACCCGGAGCATGAACGGAGTCGCTGACGGCCAGGCGAACGGGGGCGGCGCGGCCGTGCGGCCACTGAAAATTGCGCGGATGAAGCGGTCAGCGCGCTCCAACGCCTGCCGGTCCGCCAGATGAACCGCAGTCAGGGCGCGGCCGGTCCAGCGAAATGGGCGCGCGGGTTCGGCGGTCAGGGTTGGCAGATGACAACCACACACGCAACCATCACGCGCCTCAACCCGAATGACGCCCCAGGCGGACCGCAATTCCAGTCGCGCCGGTCCATCTATGCTTAAAACGCCAGTTTCCACACGATAAATCCGAAGATAATGACCACCACGATCATGAACAGCGCGCGGTTGCGCTGAAAGTTCTTTTCCTGCTTCATCGGCTTGGCGCCAAGGAAGCCGCCGCTCGCAAAGTAGCTCGCAAAGCGTTCATCGCCTTCCACGCGATGGCGGCGGACCGCCGGCGCCGTTTCCGGCGGCGCAGGCGGCGCAGCGGGCGCTGCCGCCGCTCGGTCACGCCCCTCTTTTCGCAAATGCCAGTCGAAGATCCCACCGGGCTCCGCGTGCGGCGTGAGGGTCTCGGCCGCGCGCGCGGCCCGGGCAGATGCAACCGGATCCGGACGCGAGGCCGGCTTGACCGGCGCCGGGCGCTCCCGCGATTTCAAACGGGGCAATCCACCGGCCTCCTCCGGCCGGGTGATGACCTTGGAAAGCGCCCGCATATCGGAGCGAACCAGGCTGGCCTCCTTCTCCAGTTGCCTGATCCGCTCCTCCAGCAGGGATTTCTTCGGGGAGCGAAAACCCATCGCAAGCACTCTATAGAACAGCCATCGCGTGCAAGACGAAGAACAACACGGTAAGGATGACGATCGTCAGCGCCAGCGGCAGCGAAACCGCAACCCCGACCTTGAGCCAGTACCCGAAGGTATGCTCCGGCTCGTGTGCGCGGTGGGATTCCTCAAAAATGACCGGCCGCCGGGCGGCGGCATCGGCCGGCGGTTCGGCGCTGCCGGCCGCCTCGATCCGGGCCATGGACTTGTTAAACTCCATCCGGGCGTCCTCGATCACCGCCAACGCTTTCTGGAGTTCCTCCCGGAACTGGTCCTCCGGCCAAGCCTCCTCCTTCAGCCCCTCGATTTCCGCCAACATAGTCTTGAACCGCTTGCGGGCCGCGCCAAGCAACTCGGCCAGCCGTTGGGCCTGAACCTCCTCCTTCTCGAGGCTGACCAGGCTCTGGCTGAACCGTTCGATCATCTCGCGCCGGCCCCGCTCAAACTCGCCCTGCCGCCGCCGTAATTCTTCCAGATCGCGTTTTTCGCGCTCCAAGTCCTCCTGGCGCTTGCGCAGGCGCTCCAGCTCCTGCGCGGCGGACGCCACGTTTTCGTCAATCTCCTGCTTGTGCTTGGCCATCCGCGTCAGGTTAATGTCGGAAACCGCGCGCACCGGGATTTCGCCGGCGGGCGCGACTTCCGAAGCCGGACCGGCTTGCACATCACTGGTGACAATCTTCACCCGCCGCCCCGGGTCCGACTGCCCGCGTAAATCATCATCAAAGAAATCGGTATTCGCCATGGCTCGACCTCCGGGTTGGGATATGCCCGCATTCCCAATTGCACCTTTTCAATCTCATTTTTTCGGCTTGGGGATCATCAGCGTCTGGCCGGGCCGGACGCTCTGCGGACTGGGCAGGATGCCGCGGTTCGCATCGTAAATCAGCTTCCATTTCGATTGGTCGCGATACATTCGAATTGCGATGCTCGAAAGGGTGTCGCCGGCCTGCACGACATAGGTCTGCACCGGCGGCTGAGCGGGCTCGGGGTTGGGCGGCACAGCCTCTGCCGGCGCGGCGCCCTTCGCCGGCGGCTTGCCCTTGACAGGTGGCGCAGCGCCGCCCGCGCCACCCGCGTTGGCCGGCGCGGCCGGCGCGACCGGCGCGCTCTGGGCATCGGCCAGGCGGGCCTTGAGCGATTTAATCTCCTCCTTGAGCATGGCGATTTCCTGCACGGCACTGGAAGGGCGATCAGGCAACGAGACCGCATAATTCAACCGAGTCCGGTAAATCAATTCGTTGATCAGCGCCTTCTTTTCGCTGTCCGGGCGCAGTTCCAGGTAGCGCTCGTAGTGGTAAATCGCGCGCACGTAGTTCGTTTTTACCTGGTCATAAAGCAGTCCCAGATCCAGATGCGGCCGGGCCAGCGATGGCTTGCGCTCGATGGCCCGCTCGAACAACTCGATCGCGCCGTCCGTATCGCCTGCCGCTTTGCGCGCGAGGGCCCGTTTCACCAACGGATCGCGCTCCTCCATACGGTCCTGCGTCCCCGGTCCGCAACCCGTCAGGCCGGCCGCGATCACCGCCGTGACCAAGGCCCGCCGCCATGCTTGCCTCATCATTTTCTGCATGCGCGTTTACCTAGCACCGGCCGCATCAAAGGTCAAAGGGAAATCAAAAACCTTGCGATACACCATCGTGCCCTGCTTGTCGGGCCACAATTCATCCCCAATAAAAACGGCCATGGGCTGCGAGTGCAGGTCAATGAAAGCGTTCGGCTCCAGCCAGACGTAGGGCTCTTCCGGCGGGCCTTTGCGGCCGGCGCTGGCCATGCCGGCCCAGCCGCGGTCATCGTAATCCGCCGCGCTCCAACTGCCCTGCGGTCGAAAGGCGTACTTCCAGTCGGGTCCGGTGCCGACCACTCCGGCATGGGTGCGCAGGCCGGCCTGGACCCAGACCGGATAGCTCTGCCAGCGCGTGTTGACCGCCATCGTCAGCCGCTCCCCGCCCAGTTGGACACCCGCAACGAAAACACGATCCGGCTTGGCAGCGGCGACCGTATCCTTTCCATTGACGTATAGCCGCGCATTGGCGGCGCTGTAGAGGCTCGCCAGCGCGTTCGATGGGCTCTCATGGAACCACAACAACAGCCGGGCCTGCTCCGCAACATCGGTATTGGCTGACGCGGCGAACTGCTCATAGAGCGGTCGCGCGGCAGCCAATCCGTCAATCCGTTCGGTGTAGGCCGCCTGGCGCAGGCGCAGCATCTCGGCGCGGGGGAAGTTGGTGCGCGTTTCAAGGAAGCAGTCAATGTATTCGCGGGCGCCGCGATAATCGCCGAACCGCTCATAGTTGCCAAGTTCGGTCATGATCGTGGCCTCGGCGACGGGGTCGTTCGGCGGCGCGCGGCCAGTGGCTGGCGGCAACGGGGCGGCGGCGGTGGGCTTTTCTATATAGTAGTAGGCGACACTTTCCATCCAGCCGCGACTGGCGTGATTCGGGCCGCGCTCAAAGACCATGTTGAACGCTGTGCGGAAGCCGACAGGATCCACCAGATGCAGCCGGTATTGCCCGATCCGGAAAAAAGCCTTGAAGAACATGCCGTGGAGCGGACGGGTCAGCACATTCTGGTAATACCAGCCGCCGTTGAAGTAATCTTCCAAACCCGTGCCGTGCCAGACCGGTTGCGCCTGGCCGTCGGCATACATCAATTCGTCCCCTTCCAATATCCACCAACTGGGGTCGAGGCTGACCACATCCAGCACGCAGCCGGCGTATTTTCCGCGACCCGTCGCTTGTAGAATCGGGTGCGGCCGGCCGACATCCTCCGGACCGGAGCGCGACCACGCCGCATGAAAATAACCCCAGCCCGGATCCCACGCGTCCACGGGCGCATATTCGGCCGCCACGTCAAGTCGGATCGGGAGCGGCCCCTGGTTTTCGATTCGAATCGCAGCCGACTTCGCGAACGGCATGGGGAAGGCCGCGAGAAAAGTGTCGCCGGTCATGCCGAAAAACAGGCTCTGGTAGCGCAGGCGCCGCCAGGTGCTGCCAAAAAAATCCCCGAGCGGCACGGCGACGCTGGGCGCCTCCGCGCCGTCCCAGGTGATCGTCAGCACCGTGTCTCGCAGCAGGCGCTCGCGGTCCGCCGCGCGCTTCAGCGCCGCAAAGTCTGGCGTGATGGATAACCGCCGGATCACCGCCGGCCCATTGAGCGGTTCGAGCGCGCCGGCCGCGCCCGGCGCCAGGTCAAGCGTCGCGGCCGCCGCCGCGCAACCGGCGGGAGCCGGCGCAACCGCTTCGCGGTCCCAAGCCGCGCGCACCGCCGCCAACCGCGCCTGGTCGGCGGCCGTCAACTGGCCGGTGAACGACTCCACCCGTTTCTCCGGCACAAAGCGGGTATAATGAATTTGAAAGAACAGCCGCGGGAAACCGCCCGGCTTGTAGCCGCCAGCCTGGGTCATGACCACCAGCCGCTTCTGGAAGGGCAGCGGAATCCAGTTGTACCAGCAAAAATTCTCCGCGGCGGCCAGCGGCGGCCGAAAGGGCTCCCGCCCGCCGCAGAACTCCGCCAGCGTCGTGTCCAGCCGCGGCTCGCGTTCGCCATCAAAGAAAAAACGCAGCCGATGCGCCCCACTCTCCGCCCCGGTGAACCAGAACCGGTCCAGACAGCCCGGCCCTTTCAGATCGGCAAGGATCACCCAACCTTCCGGGCCCTTCGCCGGAAAATGATTGTAGTCGTCGTTACTCCCCGCCGGGTCATAGGAAGTCAGGATGCCGGTATCCGGCGCGTCAAGCTGGGCCATCAACATGGTATTGGTCAGCCGGCCCAGCAGGTCGGCCCAGGTGATATCCGCCGGCCCGCGTTGTGCCCGGCCGCAGCCGGCCAAACCAAGCGCGACACTGAATAGGACGACCCCGCCTCGCAAAGATTGAACAAACGATTTCATGAACGGCGAATGTAGGGAACGGGAACTTCAAAGTCAAATGGTTGACAGTCCGCAATTACCTTGCCCTGCGCTGCGCATTCGGGTTACATATTGCAAAATGAAAATTCTGGTCATTGACGACGAAGCGCCTGTCCGCATCATGATTCGCGCAACGCTGGAAAAATCCGGTTTTTCGATCGTCGAGGGCGCAGATGGTCGCGATTGCATGACTGCGCTGACCCAGGATCCCGAAATCGGGTTGGTCATCCTCGACATCATCATGCCCGACCAGGAAGGGATCGAAACCATCATTGAGATGAAGAAAAAGTTCCCCCATGTAAAAGTCGTCGCCATCTCCGGCGGCGGCCACATTGGCCCCAAGAATTACCTCGACATTGCGCGCAATCTCGGCGCGGTCGCCACGCTGGCCAAGCCGTTCAGTCGCACGGAACTGTTGCAGGCCGTCCAGGCGGCCTTGGGCTAAGGCAGCCGCCACCGGGCGGTGGTGGCGGGAACATGGACAGGCCCGACCCCCAGCGAAACCAGAATCTCCTCGATCCACGGAAGAAGCGGCGTGGCCATAATTCGGGATACCCGCCGCGCCAGAAAAATGAATCCGCCTGTCCTTTTTTCACAATCCCGGCGGCGGCCACTTCGGCCCGGAAAACTACCTCGACAGCGCACGCCCCAGTGCCGCCGCAACCCTCGCGATGCAATTCAGCCGCGCCGCGCTCGTCGCGGCCGTCCAAAGCCTTGCGGGGAAACAATATTTTGGCTGCGGCCATGCCGCGCGGTGTCGCTGTGGTTGAGATTTCGAGGATGAGAATAGAGGAAGAGTAAGAGGAAGAGGGAAACGCCACCCGGCCCAAAGTCCCCGCAGTTGACACATCCCCACACGGCAGGTAGGTTTGAAGGCCATGAAAAACGACAAAACCAAAGTACTGGTCACCGGCGGCGGCGGCTATATCGGCTCCATCCTCGTTCCCGATCTGCTGCGGCGCGGCTATGCGGTCACCGCGCTGGACAACTTTCTCTATAACCAGGCTTCGCTGCTGGACTGTTGCCACGATGAAAATCTTACGATCGTGCGCGGCGATGTCCGTAACCGCGACCTGGCCAAGAAGCTGGTGGCCGGCGCGGACATCATTATTCCGCTTGCCTGTCTCGTCGGCGCGCCGCTTTGCGCCCAGAAGCCGGATGAAGCCCGCGCGATCAACCTTGACGCCGTCAAAATGCTGCTGGAACTCTCGAGCCCTAACCAGATTTTCATCTCGCCTACGACCAATAGCGGCTATGGGGTCGGCCAGGAGGGAATTTTCTGCACCGAGGAAACGCCGCTCAAGCCGGTCTCGCTTTACGGTGTGTTGAAGGTGGATCTCGAGAAAGCGCTGCTCGACTCCGGGCGCGCCGTGTCGCTGCGCCTGGCGACGGTTTTCGGCATCAGCCCGCGCATGCGGCTGGACCTGCTGGTGAACGACTTCACCTACCGCGCCGTCACCGACCGCTTCGTGATCCTGTTCGAGGCGCACTTCAAACGCAACTACATCCACGTGCGCGACGTCAGTCGCGCCTTCCTGCACGCCATTGATCATTATGCGGCGATGAAAGGACAGCCGTTCAACGTCGGCCTCAGTGACGCCAACGTCTCGAAGATGGAGTTATGCCTCGAGATCAAGAAGCAGGTGCCGGACTTCTGCATCATGGAATCGGCCATTGGCAAAGATCCGGACCAGCGCAACTACATTGTCAGCAACGAGAAAATTGAGCGAACCGGCTACCGGCCCCAGGTTTCGCTCGCGCGCGGCATCGCGGAATTGATCAAGGGCTACCAGGTTATCCGGCGCAACCAGTACTCAAACGTATGAGAAGCAATTCGAGGGAGGCCGTAGCCGAGCGCCGCGCCGGCCGCCGACAGCGGCTGGAGCGAGAGCTGGCGCGCATGCTGGAGTTGTTGCGCGCATGGCCGGGCGTACAACGGGTGATCCTGTTCGGCTCGCTGGCCAGCGGGGCGCCTCGGGCGCATAGCGACCTGGACCTGGCCATCATCCCGTCCACCACCAAGCCGTTCCTGGCGCGCTTGGACGAATTCTACCGGCGTTTGCTCCCGCGCGTGGCCACGGACATCCTGGTCTACACGCCGGAAGAGTTGGACACACTGGTCAGGACGCGGCCGTTCGTCGCCGCCATCCAGAACAAGGGCAAAGTGCTTTATGAATCCGTCGCCGCATGATGAGGCCCAGCGCTGGCTGGCTCAAGCCGAAGCCGATCTGAAAGCCGCCGAATTGCTGCGGTCAGGCGGCCATTTCAATCTCGCCTGCTTTCATGCCCAGCAGTCCGCGGAAAAAACAGTCAAGGGGTTTCTCTTCGCGCAAGCCGCCGATGAGGTCTGGGGACATAGCGTCAGCGATTTGCTGACGGATGCCGCCACCTATGACGCGTCACTGAACCAAGTGGCGGAATTGGGCGCTGTGCTGGACAAGTTCCATGTGGCCACCCGCTACCCCAACGGCCTTCCCGGCGGCATTCCCGCCCAAGCTGATATCGACCAGGAGGCGCGCGCGGCGCAGGAATGGGCCGGCGCCATCATTGCGGAAATCAGGCGGCGACTGACATGATTATCTCCCAGACTCCCCTGCGCCTCAGTTTCTTTGGCGGCGGCACCGATTATCCCGAGCATTTCCTCAAGCATGGCGGCGCCGTGCTGGCTTCAGCAATTGACAAATTCTCCTACATCACCGCCAGCCGTTTCCCCAGCCGCCTGTTCGACTACAAGGTCCGCGTCTCCTACCGCAAGGTTGAGCTCGTGAGAGCCGTCACCGAGCTGGAGCACCGTGTGTACCAGGCGTGCCTGCAGCATTGTGGGCTGGAGCAGGACATCGAACTGCACAACATCGCCGACCTGCCCTCGTTCAGCGGCCTGGGCTCATCCTCCGCGTTCACAGTCGGCCTGCTCAAAGCGCTGCACGCATTTAAGGGCGAAGATCTTGCGCCGCTCGATCTGGCTTACGAGGCGATCCACATCGAGCGCGATGTGCTCCATGAGAACGTGGGTTGCCAGGACCAGTTGCTGGCCGCCGTCGGCGGCTTCAACCTGGTCGAATTCCACCGGCCGGACCATATCGCCGTCCACCCCGTCAACCTGCCGCTGGCCCGGCTGCACGAGTTGGAAGCGCATCTGTTGCTCGTCTATACCAAGATCACGCGGCGCGCGTCCGACATTGTCGCCGCCCAGCTCCAACGCGTGGACGCCAACGCGGAGCGTCTGTTGGAAATGCGCCGGATGGTGGACCGCGGCCTGGAAATCCTGCGCGGCGCCACGGATATCCTCGAGTTCGGCCGCCTCCTGCACCTCGCCTGGCAGCTCAAGGCCCGGCTGTCCCAGACCGTCAGCAACGAAACGATTGACCATCTTTACCAGCTCGGCCTCAACCACGGCGCGGTCGGCGGCAAGCTGCTTGGCGCCGGCGGCGGCGGTTTCATCCTGTTCTTCGCGCCGCCCGAGGCCCACCCGCGCCTGCGCGCCGTCTTCCAGGATTACGAAATCATCGAAGTGAACCTCAACGCCCCCGGATCCAACATCATCTTCAAACTATGAACTGCCGCATTTGCGATTCGACCGATCTGGCCAGCGCGGTGGATCTCGGCCGCCAACCCTGGGCCAACCATTTCCTCCGGGCCGACGAGGTCGGCCGGGAGCCGTTTTACCCGCTGCACGTCGTTCACTGCGCGCGCTGCCAATGCGCCCAACTCGATTACACCGTGCCCAAGACCGTGATGTTCGCTCATCACACCTACCTGTCCGGCATGACCGGCACCCTGCGCCGCCATTTCGCGGAAACGGCGCGCGCGATTGACCGCGCGTTCTTCATCTCGACACCGGGGAAAAGCGTGCTGGATATCGGCTCCAACGACGGCACCCAACTGCTCGAATACCAACAGCTTGGTTATGACGTACTCGGAGTCGAGAGCAGCGCCAACATCGCGCAAAGGGCCAACGACCAGGGCATCGCGACGGTGGCCGACTTCTTCAACCTTGAATGCGCGCGCCGCATCAATCGGAAGTTTGACGTCATCAATGCCTCGGGCGTCTTCTTCCACCTGGAGGAACTGCACTCCGTCACCGATGCCGTGAAACTCTGCCTGAAGGATGACGGCGTGTTCGTCGTGCAGTTCCTTTATATGAAGAGCATCATGGAAAACCTGGCGTTCGACCAGATTTACCACGAGCATCTGCTCTACTACACCCTGCAGACCATCTCGACCCTGCTGGACCGCCACGAACTGGCGCCGTTCGATGCCTGGTGGTCGCCAATCCACGGCGGCTCGATCATCCTGCTGGCGTCGCACCGCGGCCGGCGGCCGGTCGCCGCGCGCTTCAATGAGCTGCTGGCGGCCGAACAACGGGCCGGCACCAACGAGCTCAAGACCTATCATGAGTTCGCGCGCCGCATCCAGGAGATGAAAAAACAAAACCTGGCCTGGCTCGACGCGGCGAAGCGCGACGGCAAGCGGATTTACGGCATGGGCGCGCCGGTCAAGGGTAATACGCTGCTCAACACCTTCGGCGTCGGCAAACAGTACTTGGATTACCTGGTGGAAAAAAATCCGCTGCGCAAGGGACTGTTCTCACCCGGTCAGCACATCCCGCTGATCCTGGAAAGCGAAGTGACCAACCCGCCGGACATTTATTATGTGCTGGCCTGGAACTTCAAAAAGGAAATCCTGGCCAATAACCAGGAGTTGATCCGGCGCGGCGTGGAATTCTACTTCCCGGTCAACCCGCCGGACTCGCAATGACCCCGGAAAACATTACTACGAAAAACGCTAAATTCGTGAAAGGGAGTGGTTGTTACCAGAGTGGTCTATTTTCGCGCTTTTCGCATGGTTCGTAGTTAAAGGATGCATCAATCAATGAAAACACTTGTCACCGGCGCCAACGGATTCCTCGGGCACCACCTCTGCGCGCGGCTGGAAAAAGACGGCCACGCGATCACCAAGGTGGACCTGCACAATTGCGACCTGACCCAGGCCGGCAGTCTCGCGCAGTTCAACGGGACGGCGTATGACGTGATTTACCACCTTGCCGCATGGACCCAGGCCGGCGATTTCTGCCTGTACCACACCGGCGAGCAGTGGATCATCAACCAACTCATCAACACTCACGTGTTGCAGTGGTGGCACGAGGCGCAGCCGCAGGCCAAGCTGGTCGCGATGGGCAGCAGTTGCTGCTACCCCGACCACCTCGAACGGCGCGAGGAAAACTTCCTGCGCGACCTGCCGACCGAAAGCCTGCTGACCTACGGCATGACCAAGCGCATGCTCTATGTCGGGATGACCGCGCTCCACAAGCAGTACGGGCATCGCTACCTGCTGCCGGTGCTCTCCACCCTTTATGGCTCGGGCTACCACCTCGACGGTCGCCAAATGCATTTCATCTTCGACCTGATCCGGAAAATCGCGGACGCGAAGTTCAAGGGCGGCTCGGTCGCGCTCTGGGGCGACGGCCACCAGTCCCGCGAGCTGATCCATGTGCGCGACGTGGTAAACGCCATGGTCCGCCTCGCCGCCGCCGTGGACAACGATATCGTCAATATCGCCAGCGGCCGCGAATACACCATCCGCTGGTACGCCGAAGAAATCTGCCGACTGGTCGGCTATGACCCGGCGCTGATCCAGTACGACACCACCCGATATGTTGGCGCCAAGAGCAAGTTTCTCGTCATTGACAAGCTCCAGCGCCTCCTGCCCGACTTCGCTCCGCTCGATGTCCGCGCCGGCCTGAAGGAGGTTGTGGACTGGTACGTCACGGCGCGCGGCTACCGCTGAACCCATCATGGCTGAAGCCCACCCCAGCATCGCGCTTTGGTTCCGCTACGGCCCGGCCGAGCACCAGGAGCTCTATCCCGCCCTGCCCCGCCTTGTCGAAAAGCTCGCGCGCGCCGCCACGGTCCACTACTTCGGCTTGTCCTCCCGCCGCCCGGTCCCGGATGCGGTCGCGCGCCACGCCCAAATCCATCTCCTGCCGGCCGTGGTGGATCGCACCGACCAGCGCGACAAGACCCGCAAAACCTTATATTGGCTGACGCGTTTCCCATGGCTGGGCCGCGAGTGCCGCCGGCTGGGGGTGCGCGGCGTTTTTATTGACGAGACCGTGCCGCTGACCGCCGCGCTGGCGCGGCGCTGCTTCGGGCCGAACGTGGCGATGACCGTCGCCGATTTCTTCGTGGACATCTACGCCGCCCGCAGCGCGCTCGTGCGCGGTGTCGGCGGCCTGATCAAGGCCGCCGATTTTGCCGCCTGGCGGCGGCTCCCGCTGATCATCACCAAGACGGAAAGCGCCCGGCAATATCTCGCCCGCCAGGGCGTGCCGGCGGAACATGTGGTCCCGATCTATGATCCGTGCGACCTGACCATCTATCATCCCGCCAACCGGGCGGCGGCGCGCGCGCAGTACCGGTTTTCCGACTCGCAGGTCGTGCTGGTGCATCACGGAATCCTGCATCCGAACAAGGGGAACGACCGGATCATCCGTGCACTCGCGGAGCTGCGCCCAAGCCGCCCCCACCTGCGCTACCTGCTGATCGGGGACGGTCCCGATATGCCGCGCCTGCGGCAGTTGGTCGCCGAACTGCGGCTGGCGGAGATGGTGGTCTTCACCGGCTGGCTCAAGACGCTGGCGGAAGTGAATCTTGCGCTCAACGCGGGCGACATCGGCCTGGCGATGCGCGTCGGCCAGGAGGCGGACAATTTCCATCTGACCGGCGCGTTGGTCCACGCAATGGCCTGCGGTCTGCCGGTGCTCGCCGCGCGCCTCGCGGGCATCGCCGAGGCCATCATAGAAGACGCCAACGGCCTGCTGTTCAATCCGAACGACATGAGCGAGTTCAGCGAAAAACTTTGCCGCCTGGCCGACGATCCCGGACGGCGCGCGCGGCTGGGCCGCGCGGCGCTGGAGTCCGCGCGGGAACTGTTCGACATCGAGCGGCACACGGATAAATTGGCGGGGGCGCTGCTCGCGAGATTCATCGGCTGATTAGGGCTGTGCTTTTTTTCGCCCGCCCGGATTGCATCCGTCCCATCGGCCATTTATCCTGCGCGCATTGTGGAAATTGGCGCGATGCAAGCGATCATTCTACTCGGAGGCAAAGGCACGCGGCTCAGTGCGCTGTATCCGGATCGGCCCAAGGCCCTGGCGCCGGTCGCCGGGCGCCCGTTCCTCGTCTGGCAACTGGAATGGCTGGCGCGCGGCGGCGTCACGGATGTCCATCTCGCCGCCGGCCACCTTGCGTCTGTCCTGCAATCCCAACTTTCCACCCTCCAATCCCAAGTTTCAGGGCCCACCCCTCATGTTTCATCCCTCACCCTCTCCGTTGAGCCCGAGCCGCTGGGCACCGGTGGCGGATTGAAATTTGTCGAACCGTTCATCCGGTCGGATCCATTCCTGGTATTGAATGGCGACAGTCTTCTGCCGCGGCTGGATTTCCAATCATTGGAAAAGGCGCACGCCGGTTTTTCCAATCATTGGACCACCATCGCTGTCACGCGCATGGAATCAGCCGGCCGTTATGGCACCGTTGAGTTCGACGCGGCGCAGCGGGTGACGGCCTTTCGCGAAAAGGCCGAGCGCCAGGGCGGCTGGGTCAACGGCGGCGTTTACCTGATGGACCGCTGCGCGCTGGCGCTCATGGAGCCGGGGAAAAATCTGTCCATCGAAACGGACGTCTTCCCGGAAATGGCGCGCCAGGGCCGGCTGCGCGTGTGCTCGTGTCCCGGCCCGCTCCTCGACATGGGCACGCCGGACGGTCTGGCCGCATTGGAAGCGTTCCTGAGCGCGGGCGCATGATGCCCGCCTTGCGCACCCTACGCGCTTAGAGCAAGCCCGCCAAGGTGGCGTCGAACAGCGCCGGGGAGAAGTTGCCGTCGAGATCGGCAAACCGGTCCTCGCTGACGTTGATGCGCTTGAGTTGCAACAAATCGGTCGCCGGCCCGTTGCGGCCCTCGCGTGTGGTCCCCGCCAGGTGGTAGCCGGCGCGGCGCGCGGCCTCGACCACGGCCGCGTTGAAGTTGCCGTTCGGATAGGCCAGCGTGTTGACGGGGAAGCCCAATTCCTCCGCGATGCGCTCCCGGGATTCCCGGAGTTCGGCCAGCATCTGCTCCGCCGGCAGGAGGGTCAGGATCTCATGGCTCATCCCGTGGGAACCGAACGCGATCCCGCACGCCTGCATGGCCCGGGCTTCGTCCCAGCGCAACAAGGCATTGCCTTCTTGCGGGAAGGTCGGATCGCCGAGCCGGCTCCGCAGGCGGGCAACGAACTCGTCGCGCGCCGCCGCCGGCAGGAACTTGAGCGCTTCAATCAACCCGCGCAAATCGCGGGCGCGCCGGATCGGCTCCGGTTGGCCGCGCGTCCAGGCGCGCCACGCCGCTGCCGGCGGGCGCTGCTCGGGAGCCATGCCGGCAAAAAGAAACCGCACCACTTCCGGCCAGAAAACGGCATTCGTGCCGACCAAGCCGGCGGTCACAAACACGGTCGCGGGCGCCTGGTACATCCGGAGAATGGGAAACGCATACAGGAAATTGTCGCGCCAGCCGTCATCGAAAGTCACCGCCACCGCGCGGGCCGGCCAGGCTTCGCCACGGGCGCGCCGCAACGCGAGCTCGGCAAGCGGCAGCAGGGTGTAATGAGTCGCCAGGTATTTGATCTGCGCGGTGAACGCCTCGAGCGTCACCAGGATATGCGGGGAGGAATAGACGTCCGCGAGCCGCGCCTGGGGGACCACGCGATGGTAGCAAAGGATCACCGCGTGGCCGGGGGCCAGGCGCGCGGCCGGTCGGCCGCGGCGCGCGCAGTGGGCGGCCCAAGCCAGCTTGATCGCTTTTTTAAGGCGACGGCTGACAGGCGGGGTGGTCATGCACTTCAATCCACCGGCTGGTTCGGCGGGGGGCCCAGCGGAGCGGCGCGGTCGGGTGGCGGCGCATCGGCGGCAGCCGGGTTCTCGATCAACGTGGCGCCGGCCACCTCCACCGTGCCGTCCGGCAGGTCCTTGAGCGCCGCCGTTTCCACCTCGCCTTTGTAGTGATCGTGAGTAACGAGCACGCCGTCCGGGGTGAATACACAATGCGAGAAACGCCACGGCCCCGCCTGGTGCAGCACATGGATATTGCCAGCGGCATCCACCTTCAAAACGGGCTTGAACATCCGGATCACCCGGCCGATGTCATATACCCCATAGCTGAGGCCGGCATCCTCATCCTCAATACACAGCAAGAGACGATCCAGCTTGTTGCGGTTCAGAGTCTTCAGGCGGTAGATCCGGGCGGCCCCGGACCGGTTAGGCACACCCGCCCGCAGTTGCGCGATCTCCAGGCCGGGCACGACATCGAGGAATTGCTTGGGCGAGAGATAGGCCGCGCCGCGCCATTCCAGCCGCGCGCGGACGGCGTACGGGCCATACTCGCGCAAGCCGTAAGCCGGCAGCAGGTTGACGCGCACGCGCGCCTCCTGGCGCGGCCCGATGATCAGCTTATCCTTCAGCAACGGCGTGCCGTTCCACGGCAGGTACACGCTGGGCGTCTGCTCGATGTCAAACAGCAACCGCGCGCCGCCCGGTCCATCCGGCAGTTCAAGCGGTTCGGTCGCGTTATTGGCGATAAACACCTCCGCGTACACCGGCTCAAAGCGCAATGTTTTGGACATGTCCAGGCGGCAGTTGACATCCACCTGCGCGACCGCGACGCGCGCCATCAGTCCAGCCGCGAGAATGAACAGCGTTTTCAGCGGGATGCTCATGCGTGCTCCTGGGCGCGCCTAGCGCCCGACGGCCAGCCGCGCGGCCGCCCGGCCTGGCAGGCCGGCCTTGAGGATTTTCTCCTGAGTCTGGCGAAAATCGTAGTTGATCCGGCGCAGCTCGACCTGATTGTTAATCATGTCGTAAAGCGCATAAGCCGAACGCGGATCGCCGTCGCGCGGCTGACCGACACTGCCAACGTTAATGAAGTACTTACGGCCCATCGCAATCTTAATCTTGGAATAGAGACCGCCGCGGATGCCGTCCGACTTTTCAAAGGCCAACGGGACATGCGTGTGGCCGAAGAAACAAATCGCGGTGGACTGGTAATTAAAATTGGCTTCGGCTTCCAGTTTGTCGAAGACGTAGCCCCACATTTCGGGGGCATCAAGCGTGCTGTGAACCAGGGTAAAGCTCTCAATACGGGCAACCAGTTTCAGGTTCTTCAGGAAGGCGCGTTGCTCGTCGCGCAACATCTTGCGGGTCCAGTCAACCGCATCCGCCGCCAAGGGATGAAAGCCGTCCAAATTCTCATCATGGGAGCAGTAGTGGTCATGATTGCCACGCACGGCCACGCAGTTCAGCGATCGGACCATGTCGAGACATTCGACAGGATTGGCGTTGTAACCGACGATGTCGCCAACGCATGCGTAATGGGTTGCACCCTGCTCCTTCGCGTCAGCCAGCACCGCGGTCAGCGCTTCGACATTTGCATGAATATCGCCAAGTATCGCGTATTTCATTCGGACTGCTTTTCACCGCTGAACGGTTGCAAGATAAAGTAACGGCAACCCCTCGAATAGGAAAGAAGAAAACAAGGTCGGGTTTCCCCTTTTCCAGTTTTTCCTGGCCATACCGATTCCACAGTGTCGAAATAAGTATATGTTGGTGAACATGAGGGAGTTGTTGAAAACGAGCTTGGGAGATTCTGGCAGCCATGCGGGTCCTTTGTTTTTCGGGCATGACCTGGCGCTATTGTGTTCGACCAGTTGCCGACCTGGCGCAGGGAGAAAACAGAACCGCAGATGGCGTGGTAGGACGCCGATAGTGGAACCGACGGCGGGATCGAGCCCCGCGCGACAGCCGGCCAAGCCGCCGGCTGACCACCGCGTTCCCTCCAGGGGAGCGAAGCGGTGGTCAGGTCCCGGCGGCCCGGACTTCCCCCCGCCGGGCAAGGCGCAGGCCAGCGTCTCCCCAACGGCCGTCCGGCACGCTTCCCCGCCGATTCACGACGGTGGTCCCGGGGGCGCCAACATTCCCCCAAGCACCGCCGCGAGCGACGCGGAAGGCCCCGCCGGCCGGACCTTCCAAAACTCCCTCGGCCGCCGGGAGTGGGCCGTACCAATCCCGGCACCACTCCCAAAGGCGGCCGCCCAGATCGCTAAACCAAGGTTGGCCCGCCGGATCGTTCCCGGCGGCAGCCATTCGTTCCCATTCGGCCTCGGACAAGAGGTCATACGTGCCCGCCGGCACCCCCTCAATGGCGCACAAGCGGACCAGGAATTGCTGGGCGTCATCCCAACTGATTGCCGTGATCGGTTCCGCCGGATTGCCCTCGCCCAATGCGCCGGCCGGATCGCCCATGACCGTCATCCACTCCGCGCGAGTAACCAGCCGGGCGCCGGCATAGAACGGCGGATCGCCCGCAACGCGCCGCAACGCAATCCCCGTCTTGCGCGTGATGACTTCCGCCGGCCATCCATCCGCCGCACCGGCGCCGGCCACGGGCAGCAGGTCCAATGCCGGGCCGGCCTGGGCTTCCCCCGCGGGCGCCGGCAGCGGCGGAACTCGGCCCGACTGACCGTAAAAACGGCTAAACGCGAGCCAGACAGCCGCAATCACCAGCACCGCCGCCGCGCCCAACAACACGCTGCGCCAATGTTCCGTACGACGAACCGGAGCGGAGGCAACGGATGGCGCGCCGAGTTCCGCTGCGGCAACCGGCTGGCCATTCAGCCAGGCCTGCAGATCGGCCAGCAGGGCCGCGGCATCGGCATAGCGCCGATGGCGATCGCGGGAAAGCGCCTTGCAGATGATCCGCTCCAGCCGGGGATCAATGGCGCGATTGAAGCGGGTCGGCGGGCGAATATCCTCCTCGGCAATGCGCTGTAGTATCTGGTATTGCGTGCCGGTCATGTCGTGCGGGAACTCGCTGGTCAACAAGTGGTAGAGGATTACACCCAACCCATAAACGTCGGTCCGCGCGTCCACGTCGGAAATTCGGCCGGCCGCCTGCTCCGGCGACATGAACCCCGGCGAACCGGCGATCATGCCCGAAACGGTCAGGGCGGGCGCGACCGGCCCTTCCGCCAATGACTTGGCCAGCCCAAAATCCAGCAGGTAGGGATTGCCTTCAGCCGTGACCAGGATATTCCCCGGCTTGAGATCGCGATGCACCATATTATGCCGGTGCGCGTAGGCGACCGCCTCGCAGACCCGCGTCATCAATTCCACGACCCGGCGCTGATCCAATTTGCGGTTGATCGCGTAAGCGTCGAGATGTTCGCCCTGGATAAACTGCATCGAATAAAACCAAATGCCCTGGTCCACACCGGCGTCATAGACGCGGGCGATGAACGGATGCTCCAGCTTCGCCGCCAGCCGGACCTCGCGCTCGAAACGGGTCTGGATATCGGGCTTGTCCAGCAAGGTGGAGCGCAGCACTTTCAACGCCACTTCGCGCCCGGTGCTCAACTGCACCGCGCGATAGACCACGCCCATGCCGCCCTCGCCCCACCGCCCCGTGCTCTCGGAACCTTTGATTGCCGGCCGGGCCGCCGCCGGCGGCGGCGGGGCCGTCCTCGGGGGCG
>CAZMXS010000068.1:0-25132 GCA_964570325.1 uncultured Verrucomicrobiota bacterium | reverse complement strand
CTTGGTTGAGCGCGTGCGAAGCGTGCCGGTCGAAATGGTTGACCACCAGCCAAGACGGCGGCGCATTCCGGGGGATCTCATTTTCACAGTCCAGCGCGATCCAGCCCGCCTCTCGGGCGGCCGCCAGCGCCTGGCGATGCCAGCGTTGCGACAGCGCATAATAAGCGCGTTTGTCGCGCGGGGCGGTGGCCGGATCCTTGTAGTCCGTCAGGCTGATGAATATGGGTGGCGGCAGGCCGCGCTGGTCGCTCATGGCCTTCATTTCCCGCAGCGCCTCGGTGAAAGCCTGCCATTCGGGCGAATTGGTTTGATAGGTGGCGTCCACGGCCTCCTCCCAGGTCGGGAACGCGCCCAGCGCGCTGGCCGTCGCATAGATGCGCGCTTTGAGGAACTCACCGGTGCGCGGCAGGGTCATGTGGGCCAGGAGGTTGGTGACGCCGACCGCCAGAAACGGGAAGCGCCGCTCGAAAGCGAAACGGGCTTCGCTTTCTTTCATTTTCCCGGGTTTGGGATCATTGTTGCAGAAGCCGACGATAATCCGGTCCGGTTGCACGCGGTCAATGAAACGCCGCAGGATGTCGCGCTCGTCCTTCGTGCAGATGCCGAGGAGTCCAAAATTGAGCACCTCCACTCGCCGACGCGGCCAGTAGCGCTGCAGGTGTTGCTCCAGGATGTTGCTGAAGCGTTCCGCGTCGGTCAGTCCCACGCCATAGACGAACGAATCCCCCAGCAGCATCACCCGAAAGACATCGTTGGATTTCTCCTCAGTGAAATTGCGTTCGCGAAATCCATATCGGTTTTCATACACGAGCTTGGACCAGGTGTAGAAATAGTCATTGTAGAAGCCCTCGATCGGCAGATCCCGCAGGGGGTCGGTGAAGCGCAGGATCGTCTCCAATCCCATCGGCAGGAACGCGAGCACCGCCAGGTTGAAATACACCACCGCCCGAATCCGCTGCCATTTGCTCTGTGAGCGTGTCTGCATGTCGGGGTGCATGACAATAAAGCGGGAGCGCGCGGGAAGCAACTCCGAGTTCGGTTGGGCATGGCGCCCGCCGGAGCGCGGCCAGCTTCCTTGCTTTATTCCCGCCAGGGCCGATGCCGCCGATATTGTTCCAGGCGTTGGCGGACCCGCGTCCGCTGCGCCACCAGGCCGAGCGCGCTTAATTGTTCATCCGCCTGTTGCGCGTAGGCGGCGGCCTCCGCGAAGCGCCCGGCTTCCGCGCAGGCGGCGGCCAGGGTATCCAGCAACGCCGGATCCTGGAAGGCGGTCAGCTCGCAACCCCGCCGCGCCAGGCGCATGGCCTCCGTTCCATTGCGGAGCGCCGCATCCGGCGCGGTGGCAAGGATCCACGCCAGGCTGTTGAGCGCCGCCGTGTTGTCCGGCTCGGCCCGCAGCGCGGCCGCGAAATGGTCGCGCGCCGCCTGGGTCTCGCCGCGGCGCGCCCGAATCTGGCCGGTGAAATAATGGGCGATGGCGTGGTCGGGGGCGCGCTCCAGCGTTTGTTCCAACGCCGCGAGGCTCGCGTCCCAGTCGCCCAGTTCAAAAGCGATCAACCCCAGGTGGAGTTGCGCGGGCAGATAATCCGGCGCGATCCGCGTGGCAGCCTCAAAATGTGACCGCGCTGCGGCGCGGCGACCCTGGTTGGCCAGCAATGAGCCAAGGTTGAAATGCGCGAGCGCATAGTCGGGCCGGAGTTGCAGCGCCTGTTCATATTCCGCTTCCGCGGCCAGGAACGCCCCTTGTTCCGCCCAACTCACGGCGCGATCAAAGTGCCAGCGCGCAACATCGGGCGTCGCCTCCGCGTAATTGCGGCTGACCACGAAGTAGACCACCCCCGCCGCCACGGCGGCGGTCAGGAGCGCCGACCATTCTTTTCGGCGCAACCAGTCCGCCGCCGCCGCCAGCAGGTAGGCGCCGAACAGCAGCAGAAACGGGATGAGTGGCGCGCGATAGCGGCCGGCGACAAAGAACGGGAGATAAGAGACAAAAAAAACGGCGATGAACAGAGCCAGTCCCACCGCCAAGATCCAACCGCGTTCCGGGTTGGCGCCCGTTTTCCGGGCGTGGAGGCGCCGCCGCGCCATGAGCCCGGCGCCGAGGAGCGCCAGGGTAAATGCCCATGCGAAATTGCCGGGTGCCAAACGCAGCGCGTGGGACTGGGCGCGTTCCACTTCATCCTCCTTATTATGCCCAATTTCAAGCGGGCCCCAGAACAAGAGCGTCTTGCGGACAAGCAATTGCAGCGTCCGGCCGGGATGGCTGCGGATGAATGACCAGGCCCGCCGCGCGAAAAGACGGGAGGCTTGGGCTTGGGAAAGGGGTGCGCCGGTTTCGCGCGCCAGCGCCGCCACGAGGGCGGGATAGTCGAAGCAAGTGCCGAAAAAACCGCCGCCCGGAATGACACTCTGGACGATGCCCTGGGCTTGTTCGTTATTGCCCAGCAGCAGGTTGATCCCGCCATTGGTCGAGATCAGGACGAACTCGCCGGATACCCGGTAGTTGCGCCATGTGACCGGAGCAATGACCAGCGCCAAGCCGCAGATGAGCGCGAGGAGCCCGCCCCAAGGGCTGCGGCGAATTGGCTGGCCTGCCGATTGAGGGGTGACATTGTTCTCAACGGTTGCCGACGCCGGGCTTGGTTTGGTTCGCGCGGCCCAGAACATCCAAGCGGCCAGAAACGGTATAAACAGCAACACATTCGGTCGAACCAGCGCATAGGCGCCCCACAACAGGCCGGCAAAGAAAAGATACCGCGTCCGCCGGTAATCGAGCCATGCGCCCAGACAACCCCACGCCTGCAACCCCAGCAGGATCAACAACACCGGTTCAAGGTATTGCGCCTCATAATAAGGAAAGACCCAATAAGTGGCCAGCAGTGCACACCACCAAAGGCCAACTTGCGGCCGGAACCAGTTTCGGCCCAGCCAATAAGCGAGGCCGGCGCAACCCAGGCCGATAATCATCTGCGCTGCCCGGCTCCAGAAATAGCTGCCGTCGGTTACCCAATAGAGCAGAGCCAGGAACCAAGGATAACCCGGGGGGCGAAAATAGGGGGGGCGCTGAATTTCCGGATCGGATTCAGCGCCGGGCGGGGTCCAGTCGCCCGAAAGGATGGCGCGCGCCCAATAATCGTGAAACTGGGCGTCCACCCCCGGATGGCGGAAATCCGGATGTCTACGCGCTTCGCACAAAAAAAAGCCGCGCAACAGCGCGCCCATTGCCAGAAAAGCCACCAGCAACGTCAAGCGATTTAATGGAACGCTTAACCTGCCGAATTGCTGGTTGCGGAACGGCATGCCGGATGAAATAAGGCTTTCGTGCCCGTATGTCGAGCGCGGGTGTTTGATTAACGAGCCCAAAAGATGTGGGTTGATGATTCGCGATGGACAAGGTGAACCCCGATGGATGTAGCGCAACGATTTATTTATTAACAACTTACAAAAAAATCTTTGGAGGAATGGGGCGAACGGCGATTAAGTTGCGTCAGGAAAAGTCAAGCAGATGCGACTGGGCAAGCGTCGAATTTGTATGAAATAAAAAGCAAAAAAATCTCCGTTTTTTTTAAACCAAGAACGCGTTTTCATGTACTATATATATGGCGTGTCAGGTAAAATATAATCCGGGTTGCCGTCGTTTATGACGGTAGCCGTCGGTTTGTACACGGCGCCGGTAACGAAGGTGAGTTTCAACGTTCGCCGGCAAATGGTTGTCATAATATTCTGGGAGCGGGGCGTTAGGCGACAAATGGTGGGAGCGATCCGATGAGTTCTCGCGGGCGCGACGGTGTGCATAGAGGTGGCCTATGAAAAGAGCTGCGGCTGGTAAGCAACGCTTGGCGGTGCCTTTAATCATGTCGGTTGCCATCCTGGGGCTGGGGGTCTGTCCGACGGCCCGGGCATTCGACGACTGGGGCTACTTGAGCACCGTTGGATCGCCATATCAGACGGTGAACGTCGGCGACATGATCACTTACTGGATCAACTTTGAGATAAATAACGGCGGTTGGGATTCCGGCGGTGGTTGGGTAGGGGTGGGCTATGGGGCGAACGCGAATGGTTCCGGTTTCACTTGGATCGGCGGCAGTTGGTATGCGGACAACGGCGGCAACAAGCAGATTCATGCGCTGCTGAACTTCCGCGCCACGGCGGCCGGCACCATTTACTACTGCTCGCAGGGGCGTATTTGGAACGGCGATCCGGCAACTTACCATCTTAATCGCACCTGGGCCAACCAGCCGCGCAGTGTGCCGCTCTCGCCCACCGCCCAGAGTTACTTCACCGTCAACAACCTTGGCGGCGTTACCGGGGTTGCGGTCTCTAACGATGCCGGTCCCGAAGCCATTTCGATGGGGTGGACGCGCAACGGCAGTTACTACACAATGGTTGTCCGTCGTCTCGGCGCCTGGCCGGATCCTCCGACCGGCGGCACGGCCTACACCAATGGTCAATTTTACGGCACCGATAATCGCAACCGCATTGTCTACGCTGCGGGCAGCGGCACGACCGCGGTTGACTATGATCTGTTCGCCAATCCGGCCGGGCTCAATTCCCCCGCGTCGAACTACTATTACTCATTCTACACGGAGAACTACAGCTACTATTCCCTGGCGACCGGCACAGTGGCCGCCGGTAAGGTCAACAACACCAATACCCCCGCGTTCAAGCCGGCGGAGGGCGTGGATTCGTTCTCGTACCGCACCGGCGATATCGGCGCTTGGAACTGTCGCGGCACCAACTGGTCGGGCCCGTGGACCTGGAACAACGGAACGGTCACAATCCAGTCGGGCTCGCTGACCCCGGCGGTCAATTATCCGACGGCCTACGGCAACAAACTTAGGTTCGGTCCGACGGTCAACTATTACCACGGCTGCTACCGTGACCTGAAAACGGCATTCACGACCGGTGATTTCTACATGGCCTATGTTTATCGCCCCGGCGCGGTGGGCGCCAATATCTGGGCCGGTATGTCGTTGTTCGATGGGAGTACGGAGAAAGCCTTTGTCGGCGCGTATGGCGGATCGTCCAAGGCCGGCGTGCAAAAAACTGGCGGCGCCAGCGCGGAGTCCACCTACACCATCCAGACCGGCGGGGATAACACGATCATCTGCAAATATGACTTCAGCAACAAGTACCTCTACGTGGCGGGCTATTACCAGACGGACACGATCTCGACGACTGCCGAGCCGACCTGGGGCGCCAGCGTGGACCTCGGCGCGGGGTTCGTTTCCCAGATCAGCCGCGTGCTCTTTAACGCCGGCGGTTGGGACGGCGGCAGCGCCGGCCAGGTGGACTACGACGAAATCCGCATTGCCCGATCCTGGAAGGAACTGTTGAACCAGATTGCGCCGGTGTGGGACGGCTACGGCGCCAACGCAAACTGGGATACCGCCGCCAACTGGGTGGGCGACACCGTGCCGGCCACGACCGACACCGTTACTTTCGGCGATGGGTTCATCTCCGGCGCGACCATCAGCCTCAACGGTAATCGGAGCGCCAAGGGCATTATCTTCAGCGATAATGCGGACCAGAACCTGACGCTCCAGAACAACACCCTGACCCTCAGCGAAGGCGGTATCGGCATTTCTGGCGGTTCGGCCGGGTCACACACGATTGCCAGCGCGGTTTCATTGAGCACGGCGCAGTCGTGGACAAACAACACAGCCTACGATCTGACCGTCAGCGGCGCGTTGTCCGGCGCCGGCAACCTGACCAAGATGGGCAACACGGACGGCCGCATTATTCTCTCGGGCGACAATTCGTCCTATTCCGGCGCAATTGCGATCAACCAAGGCCGCATCCTGATGACGCATGCCAACGCGCTGGGTAGTGTTGCGGCGGGTACGACGGTGGCTTCCGGCCCCGGCCTGCAGATCCAAGGCGGGATCACGACCGCGGCTGAACCGTTGACCTTGAGCGGTGACGGCTACTGGGGCGGCGGCGCGCTGGACAACGTTTCGGGTAGTAATATCTTCGCCGGCGCGGTGACGCTTGGCGCCAAGACTCGCATTCGCTGCCAGGCCGGCACGCTCCACTTCACCGCCGCGACTGCGTTTACGGGGGCTTATGACTTGGAGCCGGCGGGCGGAGGCGACATTCGGATCAGCGGCATTGTCGGAACGGGAGCGGGCGCCATTCGCAAGATTGACGCCGGAACGCTCTACCTGACGGGCGCCAACACCTACAGCGGTGCCACCTGCGCCAGTGGCGGTGTCGTGCGCATTGCCAACGACAGCAGCCTGGGCACGGCGCCGGGTTCCGCGACCCCCGGCCACCTCACGCTAGACAACGCCACGCTCACCACCACCAACGGGAGCGCATGGACGCTCAATGCCAACCGTGGCATCCGGCTGGGTGATGGCGGCGGCACGATCAACAATATAGGCGGCACGATCACGTATAATGGCATCATCGCCGGCAATGGTTCGTTAACCAAGTCCGGCGCCGGCGGCTTGACCTTGGGCGGCGCCAATACCTATACGGGCAAGACCACGCTCACGGCGGGGACGTTGACCATCAGCGCGGACAACAATCTGGGCGCGGCGCCCGCCGCGGCAACGGCCGGGCAGTTGACGTTTAACGGCGGCACCCTGACCATCAGCAGCGGCTTCACCATGAGCGCCAATCGTGGGATCAGCATGACCGGCGCCGGGACGATCAATGTCAATTCCAGCCAGACCTTGACCTATGGCGGCGTGATCACGGGAAGCGGCGCGCTGGCAAAGGGCAATGCCGGCACGCTGACGCTGACTGGCGCCAGCACTTACAATGGCACGCTGACTGTCAGTTCCGGCACGCTGATCCAGAATGGCTCAAACAACGCCGCCATCACAGTCAGCGCCGGCACTTACATGCGCGGCGTAGGCTCGAACGGCGCGGTGACGGCCACGGGCGAGGTGGATCCGGGTTCCGCCGCCGACGCGATCGGCACTATGAGCTGCAGCGCGCTGACCTTGAGCGCGTTGGGCACGAACCGGGTGGAGATTTCAAATGTGGCCGGCACGGCCGGCCAGCAATGGGACTTGATCACCGTCGGCGGCGGCAGCGGGGTGATCACGCTCAATGCGACGGCCAGCGGCAACGAATTTGTGATCCGCCTGGATTCCAACGGCGGCACGCCGACCGGCTGGAACAATGCCAATAATTACAGTTGGAAGATCATGGACGCCGGCTCGGTCAGCGGCACCTTTGCGGCCAACAAGTTCATCGTCAACACCAACGACTGGAAGGCTGATCTGGGCGGCGGCACATTTTCGGTTTCCGAAAGCAGCGGCGACATCTATCTGAACTTCACCTCGGGATCCACACCGGATATCGCGTTGCTGGGCACGAATGGCGCATCAATCGCCAACAACGATTTCGTCCCCGTGTTTTCGGACGGCACCGATTTTGAAAGCTGGCATGTCAACGGCGATACGCATGACCACATTTTCAGCCTGACCAACAACGGCACCCTGGCGGCGGGCATCGGCAACGTGGTTTCAACCAACGCGGCGTTCACGATCACCGCGCAGCCCGCGTCGCCGGTCAACGCGTCCGCCGGCACGACATTTACCGTGCGGTTTGACCCGGCGGTCATTGGCGCGAGCTACGTGGATCTGTATTTCACCAATACGGTCAGCGGCAAGAGTCCCTACACCTTCCGCGTGCAGGGCACGGGCGTGTGGCCGGGCCTGTACCGCTCGCCGGCGACCTTCAGCCCGAGCGCGACGGTCGGCAACAACCCCGCCAACCAGGCGTTCGGCGTGACCAACGTCGGCACCGGCACGATGGGCTTCAGCGTCACGGATGACGCCGCCTGGATGTCGCTCAGCGCGGCCACCGGCAGCGTGGCGGCGGGCGCCGGCCAGGGGTTCACGATCACTTACGACACGACCGGCTTGTCGGCGGGAACCTACAATGGCACGATCACCATTACCGCCGGCACCGCCTCGAACAGCCCGCAGACGATCGCCGTGACGTTGACGATGAACGCGATTCCGGATCCGACCGGCCAGGCGGCGACGGGAGACGGCAAACAAATGGTACGGCTGGCCTGGACCAAGAACGCTTCCTATGACGTGATGATTGTCCACCGGGCCGGCAGCGCGCCGACTGACCCAACTCAGGGCCAGGCCTACAGCGTCGGCAATGCCTGCGGTGGCGGCACGGTGATTTACAAAGGCACGGCGGCACACCTTGAGCACATCGCCGGGACGAACAACACCCACTACTATAAGTTCTATTCGATCAACAACAATCACTACTCGCCAGGGGTCGCGGCCAACGCCACGCTGGGCACCTATACGGCCGGCGAAATTTACGAGTCGGGTTCGTACACCAATGGATCGGCGTTGAACAGTTTGAATGGGCCGGTCGGCTGGACGAATGCGTGGAGCGCCAGCGGCGATGGGACCTGGACCGTGGAGACCAATTATTCCGATGCGGGAGCCGATGTGCCGGCTTTCAAGACGGTGGCCAATTACCCGGCCATCAGCGGCAATCGCATGCGGATCAACATTGCGGCCGCCAACCAGGGCGGCTTTGCCTACCGCTACTTCAGCCCGTTCACGTCCGGCCGGATTTACATGGCCGCGCTGGTTTCCCATCGCTGGTCCGGCAGCTCCAAGTATTTCGGATTAAGTTTCTACGACGGCGCGACCGAGAAGGCCTTCATCGGCAAGGCCGGCGGCAATACCGTGCTGGCGATTGATTCTTACGGCAGCACCAAGGTGGAGTCGGCATACACCCTGAACGCCACGGAGGGCGGCAACACCCAACGGTTCTACCTGATCATTGCCCGCTATGATTTCAGCACCAAAGAGATCAAGACCAAGGCGTATTATTACACTGACACCGTGCCGGTCAATGAGCCGGGCGATGGCACCTGGGACGCCACGGCCACCGTGCCGGGCGCCGGCATCGCGCGCATTGACGGCTTGCGCTTTGGCGGCGCCGGCTATGACAGCCAGTCGCTGGGCGCACTGTGGTTCGACGAAGTGCGCGTGGCCAGTTCGTGGGGTAACCTGCTGAACGTCAGCACGCCGACCGTCACCAACTACAATGTCTATGGCTACGGAAATAACCTGGTGTATGACGGCCAGGTCACCGGCGGCCAGTACAGTATTACCATGTTCATGTACGACAGCGGCGGCGTGTCCAATGCCGATTATGATGTGCTGGCTCCGGGCGGCACGGAGTTTATCGTGGACAATGCGTTCAGCAACCGCGTGTTCCAGAACTCGGGGCAGAACATGATCGGGACCTCCCGGACGGTCATGGCATACTGGCCGGGCACTCTGGGCACTTACACCACGCGTGTCAGTGTCGTCAATTCCAATGGGGTCTGGATCTACAACTCGGCGCTGGCCAGCGGATCGAGCATGACGTTTACGGTCAACGACGACGACACCGTCGCGCCGGTTTATGCCTGCACGACCAATTACATCATGAACGGCGGGTTTGAAAACCTCTCCACCAACTTCGATCCGCGGCCGGTGGATTGGCAGGGCGTGGAGTGGGGTGTCGCCGGCTTGAGCGCCGACCCGGTTCGATCCGGCAATTATTCGCTGTTCGTTCGCAACGAGAACTCCGGCCGCGAGCAGTGGATCAGCAGCCTGGCCGCGAGCACCGCCTACATCCTTGGCGCCGATGCGCGGAAAGTCGGCTCGCCGGCCAACGACATTCTGCTCAAGGTTGAATTCTGGAACGGCACGGCGGCGGCGATTGGCAGCTTTGAGACCAACATCCTCTCCACCATTTCGGATTCATGGCAGCGGTACACGCTTCCGTTCACAACGCCGGCCGGGGTGTCATCCACCAAGGTGGTGCTGTTCTCCTGGCAGTCGGGCAGCGCCGGCGCGACGTCTTTCTTCGATAACGTCAGTCTTTATCAGGGCAGCGTCGAAATCCCGCCGCTGGCGGCGCGGATTGGCGCAACCAACTTCTACGGCACGCCGTCCTCGACCAACACGGTTGTCACCATCCCGGACGGCTCGCTGTACAATGTCGGCGCGGCCAACCCGTTCAAGCTGATTTTCCGCGGCTACGATGCCGGCAGCGGACTCTCGCGCGGCACGGATGACAACCTGTCGCAGATGAATGTGGACATTGGCTCATGGCTGACGGACAACTGCTCGGCCTACTCGGCCGGCGACAGCTCGGCCTACAGCGCCACGCTGGCCGAGGGCGCGACCAGTGTCTGGAGCTGGACTTCGGTTACGATGGACACGTTGTGGAACTCCGGCAACCCGAACAAGGTCACGGTCAGCATTCCGGATGCGGACAACGATCGGTCCGGCGACCGCTCGTGGCTGATTGACCAGCAGTATGGCTACATCCAACTGGTGGATGACGACGCGGCGCCGCCGATCCCGGCGCGCCAGAACCTGCTTGACAACGCGGCGCTGACCAACGCGGCGGGTGGGTGGATCACCTATGGCTATGGCGCGGGCTGCGTCATGGGCGCCGGCGAAGACTTGGGCGGGGCGCTCTACCTCCAGGAACGGGGTAGCGGTGGTGTCTATCGTGACGCCGTCGGCGCGAATAGCACGCGCTATAACCTGCGCTGGCGCGCGCGCAAGGAGAGCGGATTCGATGTGGCCAATATGTATGTCAAAATCGAGTTCTTCAACGCCGGCTGGAGCTTGGTGGGCGCAATCGAGACCAATCTGAACAGCGTACTCTCCACTGCCTGGCAGACATTCTTCCTGACGACGACTTCGCCGGCTTCGGACACGGTCTATTCCCGCGCTGTATTCGGCGTCTGGGATGAGGGCGGCACAGGCAACGCGCGCGCCTACATTGATGATCCGTGCCTGAGCGCGGTCCATCCGATGCGCGTGTTTATCGGGTCGCAGGAGTACACGGCGGCCGGCGGCGATACCACGACCAACGCGATATTCTACATCGCCGGCAAGGATCTGGCGGCGGTCAGCAGCGGCAACCCCCTGCGGCTGGTATTTGGCGCCTACGACGAAGGCAGCGGGCTTTCACGCGGCACAACCAATCCGGACAGCCAGATGAACGTGGACGTCGGTTCGGCGATCGCCAACAACGTCGCGCAGTATCTCTCGGCCGAAAGCTCGCCTTATGCCTCCACGTACAGCGGTGGCGCGACCAGTGTCTGGCGCTGGGAGTCGTTGAGCGCGGAGGAGTTGCTTGCGCTGACAAACGGCGTGGCGGTGACCAGCAAGGTTACGGTGACGATCTACGACGCGGACTATGATCGGACCACCGGCGACCGCACGGCGATCATTGACCAGCAATTCGGCTATTTGGTGGTCACCTCCGGGCCGCCGGTTACCTCTAAAGTCATCTACGACGGCTTCGCGGCGTCCAGCGGTTCGCTTAACGGCGGCAGCGGCGGCACGGGCTGGTCGGGCAACTGGAGCTTGGGAGGCGACCCGTATGCGGACTATGTTTCGGGTTCGTTCTCGTCCGGGTATTCGAGCTATTTCGATCCGACCGGCAACAAAGTCGTTTTCTATTGCGATGTCAATGGCCGGTGGGTTTCGGCCACGCGCGCCTTCGACCGCACGTTTACGACCGGCCGGGTGTTTTTCGCGTTTATTATGAACTATGCGCAGAGCGGCGCCAACCGGTACGCCGGACTCAAGCTGATGGATGGCTCGACTGAAAAGGCCTTCATTGGCAAAGTCTCCGCGGCGAGCGACGCGCTGGGCGTTGATAGCTCGTCGGACAACCGCACTTCCGGGTTCAATCTCGGCTCCGGTATAGGCAGCGACTACGCCATCGCGGGCTACTATGACTTCTCGACCCGCCTGCTCTGCGCCAGCGGCTACCGGCTGACTTCCGACGGCAACTGCGATATGATTGCCGAACCGCCCTACGGCTACTGGCACGTTGAAACCACCCAGACCGTCGGCCATATTTCCCAGTTGACCGGCGCCCGTCTCATTGCCGGCTCGACCGACGGCGGCACCCAGATCGGCTATGTTTACTTTGATGAGTTGCGTGTGGGCACCAATTGGTTCGAGGTCACTCGCAAACAAGGCGAGACTTACTACCAGCAACAAGAAGTCGGGCCCACAATTGACCTGGTTTTTGTCGGCCCGAACTACACGGCCGGCGCTTACGACGATACCATCACCGACGGCGAACTGACGGATGTGGGCAACAAGCTGGATCTGGCCGTGCGGATATCCAGCCCCTATGGCGTGTTCCTGACCAACAACAATGCGACGTTCAACATCGGCTCGCGCGACGGCCAGGTCTGTCCGAACTGGGATCCGTTGACGATCGGCGCGGCGACCAACTCGCTGGGCTACGATTCCGCCTTCCAGTACTTCTACGGGTACAATGGCGCGACGGTGGTCACCTGCTGGTACCAGAACGCATTCGTGATCTCGAACTCGACCGTGGGCGATACCTACTTTGTGACGATGAGCGCCCAGAACCAGAATAGCAACGGCGGCGCGGACATCACCGCACCCAACGGCGCCAACAGCGTGCCGGTCAGTCGCGGCATCACCGTCAACAGCAATGTTCAGTTCTGGGTGACGGATGATGATGAGGAGTATCCTGAGATCAACGGTTCCACGACTTACTTGAGGTTTGACGGGCGGACCGGTTCCGATTCATCCGGCAACCGGGTGACGGACGGCGATATGTTGGATGGGCTGATGGTGTCCAGCCGTGTCCGCGATGTTTCCAGCGGCGTCTGGGGTGGAGCATCGAACAAGCTGATGATCTTCACCCCGACGGCTCAGATTTCCGGCACGTGGACCAACTGCAACAATCCGCCGGCCGACGGCGGCGGCCAGGGCGCCACCTTTGCGGCCTCGGGCAACCTGGCCGGTAATCACGGGATTGACCTGAACGCGTACTTTGTCGAGGGCACCTGGACTGCCCGTGTGCAGATTTCGGACTACGACAAGGATCGCAACGGCGACAGTCTGACGACTGTTTCCAACTTCCCGTTCACGGTCATTGACGACGACAAGGTGGATCCGACGTTCGGTTCGTCCATCAATTCGGTCTCGAACTTTGTCGCGACGGGCCGGCCGTTGCATGTGACGTTGAACGCGAATGACCTCTACACTTCCGGCAGCACCACCAACCGCATCTTCACCATTGGCGATGAAACGCTCAACAGCCTGTGTTCGACCAGCATTCTGCGTTTCACGGTCGGCGCTTACGACGCGGGCAGCGGCATTGCGCGCACCAACACCGCGGCCTCGACCAACTGGTACACCAGCTTGAGCATCGGTAATAATGCGCTGGTCGGGAACGTCTCCAACTTCTTCCCGTCGGAAAGCTCCCTCCTGGGCGACACGACAACCAACGGCGCAATCAGCGTTTGGCGCTTCGATGTGCCGCTGCCGCCGGAGGTCATCAGCGCCTTGGCGGCGGCGGTGACCAACGCCATTGTCCTTAATATCGTGGACGCCGACCATGACCGCAATGGGGATCCGCTCTACCTGCGCCAGCAGCTTGGGTTCCTGGTTGTGACCGACAATGACAATGCCCCGCCAGTACCCGTCACCTACGTTGCCATGGCGGGTGGTATTGAATGCCCGACCAACGCCGGCGCGGGGCTGGGGGGCACAAACGTGATTTACCGGATTGCCGATGGCGAGTTTACCAATGCGGCCAACAAGAATCTGGACTTCAGTTTCAAGGTGTACGACGTCGGCAGCGGCATCAATCGCGGCACGGCCAACCCGGCCACCAATATGAACGTGACGCTGCAGAACATCATCACGAACGACACCTCCCGCTTTGCCTGGCCGCCGAAGAGTTCCGCGGACACAAAGACAACCACCTCTACCAGTCTGTGGACCTGGGCGACTGCCTTCGACCAGACCGCCATCAGCAATCTTTACGGTGACATCAACGTGTATAATGCCGGCGTCGGCCGGACCAACCGGGTCAGTGCCAACATTCCGGACGCCGACAACAACCGCATCGGCGATTCGATGTGGGTCTCGAACCAGCAGTTCGGCTATTTCGTGGTATACGACGACGACACCACCGCGCCGGTTATCGGCAGCCTCCAGCCCGGCAACCTGTTGCAGAACAGTGGCTTTGAGTTGAAGGGTAACTTGAGCGCCAAGAACTGGGAGTGGGATTACCCGGATATCCATGGCAGTTCCTGGGGCGGCACGGTGCGGACGAACTGGGGTGCTTATGAGGGCACGTGGCAGGCGGCGATCTGCGGCACCTGGCTGCCGGGCGGGCTCGGTGGTTCGGGCGGCTGGTGGCAGGAGGTCACTAACACCGTCGGCGCCGATTCCGTCTGGGAAGGCTCAGCGATGGTCTACAACGATATGAACGGTCCGCCGGCTTTCCAGATCAAGATCGAGTTCTACGGCACCAACCGCAGCTCCGGCGCCCAGTTGAAGGCGTTGACCAACAATTTCAGCGATCCGGGCACGACCTGGACCCGCGTCTCGGTTATGGCCACCGCGCCGGTTAATACGGTTTGGGCGCGCCTGGTCATCTTTGCCGAGAATGGCGGCGCCAGCGGCGCGCTCAGCATTGACAATGCCGAACTGCGTTGCGTGAATAACACGGCCATGGATGTTGTGCTCGGCCGGCGTAGCCTCTACTACCAGGGTACCGGCACGGGCGCCATGTATCGCGCAACGGATGCGGATCTGGTCAGTGTCAGCCCGACCAATATGCTCAAGCTGATCTTCGGCGTCTACGACCCGACCAGTGGTGTCCACCGGACCTATCAATATGAGCGCATTAACTTCGACATCGGATCGGTGGTCCAGAACGTCTGCAACGTCTATTCCGACCGCTTGAGTTCGGCCGCGGCGGTGGCGCCCAATTCGAGCAGCGTCTTCGCCTATGTGTCAATGCCGTTCACGGTGGACTACGATGGCGACGGCAGCGAAACCGGCCAGTTGGTGGCGTTGATGCAGGCCGGCACGAACCTGGTGTACCTGTCCGCTCCGAACGAGGATTATGACCGTGGCTACGTGGACCAGGAATGGATGATTGACAAGCAGTACGGCAACCTGGTCGTGATTGACGATGACACGAACGGGCCGTACACGCACTTGATCTACGTCGGCACAAACTTCCTGGCGGATGGACATTATACCAACCAGGTGACCGACGGCGACATGATTTCCGGCCTCTTCGACTTCAGCTATGGCCTCTGGGACGAGTCCGGTCTGTGGCTGACCAATTCCAACGCCGCGGCTACAAATACCTATGGGCCAAACGGCAATGTCAATATAAATTGGGATTTGCGGAATCCTTCCGGGACGCAGATTGTCGAGAACCGGATCCATCCGCCAACCAACTTTGTCAGCCCGCTGGGCAATGGGTCGTTAACAGCCACCTGTTTTGAGTACAACGTCAGCGCCGTGCCATGGGCCGACAATGCGACCGGCACCTGGAACCTCTCAATCAGTTCGCAGGATAATGATCGTGATCGCGGCGTCCACTCGGCTGCGATCGGCGACGCGGCCTCATGGGATCTGGCGCTTTCGACCGATTTCCTGCTGCCGTTTACCGTGATTGATGATGATCTTGTGCCGCCGGCCTGGTCCAACAATGCCAATGGCCAGATGTTGGGGGTGGTGGTCGGCGCCACCGCCATCACCAAGAGCAGCGGCACCGGCACCAACTGCGTCTTCGACGTTACGGATGGCCAGCTTGCGGAGCTCAGCGGCAGCAACCTGGTCGTCAACGGCGATTTCGAGCGCGGCTTCGATGGCTGGAGCACCTGGGAGCAGGTGGCCTACGATGTTCAGAGCAGTCCGCTGGCCACCGAGATGGGCACCAACGGCTTCATCTTCGTGGACCAGCAGTATCCCACACCCACCTCCGGCGGCGGTGTTTACCAGACCTTTGCGGCGTCGGCAGGGGTGGAGTACGAGCTGACCGTTCGGGCCAAGCGCACGGAGCATTACACGGCTCAGACCTTGTTGAAGATCGAGTTCTTCGGGAATGATCTCGGGGTGGGCAAGCAATTGTCCATCGTGACGAACAACATCAGCTATGATCTTTCCTATAGTTGGCAAACCTTCCGTCTTTCGGGGGTTGCGCCCGGCGGCACCGTCTGGGTGCGCCCCGTGATTTCGTTTGTGGCCACGAATACCCCGACCGGCGGGACCGGCACGTGGGATGGCTACTTCGACAACGTGACCTTCAAGCAGACCGGCAACGGTCTCAAACTGGTGTTGAACGCCTTCGACGCGAGCGGGATCACGCGCGGGACGACCTCGCCGACGAACCAGATGAACGTCAGCCTGGGCGCCTGGTCGGTCAGCAACGTGCTGAATTACTCCTCGATCGACAGCTCCGGCAGCGCGACGGCCAACACGGCGACCAACGTTTGGGTCTGGGACACGTTCAACCCCTTGGATATCGGCACGCTCTATGATTACGGCACCAACCGTATCCTGGCGACGATCCCGGATGCCGATAATGATCGGCCGGGCGACACGCAGGTGCTGACCAACCAGCAGTTTGGTCTGTTGCGGGTGCTGGACGATGACACGGTTGGCCCGAAATCCCGCACGATCGCCTATGCCGGCGCGTCGGCCAAGCAACTGATTATCGCTTCCAACCACACGGCCAACGGCGTGGTGACCACCAGCGGCTCGGGCACCAACACCATTTACGCGGTGTCTGACGGTTATATCGCCAATCTCAGCGCGGGCAATCCGCTGATCTTCGCGATCGGCGCCTTGGACGCTTCCAGCGGCGTGGCGCGGGCGGTCGCCGGCTCAACCAACCAGAACACCTCGTTCAGTATTGGGCCGGGGGTCCTGTCCGGGGCCGACACCATGCAGTGTTACAATACCAATTACAGCTCGCCGGCGACGGCGGGCTTGGTGGCTACCAGTGTCTGGACCTTCACTGGGTCGCCCGACTTGTTCACCGATAATGTCGTGTCGCAGTTAGTGACCGTGGCCACGAGCTGGTGGGTCTACGCGACGTTTGTGGACACGGACAACGACCGGCCGAACGACCAGGCCGCGACCTACGCGCAGGGCATCGGCCGCCTGACGGTGGTGGATGACGACACGACCGACCCGGCGATGAGCGGTTTCCGTTTCAACGGCGGGACTACGACGACGGACGGTTCGCTCAAGGATAACGGGCTGACGATTACCGGCGTGATTACCGACGCCAGCGGCATCTACGGTACCAGCCACGCCAGTAAGCCGATCTTCAGCCTCTCCAACCCGACGGGCGCGCTGGGGTGGGCGGTCGGGCTGGCATTCAGCGACAAGACGGTCACCGACGGAGCCTCGCCGGCGTATGTCGGTCGAAACAACCTCAGCATTGCCTACAATGAGCGCTTGACCGGCACTTGGACGGTGGCGGTGACGGCAAAGGATGCCGATGATGACGGCTGGGGCGCGGCTGACGGCAAGACCGGCACGACCAATATCAACTTTGTAGTGACCGACGACGACTCGGCTGTTCCAAACCTGACCGATATGACCTTCAACAGTTCGGTCAACCCGCTTTCGGGTTCGGAACTCTTCTTCTCCGAATATGTCGAGGGCTCCGGCAACGACAAGTACCTCGAAATCTACAACGGCACGGGGCAGAGCATTAACATGACCAACGTCGTGATCCAGATCTTCAACAACGGCGCGACAACGCCGGGCTGGAGCCGTCGGTTAAGCGGAACCCTGGTGCATCGCGATGTCTTCGTCGTGGCCAACTCGCTGGCCACCGGCTGGGACGGCACACCGGACGACACCGATGTGCTGCCCTACAACGGTGACGATGCGATCGCTCTGACTTACCGCGGCGCGACAGTGGACGTCCTGGGCGTTATCGGCAGCGACGCCATGTGGGGGTCGGACACGACGCTGGTCCGCAACTTGTCGGTTTATTTGCCCAACAAGACCTTCACTCCGTCCGAATGGGATGGGTATGTCAACAACACCTTCTCTTATCTGGGCACGCACTTTGGGCCGGTGTCGGACGGCGAGCTAGTCGGCGGTACCCTGGTGTTGACCGGCAAAGTGCAGGATGTCGGCAGCGGAATTGTCGCGGAGGGCGCCAGCCAGCCCAGTTACAACCTCAAGCAGCCCAACGGGAATGTCATTGTCAGCGGCGGCACTTTCGAGACCAAGCCGCTGACCAACGGCGCGGCCAAATCAACGGAAGAGCCGCTGGCCGACCCGATCACCGGCATCAACCATGACAATAACATGCTGGGGATGCATACGGCGATCGTCACGGTGGTGGATTATGATGACGACCGGCCGAACGACACCTTGACCATGACCAATCAACTGGCCTTTCTGGTTATTGATGACGATACCAACATGCCGGTTGTCGCGGCGTCCACCTGGCTCAACCTGCTCCGCAATCCGGGCTTTGATGTCCCGCCGACTTCCGGAAACTACTGGGAAGGCGCCTATGGCTGGAAGGCCGGCGATCCCGATGCCCATGGCAATTACTGGCTCAATGCCTCGCGCGAGCGGTGGCGCTCAATGCATGGCGAGGATAACGGCACATGGGAGGGCGCGATTAAGGGCACTTGGGGTGGTTACACCGAAGGCGGCTGGCTGCAAGAGGTCACCAACACCACTACCGCCGGCACCGTCTGGCGGGCCGGCGGCTGGTTCTGGAGCGATTCGAACTGGACCTCGACAACGCATGAGCTGCACATCCATTGGCTGAATGGGGCGGGCACTGTAATCGGCGGCAAGACCAACTATTTCAGTGCGCCCGGAACGAAGTGGACCTGGCAGGAAAATATTGCGACTTCGCCGGCCAATTGCGCCTGGGTGCGCATCCTGATCCAGGCCTGGGGCGTCGGCCCGAACGGTGCGTTGCAGTTTGACGATATGGTGCTGGGTCCGCAACAGCCCTATCCGATGGCCGTTCAGATGAACAGCACCAATATGCCGGTGATCTCGGGCACGGGCACGAATGCGGTGTACCTGCTCAGCGATGGCGATCTGGGGAGCGTTACCCCGACCAATCCGCTGAAACTGATATTCAGCGTGTATGACGCCCAGAGCGGCCTCTCGCGCGGAACCACCGACGCCTCCACGCAGGGCTATATCAGCGTGACCGGCTGGTTGACCAACAACCTGGCGAATTACTCCGATGCCGATAGCTCGACTTTCGCGGATACCGATATGGAAGGCGCCTATACCGGCTGGCGCTTCGAGTCGTTCAGCGGCGACCAGATCAACACGCTGGTGGACTCCGGCTCGAATGAGATTCGCATCACGCTGTTCGACGCGGACGATGACCGGTTCTATGACCGCAAGACCAATATCAACCAGCGCATGGGTTGGCTGAAGGTGCTGGATGACGACACCAACGCGCCGGTGGCCTTAAGCTTTGAGGCCAAGAATGGCGAACAGATGACCGACGGCGACATCAACCTCGGACTGTGGTCCATGCGGATGTATATGGAGGACAAGGAGAGCGGTCTGGCGACGGCCTGGAGCGGCAACCAGTGGCCGCCGAATTACAGCTTGATCAATCCGGCGGGCCATACCGTTCATCAGACCGTCGGCTGGACCGTCATGAACAAACAGTCCGGCAGCAATGTTTGGGAGCTCTGGCGAGCCGCGCCGGCCGTGGACTCGTTCACGAACGTGATGACCGGAACTTATTCCATCGTGTATTCGGCCATTGACATGGATGCCGATCGGCCCAGCGACGAGAAGCGGATTGATCACTCCGACTACTTCTCCAACACCGCCAGCAAGACGTTTGTCGTGATTGATGATGACCAGGTCAACCCGACCCCGCCGGCCAATGTGACGCTGGTGCCGACAGGTTGGACGAATGTTAACAACTTCGTATTGTCATTCGAACCCGGCCAGGATGCTTCGGGTATCTATGAGTACCGCGCCTCCACCAATGCGGCGCAGCCAACCGAGGTGACGGATGGTTTTGCCCTGGTTAGCGGTTACAGTTACTACAACATGACGGGCTGGGCGATCAGCAACACCAGCTATGAGGTGGGCTATGACGAATTGAGTCTGCCGACCTGGCCCATCTATACCAACGCCTGGGCCTCGTTGGGAAGCTGGGATTCTTATCTACACTACGACGCCGATCCGGGAGTGATGTCCGGCGGCTTTGGCACGCAGTGCGTGCGGCATATTTTGGGCGCCGGTACTCTGGGCAATGGGGAGTCGAAGTACACCCTCTGCGGCCAGGATGTTTGGATCCACAATACGAACGACCTGAAGGGGGTTATTTCGGTCAATGCCTGGTTCAAGGGCAACCTTTCGGCGGTCGGCAGCGGCGGTAACAAGTGCGTGGCCTTTATCAAGGTGGAGTGTTTCGATATCAATTCCAACCGCCTGTTGATCGTGGAAAATGAAAACAACTCCGATCATAATGGTCAGCCGCTGAATGGGGTGAATGCCACGACTTGGACGCAGGTGGTCGTTACGGTAACCAACATGCCGGCCAACACCGAGTTCATCCGCTTCATGAACGGCGTCAGCGGGCACGGTTCGGCGCTGGCGGTGACCTGCTTCTGGGACAATATGACGGCGACCATTACCGTGGCGGAGATCACGGGCGGCACGTTCACCAACGCGCTGGAGGGCAACACGACCAACTGGTTCTTCTCGGTGGATGATGACAATGATCGGCCGAACGACCGCCGCAAGAGCTGGAACACGAACTTCGTGATCAAGCTCGACCAGACTCCGCCGGCGCAGATTGCCGGAGTCATGGCCAGCGAAGGCAGCGATCCGACGGCTGAAATCAACTTGAACTGGAACGCGTTGGCCAACGGCGGCGGCGTGAATCTCTCGCCGTGGCATACCTACCGAATCTACTATACTGACGACGGCTCGACGCCGAATGTTACGAACAGCCCCTATTTCTGTTATACAAACGGCTACCCCGGCCTGACCAACGTGTCGGCCAACTCGGCGATCCTCAGCAACCTGATCTTTGGCACGACCTATAGCTTGGGCTTGGTCGGCCAGGACGAGGCGGGCAACATTGGACCGATGTCGGCGATAACGAACGTCACGCTGGCCGGATTCAACGTGACCCAGGGTATGTTCAGCGTGGTCGGCGGAGTGACCAACCTGACGTTGTTCTGGCACGCGGCCACCAATGCGCAGAATCAGATCATTCGCGAATATGACCTGATCAGTGTGGACAACTCGTATTACTCAAACTTCTACGCCAGCGCCTATACGCTGCGCGCGAATGGGTGGAGCAACCGTCTGACGGATGTCGCGCCGCCCAGCCCCAGCGTCATGCGCTTCTACCGCGCGTCGGGCCACGACCAGTGGCGGAATGACCGCGCCACGCCGGTGGCCAGCGAGGAAGTGTATGTGGCCAAGAAGATCGAGCTCTATCCGGGGCGCAACTGGCTGGCCCTGCCCGGCGTGCCGGACAGCAACACGATGGCCAACGTCTTCGGCAAGAATCTGCCGGCAGGAAGTTCGCCGCTGGATTCCACGCGTGTAACCTGGTACAACCGAAGCAAGACCGCCACCTCCACCGGCTATGTCTGGTTGTGCGCCGCGCCGCTCCAGTGGAGTTACACGAACGGCGTTTCGGCGGACAATATGCGGGTTCCGCTCCAGGATGGCTGTATTGTGGAAATCCCGACCAATCGGCCGGTCAGCACGTTCGTCTTCCTGGGCCGCATACCGACGAACACGAGCAAACAGTGGATTCGCTGCTGCACTAACAAGAACTTCATCAGCTTCGGTGTGCCGGCCTATATGCACCCGCGGGACATGAATCTGACGAATAGCGGATTCAAGGGTCACGCTTCGACGCCGATCCGCTCGGACCAGATTCTGAAGTATAACAAGGCGACCGGCGCCACCTATCCATACAACGCGTGGTTCCGCCTTTCCGACCAGACCTGGCGCCTGAATGATGCGTCGCGGACACCTGTGCCGGAGGGCTTCTACGGGCCGGACGATGCCTTGGTGATTATTACATACGCCTCGACCAGCGATTGGATGTGGACCAACAGATTGCCGTACACCTTGCCGACCCGTTATCTGCCGAAGTCGCAGTAGCGTGCTGCTGTCAGGCCGGTGTTTGGAACGTACCTGCCGCGGGGTGCGCCCAGTGGTCGCACCCCGCCACCGTCCCCACGAATGTGAGCGGGTGGCTACGAGAGATGGTTTTGCCGTTGGAAGGTCAATAAGCGATGACAATCTCTGAAGGCAAATAGTCGAAGCGGACTTCCTTTTCGCTGAAATCTTTCCACCCCCCACCGTTGACCTGCGCCGATTTGATCGGTGCCGCGCGTGGTGACGTCAACACGAAGCCTGCCGGCGGCGTTCGCGCATCGCCACGCGCGTTGAACTCCACCGTCCCGTTCCCACCGGCCTTCAATGTGTAGCTGATCCGGCCGAAGTGCGTGGGCAGGTCTTGAACTGAAATACCGTAAGCCAACCATTGTTCATCCAAGCCCAAGCCCAGCACCAGCCGGCCCTCGTCCTCCCAGGCAAACATCGTCCGAACCATATTGATATAGTCCGCGCCGGCCCAGGAGTGGGGCATGTCGCCGATGTAGCCGGGGGTGCGCGGTTCTCCGTAAACGACCTCGGCCCATTGGTTCCAGCCGTGCGGCCGGGTCACGCCGAGGAAGTGTCGCGCCAGATCCCATGCTTTTCGTTTTTCGCCCATGATCAGGAATGCGGTGCCCAGCCGCATCTCATAGGGCACATAGCCGCTGGTCGGATCGGCCGTGCCTCGCAGGCGGGGTGTCAGCACTTCCGCATAATACTTGTCGAAGGTGAAGCGGAGTTCATCCTGCGGCAGATGCCGCCATTCCGCCGCCGGCCATAACGCGATGGCGGTGGCCGAAGCGTCAAAATCACCCAGGTCCGCGCAACCCGGGATATAGTTGGTTTGAAACGCCGCCTGGGTTAGTTCGATGGATTGGAGCAGGCAGGCGCGCAAATCATTCGCTTCGTTCTCCATCCACGGCAGCAGGTTAGTCTGGCCGAGAATCCGCGCCATTTCAGCGCCCGCGCGCCAGCCGCGCAGTGCCCAGAAATCGTCCCAGTAGCTGTGCTTGCCCGGCGCAGCATAGCCTTCGTGGCTGACGGAAAGGGGTAATAAGCCATAATAGCGCGCCTTTTCGCCCTGGGCATCCCGGTATTCCCCGGTCAGCCGCTGCGCGCGCAGATGTGCGGCGAACTCCAACGCTTTCACGATATTCGTGAAGCGTCGCGCCAGCAAGTCGCGGTCGCCCGTAAACTGATAGTACTCCGCCACGAGAGTGACAAACGCGCCCTGGCCGTCGTATTCGGGCAGCGTCCGGCCCCAATCCCAAACACTGCCGTCGGCGTTGATCATGCACGGGACGTCGCCGCTGAATAACTGCCGATCGGCAATCCAGTCTATATAATCGCGCACTTCTTCCCGGTAACCGCAGCGCAGCAGCGCGATGCCGATCATGCAGCCGTCGCGGATCCAGGAGCGCTCATAGTGGCGCGGTCCGGGCTGCAACACCGGACCATCCCGGTTGATAAGAATATAGGCCAGGTTGGCGCGCAGAACGTCGAACAGGTACGGGTCCGGCAGCTCGAGCTTGATCCGGTTCAGTTTGTTTCGCCAGCCCGCCAGTGCGCGGGTCCGTTCGGCTTCCACCGCGGATGCGGTGAGACTGGCCGGATTCGCCTGCGGGCCCAGCGGTGCGGCGAAGATGTAGTTTGTGCCGGCGCCCGCCGCCAGATTGTAATGGTATTGCAGCGCGCCGCTGGCCCCGCCCCATGGGTCGTGGACAGCGGTATGAGGCGGCAACTTGCCGGCGGCGATGAAATCCATGATTTCGCCTTCCTGGTAGGTGACGGCGCCCGCCTGCTCGGGCGCGGTGAGACAATACAACGGTCCCCGTCCGTTGACCCGCGCGACATGCCCGTTTTCTTCCTGCGGCATTTCAAGGCTGAAAATATCCATGGCGCCGCCTTCGCCTTGCCACGACGGGGTGACCTGGAACGGCCGGAAGGTCAGGAAAAAACGGCCCGCGGCCGGCTGCGCGCGTCGGTTCTCGATTCGATAAAGCGCATACGCCATGTTGGCATCCTTGGCGCCTGAAACGAATAGGGTCTGGCTGAACACCAGGCCGTCGTGCTCCCAGGTAACGGTCGGGATTGGCAGGTAATTATCCGCCAACGACTGGCTCAAGCGAACGTCTTGGGCGGTTATCAGGCGTCCATCGTCATCCAGGTAGGGCATCAGCGACCAACCGCGCGAATAGAGTTCGATTGTCCCATCCTCGCAGATGAGACTTTCAACCGGTCCTTCGTCGGTGCCCGCGACCGTCCAGTAGCCCTGTCGGTTGCTCATCCAGATGGGGTAGTGCCCGGCCGGGGCGTTGCCGGCGGTGGCGCCGAAATAGGCGGCGGGTTGCAGAGCCAAACGATCGAACCGATAAGTGTTCGCGGCAGGATATCGGGTCAGCGGCGCGGCGGCTCCCGTGCCGGGATATACGGCGAACTCATGGAGCGAATAGCCCCAGCCGGTCTTGCGTTTGATGCCAAGCACCCGCACAAAGCGCGCCGTCGTGGGCGCAAAAACGATTTCCTTGCGGCCGGGCGCGCCCTTTGATTCCGCGAACAGCACATGCCAATTCTGGTTATCTTCGGATGCTTGAACCTGATACAGCTCGGCGCAAGCGGCTTCCCAGTCCAGCACGATTTTCCCAATCGCTTGCGGTCGGCCCAGATCCAGGGTGATCCATTGCGGGTCAGCCGCCTTGCTGCTCCAGCGCGTGCCGGGGTCGCCATCGGCGCCCAGCTCGGGGCGCAATTCGGCCGTTTCAAAGGATGAGGCGGTGACGGCGATGGGCGCCAATCGCTCCGGCGTCGCGTCGGCAAAGGCGCCGACGGATAACAGGCCGAACACAACCCATGACCATGCAAACGATATGCGGTTGTTCATTTGTGTCTCCTTTTTCGCATTCGTCGTGGGCGAGATGCCCGTGCTCCCAATCGGAACGCCGCTTAGAGCGCGGGCAGCCGGCCCGCTTCCCCTGCCACCGCCTTTCCTTATTGCGCCCAACGATTCATTCGCCGTCCGCCATACGCGGCGTAAACTCCCAAAGCGAGTAACCCCAGTCAGTACCGCGTTTGGAGCCGAGCAGACAGATATAACGCGCGGGCATGGGGGTGAAGCGGATTTCCTCCAAGCCACCCGGTCCGTCTTCCTGCCGAAACATCGTCTGCCATTGTCGGCC
>CAZMXS010000067.1:0-25230 GCA_964570325.1 uncultured Verrucomicrobiota bacterium | reverse complement strand
CCGGCCTCTCTTCATTACCCCGTCTGCTCCTCTCCCTTTCTTGACGCAGCCATGGCCGCGCAGCGGCGCGGTGGAAAAAGCATTCGACAGGCGCGGGCTCATGCGCTAGACATCGGCGTATGGGCGAATATACCCTTGAAGCGGATGCCAAGCTCGATTACCTGAGCGATATCGCGCGGTTTGCCCAGCAATCCCTGGCCAAGCTGCAGCTCGCTCCGCAAATGGCGGATCGTATCTGCCTGGCGATTGACGAAGTCGCTACCAACGTGATCATGTATGCTTATCCCGGGGGGCGCGGCAAGATTCACCTGGCGCTGCGGCGGGACGGCGACATGTTACGCGTGACCATTACCGATCACGGCGTGCCGTTTGATCCGACCCAGTCCGCCGCGCCGGATCTGGCGCGGCCGCTGGAGGAGCGCCCCGTGGGCGGTTTGGGCATCCACCTGGCCCGCAGCATGGTGGACGAAATCACGTATCGGCGCGCCGGGGATGCCAACATTCTGATGATGACCGCGCAGGTGAAAGGAGCGACTCCATGAGCGAAGGGCCGGCATTCATAGACGAAGAACGGGATGGCGTGACGATTGTCTATTCCATGAGCAAATGGATGATTGAGCCGCGCATGGCCGAAGTGCTGACGCGTCATTTGATCGAATTGCTGGATGCCGGCTCGGATCGCGTGTTGTTGAACTTCAACGATGTTACCCGGCTTTCCAGCGTCTTCATCCGCTCCATCATGGCGGCCGGCAAGCGGGCGCAGGAAAAGCGCGCTGAGTTGTGCCTCTGCAATATCGCGCCGGTGGTCCGGGAGGTATTCACGCTTACGGGCGTGGACAAGATGTTCCGCACCTTCAGCACCGAGCAAGAAGCCTTGATGGCGCTTGGCGGCCAATGAGTTCGAAGTTCATCATCGGGCGTTTCAACTCTGAACTTTGAACTATTCGTTCAACGCCAGTTCCAACGTGAGGAGCGCATAAGCGGTTACCAGCACCGGATCGTCTTCCCACCAGCGGTCCTCACGGTTGACCCAATAGCCGCCGCCCGTGCGCGCGTCAATTTGTTGAAGATTGACCAGTTTGCGGACCAGTTCGTCGCGCCAGTTGAGCGCGGTACCGTCCGCCAGCGTCAGAGGATTGACTCCGTAAGCGGCCAAACTCTTGGCGAGCGCGTGGTAGAAATAATAGAGCCCCTGCGGCCCCATGCCGGGATTTTCTTCCAGCGTCCAATGTTGAACGGCCCATTCATAGACCAAGCGGACGCGCGGGTCGTCGCGTTTGCCATCGCTATGGATAAAGCTTAACCAGCCGGCATAGGTCATGCGATCGTCGGTCCGGAAGGGGCGCGCGCCGCCGGCAATGCGAGCGGCGTCGTCGGTTGGTTCGGGGATGGGTGGGTCCGTCAGGCCGGGCAACAGGCCATTGGTGCTGGCGCGGTTTTGCAGCCGGGCGATGAAGCGGGCGGCGGCGGGCCAGTCGAGTTGCGCTCGGGGATCGCTGTTGTCGCGCAGGCTTTCCAGATTGCGCGTCAGGCGTTTGGAGTCGTCCGCGGTGTCGGAGTTTCCGATCTGGGCGTAGGGGGTTTTTGTGCGCGGGTCGAAGGCCCAGTCGCCTTCATACCAGTCGGCGCCGGTCGGCTGGCGGCCGGATAAAAAGCGCCGCGCGTTCAGGATCACATGCATCAGTTCCGGCCTTCCGGCCGCGTGCAGGGCGGCAAGGCAGACGGCCGTGTTGTAGCTGCTCAACCCGGCGCTTGCGGCACCGGGCCGCGACTGGATTGAGCCGTCACTCTGCGCGTGGCTAACCAGGTGGCGGATGGCGCGGTCAGTGGCGGCGTTGCTGACCCCCGCGCGCAGCAGGGCCCAGAGCGGCAGGGCCGTAAGCGCGGGCGTATCCGGGTTGGACCAGTGGCCGTCAGCCTGCTGCTGTGCCAGCAACCAGCGCGCGCCGCGGCTCACGGCCGCCTGGGCTTCGTGCGTCAACGACGGGCTGAGACCGGGGTCGGGGACGGACACCGCGCGCAGCAACAACCCGGTTTGAGCGAAAGCGCCCGGCGCGCCGCCGGCGCAAACGGCCGCCAGGCACAGGCCGGCGCGCCAACGCCCGCGGCCCGCGCTGAAGCGCGCCGAATGCGCGCCATAAACCGCGCGCCGGATTGCGGCCATGAGCGGGACCAGATTCATTGGCTTAATATACCACGGAAATTCCGTGGATACATGTTGATTTCAGTAATGAAATCACGCATATTCTGCGGCCGGTCAGAGGCTAATGACGGCCTGCCTTTAACATCAAACAAGGAGAGGTGACATGGCTAAGGCGATGACCAAGAGTCAGATCGTGGCGGGTGTGGCGGAGAAGGCGGCGATCACAAAGAAGCAAGCGGCGGCGGCGATCGAGGCGTTGGTTGCGATGGCCTACAAGGGCGCTAAAGACGCTTTCACCATTCCCGGCTTGGGCAAGCTCGTGCTGGTGAATCGGAAGGCCCGCACGGGGCGCAATCCGGCGACCGGCGAGACGATCAAGATCCCGGCCAAGCGCGTGGTCAAGTTCCGCGTGGCCAAGGCCGCGAAGATCGCGATTCTCGGCAAGAACATGAAGTAAATTGCCCTTCCGGCAAAGGAAGCAGGGCCGCGATTTTCCATCGCGGCCTTTTTCCTTTGTGCGCGCAATTGACGCATTAGGCGGCGAATGCAATTCTAACAATATCGCGGTTGATTTCTGACGCGGCCCGGGTCCATAAACAGCTTCAAGCCGGTTGGCTATACCGGTTGCAGGGGGAGGAAAACTTATGACCTCGTCAGCGACGCCCAATCCGGAAGATTCCGTTCGCGAACTGCAGCAGTTGATTGATAAAGCCATACGACTGCAGCAGGCGGCCCGCCAAGCCAAAACCATCTACAAGCGCGCGCGCAAGGCGGCCAAAAAGGCCCGTAAGGCGGCCCGCCAAGCGGAAAAGAAACTGGTAAAATTGCAGAAACAGATCAAGAAAAAGGCCCCGGCCCGAAAGTCCCCCGCCAAGCCCGCCGCATCCGCCAAGCCGAAAAAGCCTGCGCGTCTGGCCCCGCCCGTTGCCGGCCCATCGAATCCGGTTCCGCCGGTTTCGGACGCTCAACTGCTGCCGTCGGAGCCGAAATTGTAATCTCGCGGCGGCTGCGCGGTTCGCTTGTCGCGCCTTTGCGACCCCGGTGATTGATCGTAAATCTCACCGGGCGATAACACGCTCCTAACATACGTGGCGCATCGTGCGCCATCGTGAATGGTCTGACCAAAACGGTCAGGCGCAGACCGGTTACTATCCCGGCAACATCAACAGATAAGGAGCACGATCATGCAACGCAGTCAATTCCGGTTGGGTATCATGGGAATGGTCGCCGGCCTGGCGGTGGCGGCCCTGGCGGCGGACGACAAGGAAATTGTGGTGGACGGTTCGACGACCGTTGGCCCGATCGCCAAGGCGTTCGCGGAATATTACATGGACAAACACCCGGACGTGAACATCACCGTCAGCGAGTCCGGCAGCGGCAACGGCGCCAAGAGTTTGATTAACAGCGCCTGCCAGATTGCCACGCTTTCGCGGAAGATGAAATCCGAGGAGATTGACGCCGCCAAGGCCAAGGGCGTGCAGCCGGTTGAGCACGTGGTGGCCATGGATGGCTTGGCCGTCATTGTGCATCCTAGCAACCCGGTTGACGATCTGACCATTGAGCAGATTCGCGAGATTTATATGGGCGAGATTTCAAACTGGAAGCAACTGGGCGGTCCCGACCAGAAGATTGTCATAATCAGCCGCGACACGAACAGCGGCACCTATGAAACCTGGCAGCAACTGGTGATGAAGTCCGAACGCATTTCGGATCGGGCCGAATACGTGGGTAGCAGCGGCGCCATTCGCCAGCGGGTGATGAGCACGGAGGGCGCGATCGGTTATGTCGGGCTGGCGTTCCTCGAAGGGGTGAAGGCGGTCAAAGTCAAGGGCGTGGAGCCGGCGCCGGAAACGGTGCTTGACAAGTCCTATCCGATCTCGCGCCCGCTCTTTATGTACACCAACGGCGAGCCGGCTGAAGGCACCAATTTGAAAGCGTTTCTGGATCTTTACAAGACCGACGACGGTCGGGCGATCATTGACGAGCAGGGCTACGTTTCGATCCGGTAAGGATTCGCTACCGGCAACGCGCATGGCCGAGAACCAAGCCAAGGCCAGTTTGCTGCTCAGCCGCCGGGCCACCCGCATGCAGCGGTTGACCCGGCAGGCCGGGCAGGCGTTTTTATTCCTGGTCACTTCGCTCTCGGCCATTGCCGTGCTTTTCATTTTCCTGTTTATTGCGCGCGACGCGCTGCCGTATTTTCAGTTGCGCGGCGCGCGCGAGTTTTTCTTCAGCACCCAGTGGTATCCCTCCGGCCACCCGCCGGCCTTCGGCGCGCTGGCGATGTTTGTGGGCAGCGGTTTGGTCACCTTGGGCGCGATTGTTTTTTCGGTGCCCTTGGGCGTGTTCGCGGCGGTCTGTTTGAGCGATATCCTGCCTTTCCAATGGCGACAATGGGTTAAGCCGGTCATCGAAATGCTGGCCGCGATCCCGTCCGTGGCTTATGGCTTTTTTGCCCTTGTGGTGTTTGCGCCGTTGCTGCAGACCCGCGGCGGTCCGGTGTTGGCCGTGGCTTTTTGGATTTCCATCACGCCGGTAGCGGCGCTGCTGGTCATGCTGGCCGGCAGCGTGCGGCTGGCGCGTCTGTCGGAGCGTCCCCGCCGTTGGGCGCGCGCGGGCTTGATGGTAGCAGTGGCGGCGGTGTGCGCCTGGGCGCTATACGGAACCGGGTGTTTCCTGTTGCGCCTGGTTATCCCGAGCGGGACGAACGCGCTGAATGTGTCCATTATCCTCGGGATTATGGCGCTGCCGACGGTGGTTAGCGTGTCGGAGGATGCGCTGCAGGCGGTTGGTCGCGATTTACGCGCCGCCAGTTACGCGTTGGGCGCGACGCGCGCCGAAACACTGTTGCGGGTGGTGCTGCCGGCGGCCGCAAGCGGCATCACGGCCGCGGCGATTCTGGGCACCATGCGCGCGCTGGGCGAGACGATGGTGGTCTGGATGGCGTCCGGCAATGCGGCCAAAATTCCCGAGCCTTGGTTTAATCTGCTGGAGCCGGTCCGGACGCTCACGGCGACCATCGCGGGCGACATGGGGGAGGCCGATCATGTGACCGGTTCAGCCCGCTATCACGTATTGTTCGCCATGGCCCTTGCATTGCTGGTGTTTTCATTCCTGTGCAATACGATCAGCGAGTGGGCGGTGCGGCGCTCCGTGCGGAGGGCGCGGTAGATGGAACATACGGACCGCAAACGTCGGATGCTTGACCGGTCCTTCACCGGTGTCAGCATTATGGCCATCGTGCTGATGGCGGCCGCGCTGGTTATCATCCTGGCCCCCATTTTTCAGCGCGGGTTGGGGGCATTTGTCTTCCAGGCCACGGTGGAACATCGGCGGGTCCAGTTGGAATTATTCCAGCATGGGCGCGTGTCTGAAGTGGCGGCCGAATACGCCCTGGCGCAGGCCGCCCGGCGCCCGGCCTATGACATGCTCGCGACTTATGAGAAGCAATTGGAAGGGTTGAGCGCCGCCGAGCGGCGCAAGTCCAAGGCGGCGCTCAAGGATTTGAAAAAAGCGTTGCATGAACTACTGGGGCCGGGGCCGGACGAAACAAAGCCGATCATGTTGCGCGACCGTTTCGGCCAGACCCGTTGGGATCGGGCGCAGGTGAAACTGGCGCGGTTATTGTATGTCGAGGAATACGACCATTCCGACCCGACCCGGATGGGCCGGAAAGTGCTGGTCCCCCGCAGCCGTGCATTCCAAGGCACGGCGTTGGAACCGTTTTTCCCTTACATGGAACAAAACCTGCAGGCGATGTTGCGGCCGCGTCTGACCTGTTACTGGCGGTTCCTGACGGAGGACTCGCGCGATGCGCATTTCTTTGGCGGCATTTGGCCGGAGGTGCTGGGAACGTTTTATTTGACGCTTGGCGCGATGCTGTTTGCCGTTCCCATGGGGGTGCTCGCGGCGATCTATCTGGTCATGTACGCCCGCCAGACGCGCTTGATCGGGTTGCTGCGCTCCTGCATCAGCACCCTGGCCGGCGTGCCCAGTATCGTGTTCGGCTTGTTCGGCCTGGCCTTTTTCATCAACGGCCTGCACGTCTCGCACAATAAGAGCGTGCTGGCCGGATCGCTGACGTTGGGGTTGCTGATTTTGCCGACCGTGATCCGTTCGGCCGAGGAGGCGATCCGCGCAGTCCCGAATATGTACCGCGAAGCCGCGCTCAGTCTGGGTGCCAGCACTTGGCAGGCGATCCGAACGGTAATTCTGCCGGCGGCGCTACCCGGCATTCTGACGGGAATCGTGATCAGCATGGGGCGCGCCGCCGGGGAAACGGCGCCCATTATTTTCACCGCCGCGGTCAGCGTGGGCAAACCGCTTTCGCTATGGCAAACCTTCACGCAGCCGACACCGGCGTTGCCTTGGAACATCTATAACCTTTGTACGGAGCATGAAGCGGTGGATGAAATCCGGCACGTCCAGTACGGCATGGTGTTGACCTTGGTTCTGCTGGTGCTGCTGCTGAATCTGGCGGCGATCATGGCGCGCGCCCGGATTGCGCGCCGCCTGCGGGGTTGAGGTTGGGCGCGGCGGCCCGCCGGAACAACGCGTTCCGGCCGGGCAAAAAAATGCCGCCGCCGGCGGGCGGCTCACGGGGGACGGTTCACCCCACTATCAGTGCGCGAATTCCTTGCCGCGATGGCGGACAATTACGCCCTCGACCAGGTAGATCACATCCTTGGCGATATTGGCGGCGTGATCCCCGATACGTTCCAGGTTGCGGGAAACGGACAGGATCGAGAGCAGGGCATCAATCTGATCGGGATGTTGCTGCAGGCTGGCTTTGACTTCCTCGAAGGCCTCGCGGTTGATCCGGTCCACCTCGTCATCGGCCATCCACACCTTGCGGGCCAGGCCGGCGTCCATATTGATCATCGCGTCCAGACTTTGCTTAAGCATGGCCTGAACCCGGTCCGCCAGGCCGGTAATGTCGAACTCCAAGCCGGGTTTCGGATGGTGGCAGAACTCGATTACCCGTTCGGCCATGCTGACGGCCAGATCGCCGATGCGTTCCAGGTCATGGTTGATCTTGAGCATGGAAATGATGAAACGCAGGTCAATGGCCACCGGCTGATGCAGCGCCAGGATCTTGAGGCATTCCTCCTCGACGTTGACCTCGTTGTGGTCAATCTCCGTGTCGCGATCAATCACCGCGGTCGCGGCAACCGGGTCGCGGTTGAGTACGGCGCGCACCGCCGCGCGCAGGTTCTCCTCGACCTGGGCGCTGAGCGACAGCGTCTGCTGCTTCAGTTTCTCGATTTCTTTTTGCAGATGAATCGGCATGGTGATGATTCCCTTTGCGTCAACCAAAACGACCGGTGATGTAGTCCTCGGTCTGCCGTGACCGGGGTTTGGTGAATAACTGGTTGGTCACGCCATATTCAACGAGCCAGCCCTCGTAGAGAAAAGCGGTGAAATTCGAAACGCGCGCCGCCTGTTGCATATTATGAGTTACAATGATGATGGTGTAATTCGAGCTCAATTCGCCGATCAAGTCCTCGATGCGGATGGTGGAACGGGGATCGAGCGCGGAGCAGGGTTCGTCCATCAGGATCACTTCCGGGTTGACCGCGATCGCGCGCGCGATGCACAGCCGCTGCATCTGACCGCCCGAAAGCCCAAGCGCGGATTCGTGGAGGCGGTCTTTTACCTCGTCCCAAAGCGCCGCGCCGCGCAGGCTGCGCTCGACGGTCTCATCCAACACCCGGCGTTGAGTGATGCCCGCAATGCGCAGGCCATAGACGACATTCTCGTAAATGGACTTGGGGAAGGGATTGGATTTCTGAAAAACCATGCCCACGCGGCGGCGCAATTGGATGACATCCACGGCGGAACTGTTGATTTCCTCGCCATCAATCCGGATGCTGCCGGTGGTGCGCACATGATCAATCAGGTCATTCATCCGGTTCAGACCGCGCAGGAGCGTGGATTTGCCGCAACCGGACGGGCCGATGAGGGCCGTAACCTGGTTGCGGGGAAAATCCAGGGATACCCCGTGGATCGCCTGCGTGGCGCCATAGAATATGTTCAAATCCCGCACCGCGATCACGGGATCGGAGATCTGGACCGGCGCGACTGGCTCAAGGTCCGGCTTGACGGATTCAATAGTAGTGGCTGTCATATAGTTTGTGTCGCGTTGGCCGTGGCCGGGCCAACAACTCCGCTTGCCAAATATAATCGCGATCGGTGCGGTGAACCCAGCGATAGTATTCCAGTCCCGGCCCCTCATGGACCGGGCTGACCGGTCGCAGCACTTCAACCTTGCCAACGGCCAGCAATTGCTTCAAGCAGTGGTTGACTTGACCTTCATCCCAGCAAAGCAGCCGGGCCAGTTCCGGCGCATTGACCACTCGACGATGCTCCATAACGCTGGCAATGGAAAGCGCCAGCGTTTCATAATCTGCGACATCCCCTTGGTTGATTCCGGTTACCATCGCTTTTTCTCCCGGGCATTTCGCCGTGAATATTCATTCGAGCGGTTCACTCCGGGAAACCCGGATTACGGGTCTCCCGGAGTCCAGCGCCGGCTTAAAACTTCGCCATCAAATCCACTTGCAGTCGGTAATAATCCAGACTGTTGTCCAAGCCTTTCTGGTCAATGAAATAGTTCACGCCGGCCTGCCAGTTCTTCATCAACTGGTACTTGGCGGAGAGTTTGTGGCCCTTGCCGTCGGTACCGCCGCCCCAGGAGTCGGAGTCGGTCAGCGCGCCCAGCGCCGCGTCTTTTTCCAGGTAGCGGTAGTCATAACCGATTTCAAATGTGCGCGGATCCTTGGCTTTACCGATCCGCACGCCGGCGGAATAACCCTTGTTGTCTTCATCGGCCTGATTGTTGACCACGTACGAAGCGAACAGCCGGACCGGCAACCCGGCCTTGAAGCCGAATTCGATAAAAGGCTCCAATTCCTGATAATCTTCGGCGTAGAGCACGTTCGTCGTCGAACCGCTGACCACCTTGCGCGTGGAATTGCCATAAGCCGAACTGGCGCCTTGCCAGTTGAGATCGGCCGTGTTGGCGCCTTCGATGTCCGTGTAGTGGTAGATACTGCCGCCCAGCATGCCGTAGGTATCGTCGTCCATCTTGTATTTCAACGCACCCTGCCCGGCGAAGAGTTTGTTGTCGTCGCCTTTGGTGCGCTCAAAGACCCAGAAGTAGCCGCCGTTGACGAGCAGCTCGAGCGGATCGCCGATGTGGTACTTGAGCCCCAGGCCTTCCGGGGTGACGTCGCTGTCCCAGATGTAATCGTTGACGCAAATGAAGGGGTTCTTCATCTTGCCGGCGATCAGGTCCAGGCCGCGGATTTGCTCCGGATGGTAGTCAATATAGGCCAGGTCCAGAAAGATGTCTTTCTTGTCGAAGACATCCGTCAATGTCGCGTTGCCCGAGGTGGGGCTGGTGCGGTCGCCCTTCTGTTCCCCCGTGGTCAACTGGATGCCCGCGTCCAAGTCATTGTTGACGCGCGGAAAAGCGCCAATGCGCGCGCGGATGCGGTCGCGCTGGCGGTTCTCCTGGCCTTCCTGGTCAATGTGCTCGAAGCGGTAGCGGAAATCACCGCTGATTTTCATGTCATCATACCATTCCGCCCGTGCTCTCGGGACTCCCAGGAGCGACAACAGGCAGATGCCGGTCAGTACTTTCTTCATGCGTGCCTCCTCTTGGCTGTTGGCGTTCCCGGGCCGGACTTGTTTCCGGTTTTTCGGGAACGCGCGCAGGGTGGGGAGGCCGCGTTAGCATTCGATTACGTCCTAATCATAATTTCACAAGAAAATCGTTCAGGCCGCGTTGGGAAAATACAGCCGAAAGGTGCTGCCTTGGCCGGGAACGCTTTCCACGGTGACTTGTCCGCCGTGTGCCTGGGCGATGTGTTTGACAATGGCCAATCCCAGGCCGGTTCCGCCCAGTTCGCGGCTGCGCGCCTTGTCCACGCGATAAAAGCGTTCAAAAAGCCGCGGCAGGTGCTCGCGCGGTATGCCGCAGCCGCGATCGCGGACGACAATTACCAGGCTGTTTTCCATCAGCCGCGCGTCCACTTCCACCGGCTGTCCGGGTTCGCTGAACTTGATGGCGTTGTCCAGCAGGTTGACTACCGCCTGCTCGACCAGGCGCGCGTTAACGCGCGCCTGGAGTTCCGGCGCGCAGTTGAGTCGCAGGGTCACACGCCGCGCGTCGGCCTTGACCTGGCAGGTCAGCGCGGCGCCGGACAAAATTTCTCGCACATGGGCCGGCTTGCGATCCAACTGACCGGCGTCCGACTCCTGCTCGATCCGGGACAGGCTGAGCAGATCGTCAATGATCGTATTCAAGCGGTCCGCCTGGCGCGCGATAATGCCAAGAAAGCGTTCGGCGTCCGCCGGCTGGTTCAGCGCGCCATCCTGGAGCGTTTCCACAAAGCCCTTGATCGAAGTGACCGGCGTCTTCAGCTCGTGCGAGACATTGGCCACGAAGTCGCGCCGAACGGATTCCAAGCGCTTCAGCCGGGTGATGTCATGCAGAACCAGTAAGGCGCCGATGGTCGTTGCTCCTTCGCCCTGCAGGAGCGAGCCGTGCGCCTGCAGCACCCGCTCCGACACGCCATTAACCGACAGTTCGCCTTCGATCGGAGTCGTCCCATTCAGCAGGCGCCGGATGAAATGCTGAAGTTCAGTATTGCGGACGACTTCTGAAATTTTCCGGCCCAAGGCGGTGGGCGGGATATCCAGCATGTGCGCGGCGGCGGCGTTCATCCGCAGCAGGTTCTCGTCCGGACTGACCGCAATCACCCCCTCAACCATTCCCGAAAGGATGGCTTCCAGTTCGTTGCGCTGCCCGGCCAAGTCTTCCAGCCGCTCGCGCAACTGCGCCGCCATGCGGTTCATCACATCGGCCAGGGCGCCGATCTCTTTGGAATCACAGGCCGGCAGGCGAAAATCCAGTTCGCCCCGCGCAAAGTGTTCCGCGCCGCGCTGGATTTCCGCAATCGGGCGTGCGATGCGTCGTGCGACCAGCAGGCTCACGCCGGACACAATCAGCGCCATGACCACGCCGCCCAACAGGATCCGCGCCTGGACGCCCCGCATTTCGGACGCCACCGCAGCCAGGCTGACCGAAGCGCGCAGGGCGCCCATGACGCGGTTATCGGCGCGTACCGGCAGCGCGACATAGACCTGCGGCTCGAGCAGGGTGCGGCTGAAATGCACATCCCGGCCTTCGTGGCCGGCCAGGGCGGCCGCCACCTCCGGCCGATTGCTGTGGTTTTCCATTTGGGCCGGATCCTGCGCCGAATCCGCCAGGACTTTGCCGCCCGGAGCGATGAAGGTGAGACGCGCGCCGGCGCGGCCGCTTAACTCGTGGAGCAGTCTCCCGGCGGCGGCGGAATCGGAGAGCAACCGGGCGTCCGCCATGAAAAGCACCAGACGCAAGCGGGTGGCGAGATCGGCCGCCGTGCGTTCATAATAAAAGTGGCGCAGAGAGCGCGCGGCATACCAAGTGACGGCAAACAATGCGGCCAGGGCTACGCCAAGAAAGGAGAAATAGAGCTGCCAATGGAGACTCCGCCGGCGCATGCGTCATTCCTTGAACCGGTACCCGACGCCCCGCACGGTCTCAATCAAATCGCCATACTCTCCGAGTTTCTTTCGTAATCCGACGACCTGGACATCCACCGCGCGGTCGGTTACGGGATAATCCTCGCCGCGTACCGCGTCCACAATCTGCTGCCGCGTAAACACCCACCCGGGCCGGCGCGCCAGCACTTGCAGCAGGCGGAACTCGGTGAAGGTGAGCGTGATCGGCTTGCCCTTCACCAGCACTTCGTGTCGCCCGGGATCAATGACAATCGGGCCGGCCTTGAGCGGCTGCGTCTCGTCCAGTTGCGCGCGCACTTTGCGGCGCAGGGCGGTCCGGACCCGCGCCAGTAAAACGCGCGGGCTGAAAGGTTTGGTGATATAATCATCGGCGCCCAGCTCAAGCCCGGCGACAACGTCGGCTTCCTCGCCCTTCGCCGTCACCATCAGCACAGGAATATGGCTGGTTTTGGGGTCGCCTTTAAGCTGGCGGCAGATCTCCAAGCCATCCATCCCCGGCAGCAACAGATCCAGCAGGATCAAGTCCGGCAGATTGGCGCGCGCCGTCCGCAAGGCCCCGGCGCCGTTGCTCACGAGGGTGATGCGATAACCCTCTTTCGCCAGGTTGTAACGAATCAGTTCCTGGATGTCGTTCTCATCTTCGACGACCAATATGGTTTCCTTGGCCATGACGTGCTCCGGTGTAATGCTGGCGGCCATCATGTCATGCGCCGGTTACGGAGGCAATATAGTGCGGTTAGAATCTGGTTAGGCCGTGACGCAGCGCGGCGCGGGCATTCCGTTCTTAACCCCATTCCAGTGCGGCATGGGACTAATCCCAATCGCATCCGGAGCTAATCGCCGCCAAACACCGCGCCACCAGACTGCCGGGGTGAATGTGTGCCATATGGAGCAAACCATGCTGACCCTGCCCGAAGAATTGATGTTGATATCGTTGCGTGAAAAAAAGGCGGCGCTGGCGCCGACCCAGAGCGGCGCCGTGGCGTATGCGCTGGCGGCGGCGGTGCTCGTTGAGTTATATCAGCAGAAGCGGCTGGCTTTGAAAGGCGACCGGGTAGTGGTGGTCAGCCACCGGCCGGTCGGCGACGAGTGGCTGGATGACCTGCTCAAGCGTATGCGCCAGGCGGCCAAGCCGCACAAGCTGATCTGGTGGATTGAGGAAGCGGGGAAAAAAGAGAAGCGGATTCGGAAGAACTTTCTCTGCCGACTCGTAGCGCAGCGCATCCTGCGGGCCGAACACAAACATTACCTGTGGGTCATTCCCCGCACGACCTACGCGGAAGACAATGCGGCCATCAAGTTCGAATGCAAGCAACGGCTGCGCGCGGCGGTGCTGGCCGGCCATTCGGCCGATGCGCGGGCGCTGGCGCTGTTGAGCTTGATTCGCGCGGCGGATTTGCTGGATTACCTTTTTACCCGAGACGAAATCAAGGCGGCGCGCCGGCGGGTGGACGCGCTGCTGGCGGGCGACTCATTTGAAATCCGCGCCGGGGATGCGGTGCGCGTGCTGGTGGAAGCGTATGCCGAAGGGGACGCGGCCGCCGGCTGAAAAAACGGCCGCCAGTGTATTGATTGGGCAACTGGAAGGCCGAACCGACTGGCGCGCCATCGCTACTCGTCGAGACAGTTCCGCACGGCTTGGGCCAAGGTGTCGGGCGTGAAGGGTTTGGGCAGGAACTTATATCCTTTATGGGGGGCGAAGTCCGCGCCGACCATGTCGAGGTTGTAGCCGCTTATGAAGAGGACGCGGAGCCCGGGTTTGCGGCTTAATAACTGGTCGGCGAGGTCTCGCCCGGACATGCCGCCGGGCATGACCATGTCCGTCACTAACAGGTCCACCTGGCCGGCGGACTGATCCCAGACGCGCAATCCCTCGGCGCCGCTGGCGGCTTCCAACACCTGGTAGCCGAAACGCGTGAGCGTCGAATGCACCAGTTTGCGCACGGCCGGTTCATCTTCAGCGATGAGGACGGTTTCCGTGCCGCCGCGGACCTTGCCGGCGGGCCGTCGCGCCTCGCCGCCGGCGGGCACCGCGGTATGGGCCGGGAGGAAAATGCGGAATTGCGAGCCCTTGCCCACGGCGCTTGACGCGACGATCCAGCCTTCATGCTGTTTGACGATCCCGTAGACGGTTGCCAGGCCCAGCCCCGTGCCTTTGCCGGATTCCTTGGTGGAAAAAAACGGCTCAAAGATGCTGGCTCGAATGTTCTCGTCCATTCCGCAGCCGGTGTCGGTCACGGTCAGGCAGACGAACCGTCCCGGGCGCGACTCGGGGTTCTTGCGGGCGTCGGCCGCCGTCAGTTCGGTGGCGTCGGTAGCGATGATGAGTTGGCCGCCGCCGGGCATCGCATCGCGCGCATTGACGGCGAGGTTGAGAATGACCTGCTCCATCATCACCTCATCCGCGTGGACCGGAGGCAGCTCGGCGGCGAAGCGCAGGTCGAGTTCGATATCCTCGCCGATGATCCGGCGGAGCATCTGGTTCATGTTGTTAATAACTTCGTTGAGATTGAGCAGTTTGGGCTGCAACACCTGCCGGCGGCTGAAGGTCAGCAACTGCCGGGTCAGGCCGCCGGCGCGGTCCGCCGCGCGGGCGATCTCTTGCAACTGTTCAATTGCAGCCGGGGCCAGGGTCTTGTCCAACAGCAGCACGTTCACGTAGCCGAGGATCGCGGTCAAAATGTTGTTGAAGTCGTGCGCGACGCCGCCGGCCAGCCGCCCGACGGCATCCATCTTTTGGAGCTGGCGTAACTGCAGCTCCAGATTGAGCCGTTCGGTCACATCCTGGCCATAAGCGTGCACCGTCCGACTGGACATTACCGGGAAGAGCGACCAGTTTAATGTGTGACTGCCGACGCGAACCTCCAGACCGCGCGTGCTGGCGCCGGAGGCAAGGCAGTTGCGGACGATCTCGCCGATGTCGGCCGGGAGCAAATCCGCCACCTGTGTCTTGCCGAACGCGGTCACGGCGTTCTGCGCGGCCTGGTTGACATAGATCACGCCGCCGTCCTCGCGGAATTCCAAGATCGGATTCGGGTTGAACTGCGGAAAGGCCGCCAGCCGCCGGACCAGCTCCTCGGCTTTGCGGCGCTCGGTGATATCTTCGTACATGCCCAGGATGCCGACCACCTCGCCCGCGGCATCGTGCAGGGGCACCTTGGTGGTGTCCAGCCAGGCCTCGCGTCCATCGGTCTGGGTTTGGGCCTCGATGATGTGGTAGGCGGGCTGGTTGGATTGCATGACCTGCCGGTCCCAGCCGCGGAAGAACTCGGCCTGCTCGCGCGACCAGGGCATGTCGTAGTCGGTTTTGCCGACGATGTTTTCCGGCAGTCCGACGCCGGCGGCCCGCGCGAAGTTGCGATTGCAGCCGAGGAAGACCGAATGGGTATCTTTCCAAAAGATGAACTGCGGGATGCAGTCCATGACCAGTTGCAGCATTTCCCGCGACTTGCGCAGATCCTCAGCCGCCTGCTTTTGGCCCGTGATGTCGCGGCTGGCGGTGACGAAATGCGTGATCTGGCCCTGAGCGTCGCGCACAGCGGTGATGATGTCGGCGGCGAAGAACAGCGAACCGTCCTTGCGGGCGTGCTGCGTCTCCAGTTCCTGCACGCGGCCGGCGGCCGCGTTGCGCCAGATGGATTCATAAAATTCCCGGTCGTGCGCGGCCGCGTCCAGTTCCTCGGGCCGCCGGCCGACGATTTCCACGGCGGTGTACCCGGTCATCTTTTCAAAAGCGGCGTTGGCATATTCGATCACCCCGTCCCGGTTGGCGATGTAAATGCTGTCGGCCGTCTGATTGATCGCGAGGATCAGCCGGTTGATTTCCTGTTCGGAGCGCGCGCGCTGGAATGCCGAACCCAGGATGCCGGCCGCGACCCGCAGGATGTCCACTTCGGTCGGCGTCCATTCGCGCTCCGCGCCGGCTTGCTCGAAACTGAGGAAACCCCACCAGTCGGCGCCCGCAAAAATCGGCACGACCAGGATGGCCCGCAAGCCCTGCGCCTCCAACAATTCCCGTTCGGCTCCGGGCAATTCGCGGACCAGGCCCTCGATATTTTGGCCGCGAGCCAGCCGCTCGGCCCAGCGTGCCAAGCCGCGCCGGGTGAGGCGCAGTTCCTGCAGGTCGGGATTATAAATCTGCGGCGGTACGCCCGGCGCGCACCATTCGTGTCGGCGGCTGGCCGCGATGTCGCCATCCGGCGTTTTCCGCGCCTCGAAAAGACCGATACGGCTGACTTTGGTGGCCTGTCCCAGCCGGGCGAGTACCTCGGCGACCAACGGGCCGGCGACCGGCGCGCGCATCAGGCGCTCGGCCGCGAAACCGATTGCCTGCAGAATCGCATCGCGCCGGTTGATATTCTCTTCGTTCCGCCGCCGGTCGGTGATGTCCTGGATCATGGCCATCTTTGAGCGGCGGCCGTCGGCGTGCAGGATCGGGGTGTTGATAACGTAGTACCAGCGGTTGTCCTTCGGACTCTGAATTTCCCAACGTACGGTTTTGCCGCCCATTACGGCGTCGTTCACGCACCAGGGGCAGATATCGGAACGGCTGTGCAGAACCTTGTAGCATTTGTGGCCAACCGGATCGAAACCGGTGCGCTCTTGTAGGCGCTTGTTGGCAAATTCGACGATATAGTCCTGCGAACAAATATAGACAATGCCGTCGAAGGCGTTGATGGCGGCCTCGTACTTGGCCCACGATTCGCGCATGGCCGTCTCCGCGGTCTTGCGGGCTGTGGTATCGAGCACGTAGCCGTGGTAATGGGTGATCTGCTGCCCGGCATCGCGCACGACGGCGGTATAGTCGTAGACCCAGCGGACTCGGCCGTCGGCGCAGACCACGCGATACTCCTGCTCGAAGCATTTGGCGCCGGCCGCGCTGTAATCGCGGACCTCCGCGGCCACGCGATTCAGATCGTCCGGATGGACAATCCGGGAATAGGGGATTGCGCCACTGACCAGATCCTCGGGCCGGTAGCCGAACTGACTGATGTTGGGTGAGACATATTCCACCGGCCAACCTTCTGCGGCGCGCCAGCGGAACAGAATCGTCGGCCCGCCCATGAAGAGATCCTGGTGAAACTTGAACATGCGGTGATCCACGGCCGGTTCGGTCACCACCTCCGCGGCGGCGGGCGGCGCCGGGTCGCCGGCGCGTGGCCTGGTCTGGGTTGGCTTGGGATGTTTTGGCATTCGGCCCACCGGCGCCTAAATTACGCCCGGACGGTTTGAACCGTCAAGCCGGCAACCGCGCGGTCACTTCTTCCGCGTGGCCATATCCACCCACACCGCCAGCAGCAGGATCAGCCCCTTGATGACATATTGGTAGGTGATATCCGTGTCCATCAGGCTCATCCCGTTGTCCAGGCTGGCCATGATCAACGCCCCAACCAAAGAACCCAGAATCGTGCCTTCGCCGCCCATCAGACTCGTGCCGCCGATGACGACGGCGGCGATCACGTCCAGTTCCATTCCTTGGCCGGCGGAGGTCGTGGCCGCGTTCAAACGCCCCGTCAGCACCAGTCCGCCGACCGCCGTCAGCGCGCCGAACATGGTGTAAAGCTGCAGCAGACGCTTCGGGCCATTAATGCCGGACAGCTTGGCCGCGTCCGCGTTGCCGCCGATGGCGTAGAGATGGCGCCCGAAAACGGTGTGATTAGCGATGAAATGGAAAACCAGCGCCAGCACCAGCACCAGCATAACCGCGTAGGGGACGCCCTCATTGATGCAAAGAATCCCGAAGAATGCGCCCATGACCGCCGCCGCCACCAGGATCTTCAAAATTTGCATGGGCCAGCCGGGCACTGTGAATCCGTATTTGACCCGCCGAGCGCGGTGGCGCAGTTCAGCGATGATGAACAGGATGACGGCCAGTCCGCCCAGCACCGCGCTGATCCTGGGCGGGATATAAGCCTGGCCGATCGCCTTGAAACTTTCCGCCAGCGGCGCAATGGTTGCGCCTTGTGTCACCCCCAGCACCGCGCCGCGGAACATCATCATGCTGGCCAGGGTGACAATGAACGCGGGCACCATCCGATAAGCGATCCAGAAGCCGTGCCACAGGCCGATCAGCAGCCCGCACGCCAGCGCTGCCAGGACCGCCGGAGCCGTGGGCCAACCCAGCTTGACCTGCAGGTAGGCTCCCACCGCGCCGGCCAGCGCCGCCACCGAGCCGACCGAAAGATCAATATTACCGGTCACGATAATCAGCGTCATGCCGATGGCGATGACGGCGACCGTGCAGGTTTGGAGAAACAGGTTGGACAGGTTGCGGGGCGAAATGAAAATGCCCTCGGTCAGGATCGAAAAGATCACCCAGATCGCCACAAGGGCAAACACCATCGTGTACTGCCTGATGTTCTTCTGAAACCGGTCGCGCAGGAATCCGATTTTGCTGTCCATGGGAATCTCCGCTTTGCGTCTTGCTCTATTGTCCGCCGGTCGCGTAATGCATGATTTTTTCCTGGGTGGCTTCCTCCCGCTTGAGTTCGCCGGTGAAACGCCCCTCGTGCATGACCAGGATGCGGTCGCTCATGCCGAGCACCTCGGGCAGCTCGGACGAGATCAGGATCACGCCGACGCCCTGGTCCACCAGATCGTTGATGATATGGTAGATTTCCACCTTCGCGCCGACATCAATCCCGCGGGTCGGCTCGTCCAGGATCAGCACCTTCGGCATTGTCATCAGCCATTTGCCGAGCACGACCTTTTGCTGGTTGCCCCCGCTGAGGTTCATCGTCTTCTGCTCGATGGATGGCGTTTTGATCCGCAGATCCTGCGTGTATTTCTCAGCCGCGCGGACTTCCTCGTTCTCGTTGACCACGCGCCAGCGGGAAATCTTCGCCAGGCTGGCCAGCGAGGTGTTGCGGCGGATGTCCTGCATCAGGATCAGTCCGTAGCGCTTGCGATCCTCCGAGGCCAGGCTCAAGCCTGCGGCAATCGCGTCGCTGGCGCTTTTCAGTTGCAGCGGTCGGCCTTCCAGCCGGATTTCGCCGCCGGCGACCCGCCCCCAGACATGGAACAGGCTCATCACCAGTTCCGTCCGGCCGGCGCCGACCAACCCCGCGATGCCCAGAATTTCGCCGCGGCGCAGCGTGAATGAAACGTCTGCGATCGTGCGGTTGATGGACGGGTCGTAAACCGTCCAGTGGCGGAGCTCCAGCAGCTCCGCGCCCGGCGTGCGCGATTTCCACGGATAGATGTTGGTCAGGTCGCGGCCGACCATCAGCGCGATCAACTTGTCTTCATTGAGATCCCGCTTGTCATGCGTCGCAATGGTCCGCCCGTCGCGCAGGACGGTGATCCGGTCGGCGATGTCGAAGACTTCCTTGAGGCGATGAGAAATGTAAATGCAGGTGACGCCCTGCTCGCGCAACCCCTTGAGAATCTTCAACAGGTTGGCGGCCTCGCCTTCCGCCAACGCGGCCGTCGGCTCGTCGAGGATCAGGATGCGCGCGTTTTTGGCCAGGGCCTTGGCTATTTCCACGAGTTGCTGCTCGCCGACGCCGAGATGGACGAGGGGCAGGGCGGGATTTACCGCCAGACCGACCATGGTGAGCGCCTGCTTGGCCTTGATATAGGTCTGGTCCCAATCCACCATTCCGTGGCGCACAATCTCGTGCCCGAGACAGATGTTTTCCGCCACGCTTAACTGTTTGATCAGCGCCAGTTCCTGGTAAATGATCGCCACCCCGGCGCGTTCGCTGTCCCGGATGCCGCGGAACTGTTGCTCCCGCCCGTCCACCCGGATCTGGCCCTGGTAACTGCCCCAGGGGTAAAGACCGCTAAGCACCTTCATCAGGGTGGATTTTCCGGCGCCGTTCTCGCCGACCAGGGCGTGGATTTCGCCGCGCCGGACGCTGAACGTGACGTTATCCAAGGCCCTGACGCCGGGGAACTCCTTGATGATCCCCTGCATCTCAAGGATGTAATCGCTCATGGCCCGATTCCAGCCGCGCTATTGCTTGTAGACTTGTTCGCGCTTCAGATATCCGCTGGCAATAAGCACCGAGTCAAGGTTGTCCTTGTCCACCACGACCGGCGCCAGCAGGATGGCGGGCACGTCAATCTGATTGTTATTGACCTTGCTCGTGGCGTTGGGCGCCTGGCCCTTGACCATCTGCACCGCCGTGTCCACCGCCACTTTGGCGCATTCCCGCGTGTCTTTGAACACCGTCATTGACTGGGTGCCTTCCACGATGCGTTGCGCGGCGGTCTCCTCCGCGTCCTGACCGGTCACCGGCACCTTGCCCGCCAGCCCGACCTGCGCCAGAGCCTGAATGACGCCGCCGGCGGTGTTGTCGTTCGGCGCCAGGACTGCGTCAATCTTGTTGTTGTTGGCCGTGAGCGCGTTTTGCATCAGGTTCATGGCGATGGTCGGTTGCCAGTCCTGGATCCATTGGTCCATGACAATCTTGACGTCGCCTTTGTCAACCAGCGGCTTGATCTGGCTGAGGGCGCCATCCCGGTAGAGCTTGGCGTTGTTGTCGGTCGGCGCACCGCCGAAGACCACATAGTTGCCCTTCTTGACGCGGTCGGCCAGGTACTGGCCCTGCAGTTCGCCGACTTTGACGTTGTCAAAGGAAATATACAGGTCGAGGTCGCAGTTCATCACCAGGCGGTCGTAAGCAATTACTTTAAGCCCGATCTTGTGCGCCTTCTCGACAATGGATGCCGCGCTGGTCGCGTCGTGCGGGGCGAGGATCAAGATGTCCACGCCTTGCGCAAACAGGTTTTCGCACTGCGACATTTGCTTGGCGGCGTCGTTGTCTGAAATCTGCATCTTGAGTTCGATGCCCAGTTGCTCCGCCACTTCGCGCATTCGCTGCCCGTCGCGTACCCAGCGCTCATCTCGCTGGGTGGGTAGCGAGACGCCCACCTTGATCTTCTTGCCGCCCCCGGTGGTCGTGGTGGGTTGGGATTTGCCGCAACCCGGCAGGCTGCCGAGTGCAATCGTCATCAGCGCGGGAACCAAGAGCCTGAACAATCGCTTCATGAGTCTGACTCCTTGTAATGATTGTTATGAGCGTGACGGCTTACAATGGACATATATCATAAACCTCCGCGGGATGAAAACAAAACAAAACAATTGCGCCGCGGCTTGATAGCCTGCGTCTTCATAGCGGTTGGAGGGTGGGGGGCGATGAATGTTCAAAATGGAATAGCGGCCGCCGCCACATGGTCGGTGTCGGGTCTCTTTGCCGACAATATGCTCTTGCAGCGCGACGCCATCATTCCCTTGCGCGGACGGGACCGGCCCGGCGCTTTGGTTACGGTGCGACTGGGCGACGCAGAGTATCCGACGATGGCCGGCGCGGACGGTGGCTGGGAGGTGCGCCTCGGCCCTCAGCCCGCCGGCGGTCCGTGGGAGATCGAGATCTGTGGGTCCGATCGTCGTGTTTTGACCAATGTGCTCTTCGGCGATGTCTGGCTTTGCGCCGGGCAATCCAATATGGAAATGGGCTTGCGCGCCGCTGAAAACGGCCCGGCGGAAGTGGCGGCAGCCCATCAGCCCGCGATCCGGCTGTGCCTGGCGCCCAAGCAACCGGCCTTGGCGCCGCCAAGCGATGTGCCGCTTCAGTGGCTGACTTGCGAGCCCGGCAATGTGGGCGGCGTGGGTTGGGAGGGGTTCAGCGCCGTGGCTTACTTTTTTGGTCGAGAAGTGCAGCGGCGGACTGGAGTGCCGGTTGGCCTGATTCAGGCGGCATGGGGTGGCACTGTGGCCGAGGCGTGGGTCAGCCGGGAGGGTTTGGCCACGCTGGGGGATTTTGCCGCTGATCTGCGCGGTTTGGATCAGTTGGCGGCCGCTTGGCAGGCGGGGGGGTCGGACTATTACCGCCGCCAGATGGAAGCCTGGTGGCGGACTAACGACGCCGGATCGGCGGCGACGCCCGGTTGGGAGGATCCAGCCCTGCCGGATGCCGATTGGCTGACAATGGTGCTGCCCCAGTATTGGGAGCGCGCGGGTTTGCCGGACTATGACGGGGTGGTGTGGTTCCGCCGCGCGGTGGAACTGCCGGCCGATTGGGCCGGTTGCGAACTCCGATTATGTTTGGGGCCCGTGGATGACCGCGATACCACCTGGTTCAACGGTGTGCGCGTCGGCGGGCTCGACCGCTGGGATCTTCCGCGAGAATACATGATACCAGCCGGCGTGGCGCGCGCCGGTACGAATGTCATCGCCGTGCGCGTGCTCGATACGGGCGTGGATGGCGGATTCTATGGCCGGCCGGAGCAGATGCGCCTCGAACGAGTGGGCCGCCCCGGCGCTCACGCCATGACGCTCGCAGGCCCGTGGCGCTACCGGCCCACTATTGAACTGAAAAACGCTACGCCTTTGCCGCTCAACCTGGCAGAGGAACCGAACCTGCCGACGGTGCTTTACAATGGAATGATCGCGCCGCTTTGTTCGCTGCCAATCCGTGGTGTGCTTTGGTATCAGGGTGAGTCCAACGCCGGCCGTGGCGCGCAATATCGGCGTCTGTTGCCGGCCTTGATCGCTGACTGGCGCCGCGCCTGGGGTAGGGGCGCTTTCCCATTCTACATTGTCCAGTTGGCCAATTTCCAAGCCAATCCCAATCGGGCGGCCCCATCCACTTGGGCGGAAATCCGCGCCGCGCAGTCTGCGGCGGCCCGGTTGGTGGCGAACTGTGGATTGGCCTGTACGATTGACATCGGCGATGCCCAGGACATTCACCCGCGCAACAAACAGGAGGTGGGCCGCCGCCTGGCGTTGCTCGCGTTGCGGAATGTGTATGGACAGGATGTGGAATGCTTGGGCCCGGAGCCGCGGGGTATGCGGCGCGAAGACGGGGCAATTCAGATTGAGTTCCAGCATGCGGCGAGCGGTCTGGTCGTGCGTGGCGTGGCGCCGCAGGGGTTCGAGATTGCGGGGGTTGACGGGCGTTTCTATCCCGCTGCCGTCGAAGTGACGGGAACAACCGTTCGGGTCAGTTCGCCGCAGGTGCCCGATCCCGTACATGTGCGGTATGGCTGGGCCGACAATCCAACCGGCAACCTCTACAACCAGGCCGGCCTGCCCTGTGCGCCGTTCCGGACGGACGCGGAGTAATACAGCCCATTCTATGAAGCGTGGGCATCCGGCCCGCGGTCGCCATCAACGCATTCCGTGTTCCAAGTGCGCAGTTTTAGGTTTGAAACAGCATCAGGATGGCCATGTCGTCGCGGTAGCGCGGGCGCTTGGCGGTGTAATCGCGCGCGAAGGAGAACAGGTTGACCAATAGGCTTTGCCAGTTGGGCCGCAAGTCTGGTTCGCCCTGTAAATATTCGCCGCGGCTGATAAAATCAGACAGCCAGGGTTCGAGGTAGTAATCGCGCGCGGAGAGACGGTAGCCGCCATTGCGCATGATCGAGTGAACCATGGGCAGGTACAAGCCGTCAGTCATCAGCATCAAGCCTTCCTGCGTGTTGAGTTCAAATCGGACCTGCCCCTGCTGTAATTCAGCCCGTAATTCCTCGTCGTTGTATTTACCCCAGAACTTGGAGAGCAAGCGGCCGCGCTCGTGGAGTTCGTTTTTCAGGAATACGCGCGGGGTGTCCGCGTAATCCTGCAGGACCGTCTGAATTCCGTTGTGATCACGGGTCAGACAGGTCACGCGTGGAGCGGTGTGCGACGCCACGGGCGGGGTTATGCGGTAAGCGCGGCAGTCGCCAAGTGAGGAGATGAGGCATTGGTTGCCGGTGATGCCGCCAAGCGCCACGCAGAAACCCAGCGGTTCTTCTGTTGGTCCGCGTTTCAGCGCCAACAGGGATTGGTTTTGAGCCATCAGCACGTTGATCACTGCCGCGCTCAACCGTTCCGGACTGTCAATCACCAGCAACTCGTGGCGGATTTTGCGGATGATGCGGCGGATGAAGGCGCGCAAAATCAGCGCGTGGAATGTGCCGATTGTGTCCACGACCCCGAAAATAGCCGCTGGGTTCGCGCCCGCTCTGGACGGCACGCAGAACGCGAAATCCGAACCCAGCCAGGGACGGACCTTGGAAAGATAATGGAGCGAACTCATAACGGCGGCAAACATAAGCCGCGCCGTGAGAAAATGAAAGCCGGATCAAGCCGCCGGCAGCAGCACGCGGAAGCGCGTGCCCTGGCCGACTTCGCTATCCACGGCGATGGCGCCCTTGTGCGCGTTTACGATGCCCAGAATGACCGCAAGTCCGAGGCCTCGCCCGCGCGGCTTGCTGGTGAAGAAGGGGTCGAAGATGCGGGGCAGGATGTCCGGCGGGATGCCGGGGCCGTTGTCGCTGACCTCAATGCAGACCGCTGGCCAGGGTGGACAGGTTCCGTGGATCAACTTGGCTTGGATTCCGCCGGGTTCCGGTGCCAACAGGGCCGTTTGGATGCGGATCAGTCCGGCGCGCGGTTGGATGGCCTCCGCGGCGTTGATGACCAGGTTCATGATTACCTGCCGCAATTGCGTCGGATCGGCGTTGATGTTCAAGGTGGGGGAGGTGGCTGTGATTTCCAGTTGGGCTTTGCCGATAACGGAAGCGTTTAACAACTGCGCCATGTCCTTGATCAAGGGGACAACATTGATTTGCTCCATGGCGAATCGGCCGCGACCGGCATAGACCAGCATCTGGTGCGTCAACTCGGTGGCGCGTTGGATCAGCGTCTCGATCTCCTTCAGCGACATCTGCGCGTTGGGTGCCTGGGATTCCATGGCGAGCAGTTGGAGATGGCCGGACATTCCAGTCAACAGATTGCTGAAGTCGTGCGCCACCCCCGCGGCCATGACGCCCATGCTCTCCATCTTTTGCAATTGGAATAACTGGTTCTGTAACGTTTGCTTCTCGGTCTGCAGGATTTCAAGCCGTTCCTGTAACTGGTTGAGAATCAGGTTGAGGCAGTGCTCCACCGCGCGCAGGTCGTCCTCGCCGGCCAGTAATTTGACCTGGTCCGGCAGCCGGCCCTTAATCATGTTCTCCAGGTAGCCGCGCAGGCGGACGATGTTGAGCGGATACTTGTGCAGGATCAAGAAGCCGGTGATGCCCGTGGCGCAGGTGATCAGCAGGATGATCATGGGCTGGATCCCGCGCCAGGCTTGCGCCGATTGCAGCAGTTGGCTGAGGTACCAGAACGCCAGCAACGGGATCACTGAGATCAGCGCAACGCCAATCGCAAATTGCGCGCGCGCGCCCTTGGAGATCAGGGATAAACTCGGAATGTTCGGTTCGCTCATGTTGTACTCCCTTCCAACTGGCGCGCCTTCCGGTGGTGTGGCCGGAGCGCAAACCGAAATCCAAACCTGACTTTGCCAGTACCAGTATATTTGTCACGTGCTTTCAACGGCGCACATTTTAGCGTTCTCTCCGGGAAAAGACAAAACGAATTCAACCGCCGAATGATGTATGAATAATCGGCAATATATTAGACCCATCTTCGACAGTTGCGGGGCAACAATCCCCTGAAAAGCCCCGCCAATGGCGGGGTCCGCGGTGCGCGATCTCGAAATGTGCTGGCAATATCTTTAGCGTATTGCGTTTTCTGATTGCAT
>CAZMXS010000066.1:0-25325 GCA_964570325.1 uncultured Verrucomicrobiota bacterium | reverse complement strand
CTGATGCGGCGCGTCCCAGGGATCGAGCCGGATCACGACCTTGTGTCCGTCCGGCGGCGCAGTCACGCCGGGCGCGCATTCGCGGACCCGGACATTGTGCAGGATGCGCGGGTTGTCGGGGATCACGTAATCGTAATAACGGGTCCGTTTCAGCAAGCCGACCAGTTGGGCGCGTGCGCGTTCGAGCCCGCGCACCACTGTACCCGTGATGCGGCCGGCGGGCGGCGGCATCTTTGAATCTCCCGCCGGCGATCGTCGCCCACTGGAAGGCCGCTCCGGGGTCAATTGGGCTTGGACGCGATCGCCATCCAATCCGGCGCCGAGCGCTTCCGCGGGGATAAAGATTTCCGGCTGATCAGAAGGCGGTTCGGGGAGTACAAAGCCGAAACCGCGCGGATGAACGCGCAGGCGACCGGCGACCAGCCGGCGGCCGACGGGCAGGGACCAGCAGTTTTTTCTTTTGCAAACAAGCTTTCCCTCCCGCTCCATTTTGTATAGAAGATGACGAAAGTCGCGGCGCTGGGAATCTTTGAGCCGCAGGGCGCGGGCCAGTTCATGCTGTTTCAGCGGGGTGTAACCTGGGCTCCCGGCTAATTCCAGGATGCGGGCTTCCAATGTTGGCTGCGCCTCGGTCATGGCGGGATATAATAACCGCCGGCCGGGAGTTGACGAGTCATGATGTGAGCGGTGGATGAAGATATTATCCGGGCTGATTACATGAAGATTATTTATGCTTCCAGCGAAATAGTCCCCTTTGCAACCACCGGCGGCCTGGCCGAAGTGGGCGCGGCCATGCCCAAGGCCTTGAGCCGGCGCGGCATCGAGTTCCTGCGCGTGATGCCCTATTACCGGCAAGTGGCGGAGGGCGGATTCAAGGTTCGCGACACCGGGATGCGTCTGGAAATACCCGTAGGATTCAAGGTTTACAAGGGCGAGGTATGGCTGGCTGAGGAGCCGGCGCCGGTGACGTATTTTATCCGGCGCGACGAGTTCTTTGACCGCACCCATCTCTACGGCCTGCCGGATCGCGACTATGATGACAATTTCGAGCGCTTTGTTTTCTTCCAGAAGGCAGTCGTCGCGTTGATTGACGCGTTGGGCGGGCGCATTGATGTGGTCCATTGCTGTGACTGGCAGGCCGGCCTGATCCCGCTGTTCCTGCGACACGGAATCCAGGGGATGGGGCGGACCATGAATGAGAAAACGGTCTTCACCATTCACAATCTCGTGTACCAGGGCATCTATCCCGGCGCACAATACGCGCTGACGAACCTGCCGTTTTTCTGCTTCAGCGTTGAATGCATGGAGTTTTACGGCAATGTCAATTGCATGAAGGCCGGCATCACGGCTTCGAATTTGGTGACCACCGTCAGCCGGACTTACGCGCAGGAAATTCAGACCGATGAGTTTGGCTGCGGTTTGCATGGCGTGCTCAGCGGCATCCGGGAGCGGCTGGTTGGCATCGTCAACGGCGTGGACTACACGGTCTGGAATCCGATGGTGGATGACTTCATCATTCGCAAGTACGGGCCGGAGAATCTGGACGCGAAACGCGAATGCCGCGAGGATCTGGCGCGGATCCTGGATTTGAAACTGGAGCCGGACACGCTGCTGATCGGCATGGTGACGCGGTTGGTCAACCACAAAGGCTTGGATATTCTGTCCGAAGCGCTGCCGGCGCTGATGGAAAAGAAGGTCGCGCTGGTTATCCTCGGGGTCGGGCAGGGACAGTATCACGCTTTGTGCGAGCAAGCGGCCACGAAGTGGCCCGGCCGGTTCGCCACGCGCCTGCAGTATGACACAGCCCTCGCGCACAAAATTGAGGCCGGCGCTGACGTTTTCCTGCTGCCGTCGCGAATCGAGCCCTGCGGCTTAAACCAACTCTACAGCCTGAAATACGGCACGGTTCCGATTGTGCACGCCACCGGCGGCCTGGAGGACACAATCGAGGACATTTCCGATGACGGCGCGATCGGCAACGGCTTTAAGTTCAAGGCATACACATCTGACGGCTTGCTTTCGGCGGTGCAGCGCGCGCTCGACTTGCACGCCCGGCCCGACGTCTGGCGCGCCATTATGCTGCGCGGTATGGGCGCCGATTTCTCCTGGGACCGGGTGGCCGACGATTACCAGATGCTGTATCACCGGTTGACATCGTAGCCCGCATGGCCTTTGAAACGCGTACCGCTGCGGTCAACAAGGTTCAACAAAAACGGTTCACCACGGTAATCAGCCGGATCGGCGCGATGATGGTGCAGCCGATCCAGAAGGCGAAATACGCCGGACTCGGCAGGGCCGACACCAAAGCCGGCTGGACCGGCCACATGCCGCATAGAAAGTTCATAAGCGCCGCCAGCAGACAAAGTGCATGACGCCGAAAAACAACGCTCAAAAAACGGGATTATTGAATATATATACAACGTCGCATAATATATCTTATGTCTACTACGGTATGGGTGACACCACAATATATGGCGGTTAGGCGGTTGATTGCGGCGGACTGGGCCCGATGATAAGTCCGGGTCTATTTGGCGGCTACCCTGTGGTTGCTCAAGGTTTCACAGACTGGAACCGATGCGCGGGTGCCAGGCCGGAGGTTGATGGCGACGGGCTACTTTACACCGCCAAAACGCTTGGTGAATGGCCAGTAAACGAAGAATGCCGGACCAACCAGGTTTTGCCGGTCCACCGGTCCAAAATACCGGCCATCCAGGCTGAACATGGTGTTATCACCGAATGGCAGAAACTGGGCGGCGCCGACCCGTATCTCGTCGCCCGGCTTCTGCAGTAATGCGGTACTGGTCATGTCGGTCTTGGCAAACCGATAGCCCACGTAGCCTTTGTCGGTTGCTTTGAGCAATCGCTCGAACGGGTACGGTGCAGTGATACGCTGCCCGTCGGCTACCAAGTATGGCGGATCGAGTGTGATCGTTTCGCCGGGCAGCCCCACCAGCCGCTTGATATAAAAAGTGTTCGGCCGGATGCGCGGGTAGTCTATCCCGTCCGTGCTGAACACGATAATCTCGCCGCGTGTCGGGCGCGTGAAATTGTAGCGGACCTTGTCCACAAAAATGTGAGCGCCCAGCTTGACCCGACCGGAAGCAATGAGCTGGCCCTTGGCGACATGCTCGCCCGGGCTGACGTGCATCGTCAGATTGTGCCGCACGACGTGCGGCATGCCCGCGATGTAAAACGTCCGGCTTTCCTCGCCGATCAGGTAGCGCTCGTCCAGTTGACCGGCCGTCTTGGCGCGCACCTCCGCATACCGTTCGCCGAACAGCGCCAGGTTCACCAGGTTTAACGGAAAATAATCCATCAGCCGTTTCTGACTTTGGGCTTCAACCGTGATGCCGTACAGCGTCGGTTGCATCGAGCCAGTGGGAATCTTGAACGGCTGAATGAAATAGGTCCGAAACGCCATCGCGATGGAAAGCGCCACCGCCAGAATCTCGACGTTCTCGCGCCATTTTGGGTGCGGCTTCGGCGGGTACAGTTCGCTTACGGCGGTCGCCAGTTGGTCCGCTGCCAGCTCGATCGTCTCGGCGCGGCCGCCATCCCAGGCGCGCTTGAGTTCCTGTTCCCCTGCCCGCACACGGGCCACCAGCGCCGCCGGCGCGATGTCCGCGCGCATGTGCCGCGCATGCCGCGCCTCGTGCAGCAGGTGCTTGATGGATTGGCGCAGCCGTCGCCGCTGAAAATAGTTCATGAGGATTGTCCGTTTTTATCCGTGCGTCTTCAGCACCGAGATGAAAGCCTCTTGCGGGATGCTTACCCGGCCGAATTGCTTCATCTTCTTCTTGCCTTCCTTCTGGCGCTCCAGCAGTTTGCGCTTGCGGGTGATATCGCCGCCGTAGCATTTGGCCGTGACGTCCTTGCGGAACGCCCGCACGGTCTCGCGCGCAATGATCTTGTTGTTCACCGCCGCCTGGACTGCGATCGAGAACATCTGCGGCGGAATCAACTCCTTCAACGATTCGCACATCTGCCGACCGCGGAACGCCGCCTTGGATTCATGGATGATGGACGAGAAGGCCTCGACGATTTCGCCGTGCACCAGGATATCCAGCTTGACCAGGTTGTCGGGGCGGTAGCCGGAATGCTCGTAATCCATCGAGGCATAGCCGCGGCTCAGGCTCTTCAACTTGTCATGAAAATCCAGCAGAATCTCATTCAACGGCAGCGTACAGGTCAACATCACCCGCCGCGTGTCGAGCGATTCGGTTTTGTCCACTGTGCCGCGCCGGTCCATGATCAACTGCAGCATGTCGCCAATGTGCTCGTTGTGGCAGATGAGATACGCTCGGATGATCGGCTCCTCGATACGTTCGATCTGGCTTGGATCCGGCAGGTACACCGGATTGTCAATCTCCTTCATGGTTCCGTCGCGCAGGTAAACCTGGTAAATGACGCCCGGATAGGTGGCAATGATGTCGAGGTCGTATTCGCGGCGCAGGCGCTCCTGAACGATTTCCATGTGCAGCAAGCCGAGGAATCCGCAACGGAATCCGAAACCGAGGGCCACTGAATTCTCGGGCTGGTAGATGAAGGAACTATCGTTGAGGCTCAGTTTTTCCATGCTGGCCTTCAGCTTGTCGTAATCGGCCCCATCCACCGGGTAGATGCCGCTGAAAACCACCGGGCGGAATTCCTTGAACCCTGGCAGCGGTTCCGTCGCGGGACGATCCGGCTTGGTGATTGTATCGCCAATCATAATCTCGGCGGCATTCTTGATGTTCGCCATCAGATAGCCGACCTCGCCCGTCCGCAGGATCGGCTGTGGCACCGGTTTGGGCGAGAAGTTGCCCACTTCCTTGACTTCGTAGTCGCGGCCCGTGCCGATCAGGCGGATTCGGTCGCCCGCCTTGATCTCGCCGTCGAAGATGCGGATATATACCACGCCGCCGCGAAAGGTGTCGTATTCGGAATCGAACACCAGGGCGCGGGTTTGGTTCGGGAACTTGGACTGCGGCGGCGGCACGCGCTGTACCAAGGCTTCCAAAACTTCCCGGACTCCAGCCCCGGTTTTTGCGCTGACCTGGAAACTGTCGGTCATCGGAATGGCGAGAATATCCTCGATCTGTTTGGCTACTTCGGCGACGTTTGCATTCTGCATATCAATCTTGTTCAGCACCGGGATCAGCGCAATGCCGTGGTCCATGGCCAGGTATGTATGCGCCACCGTCTGCGCTTCGACCCCCTGGGTGGCGTCCACTACCAGCAGCGCGCCTTCGCAAGCCGACAGGCTGCGCGAGACTTCGTAAGAAAAGTCCACGTGCCCCGGCGTGTCAATCAGGTTGAACTGGTAGGTTTTGCCGTCGGCGGCCGTGTAATGCATGGTGACCGGATGGGCTTTGATGGTGATCCCGCGTTCGCGCTCCAGGTCCATGTCGTCGAGCAACTGGTCGCGGAACTGGCGTTTATCCACTGCGCCCGTCAATTCCAGGATCCGATCGGCCAGCGTGGACTTGCCGTGGTCAATGTGGGCAATGATGCAAAAATTTCGGATAAGCGAAAGATCGTTCATGGTGCCTCAACCGCATCTATGGGACTCCGGGCCAGCGCCGCTGCGGCGCGCTGCCGCATGCGGGTGACTTCCGCGCCCATATCCGGACAGCGGTACAGCGCGGTCCCCGCCAACAGGATGTTGGCCCCCTGCCCCGCGGCGCGCTCCGCGGTGGCCGTGTCGATCCCGCCATCCACCGAAATGTCCAAATTCGGCGCCAGTTTTCGAATGGCCGCGATTTTGGGCAACACGGTCGCGATGAATGCTTGGCCGCCAAACCCGGGATGCACCGTCATGCAAAGCGCCTCGTGAATCCGGTCGAGCCACGGCTCCAAGGCAGCGGCCGGTGTTTCGGGATTCAGCGTCAGGCCGGCGCGTTTACCGCGCCGACGAAGATCATCCAGGACCGGTCCGGGAGCGCAAGCGGCCTCGACATGGATTAACACGGTGTCCGCGCCGGCTTCCGCAAAAACCGGCGCGTAAATATCGGGCCGCGTCACCATCAAGTGCACGCTCAAATGCAGGCGGCATTCGCGCCGCGCCATGCGCACGACGTCCGGGCCCATGCTGAGATTCGGCACAAAATGGCCGTCCATGATGTCCACATGCAAGCCGTCCGCGCCGGCTTCCGCGGCGCGGCGACAGGCTTCCGCCAGCCGCCCCATATCGGCGGCCAGCAACGAGGGCATGACTTGGATTTTCAGCATTGGGCGTCCATCCGCATTCCATCTATAAAGGCTGATGAACCTACTGGATGCGGCCGGATGCGTCAAGAACGTCGGCGGTAGCTGACGCGCCAGAGAAACAACCCCTGCGGCGGAGCGGTGGGCACACGGGCCGTGCGCACTTTGGAGGCGAGTATCCGCGCCGCGCTTTCCGGCGGCAGTTCCCCCACCCCGACCCGGATCAGAAAACCGGCCAGGCTGCGCACCATTTTGTAAAGAAAACCCTCGCCTGTGGCCCGGATGCAAATTTCGCGGCCCGCGCGCGCGACGCGCAGACGCTGGAGCCGGCGGACGGTGCCGTCAATTTCCCGATTGGGATTGGCGGAAAAAGCCGCGAAGTCATGTTCACCCTCCAGCGCGGCGGCGGCACGCCGCATCGCTTTGATGTCCAGTGGCCGGCGCACCAGCGTCCGGTAATGCCGCAGGTGCGGCGGCATGATCGGGCCGTTCCAGATGTAGTAGCGGTATTCCTTTGCGACCGCGCTGAAACGCGCGTGAAAGTCCGGCGCGGCTTTTGCCAGGCGGTGTACCCGGATGCCCGGCGGCAACAGCGCGTTAAACCCCAGCAGCAGCCGGCGGATAACCTGCGGTCCCGCCAGATCGAAATGCGCCACCTGTGCCAGGGCATGTACTCCGCTGTCGGTGCGCCCGCTGCATTGAATTCGTTCCGGCTGGCCCGTTAGCTCCCGCAGCACCCGTTCGAGTTCACCCTGGATGGTTAACCGCCCAGGCTGTGTTTGCCAGCCGGAAAACTCCGTGCCGTCGTAGGCGACAATCATTTTGTAGCGCTGTTTGGGCGCATTCATTCGGGCCCCGGCGGCGGCCGGCAGTCAAGATAATGCTGCAGCATGATCTGGGCGGCGAGTTTGTCCACCACCGCGCGCCGTCGCGCCCGCCGGGCGCCCGCCTCAATCATCGCCTGCTCGGCCGTTTGGGTGCTCATGCGCTCGTCCCATTTCTCCACGGGGATCGCGAGCCGTTGGGCCAGTTTGGCGATGAGCGCATCCGTCAATTCGGCGCGCGGCCCCCGCGATCCGTCCATGTTGAGGGGATAACCGACCACCAGCCGGGCTGCGCCGGTTTCCCGGCAGATGCGGACGATTTCATTGACCGCCTGCTCCGGATGGTCAAGCGTGACGACGCCGTGCGGGAATGCCAGCGTGGCGGTTGGATCGCTGAGCGCAAATCCCAGCCGCCGGTCGCCGTAATCGAGTCCCAGGATGCGCGGCATAGGCCCTACAACAAATGGTTATGTCGGCCGTCGGCGCGCAAGCGCTCGACAATTTGTTTCACATCTTGCGCCCGATCCCGGGCGCAGACCAGCGTGGCGCCATCGGTGTGCACCACCACCAGATCCTTCACGCCGACCAAGGCCACCAGGTGATTCGACGCGACCACGATGTTCCCGGTGGCGCCCACTGCCGCGCATTCGCCGATCACATGGTTGCCGTCCGCGTCGGCCGGCACATGCCCCTCCAATGCCGGCCATGAACCCACGTCGTCCCACTGGAACTCGCCGCGGCAAACGACGATATTGTCCGCCCGCTCCATCAGCGCGTAATCAATCGAGATTTTTTCCAGTTTGGGATACTCGTCCGCCAGGATCGCCTCGATCGGTTCGCGCGGCAACCGCGCTCGCACCCGCTCGGTCAATTCCGCCAGCGCCGGCCGGTGCCGCGCCAGCGCCGCGCGGAAAGCCTGAGCTGACCAGACGAACATGCCGGAGTTCCAGTAGAACAAGCCGGAGGCCAGATAGCGCGCGGCCGTCTCCCGGTCCGGTTTCTCGACAAAACGCAATGCCCGATGAAACGTAATCCCAGCTACCTCTTGGTCGGCGGCGCCGGCTTCGATATATCCGTAGCCGGTGCTCGGCGATGTCGGTCGGATTCCCAGCGTTACCAGCACATTGGCGCCGGCCGCCAGCTCCAGCGCCGCCGCCAGCGTCCGCTGAAAGATCGGCGTGGGGCCGATGACATGGTCAGCGGTAAGGACACAAAACACGCCATCCGGATCGCGGGCCTGGATGAGGGCTGAACCGACGCAGATCGCCGCTGCGGTGTCCCGCCCGACCGGCTCGCCCACCACCTGCTCCGCCGGCACGCCTAGTTCCAATTCACGGATCGGGACCGCCAAATCCCGGTTGGTGATGATGAATATTCGTTCCGGTGGAATCAATCCGTTTAGTCGTTCGACGGCCTGGTGCAACAGGGTCCGGCCACCGATCAGGGAGAGCAACTGCTTCGGCCGGGTCTGGCGGCTCAAAGGCCAAAATCGCTCGCCCTTGCCGCCGGCCATAATCACGGCATAATTGCGCCCGCTCATACGCGCTTCACCGCCCGGATCAGTCCGCCCACCCAGCGCGCCGCGGCGGCCCGGCCGGTGCGGCCGGCCCGGTGAAACCGGTCAACGATCGCGCTGCCGACCACTACCGCATCGGCCGCCGTGGCGGCCGCGGTCGCGGCGGCTGGCGTGGCAATCCCGAAACCCAGCGCGACCGGCAGCCGGGTGCAGGACTTGGTGCGCGCCACCAACCGCAGCGCGGCAGGCGCGAGCTGCCGTTGCATCCCGGTCACGCCCTCGCGTGACACGCAGTATACAAAGCCCGTACTGGAGGCCACAATCCGCCGGATACGCGCGAGCGGGCTGGTTGGCGTCACGAGGCAGGTGTTATTCAGATTATGCCGTCGCAGGATGACGGCGTATTCCGCGGCTTCCTCGACCGGCAAATCGAGCAGCAGCAGGCCATCCACGCCCGCCGCCGCGGCCGCCCGCATGTTGCGCTCAAATCCGCCCGCGAGCATCAGGTTCAAATAGGCATACAGGAGAATCGGCACCTGCGACCGGCGGCGGATCGCCGCCACGCACTGCAGCACGCCGCGCGGGGTTGTGCCCGCGGCCAGCGCGCGGGCCGCAGACATCTGGTTGACCCGGCCATCCGCCAGAGGATCGGAAAACGGGATACCCAGTTCAACAATATCGGCGCCGGCATCCTCCAGGCGCAGCACCAGGTCGGCGGTGTCGGCCAGTGACGGGTCGCCCGCGGTGATATAGGCGATAAAGCCCTTTTGATTGGACGCCTGCAGATCAGCAAAACAACGTTCGATTCGGGTGCCCGCCGGCCGCCCCTGATTACCTGAAATTGCGTTCACAGATTCTCCCCACTCCATAGAGAGTCAAGTCCAAGTTGTATGGAATACGCAGTCCCGCATTGGCCAGGACGCGGCGCGCATGGCCGCCGGTTGCGCAAACCTTGACCGATCGCGCGCCCAAATAGCGGCGGACGTGGGTCAGGATTGCCCGGATCATGCCGGGATATCCCCATAGCGCGCCCATCCGCATCGCCTCCACGGTGCTGCGCCCGACACCATGGCAAATCGCGCCCAGTTCAATCCGCGGTAACAGCGCGGTCCGCTCCGCCAGATAGTCCAGCATCAACGGCAACCCCGGCGCGATCACGCCGCCCACGTAGGCGCCTTTGGCCGAAACCACGTCGAAGGTCACGGCGGTTCCAAAATCAATCACAATGACCGGGGCGCCATAGCGGTCCAGCGCCCCCGCTGCATTGGCCAACCGATCCGGTCCGATGGTGTCCGGCCGCGGATAATCAATGCCGACGCCCAATGGGATGTCCGGCCCGATATTCAACACCGGTGTTGTGGGGTAAAGTTTTTCCAGCGCACTTTGCCAGATAATCGCGGCGGCCGGCACCACCGAGCATAGGCCAACCCCGCCAATCCGGCGGCGCTCAAAGCATGCGACCAACCGGTCAATGATCTGGCGACGGTTGTTGATATCCGTTGGCAACCGGTCCATTCCCCCCACCCGCCCATCCTTGAAAAAGCCGAACGCGGTGCTCGTGTTGCCGATATCCACGACGAGCAGACTTTCATTTGTCTCGCGTTTTTTCATGGATCTTCCCATCCGTCAATCACCGGCATCTCTGTCCCGCCTCCTTGGCGCCGCCAGCACTCCTGGAGTTCCGCGAATCCCGCCGCGCCCACGCGCGCGTACCAGTCCGACAACCGCCCAAGAATGCCTTCCGCCAGGACATCCCGCGTTACGCACACCCCTTCCAGCCGGCAGGATGTTGCCGTGTTATGCAGCTCGCCCGCCCAGTCGTCAACACTTTGATTGAAGTTCACGCCGATACCGATGACGGCGAACTCGATCCGCCCGGCCGCAATGCGCGGTTCGATGAGAATGCCGGCGATCTTGCGGCCGCGCGCCAACACGTCGTTGGGCCACTTCAACGCCAGGTTCGGCACACCGGCCGCCGCCAGCGCCTCCAGCACGGCCACCCCGCCTAACATGGCCAGGTTGCCGGCCCATTGGGCCGGCCAATCCGGTCGGAGCAGGACGGACATATAGAGCCCAAGTCCGGGCGGCGATTGCCAGACGCGACCGCGCCGACCCCGCCCTTGGGTCTGCCGATCCGCGATGATGGTCAATCCTTCCGGAGCGCCGGCCGCCCCGGCCTCCTTAACCCGATCATTGGTGGAGGTGGTTTCCGCAATGACCTGCAAGGGCTGGCCCAGCCGCCGGGATTGGGCGGGCGCGTTCATCGGACGCCGGCGGTAAACTCCAGGGACAAGTCCGCCGCCGGCGCCGAATGGGTCAGGAATCCGACCGAGATCGCATCCACGCCGGTTTGGGCAATGGCTTCGACTGTTTCCAAAGTAACCCCGCCCGAGGCTTCCACCTTGCAGATGCCCTTGCAGAGCGGCACGCATTCCCGCAATTGCGTCGGCGACATGTTATCCAGCAGAATCCAATCCGGCTGGGCCGGCAGGGCAAGTTTCAGGTCCGCCAGATTTTCGACTTCGATCTCGATCTCCAGGTTGGGAAAACGGGCGCGGGCCGCGCGCACCGCATCGGCCAGGTTGCCAGCGGCGTGCTGTCGCCAGAACGCGATATGATTGTCTTTGATTAGTACGCGATCATACAGTCCCATGCGGTGGTTTTGGCCGCCGCCGCAGCGAACGGCGTATTTCTCCAATGTGCGCAAGGTTGGGGTCGTCTTGCGTGTGTCGAGAATGGCGACGCCATGCGGGGCTGCCCGCTCCACCAGTTGCCGCGTCAGCGTGGCGATGCCGGTGAGGCGTTGGAGAAAGTTGAGCGCCACCCGCTCGCCCGCCAGGATGCCGCGCGCCCGGCCCTCGATCACCGCGACGCAGTCGCCGTTGGCGACGGGCTGGCCGTCAACCGCATGCAGCGTGACCATCAAGCCCGGGTCCATCTGGCGGAACACCATGTCCGCGACGGGGCCGCCGGCGAGGATATAGGCCCCGCGCGCCAGGATGTAGGCGCGCGAGCGCGCCTGGTCGTCCACCAGCGCGATGGAGGTCACGTCTGCCTGGCCGACATCCTCCCGCAAGGCCCGCCGAATCAAATCCTGGACTTCATCGTTATTGATCAAATCATCCATTTTCACCTGTCGCTCCTGCCCCGCTTCTTTTTGGATACCCGATATTGGCTTGAACTGCCAGCGTTTTGCGCCGGCGTTGCGGAACCGGCTTCCTCCGCACCGCCGGTTTTGAGCGCAGTCTTCAATTCATAGATTTGGTCGCGCAACACGGCCGCGCGCTCGAACTCAAGCGCCGCCGCCGCCGCGAGCATCTCCTGCTCCAGTTCCGTGATCACCTGGCGCGCGTTATAGGCCACGCCGGTCTCGCGCACGATCCGGTGGTCGAGTTCCTCCTCCGCTGCCCGTTCGGCCGCGAGGCTCTCCTGGATGCTCTTCTGGATGCTGCGGGGGGTGATGCCGTGCGCCTGGTTGTAGGCTATTTGCTTCGCGCGCCGGGCGTCGGTGACGGCCAGCATGCGCCGCATGGAGTCGGTGACCTGCTCGGCGTAGAGGATTACGCGTCCGTTGATATGGCGGGCTGCGCGACCGGCCGTCTGGATCAGCGCGGTCTCGGAGCGCAGGAACCCCTCCTTGTCGGCGTCCAGCACCGCAACCAGCGAAACTTCCGGCAGGTCTAGCCCCTCGCGCAGCAGGTTGATGCCCACCAGGCAGTCGAAGTCCGCCTTGCGCAGGCCGCGCAGGATTTCAACGCGGGCGATCGCATCAATCTCCGAGTGCAGGTATTTAACTCGGACACCGATATTTTGCAGATAGCCGGCCAGGTCCTCGGCGGTCTTCTTGGTCAGTGTGGTCACCAGCACGCGCTCCTGCCGCGCGGCGCGCACACGCACCTCTTCGATTAGATCGTCCACCTGGTTCGCCAGGGGGCGCACCTCAACCGGCGGGTCCAGGATGCCGGTCGGCCGGATGACCTGCGGCACGGGCGTGCCGGCGACCTCGCGCTCATAGGGGCCGGGAGTCGCCGAAGTGAAGATCAGCGGACCGGTCGCGGCCAGAAACTCGTCGAAGTTCATCGGCCGGTTGTCGAGCGCCGACGGCAGGCGGAAGCCGTGTGTAACCAGCACCTCCTTGCGCGCGCGGTCGCCGTTGAACATCCCGCGAATCTGGGGCAGCGTGACGTGCGACTCGTCAATAATCGTCAAAAATGGTCCGCGGAAAAAGTCGAGCAGGGTCGCGGGCCGCTCGCCGGCGGCGCGGCCGGACAAGTGCCGTGAGTAATTTTCGATGCCGCTGCAGTAACCCATCTCCTTGAGCATTTCTAAGTCGTAGGTCGTGCGCATGCGCAGGCGTTGGGCTTCGAGCAGTTTGTTCTGGCTTTCGAACCATTGAACGCGCGATTCCATTTCAGCGCGGATGGCGGCCAGGGCCGCTTCGATCTTGGCGGCGGGCATGACGAAGTGCTTGGCCGGCGAGATGGTGACTCGCTCGAGTTCCGCGGCGACATGGCCGGTGAGCGGGTCGAAGCGCTGGATTCGCTCCACCTGCGGGCCGAAGAAGACAATGCGCAGCCCGGTCTGGTTGTAGGACGGGAATACGTCGAGCGTGTCGCCGCGCACCCGGAAAGTGCCGGGCTCCGGCGCGATGTCATTGCGCGTATATTGGATATCCACCAACTGCCGTAGCACGCTGTCCCGATCCGTCTCCTGTCCGCGGCTCAAGCTGACCAGCATCCGCCGGTAATCCTCCGGAGAGCCCAAACCGTAAATACAGGATACCGAGGCAACGATCACCACATCATCCCGATTGATCAGCGCATCGGTCGCGGAAAGCCGCAACCGTTCGATCTCCTCGTTGATGGAAGAATCCTTTTCAATATACGTGTCCGTCTGCGGGATATACGCCTCGGGCTGATAGTAGTCGTAATAGCTGACGAAGTATTCCACCGCGTTATGCGGGAAAAACCCTTTGAACTCCGCGTAAAGCTGGGCGGCCAGCGTCTTGTTGTGCGAGATTACCAGCGTCGAGCGCCCATACCGTGCGATGACGTTCGCAATCGTGAACGTTTTGCCGGAGCCGGTGACCCCCTCCAGACTCTGGTACCGCCGCCCCTCTTCCAACCCGCGCGCGAGACATTCAATGGCCTCCGGCTGGTCGCCCGTGGGCGCGAACGCGGAAACCAACTGGAACGTTGCGGGACCGGGACTCATAGTTGCATTATACGCCCGCTTCGCAGGGCCGCAAGCCGGCCGGTCAACTTACCGTTGACATCGCGCGGCGCCGATGATTGCATCCGGCCATTTGCAATTAGCCCATGCACCACCTGGTCCAGTTGATGAAGGATCCCGCCGCGCGCGAGCGGCTTTCCGGCTATGGCGCGATGGTTGCCGCAATTGTGCTGTTCAGTACAATCGAGGTGTCGTCTAAAATGGCCAACGCGCAAGCCGCGCCGCTTCTGCTGGCCTTTGTGCGTTTCTTTTTGACCGGCGCGGTTCTGCTGGCGCCGGCGCTGAAACTCATCCGGCTGCGGGCACAGCCGCTGGGATGGCATGATGGGGTGACGTTGCTCCTGCTGGGCGTATTTGGCGTGACGCTGACGATCAGCCTCTATCATATGGCCATTCCGGAACTGCGGGCCAATGTCGCGGCGATCGTCTTCAGCGCGAATCCGGCGTTTGTCGTGCTCTTTGCTCCGTGGCTGTTGGGCGAGCAAATCAACTGGCGAAAACTGGCGGCTGTGGTGTTGGGGTTGGCCGGCATCGTTGTGTTCGCGTTGAACCGGGGGTTGGTGGATTGTTCTCTGAAGGGTATCCTGCTAATGACCGGCGCGCTGGTGGCGTTCGCGTTATACACGGTGCTGTCGAAGAAATTCATGCCGCGTTTTGGGGCGGTCGTGATCACCTGCAGCGCCAGCCTGATCGGCAGTCTGTTGATCTTCCCGCTGTCGCTGCTGCTGGAAGGCAATCCGTGGATGGGGCTGGCGGCATTCAACTGGCCGGTGGTGCTGTACCTGACCCTGGTCGCGACCGCCCTCGCGTATGTGCTCTTCTTCTATGGTATCATTAACATTGGCGCGGCGCGCGGTTCGCTGTTCTTTTTCCTCAAACCGGTGCTGGCGGCAGCTTTCGCCTGGGCGCTGTTGGGTGAACCGGTCAATCGGCTCGTCGTAGGTGGCGCGGGGTTGATCCTGGCCTCCTTGGTCTTTGCCCTGGTCCCCACCCCGCGCCGGCTGATTTGGCCGGAATAAAATCGGCTGCATTACTCGACGGTACAAAAAAAAGAACTGCCGGAGTTGCCAAACCGAAAGGAATTCGTATTATACGCCCGTTGTCCAAGGCGTACCTGTAGCTCAATTGGACAGAGCACCAGACTACGGATCTGGGGGTTGCAGGTTCAACTCCTGCCAGGTACGCCACTTCTTTCCCCAATAACGACGGCCCGAAAACGCGTTTTACCCAATAGAATCAATAGTTTTCTGAATACGCTGTTTTTCATGGCGTGTCGTTTCGTGCGCTTGTGTGATTTTCCGTGATTCACCAAAAGCCGGGTTACATTGGGGACAATTGGGGACAGTCGAAAACAGTCTGCTATTCTGTCTGGTGTTCCGATACTGTCTCCAATTGGGGACAGAATTGGGGACAATCAGCCCCAGACCGCCAGCAGACGGCCCCACAATCGCCGATCTCCCGCCGGTCCATGCCGTGAACCGGGTCCGGTCGTAATCGTCACCCATGCCTGACGTGGTGGTGGTCATCCTGAAGGCGGTGGGTCGTGCCGTACCCGGTCTCTGGCATGACGATGTGGTCATGCTCGACCTGCATGACGATCTGGTCCGGCGCATGGCCGGTGCGGTCGTACTCCATGACGACGATCAGGACGACGTGGTCATGGTCGCGGTCTGGCAGGACGACGTGGTCGTGGTGGTCATCCTCGACCGGCAGAACCATCGGGTCATCCGCTTGTACGACGATCAGGACGCGGCGGTCGTTGTCCATGTACTCCACCATCAGGATCATCATGGCCGAGGTGGTCGCACTCGGCCGGCCCCGCCGTTCTACGTAGCGAACCGCGCCGACGCGCCAGCACCCTCGGTACTGATCTCTGGTAGTTTACACAACAGCGGACAGACTCAAACACTTTGAAGTTGTTCCTTATTCGTTATCCCGTTAGCGTATGTTATAAAGAATGAAAATACGTCAATATTGTGACATGGATGACTTCTGCAAATCCCGTTGATTGTCAAAGGATCGGCGATTTTCTCGTTAAACAAGGCCAACCAAAAAGGAAGATCATAACCATGAGATATATCGGCATCTTCATATCAATCATCGCATGTGCTTATTCTTCTCTTGCGCAAGACACACTCCTATTTCTGACAGGCAAGTCCTATGACTGCGAAGTGATCAAGTATGAAAAAGGACAGTTCACAGTCAGACTTCGTGATGGTTCAATAAAAGATGCCCCAGCATCCAACGTGAAATCCGTTCAATTTGCCAAACACAATCAACCATCAAATGAAACCGATTCTGGAATCCAGCCTCAACCGCTTCTGAACACAACTACCAATGGCCCTTTCAGGAAGATTCTCTGGGGCATGTCACAAGAAGAGGTTAAAAAGACCGAAACGTATGAAATAGTGAAAGAAAGTGATGACGTCTTGGCTTACAAGGATACCGTAGCGGGGCTCGACGCTTTAGTGCTTTACATCTTTGCAGGCGAACGCCTTGTAAGGGCAAAGTATGTGTTTGTCGAGCGGCACTCCAACAAGAATGACTTTATAGCTGATTACAAGAAACTTGGCGGCACGTTAATCACAAAATATGGGCAACCAGTTGACAATGATACGACCTGGAAAGACAAATTATACCGAGACGATCCCGAAGATTGGGGCACAGCAATTGCTGTGGGCCACCTTGTAATGTCAGAGAAATGGGAAACAGCTGACACAAAGATATTTCACATCATATACGGCGACAACTTTCAAATCTCACATGTTGTCGAATATACGAGCAAAGCGCTTGAGTCCCTTGAAGAGGAGAGCACGTCAGCAACTAATAAAGACAAATTGTAGTTGCACCATAAGGTCTATTTGTATGCGAATGGAACGCCCCGTGAACGCTCGTTCAGTCTCGGGGGGATGCCGGGATAAGGGTCCGGCCGGGATCGCGGCGTATAGGGCATCCTAGACGGCCTCCGCCAACTGGTCAGGGGTACAGCGGCCAGTATGACGTTCCGGCATTGTGCGGTTTATCATACCGGATCATACCCTCGGGGGGTATCCGGCCGCCGGGGTCAGGCGGGCATGGTGCGGGTATGGCCGGCCGGGAAGGCGTCCAGCAGTCCGCAGGCGGGGCGATTGCCCGTCGCCCGCATGGAGACAGCCCCCCGGCCGGGAACGTCAATCCTTGGCGTCCGGGCATAGCATGATGATGCCGTCCGCGAACAGCCGATGCAGGATTTTTGAAAAGCGCACGCGCTCCGCGTCGGACGGGTCGGCCGCCGGGTCAGGCGGGCCGTGCGCCTCCACGTCCGGTTTGGTGCCGTCGCCGGCTATTGCGGCCAGCGCCTCGCGTTGCGCCGCCGTGAATGTTCGCCCGCTTTGGGCAAGCGCAAGTAGGTTTTCGACCTCGCGCTTTTGGGCCGCCAGCGCGACGGCGGAAAGGTTTTTAGTCGGCTTTTGGCGATGTTTCATATTCCCTCCCGATTTCTTGCTGTAAGTGTAAATCCGTTTTGAAGCTGCTCATGAAAAAATACCGGGGCCTTGGCGCGTAACCTCATACCCGGGGGGGGTAGAAGAACCTATGCCCCCCCTCCGGGGTCCGGGTCCGGCCGGGGTTGCCAGCCGGACCGCGGGCGGGATGCTGCAGGTAACGCTCAATTCTTGCTGCGGCCCTTGGTACCAGCAGCATCACATTCGGCCGCGTTCTGAAGGATCATCGCAACATACCGCCGGCACGTTTCCGGGGTCGCCCGCCTCAAATCGCGGACCAGCGTTACCGCCTCGCTCGAAAGCTCCGGGATGCCCTTCGTCGTGGTGCCGTTCAAGCTCTTGAAAAACATTTTCGGCGTGACCGTCCATTCGACCCCTTGGCTCGGCGGCAGGACGGACCAGCCGGTGGTGGTCAGCCGGACGCCGTCGCCAAGCTCCATGTGGTCGGTCCAGTCCGGGACGCGGCCGCCGGCATACGCGAAGCTCGTGACACCGTCCGGGCCGGTCCACGCCAGCGTTGCAGGCACGTGGAAGTGCGCCCGGATGGCTTCGTATTCCGCGTCCGCGCCCCGCTCAACCGTCAGGACACACACCCGCGACGCCGGGATGTTCACGGCGAGCAAGTCACCCTTCCGCATTTTGGCCTCGACGCCCTCGCCGATTTCTTCGGCGGCTGCAAGGATGTGTTCGCCCGTTTTCCCACAGGCTGACCCAACCGGCAAAAGTTTGCCGTCAATCTTCCGCACGGGGATCAACTGCCAGCCAAGCACGTTACGGTAAAAATCAACGTGCGCGGCCATGCCGACCGGGGCGCAGTCGAAACGGGCCTGCACCAACCCGAGCGCTCGGGCCTCGTTTTCGCGCCGCTTGTCATCAATACGCTGTTGCGCCTCGTTCATTATATCGGCTCTGGCGCGGATAACCAGCCGTTCGAGTGCCACTTGACGAAGGGTCGCTTCGTATGTCGCGGGGTCGGCGAGCATCTTTTCAGCCCGCGTCACGACTGCCATTTGTTCAGCGTCCATTTTTCGTTCTCCTCATTGTTCGCCCGCCGTCATCGGCCGCAGGCGTTCGCCGTTCGTACTCCGAAAAGGTGGCCGTCCCGCCCCATGCCCTCGGGGTCCGGCCGTGTGCGCGTGGGGAAATCCGGGGAGATCAATCGCCAGTGCTGGGCACGCGCAAAAGTCATGGTCCGCTTTTCATCCTTCTCGCAATCACCGTGTTCATGTCGCTCAACCGCTCGCGCCGTTGCTGTTCGCGCCGGCGGTAGTAGTCGGCCTTGCCGGACCAGTACGCGGCTTTCTTGAACGCGGCCACAATTCCGGCCGGGTCGTCATCCGGCATCAGTTCGGCCCGCAAGGTCCATGCGGCAGCTTCGGCCAACGCTTCGGCGGCGGTGCGGGGTTGTGTACCGCCCCGGCGGTTGCGGCGGCGGTTGCGGCGTTTCTTGACTGACTGGTCAGTTGTGCGGGTGGTGGTGGTCATCGAGTTACCTCCTCGAACGTCTGAAACGGTTTGATGAACTCCAACGGAATCGTCCCGGTCTTGCCGTCGCGGTTCTTGGCTACGCGCAGATTCACGAAGTCGCGGCCGTGAAAATGATTTTCCCTGCAAGGTTCGATGGAGTTCGCCGCGTCGCGCTCCAAGATCATCACGATGTCGCCGTCACGCTCGATGTCGCTCGACCATGACAGCTTATCGTCGCTGTTGAGATGGTGCAGCGCGACGACCGGGACGCGCAGGTAGTCGCGGAGATACTTCAATTCAAGCGAGTGGTGCGCGAACAGGTCAAACCGATTCTTGAAATCCCGGTCCGGCCGGATGTGGCGCAAGTTGTCGATGATGATGACGCCAGCGCCGCGACGTACTTCGTCTTGTGCCCACAGCGCAAGGTCGCCGATGGTCGCCGGAGTGTCGCGGATGGACAGCGGCAGGGAGCGCAGGGCCTCGACGGCTTGGCCGGCGGCGGCGTGGTCGGCCTCACCCGCTCGCCTGTGGCGCAGGCGCAGGATATCGACCTGCCCAAGGTGCGCGACAAGACGCGGGATTATCCGCTCGACCGAGGATTCCAAGCTGGCAAACGCCACGCGGCTGCCGGCACGGGCCACGGCCACGGAGAATTGCAGCGCCAGCGCTGTCTTCCCGACAGACGGTTGAGAAGCAACGATAACATACTCGTCACTCAACGAACCTAGCCAGGTATCCATCACGGCCAGCGGCCAGCGGATCGCGGATGCCGGCGGCGGATCGCGCCAGCGGTTGAGCAGGTCACCGGCCACGTCGGCGAGCGCAGGCTGATGACTCCGGCCGATCTGATGGACGGCCGCAGCGTCGCGGGTGAACATGGCGAGCGCCTCGCCGGGATCGCCGGCTTCCATATCCCGTTGCAGGTCCAGCGCCAGCGCGGTCAGCCGCCGGCGCTTGAGACCATCGACAAGGTCAGGAACACGCTGAATCACGGAGTATGAGCCGGGTGAAAGCTCCACGCATTCGGCCATGAATAGCGGGTCAACCTGACCGGGTGCATCCATGCCAAGCGTCGCCCGGTGCGGCAGTTCGCCGTTTTTGGAAAGCTCCACGGCGCGGACGAAGATGTCCCGGCATCGAACATCCTCGAAGCAATCGGCAGACAACCCAAGGCGCAGCATGGCGGGCAGCGCCTTTTCGTCGCCGGATAAGATGGCTCCGATGACACATTGTTCGAGCAGCAGGTTCATGGCCGGCCCCCCTGCTGGCGCTCGAAGTCCAGCGCCTCCCGGACATCAACCAGCTTCGGCCGGTCGGGCGCGGAGCTATGCGAAGCGCCCCGACCGTTCTTTCCTTCTTTCTTATTGTCGGCAACGGAAGGGGGTCTTCCGTTGCCGATCTGTTCGGCATTTATTGCCGAACGCAGCAGGGTGAAAACGGATTCGCGCCCCGTCCTCTTGTAGGTCAGAAGCCCCGCCTCCTGCATCCGCAGGATGATGGGGTTAGCCGTCCGGTAACTGACGTGCGCCAAGTGCGCGACGTGGTTGATGTCTTGCGTGAACGTAGCGGAGCGATGTCTGAACGCCAGCAGGTTCAGCGCCTTCCAGACGGCGAGCGCGGACGCATAGCAGTCTGAAAACTTTTCTTCAAGTATGGCGTCATCGTCCATGAACAACCTGATGAAAGTTCGTTTAGCGGTCCCGGTGTGCATGGTTTACCTTCTGGCCGGCGGCCTTCGGTGTGCGCTGTGATTCTTCGTACTCGGTCCATGACACATAGGGCCGACCTAATCTTGCCGTCCGGCACTCCACGCACAGGTTGCCGATATGGCCGGACGATAGGCGCAGGTACATGGTGGTGGTAGTTCGGCCGCAGCGGTGGCAGTAGGCGGTCATGGCGTCGCCCCCCCGCCGGCCAGCAGGCGCTCGACGCTCTCCCGCGTGTACCCACAGCCCCGGACGCGACCGGGCAGCTTGACGCGGACCAGCAGGTTTTCGGACGCCAGCTTATGAACCAGTCGGCGGGAACGGTTCAGCATGGCGGCGGTAGTCGCCGTAGTCACGATGCGCGGCCCGGTCGGGGTCGCGGACGCGGATGTCGCCGGCGGCGTGGTCACCGGCTGGAGTTCGGCGAGTATGGCGAGCCGGTCTTTTCGAGACAATGAATTGACCAGCAGGCGGACGGCTTCGAGATTCGTGTTCATTTCGTTCCTCGCTTTCGGGGGAAAAGACTGTTCGCGTTCGTGCCCAGCAGGTACGCGATTTTCGCGGCCGTCGCCCGATGCGGGTGATGCCTGCTGTGGATCAGCCGCGAAATGGTTGCGCGGCTCAACCCTACCATCCGGGCGAACGATTTGCCGGTGAATCCACTCTGGTGCAGCGCGAGAAATAATTTATCATTCATGGCCTGCAACATAGTGTTGCCCATGAATTGCGTCTAGTGTGACATGGGGTTATACAGCACTTTGTGCAGTAAGTTAACTTAATGCACACCGGCAGGAAAAACACGAAAGGCGAGGTCGCGGAACCTCGCCTTCGTCGTATCTGACAGGACAATCTACTTGCGGAACGCAGCTTGTATCTGGCGCGGCTTCCAAGTGCCGCCGGTGAACTTGGATAATGCGAGCGCAGCTTGTCGCGCCGTTCCCTTGGCACGGATCAGCCGCTCGTACTTTGGCCTGTATTCAGCCAGCGCTTTTCCGCGCCACGTTTTACCGGGACGGTGATTCCCTTTACCGATCTGGACGCGCTTGGCGCGGCGTATTTCCTCCCGCGCCGCCTTTGGGTACAAGGTGCGAAGTTGCGCCCCGTAGTCGTTCGCCACAGCGGAAGTATCATGTTCGGCGGCCTTGCGTTTGCCGGTGTCATACTGAATCGCGTTCCTCACGCGCAGCGCGGCCATGTCGAACAGAGCAATTAGTTTCCCGCGTCTGGTCTGATAGATGGCTTCGCCCAGTTCGTCCAGCGCCTCGACCATGCGGCGTTTGAGATAGCGCCCGGTGGCGTCATAGTCCAGCGGTTCGCCCATACTGCATTTTGCGTTCTTCACCTTCGCACTCCCTATTAGTGCGCGGCGGGTGCCGAATAGGGCGGCCCCCGCCACGGCTTCCCCGGATAGCTAGTCCGGGATAGTCCGGCTATTGGGTTAAATAGGCTTCCACATCGTCCAAACTGAATTCAGCCCGTCCATGATCCGCGCCCGCGATAACACACTTTGTCTCATTCTCCACAAGCATGTAACAGCCGTAGTCAATCGCTCGAACATCGCGGCGTCTTGATTTGCGCAGATTCAATCCCTGCCGCTCAGCCATTCGACGCAGAAGGTTCTCACGGACTTTGCTCTCTCTCTCTGCCTTTTCCATAGCTTGCACTCCTTTCTAGTAGATATGCTGTAAGCCATGCTTGTGGATATGCCATAAGATATACTGCAAGTCAAGCCGGAGAAAAGGTTTTATCTGTCCGACGATAGCCTATTCCCCGCACAGCGCCTGCAGTTCGGCCTTGATGGTCAGCACGTTCTTCCCGTCCAGTTTGTCGGCCAGCGCCCGGACCTGCCCCTTGAACGCTTCCAGCGGATCGCCCGCCGGCAGGGCCTTGGCGGGCGCGGCGTCGCCGTAGATAGACGGCAAGGACGCCACGGCCAGCCCAGCGGCCTGTTCGGAAACATGGGTATAGTGCCGGGTCATCGCCGGGTTGCTGTGCCCGACGATAGCCTCGACCACGGCCAGCGGCGCGTTCGCCTCGCGGCAGAGGGAAACGAAGGTGTGGCGCAGACTATGAAAGCCCACTTCGACCACGCCGCGCTTGCCGGTGAACACTTCCTTTGTTTTGCCGTCCGCGTCGGTGATCGTCTTGAAGCCGGTCCCTTCCTTCACGGTGCGGATGCCGCAGTCCTCGAAGTGCGCTTGAATCCGCTTGGATACTGCGGACGGGTCGCGCTGATACATGGTGGCGGTCTCGGGCAGGATGTATTCACCACGATCAGCGCGGGGTGTTTCGGCCAGCATACCGGCCAGCACGGGATGAATCGGAATAAGTACCGGCTTCGGGTTGCGCCTCGCCGTCTTGTTCGGGATGCGGGTAATGCGCCCGCGCTTCAAATCCACTTCGCCCCATCGCAGGGTGGCACAATCGCCACGGCGCAGCCCGGTGTAGATGCCTATGGCGAACAGCAGGCGCATTTCACCTTCGGCTGCGCCGCATACGGTTTTCAGTTCGTCGGTGGTCAGTTCCCGCCGTGATTGCGGGATCATCCGCTTGCGTTGAATGTCCTCCCACGGATTGCCGGTCAGCTTGGCCTTGTCCTTCAACGTGCGGTATACCAGCGCCAGCAGGTTCATGTACTTGTTGAACGTGCCGGCTGATTTCTTTTCGCGGATCAGGTACGCGGCGAAGTCATCGGCGATAGCCTTGTTCACGTCGCGCAGGGCGGTGATGTTCGGATGGTTGTCATGCATCCAGCGGGCGAACGTGCCCCATTGAAAGCCGTATTGCTCCAGCGTGGCCTCGCTGGAGTCGGGCCGCTCGGTGGAAGCAAGGTATTCATTCCATGCGGCGGCGAGTGACAACGGCGGGTTGACTTCATCCTCTACCTTGGCTTGCGCGGCGCGTGCATCGTCCAACTTGGCAACCACGGCGGCGAGCGCTTCCGTTTTGCTGGCCGCAACGTAGGGGCGCATGATGGCCGTGCGCCGCTTTTCGGCTTCCTCGATGTCGCCCGTTTCAAGGCTCTGATACAGGCGCTTTCCCTCGACCATGTACTTCAACCAGTACACGCCGCCCCGTTTGTAAATCGTGCCGCTCCTGTGTTTCCTTGTCATGTCGCCCCCTTGTTCTTTCGTGCGGTTCCGTGCATCTATTCGGGAATGTACGGTTACAGTATGGGGACAGTCAATATGAATCACCCTATCTACATTGATGATTCCACAGACTACGGATCTGGGGGTTGCAGGTTCAACTCCTGCCAGGTACGCCACTTCCCCAACCCATTGGACGTGTTTTTAGAGAAAGCGCGCTGCCTGGTGCGCCGATTACCCCGGACAAAAGCCGCCGCCGTGGTTCAGGCCGTTCAGATCAGCGACGTCTCCGAATAACAACCGCGCCGCATCCCGTCCGCGAAATGGCGCAGACTCATCCAGAGAGTCTGGAAAGCCGATCTGCTCCTGTGACCGCGGTGCTCGCGGGAGATGAAGATCGTCGCGCTCATTGACGACTGCGCCGTGATCGAGCGTGTTCTCCGCCACCTCGCCGACGATATACTCCCGTTGCCGCGCCGGATGTCGAGAAACGAGATGCGCGGCGCCGGTTTGATATAAACACTACTTGACAATGTCAATATATCGGGGTACATATGACGGCAGAAAGGACGAACCATGGCGGCCTTGGAAAAAGACGGAATCACACTGCGGGACCTGGCGCGGCGGGCGGGGTTGCCGCCGCGGACGATCCGGTTCTACATTGCGCGCGGCCTGCTGCCCGGGCCCGGACGCGCCGGGCGCGACGCGGCGTACGGCCGGGCGCACCTGGAACGGATTGCGGAGATCCGGCGCCTGCAAGCCGAGGGCCTGACCCTCGGGCAGATCGCGGCTCGTCTGGCGGGCGGGGCGGCGGCAACGCGGGTGGCGGAGGCTTGGTGGCACCATGCGCCGGCCGACGGCGTCGTGGTGATGGTACGGGCAGATCTGTCGCCGTGGCAGTTGCACAAGGTTCAAAAGGCTTTGCACGAGTTCACGCTGGCCCTGGGCGATTTAACAAAGGAGCAGTCGTCATGAGGAAGAAGCACACGAGCGTAAATGATGCGATGGCGGATGGCGCGGCGGCCTTCGGGTTGGTTTCCGCGCAGGACGGCCGGCGCCTGGAACTGGTCATGCAGGATCTGCGCCTGACCGGGCGGGTGCTGCCGGTGGGCGCGCGGCTGGTCGTGCGCTATTTATTTGTATCGGGCGAGTCGTGCCCGGTCGAGGCGGTCTATACGTTCATGCTTCCGCGCGACGCTGCGATCCGGCGGTTCGTTGTCCGCGGGCCCGGTTATTCCGCCCGGTCCGAGCTGGAGCCGGTGCAGAAGGCCCGCCGTCAATACGAGGACGGGTTGGCGCAGGGGCATCTGGGCGTGCTGACCCAGCAGTACCGCGATGGCTGCGTCAACCTGAATGTGGGCAACCTCAAGCCTGAAGAGCCGGTGGCGGTCTACATGGAAATTGTCGCCGGCGTGGAACTGCATGATGACGGGCTGCGCTTTCGCTTTCCGTTTACGCTGGCGCCGGGTTATCACCCGCGGATGCGCGCCGCGGAACTCGACGACGGCCAGGGCGAGATCGAATTGCCGGAGGACGAGTTTGGCGACGTGCTGCTGCCGCCATACAGGAAGGAGGCCGCCGGGCTGCACGCGGTCGGGTTTTCGCTGGCCGTGGACGCGCCCGCGGAGCTGGTCGAGGTGGCTTCGGTCTCGCACCCGGTCAAGGTGCGCGCGCTGAAAAGTCCTGGGGTCACATCTAAAGATTCAAATATTCACTGACTCGCTTTAAGGCGTCGCGCGCGTCTTCGCGTCGCACCCGCCGGCTTTCAAAATAGCGAATCGCTTCACTCACGGCGGCATAATCCAAGCCCCCGGCGCGCGCCC
>CAZMXS010000065.1:0-25608 GCA_964570325.1 uncultured Verrucomicrobiota bacterium | reverse complement strand
CCCGGTGCCGGGTCGTCATTTCCTCCACCAACCCCAAAAAGTGTCGCCGGTCCCCGACGTCCACAAATATATCCCGCCGATTGTGTCCCCGGGCCGTCACATGGTACCAACCACCCTCTATATCCAGCCGCAAAGGCCTGCTCATATTGCCTTACCTATTTAATCCCACCCGTCCTGTCAACCCCATTATGTATTATGTCTAGACGTGACCCCTATGCCCCATGCCCCCTATGCCCCAGGGCCGTTAGGGGCGCGCGCAGGGCCGCCAGTTCCTCGTAGGCATCCCCGGCCTTGGCGGGCGCGCGCAGGATGACGATTTCCCGGGCGGCGATGTCTTCGTATATGACCAGATTGGCCTGGCCCGGTATTAGCCGGGCGATTTCGCTGTCATCGGTGCAGCGGAAAGCACCGCCGTCGAAGGGCCAGTACCAGTCGGACGCGGACTGGAAACTCGCCCAGTCGATCCGGTTCGTGGCTTGCAGCCCGCCGGGAAGCGCGGCGGCGGCGATAAGCGGGAAACAGGGGGCACGAAACTCCAGATACTGCCGAACCAGTTGCGGCCAGGTGGAAAGGATACGGACATTTCGCGATCTGTCTTGGACGGCATCGATTCGCAAAATGGCAAAGGCAAAACTCCCGATTGTGGCCGGGATAACAACCAAAAGAAGCAACAGCCGCAGGTCTACCCGGCCCATTATGCGCAACAGATTCCTTGCCATACCCCCCCCGTATTCCTTGGCGTCGAAAAACCATTCTTTCGATGGATGACAGATTTGTGTTCCCGGTCTCTTATTGCAAGTTTTAATTCTCTTCCGTTAATCCTCTTCCATGGTCTTTCCTTGTGGACGCATTTTGCGTTCCGAACCAAACGCAGCGCTAGTCTGGAATTGGACGCAACGGCTTCCACAAAGGCCGGGAGGAATTCATGCATTTCACCTTGCTCTGCAAAGAAATGGAGCGCCCAGTTTTGTAACCGGATCAGGTTTCCCACCCAGTTGGCATTGCGACTGCGGGTCTTATCTTCGAGACAGGTGTCTTTGTGTTGCGGGTAAGTTGGGTGGATCAGGCTGGCTATCCGGGCGGGACGTTCGGGCTCCTTGGGTAATCAAGCCTTGAACCGGTCGGTTTCTTGGCGGCGCTCCGATGCGGCCGGCGTCGGCCTCTACCGGTAATGGCCGGCTTCGATGATCTTCTTCAGAAAGTCTTTTTCCCTGACGGCCCGCGGCTTGAATTTCAGAGTGGGCTGCGCGAACTTGAGCGGTTTGACGGCGGCCAGTTTTTCACCCTTGAACGGTTTATCCCATTGGCCGTTGGTGCCGGTGATCGCCGCCTTGGCGTCCATGACCACCGTGAAGGTGTCCGTCGCTTTCAGTTCGCGCTCGATCCGGAAAAGCCGCCCGAACGCCGCGACCGTCAACCGCAGGCGGATGGGCGCGGCGTGACCGTCCGAGCGGATGACGAAGACCTCCTTGCCGTGCTGGCGCGTGAAGGCAACCTGGAGCATGGCGCCGCGGCCGAAGGGATGGGTGGCGCTGAAGCTGGTCCACTCGGCGGGGATGTGCGGCTCCAGGCGGATCTCGTTGTCCAACAGGCGCGGCTCGAAGCCGCCGAAATCCCGGTGGCCGTTGCGGACAAACTCCGCGGTGCTCCAGGTCTGCGCCCAGGTGCCCGAGGGCTTGAGCTTGCCTTTCGCATCGGGCAACGCGTCGAGCAGTTCGCTCATTGCGCCGCGGCACCCCAGATTCAAAATCTGGTCGGCCAGATTCCGGGCCAGCTTCCAGGCCAGCTCGGTTTGACCGTGCCGGCACAGGGCCGTGACCGTGAAGCCGGCGTTCCAGCCCCAGACGGTGCCGTTGTGGTACGCGGCGTCCTTGTGGTGCAGCTCAACGCCGTCGTGATGCGGGTGAAAATAGGGGTCGGCCTGGCTGAGCGAGGCGATCCCGTACGGGTAGAGCAGCTCGCCGACGGCGTTTTTCAGGACAGCCGCCTCGATTTCCGCGTCGAGCAAGCGTTCGTCGTACGGCACAGTCAGCAGCATGAGCTGGTTGGGGCGAACCTTCAGGTCGGCCGTACCGTCGGCCCGGATACGATCGGCCATCCGTTTCTTTTTCTTGTCCCAGAATAGCTTCGTAAAATTCTTTTTCAGTTTCTCCGCCGCCAGCCGCCATTTTTTCGCGGCGGCCGAATCGCGGTTCAGTTCCGCCAGCCGCGCGCCAATCATAAGCGCGGCGAACCAGAGGGCCTGGACGTCGTTGGCGCGATTGCCGCGCGCCGACCACGGCAGGCGCCCCGCGATTCGCGCATCCATCCACGTGTCCGCGTCGTCGTGTGTCAGGAACCCTTGCGGATCGGCCCAGTGCTGCAGCGCGCCCGCGATGGCTTCCTTGACGACCGGGTACATCTCGGCGGCGAAGCCGGTCTCCCCGGTGTGACAAAGGTAATCGTAGATCTCACGGATCATCCAGGGCGTGCCGTCGGCTGTGTTATAGATGATGTCGCGCGGCCCGGCGACGCGGTTGGGGATGCGGCCGTAATCCGGCGATTGCGGATCCTTGTTCTGGAGCCGGGCGAAGTTGCGGATGATCTCTTTGGCCTCCTCGAAGAAGCCGCCGGCGAGCAGGGCGCCGGGCAGCGAGATGAACGTGTCGCGGCCCCAGTTATCCTTGAACCACGGCAGGCCGGCCCAGATGCCCTTGCCGAACTCGTCGGTGACCATGAAGTAGCTGGATAACTTGGCCCACGCCAACGCGCGGTTGTATTCCGCGTCGCTGGTCCAGAAGTTGCCGCGGGTGAGGATAATGAAGATGCCCTCGATGTGTTGTCGGACGCCATCATCTTCGCGCAATCGGCGCGCCTGGGCGGCGGCGGCGGCCGGGTCGCGGCCAAATGCGGCGTAGAGCGCGAACTCCTGTTCATCCTGCAGCGTGCGGAATACCGGCGCGAAAAACCGGTCGTGCGGCGCGGTGCCATCGTGTCGGAACGGGCGGCTGGAACTGAATGCCAGGCACGGTCCTCCGCGCGTGGAATGGAGGATCACCGCGCCGTCCACGGAGTAGAGCGAGACCTCGTCGCGGCGCAGGTCCAGCAGCGGAGCGACCGCCAGGCTGCGCGGCGTGCGGCTGAACACGCGCAGGGCGAGGGCCCGCCGCTTGCGCAGCAACATAAACTCGTCGCCCCATGAGGGGCCGTGGTTATGACGGACGGCGTGCGGATAGATCGCGGCTGACTCAGCGACCTCGCGATCGTTAAGCCGCTCACCGCACCAGCTCAGAAAGTCGCGGTAGATTGCGCGGCGGCGAACGAAATAACCCGCGCCCTGCGCATAACGGAACGTATGCCCCTCGAAGTAGCCGTCGAGGTTGTCGCCGTAAAAGTATTGCGCCACGTGGCCCCGCCTTACGCGGATGGCCAGTTCCTCCAGCAGCTTGTCGCGGTCCGTGTTCATGGTTATTAACCCGCTAGTTTTAGTCCGCCCGCGCCATCCGACGCCAGACTGAACCCTTGATTTTGCAGCGTGGCGTGGATGGAAACGTTCGCTTGCTCCGGCGTCAGCCGGTCCTGGGCGCGCAAGATGACGGTGGCTTCCCGGCAATCCGGGTCCAGACGAACCTGAAACGAATCCGTGTAGAGGATGACGAGATCGCCGACCGATCCCTCCCGCCCGGGACTTTTCAGGTGGAGCCGCGCATAGGCATGGGTCTGCGTATCGCCGCGGTTTCCCGCCGGCAGACGGATTTCGTTGGGTGCCAGGTCGTCGGCCGCGATTTCAGGATAGCGCTCCGGAACGCTGGCGCTTTCAAGCGTGGCGAGCGGGCCGTGGTCAGGCGCCTGGCCATGGCTGGCGAGGGCCAGCGCCAGTAAAACCAGGAATCGAATGCGCATGTTGCTGTCTCCGGAATCCAGTGTGCCTGCTCATCCACCTGAGTCAACGGGAAAAGCTGGCGTCCGGCATCCCAACTTCAGCGGGTCCAGCCAGCCAGTCATTCCGGGCTGATCCGGGATTGGCAGCCGCCGGGCCGGCATCCCAGACTTGCTGGCTGCGGCCGGTGGCCGCGAGTCCGCGCTTGCTATCCCGCCGGTCGCATGAATAATGCGGCCTTCAGTTTTTAATCCGGGAGCGGTTATGGACATTCAGCAATTGTTTGCCGAGCGGATTGGCGGGGCCCAGTTTGGGCTGACGAACGAGATTTACAAGTTTGAAAAGATCAAACGCGCCAAGCGCGCCGCGCGCGCGGCGCATCCGGATGTCGAGCTGCTGGACTTTGGCGTGGGCGAGCCGGACCAGATGGCGCCGGCGCCGATCCGGCGCGCGCTGAAGCGGGCGGCCGATGACCCGGCCAACCGCGGCTACGCCGACAACGGCATCGCCGAGTTCAAAGCAGCCGCCGCGCGGTACATGGCGGAGTTCTTCGGGGTCAAGGATCTTGATCCCGAGACCGAGATCAACCACACGATCGGCTCCAAGCCGGCATTGGCGCTGCTGCCCCTGTGTTTTGTCAATCCCGGCGACGTCGTGCTGACCACCGTCCCCGGCTATCCGGTGTTGGCCACCCACGCCCGCTACCTCGGCGGCGAGGTGATCAAGCTGCCGCTGCGGGCCGAGCATAACTTTTTTCCGGACCTGCAAGCCATTGACCCGCGGGCGGCGGACCGGGCCAAGCTGTTTTATGTCAATTACCCCAACAACCCGACCGGCGCGGCGGCGACTCCGGAGTTCTTCGATGAGCTGATTGCGTTCGCGCGGGCGCACAACATCCTGATTGTGCAGGATGCCGCTTACGCGACGCTGATCTACGGCCGCCCGCGGCTTTCCATCTTCAACCGGCCAGGCGCAAAAGAGTGCGCGATCGAGCTGCATTCGATGAGCAAGAGCTACAACATGACCGGCTGGCGGCTCGGTTTCGTCGCCGGCGCGCCGCGCCTGGTGCAGGCGGTGGCCGAGGTCAAGGACAACATTGATTCCGGACAGTTCAAGGCGATCCAGGTTGCGGCGTGCGCCGGCATCGCCGATATCCGGCTGGCGGAGAAAATTCGGGCGCATTACGAGCGCCGGTTGCGAAAAATGACGCGGATTCTCCAACAGGCTGGATTTCAAGCCCGGATGCCCGGCGGCACGTTTTACCTGTATGTGCCGGCTCCGCGCGGGGCGGGGACGCAGCGGTTTGCCAATGCCGAGGAGGCATCGCAGTACTTGATCCGCGAGCATTTGATCTCAACCGTGCCGTGGGACGATGCCGGCGCATTCCTGCGATTTTCGGCGACGTTTGAATCCGCCGGCGCGAAGGACGACGCGCGGGTGCTGGCGGAACTTGAGCGGCGGCTGGCGGCGGCGCAATTGGTGTTTTAATCGGAGGCAAAATGAGCGCGGAACTTTTCAATGTGGTCAAGGGACGGCAAATCTCCATTTTTCTTGACGACAAACCGGGAACATTGGGCAACGTGGCGACGCTGCTGGGCAGTCATGGCGTGAACATATATGCGCTTTCGCTGGCGGAAGGCCTGGGACATGGTTATGTGCGGGCGGTGGTGGACAAGCCCGACGAGGCGCTGCGCGTTTTGAAGGATGCCGGCGAACTGACCATGGAACGCGAGGTGCTGCTGCTGGAGCTTGCCAATGCGCCCGGCAGCCTCGGGGCGGTTTGCCGGCGGCTGGGCGAGGCCAAGATCAACCTGGAATATGCTTATTGCGCCGGGGGGCCGAACGTGGAAAAGGGCTTGGTCATCATCCGGGTGGACGACAGCGACAAGGCGATCCGGATTCTGAAAGGGTAGTTCGACACAGGGCTACTGCTCCCCGAGCAACTCCCGCACCTTGGCGGCCAGTTCGCAGCCGCGCACAATTTGATTCAGGCGGAAGCATTCGATGTTAAGCGTGTTTTCCGTGGCCTGGCCGCGGCCCAGGTTTTTTTCCGGCCCGAGCGTTTCGATTTCCGAGTATCCGAGTCCGCTGTTGGAATACATTTCCACCGTGCATCCGCCGTCCGGCGGCAGTCCGGCCTCGCTGGTGATCGAGCGTTCAACCACCAGGATGCTGCCGCGGCGCGCGGCAATCCAGCCCCGGCCGGAATCGGACCCGAGTTTGTGCTCGCCGGAACCGACATCATAAACGATGGCGCCGGCGCAAACGGTTAAGATGTTGCTGGGGGGCATGGCGAACATGAGCGATTTGAACCCGCCCGTAAAACCGGAATTGGTGTCCACGGGCAGAACGATCTCGTCGGCCCGCGGGAGTTGGCTGATGTTCCAGGGCGTGACCGGATAGGGCGAATCGCTCTGCTGCTCGATGCGCTGCCGGATGGTCAACAACGCCCGTTCCTTGTCCAGCTTGAACTGGCGCGTCACGCGGATGTTCAGCGGGGCGTCATACTCGCGGCTGATCTGACAGAACTGGCCGCCATCGGCGCCTTTCCATGCGGTCGCCTGCCAGGGACGCTCGGCCAGCGCGGGCGGCGGCGGCCAATCGCGGCCCTGGATTGGCGTCCATTGGGACTGGGCCACCGGCCAGAACCAGTCGCCCCCGAAATTGAGCCAGCTTTCCGTGTTGGTGGCGGATGGTTCCAAACCGGCCAGGGCGGGGTCAAGCCGCAGCAGGTTCGTGGCCCCGGCCGGGATCAGGGTGACCATCCGGCCGACTGCCGGAGCGATGATGACTTCCAGCGCGCTGTTCGCCAGCCGGCAGGCATTGGTCCAGCCCGCAAACGCCACGGGCGGCAGCGGCGCGATCGGAACATCCACGCCGGTCACGGATTGCGCCGGCAGGTGCGTTGCAGTGACGAGGAGCAGGCCAAGCGACAATTGCAGACATCGGATTGAAATCATAATGCATTCAGCATAACGATGCCGGCAGGCGAAAAGCAAGACGCCTTCGCGGCTGCCGCCGGCCCGATCGGGCGCGACCGCCGCGCGCGCCGCTGAAAGATCGGATCGGCGATCCGGCCCCACGCTTAACGCACCCGGCCGCGAAACCATTTGTCAGACCGGCCTGCGTGTCATAGGATGCCGCGCCATGTTTGATTCCCGGCCCTTATTATGCGCCGGTCTGGCGGCCGGCCTGATGTGCGCATTGACCGCCTGCGAGGTGCGGCGGACCGATGTTCGTCCGCGCCGGTCGGCGATTGCGGCGCCGGGAGCGATCAGCCCGCCGTCCGCGCCGGCCGCAGAAATGGTGGCGCCGGATAGGGGGTCGGCTAGCAATGAGGTGATTCAGGTGAAACAGCCCGAAATCAAGGAGTTGCCCTGGCTGAAGGCCGCGGGCACGCATTTTGTCGACCCCGAAGGCCGGCCGGTGATTTTGCGTGGGTGCAACCTAGGCAATTGGTTGATGCTGGAGATGTGGATGCTCGACTTGCCGGGCGTGCCGGACCAGTTCGAGTTTGAGGCGATTCTCGCGCGCCGGTTCGGCACGGCTGAAAAGGACCGCTTGCTGGAACTTTACCGCGCGCAGTATATTCGCGAGCGCGATTTTCCCATCATTCGCTCCTTTGGGTTCAATACGGTGCGCTTGCCTTTCAACTACCGCCTGCTGCTGGATGACAACCGTCCCGGAGAACTCAAACCCAATGCCTTCCATTGGTTGGATACGGCTGTCGCCCTGGCCCGGCGCCACGGGCTGTATGTCATTCTGGATATGCATGGGACGCCGGGCGGACAGAGCGGCGACCACACCACAGGCCGCCGCGATCAGAATCGGCTGTGGACCAGCGAAGAAGATCAGCAACGAACCGCCTGGCTGTGGGCGCGGATTGCCGAGCATTACCAGGATTGCGCGACCGTCGCCGCCTACGATCTGATCAATGAACCATACGGCGAACGGCGGCGCGCTCCGGGCGCGCGGCGCGACCCGCTCGTGGAAGTTGCGGATCGCATCTATGCCGCCATTCGCGCCGTGGATACCAACCATGTCATTCTTTTTTCCGCGCCGCTGTCCGGTATTGAGATCTATGGCGCGCCGCAAGAGCACGGCTGGGGCAACGTGGGTTTCACCGAGCATTATTATCCCGGTATGTTCGGCATGGGCGACCCGACGCCGGAAACCCACGCGAAGTTCATTGCCCGGCATTTGCCGTCGCGGGCGTATTACCTTGAGCAGCTGCAGGCTCCCTTCCTGGTCGGGGAATTCAATGTAGTCCACGAGAAGGCGGGCGGCGCGCCGTTGATGCGGAAGTATTACGATTTGTATGGGGAACTTGGTTGGGCGGCGACAATGTGGTGCTACAAGCTGGGCAAGACGGCGGGAGGGAGGGGGCGCGACAGTGGGGCCATGGTCCGCAACCGCGATCCGCTGCCCGCGATCAACATCAGCACCTCGCGCAGGGAAGAGATCGAAACTTGGATTCATTCCATGGGCACAATGGAATATGCGGTGAACGACCGGCTGGGCGCGGCGTTGACCGCGCCCGCGCCGCCGCCGGTTGACCTGCCGCCGATCGAACCGCTGCCGATCCAGCCGCCGGCGACCAACCCGCTCGTGTTTTGGCAGGCTACCGATGTGGGTGGCGCGCTGCCGGGCGGGCAGAAGGTGATTGCCGCCGGCGACATGGACATCTATGGCGGCGGGGCGGACATCTGGCAATCCCGCGACCAGTTCCGCTTCATCTGGCGGGAGGTGGATGGCGAGTTTGAACTGACCGCCACCCTGGCGGCGCTGGCCATGTCTCATGAGTATGCCAAAGCCGGCTTGATGATTCGCACCGGCAACCAGCCGGAAGCGGCTTTCGTGATGATCCATGTTTTTCCGGGCGGCGGTATCAGCCTGGCGCACCGCTCCGCCGCCGGCCAGCCGGTGGAGGAAAAACTGCTCGATACTTTCATCTTTCCAATCCGGCTGGCGCTCCGCCGCGTCCGCGGTTCCATCGAGGTGGCGTACGCATCCGCCGAAGGCCAATGGCACACGGAGCGGATCGGCCTCTCCAACGCCTTCGGCCCGCGCGTATTGGCCGGCCTGGCGGTGCTCAGCCATGACAACCGCTACCTGACCACAGCCGAGTTTCGCAATATCCGCCTGCTGAAGCGCTAGGCAGGCGAAGGCGGGGACGGCGGAGACTTGAGGGAGGTGGCTTGGACTCTGAAACGGGAGACCGGAAGCCTGAAAGATGCTGTTTGAGTGAGACCTTGAACTTTGAATGCCCCGCTCCTCATGTTTGATCTGGATGGGACGCTGATTGATTCGCGGGCGGACCTGGCCACGGCGGTGAACCTGACGCGCGCGGATTACGGCCTGGCGCCGTTGGCGACCGACACGGTGGCGGGATTCGTTGGCGATGGCATCCATAAACTGGTGGAGCGCGCTTTTCACGATCATCCCGTGGACCTGCGCGAGGCCGTGCGGCGCTGCGCCCGGCATTATCACGAGCACATGTTTGATCACACCCGGCTGTATCCCGGCGTGGCCGACGGCCTCGCGCGGTTGCGGGCGGCCGGTTGCCGGCTGGCGGTGATCACCAACAAGCCCGCCGCCGCGTGTCGCGCCATCCTGCGGCATTTGGAGATCGAACCCTTGTTCGCGGTCGTGGTGGGCGGCGGCGACACGGAACATCTGAAACCGCACCCGGAGCCGCTCCTGAAAATTCTGGACCAACTGCGCGCGCCGCCGACCGCGGCCTGGATGATCGGCGATCACCACACCGATTTGCGCGCCGCGCGCGCTGCCGGCGTGCGCAGTGTGTTTCTGGAATACGGGTTCGGTCACGCGGGTGGCGAGCGGGCAACGCGGGTGTTCGGATCGTTCCCGGAACTGGTGCAGTTTTTTTTGAAACCCGAACCGGCGAATGGTGAAGGGTAAAGGTGGAGTGGTGAGCGCCGCGAATGGGCACATTCACCCTTCCGCCTGCCCCTTTCTTCAGTAGTGGAAACTGCTTTTGCCGATGAACTCGCGCAGGATGGAGGTTGGCGGCACGAGGTCGGACGGAACGCCGAGGAAGCTGGAGAGAAAATCCAGCAGACGTCGTGCCTCACCGTATTGCGGGTGCATGGGCTTGACCTCCGCCAGCAGGGGCTCGGCGAAGTATTTCAACACGGCCAGCTCGTAGTCGAGCGCCGAGTTGAATGTGATGTCCGCCTCCTGCTGGAAAGGGAAAATCCATTTTTCCTCGCCGCGCCGCACGTTCGGCCACATTTCCAGGGTCCGCAGGGCGGAATGGCCGCGGAACTTGCGGTCGCGGACCAGCCGCCGGATGAGGCGGTTGTCGGTTGTGGCGATCCGGTTGTGGAAGTCCAGGTTGAGCTGGGTCAGCGCGCTGACGTAAATTTTCACCTTGTGCGCCGATGGGATGACGGCGGACAAGCGCGGGTTCAGCGCGTGGATGCCCTCGACGATCAGGATGTCGTCTTCGCCGGGCTTGAGCTTGTGGACGTGCTCGTCGCGCGCGCCGCGCTCGAAGTTGAACTTCGGCATCGCGACCTCCTCGCGGTTGTCGAGCCGGCGCAGGTGCTCGTCGAACAACGGCAGGTCAATCGTCTCCAGATTCTCGTAATCGTACTCGCCCCGCTCGTCCTTCGGCGTGTGTTCGCGGTCCACGAAGTAATTATCCGTCGAGATTGTCACCGGCCGCAGGCCGTTGACGCGGAGCTGCACGGCGAGCCGCTTGGCGAATGTGGTTTTGCCCGATGAGGAAGGGCCGGCAATCAGCACCCACCGGAGCCGGCCGCGGTTGGCGTGGATGTGGTCGGCGATATGCGCGACCTTTTTTTCATGGAACGCCTCGGCGATTTTGATGAAGTCGCCGATCTCGTGGCTGAAGATGATTTCATTCAGGCGGCCGACGGTATTGACGCCAAGAATCCGGCCCCATTCCTTGTGCTCCTTGAACACGTTGAACAGGTGCGGCTGGGCCTCGAAGGGCGCCGGTTCCATGGGATTGGCGCGCGATGAGAACTGGATCAAAAAACCCGGCGGATAACGGATCAGCCTGAACACGCCCAGTGCGCCCGTGCTGGCGGTTAGCGGGCCGTGGGCGATGTCCGAGAAACCCTCGCACCAGTACGTGACGATCTTGGGCGGGTTGCTAAACCGCAGCAGGTTGAATTTATCCCACTGCTGCTCCTGCTCGAACTGGCGGACGGCGTCGGCATAGGAGATGCGGCGCCGCTCGATCGGCACGTTACGATTGATCAGCTCGCGCATCCGCCGCTCGATTTGCTCCAGTTGATCCTCGGCGATGCCCGGCTCGCCGTCGAGCTGGAAGGAACAGTAGAACGCGGTGCCCAGCGAGTGTTCGACGGAAAAGACGGCTTTGGGATGCAGTTCCTTGACGACCTTGGCCAGCAGGAACGAAACCGAGCGGCGGTAGATGCGTTCACCGTCGGCATCCGCGAGCGTCACGAAGCGCACCTCGCAGTTGACCTCCAGCGGATAGGCCAGCGAAACGACGTTGTTATTGACCACGGCGCCGAGATAATGCAGCCCATCCGGCGATTTCTCGCTCGGCGCCAATTGGCCGACGCGCGTGTAGGCGGGACATTCGACCACCCGCCCGTTGTCCATCGTTACATGAATCAGATTGATCGTTTCGGTCATACGGTAACTCTTGCCTCTTAACGCTGACGCATATTCTTACTCGGCTCATATCCTACCCCTTCCGTCCGCCTTCCGTCCACGCTGAACAGTGGAGCGGGCTTGCCTGCCCGACTGCCGCCTTAGCCGGCCGGAAATGATTGACCTGCTGCGCCCTTATGAATCGCTCTGCGCGAATCGCTTGCTCGGCGTCTCCTTGCAGCGCGAGTATTCTGCTCGCTTCCGCTGAACCACTGATCCCTGGATCCCCCGGTTGATGTTTGCCGCAATCTCCGGCATGAGGCGGGTTGGGCGGGGGTGGGGGCGCATCCTGTCCCACCGGTTGTTTGCGCTCTGAACCGTATTGACAGCCCCGGCAAAGCTGATAAAAGCCTTGTGCTTTATCACCAGAAAGGTTGGCGAAGATGAAGAGAACATATCAGCCTTCGCGGAAAAAACGGGCGAAGACGCACGGTTTCCGCAAGCGCATGGCAACCAAGAATGGGCGCAAGGTGCTGGCCCGCCGCCGGCAGAAGGGGCGCAAGCGCGTCGCCATTTGAGCCGGGGAAGGGGATGAATCTGGCGAACGGCCCGGCCGGCCCGCGACCGGATCAGCGGCTGGGCCGCGATCGGCGTCTGCTGCGCGCGGCCCAGTTTGCCGAGACGTATGCGCAAGGGCGCCGCTGGGTAGGGCAGTACTTGGTCTTATGGTTGCGGTCCGGCGATGGGGCGGCGCTGCGGTTGGGCGTTGTGACCAGCCGGGCGGTGGGTGGCGCGGTGCAGCGGACGCGGGCCCGGCGGCTCCTGCGCGAGGTTTACCGCCGTCATCGCCACTGTTTTGCCGGTCCGTACGATGTGATCCTTGTGGCGCGGCGGTCCATCCTGCAGGCCGATTGGAAGGCCATCACGGCAGATCTGCTGGCGGCAGCGCGGCGCGCGGGGTTGCTGGCGGAAACGGGAGCAAGCGCGCCAAATAGCGGGATAGGATAGCTACAAAAGCGCAAAGGCAATTACTGGCAGGTGAACGGTAGGGTTGCCTGCCCCGCCGGCCGATGGCAGGATGAACAGATGATGTGGCGACAAATACCGGCTCGCATGGTGATGGCGCTGGTTCGCTTGTATCAACTTACGCTGGCGGGGTTGCTTGGGCCGTGTTGTCGGTTCCATCCGTCGTGTTCGAGTTACATGATCGAGGCGCTGCGCGCGCATGGACTAGGCAAGGGATTGTGGTTGGGTATCCGGCGCATCGGCCGATGCCATCCGTTCCATCCGGGCGGATATGATCCGGTGCCGATGGTGGAACCCCGAAGAATTGGTGACGATGGATCATCCATGACAAGCCGATGAAGAAAAAAGACATACTCATTATTTTGGTGTTATTCGCGCTGTGGGTGGGCTGGCCGTACATTGATCGGATCCTGATCAAGCCGCTCTTTCCCCAAGCGCCCGCTCGTCCGGCGGCCATCGCGAACACGAATGCGGTGGCGGCTGGCTTTACCAATACGCCGCCCGCCTCGCGGACGCCGCCCGCGTTGGCCGAGGCGCCGGCGCCCGCTCCAGTTGCAACCAATGTGGCCGCGCTGCCGGCGACCGTTGCCCCCGAGCCGGAGTGGCCTGCCACGCCTGAAAAGACGGCCGAGTTGACCAATGCTCTGGTGACCATCAAGGTTTCAGCCCGTGGCGCGGCCGTGGTCGCGGCCCAATTGCACAAGTTCCGCCAGACCGCCGATCCCGGCAGCGGCCCGGTGGTGCTGGACTTCCAGTCTGAACGGGCATTGGCGTTCCGGGACTGGCCCGGGATGACGGCCCGTTCGGATTACGAAATGACGGCCGCCTCGGATGGGCAAACGGTGGTCTTTGAACGCCAGTCCGATACGGGCATCGCCCTGCGGCGGACGCTGACGCTGACCAATAATTACCTGATTCGGATCACCGATGAGTTTGTAAACCGGGGCGCCCAGCCGGCGACGCTGCCGGCGCTGGGATATCAGCTTGGGCCGATGCGCAATCTACCCGGCGAAAAGGACGATTCGGGTTATCCTTCTCTTGGGGCCGACACGCTCTCGCCGGGTGGCGAAGGCGTCCAATACTGGGCCAAGTCCTTTGCCAAATGGTTCAAACTGGAACAGGAACAAAAGAACCTGCCCAAGCTGCCGATCATGGTCAACTGGACGCTGGAACGGCCGGTGGACTGGATCGCCATCAAGAACAAGTATTTTGCGCAGATTTTGACTCCCGAGGGTGGTTGCGACCAAGCCATCGTGCAGGTGCGCCGGACAACCGCGCCGCAGGAAGTGGTGGACCCCGCGTTCAAGCCCAAGATGACGCCGATCCAGGACGTGGCGGCGGCCGTCTATTTCCCCGAGACCGTGCTGGCGCCCGGCGAAAAGGCCGTCAAAGTCTGCGCGTATTACGTGGGGCCCAAGCAGTATTCCGAATTGAGCCGGTACGGGCTGCATCAGGTGGACGTGATGGAGTTTGGATTCTGGCGGCCGGTGGGCAAGGTGCTGCTGGTGATTATGAACGCCATCCATGACTGGATCTGGCCGCACAGCTACGGCCTGGCGATCATGCTGCTGACGATCATCATTCGGATCGTCTTCTGGCCGATCACCCACAAGTCTACCGAGAGCATGAAGAAGATGCAGGCGATCCAGCCGCTGGTCATGGAGTTGCGCGCGAAGTACAAGGACAACCCCCAGAAGCAGCAGCAGGAGATCATGGCGCTCTATAAGGAGCACAAGGTCAACCCGCTCGGCGGCTGCCTGCCGATGCTGATCCAAATCCCGGTGTTCATCGCGCTGTTCGTCGTGTTGCGCAGCGCAATCGAATTGCGGTTCTCGTCATTCCTCTGGATTCCGGACCTGAGCGCGCCGGAGCGGCTGTTCGCGAACGTCTTGCCGATCCCGCTGAACATCCTGCCCATTCTGATGGCGGCGACAATGGCCTGGCAGCAGAAGCTCACGCCGACCGGCGGCGATCCGTCTCAGCAGAAGATGATGATGTTCATGCCGGTCATCATGCTGGTGTTTTTTTACAATTTCGCGTCGGGTCTGTCGTTGTACTGGACGACCAACCAAGTGCTGATGATTGTCCAGTTGCTGTGGCAGAAGCGCCGGCAGGCGGCTAAAACGGCGGGGGCCGGAACAAGAGACAGAAATAAAGCCGGAGGCTGACCCCGGCTCCCGTGGCGCCCAGTGCCGACTGGGCGCCGCCGCTGAACCGGAGCCATGAACGGAACAACAGTTTAACCGGACGGAGGTTGATCATGGGCGAAAACAATTTTCTTGAGCAGGCGGTGGGGCGCGCGCGGACCACGCTTCAGGAACTGCTGCGGTTGATGGGTTTCGAGGCGCAGATCACCGCCGCCCCGCAAGGCGAGAACGAGATCCTGCTGAATATCGAATCGCCGGAAGCCGCGCGCTTGATCGGGCGTCAGGCGCAGGTGCTCGATGCCATCCAGTTCCTGGTCAACCGGATGGTGCTGATCAAAGAGGACAAGTCCCTGCATTGCATCGTGGATATTGAGCGCTATCGCGAACGGCGCAACCAGAAACTCTTGCAGGAAGCGTCCGCTGCCGTCGAGCGCGTGCTCCAAAGCGGCCAGCCGGTGCGGCTGTCGCCAATGGGTGCGGCCGACCGCCGCATCATCCATCAGGCGCTCAAGGATAATCCCCGCGTGCGGACACAATCCGAGGAAGTGGGTGGCGCCGGGCTGAAGTGTGTGGTGGTCAGCCCGGCGGATCCGTAATCTCGTGTCGGTCATTTCCGTTTCCGGCCGGCCAGGCAGCGGACAAGTTCACACAGGGCCGGCGGCAATCGCGCCAGGTTGGTATACTTGGAACTGCCATGCTGTCGCGGCCGGTGGGCCACGGGTACTTCGCGGATCGCGCGGCCGGCGCGGTGGAAGTAGGCGGCCATCAGGCGATGCATGCCGGGCGTCGCCGGCAGGTCGGCCAGGCATTCGCGCCGGAAGGCCTTCAGCCCGCAACCGGCGTCCCGCACTCCGTCGCCAGTGAAGCAGCGTCGCAGTCGGTTGGCGATGCGGGAGGCGATCCGGCGCCGCCAGGGATCCCGCCGCGGGCAACGATAGCCGAAGACGACATCGCATGTTTCCAGTTCCGCGAGCAGACGTGGAATGTCGCGCGGGTCGTTCTGCAAATCTCCATCCATGGTGACCAGAATATCCCCGCCGGCTGCCAGCAGGCCGGCGCGTAACGCGCCCGATTGGCCGGCGTGGGCCGGCAGGCGCAATCCGCGTACGAATGGCGCGCCCGCCTGCGCGTTCGCGATTTGGGCCCAGGTCCGGTCGGCGCTGCCGTCATCCACCAGCACGACTTCCAGGCCGGGCAGCGCCGGTTGCAGCGCGCCCAGCTCGGCGACCAGTGGCGCGACATTCGGCTCTTCGTTGAACAACGGGATGACCACGGAAACAGGCATGATTCTTTATTGCATGCAGGCTGGGGAAAGGCAATGATTTAGCCAGAATCGGCGCTGGTTGCTTGAACTACAGAACCGTCAATCTCTTGTTAGGGGCCTTGCTGTGCGGCGCCCTGCTGGTCCGCTGGGCCTATTTTCAGGAGCGCCGCGCCGAGCCGGATTTCACGTTTCCGGATGTGGACGCGTTGTATCACGATTATTGGGCGCGCGGCCTCGCGTTTGATCAATGGACTCCGCCGACCGGCATGGAAGATCCGGCGCTGCGCGCGCGGCCGTATTTCCGCCCGCCGGGTTATCCCTTTTTCCTGGCGGCGGTCTATCGCCTGACCGGTGGGAGCTACTGGGCGCCGCGGTGGATCCAAGCGTGCCTGGGATTGTTTGACATGCTGTTGGCTTATTGGATCGCCGCCCGTGTCGTCGGTCGCTGGGTCGGCGCATTATATGCGTTCCTGGTCGGCTTTTACTGGATTCTGATTTACTTCGAGGGCGAACTGCTGGATCCGGCGCTGAATGTCTTTTTATTGATGTGCCTGACGGCGGTGGTGCTGTTGTGGGTTGAACGGCGCCGCGCCGGTTGGATGATTCTGGCCGGCGTCCTCTTGGGGCTGGGCGCGTTGGTGCGCCCGAACATGTTGATCGCGCTGCCGGTGGGCGTGGCCTGGCTGGGGTGGGCGTCCGGTTCCCGCGCGGAGTTCGCGCGCGCGGCCGTTAGCTGGTGTCTGGGCTGCGTCTTAATGTTGACGCCGGCCGCGGTCCGCAACTGGCGGGTAGCGCGCGACAGTGTCTTGATTTCGTCCAACGCCGGGATCAATTTCTTTATCGGAAACAACCCCGAGGCCACAGGTTATTGCATGGACGCGATCCCGGGTTGCGGCCCGTACCGGACCTGTTTTGATTATCCGCGGATTGTTCGTGTGGTTGCGCAACAGGTCGGCCGGCCGCTGCGGGATTCCGAGGTGTCGGCTCACTTCCAGGCGGAGGGTTTGCGATTCTTCCGGGAACATCCGGGGCGCGGGTTACGGTTGTTGCTAAAAAAGGCTGCGCTGTTCTGGGGACGCGCCGAAGTGGCGCATAACAAGGTTGAGAGCATGGATCGGCGGGCGTCCCGTGTGCTGGGTTGGCTGCCGGGCGACTTTCCTTTTTTCCTTTGCCTGGGGGGACTGGGTGCGGTCGCGGCCTGGCGCGCGCGGGGCAATCCCGAACTGCGCCGGCAAACGCTGATGCTGGGTTTCATGGGTTTTTTCAGCCTGGCCTATTTCTTTTCCGTCTGGCCTTTTTTTGCTGCCGCCCGCTACCGGGTGCCGATCATTCCTTTCGTTCTTTTGTTTGCGGCGTTGGGCGTTCAATGGATTGCGCTTCAGATTCAGACACGGAACTGGGCGCGCCTGGCGGCGGGTGCGGCGGCGGCCGCGCCGATTTACCTGCTGTTGAGCTGGAATTGGACCGGATATCGCGAGCCGGTGGGGCGCTGGTATTTCGATCGGGGATGGGCGTGGGTGCGGCAGGGACGCCTGGCGGAGGCCGAGGAGCAGTTTCGGCGGGCGTTGGATCACGACCCGGACGAGGCGCGAGCCCGAATCAACCTGGGGATCCTGCGCGGGCTTGCCGGCGATTTTACGGATGCCGAGGCGCAGTTTCGCCGGGCGCTGGCGGTTCAGACCAATCCGGAAGTGCTGAATAATCTGGGCTATGCGCTGTATCGGCAGGGCCGCGCGATGGAGGCGCTGCCGTATTTTGACCGCGCCTTGGAGCTGGATCCGGAGTTCATTCAGGCTCGGAACAATCGCGCGGCCGCCGCGGCCGCGAGCCGGGCGGATAACGGGATCGCCTTGCCATGAATCGGCGCCGCGAGATGCTGGCGCTGTGGCTGATCATGGCGCTGGGGCTGGGGATCCGGCTTGCATACCTGGCGGAAAATCGGGCCAATCCTGATTTTGAGCTTCCGGCTGTGGACGCCGGCTATCATGACTACTGGGCGCGCGCCCTGGTGACTGGCGACTGGTCTCCGCGCGGGATGGTGGAATATGATCCCGATATCCCGCGTCAGCCATACTTCCGCCCGCCGGGCTATCCATATTTCCTCGCGCTGGTTTATCGCATCTGCGGTTTGGGGTACGGGGCGCCGCGCCTGGCGCAGATTGCCCTCGGGTTGCTCAATATATGGCTGCTGTACGGACTGGCCCGCCGCCTGTTCGGGCCGCTGGCCGCGCTGGCGGCGGCGGCGTTGATGGCGAGTTATTGGCTGTTGGTCTATTTTGAAGGCGAGTTCCTGGAGCCGGTGTTGCTGATCACCTTGACGCTGCTGTTGCTGCGCGCGCTGGCTGCATTTCTGGAAGCGCCCCGTTATGGGTTGGCCGGCCTGAGCGGCCTGCTGCTGGCGGCGGCGGCGCTGGTCCGGCCGACCGCGTTGCCGTTCGCCCTGTTTGTCGCCGGCTGGCTCTGGTGGGTGGCCGGCCGCGGCTGGCGCGGGTGCGCCTTGGCGGCCGTGTTCGGCGCGGCCTGCGCGGCGGGGTTACTGCCAACCGCCCTGCGCAATTACATCGTCGGCCGCGACCGGGTGTTGATCTCCGCCAACATGGGGATCAACCTCTACATCGGCAACAACCCGCTGGCCAATGGCGGCTTTGTGAATATCGGCGACGGCGCCGGCGGGCAGTTCCAGACGTCGGACGCCTATCCGGTTATCATGCAACGCCTGGCGCGGCGCGTCGGCCGGCCATTGAAGTATTCCGAAGCGTCGCGTTATTTTGCGAATCAGGCGCTGGGTTTTATACGCGCCTACCCGGTTCGGTTTTTCCAGTTGCTCGCGATCAAGACGATTCTATTTTGGGGACCGTATGAGGCGGGACACAACAAGTATCTGTATTATGAACGGGCCTATTCGCCGCTGTTACGGCGACTGCCCTTTAACTTCCCATTTGTGCTGACTTTGACGCTGCTGGGCGCGCTGCTGGCGATTCCGATACGACACGCCGGCGCGCAGCCGGCCGCGGCCCCGGCGACCGATCCGGCCCACCGCCGCATGGTCGCGCTGCTGCTGGCGTATCTGGCTTTCCAGTATGCCAGTTTTCTCCCGTTTTTTGTGACCGGCCAGTATCGCGCGCCGGTTTTGCCGGTGCTGTTTGTTTTTGCCGGCGGCAGCGTCGCGCGGATCGCGGAGCTTTGGCGGCGGCGCGACTGGCGTTGGCTGGGCGCGGCGGGGTTGGCCGGCCTGGTCCTCTACGGTGTGCTTACGCGCGATTATCTCAATGTGAAATTGAATCCTTCGGCCTGGCATCAGGCGCGCGGCCAGGCTTGGGCGCGCGCAGAGCGGCCGGAACTGGCCGCCGCGGAGTACCGCGCGGCGTTGACCGCCGACCCGGACAATGCCGAGGCGCATTACAATCTCGCCAATGCCTTGACGAAAATGGGCCGGCCGGCGGCGGCGCGGGAACACCTGTTGGCGGCGTTGCGCCTGCGGCCCGATTTCGGCCGGGCGGCATTCAATCTGGCCACGGCCCTGGAGATGGCGGGCGATCGCGCCGGCGCCATCGCGCGGATGCGCGAGGCGGCTGGTTTAATGCCGGATTTCGCGCCGGCGCGCATCCAACTGGGCAATCTGCTGTTGCAGGCGGGCAATGCGGCCGGCGCGCGCGCGGAGATTGAGACGGGATTGCAGTTGGACCCCCGCAGTGAGCTGGGATGGCGCGCGCTGGCCCAAACGCACAAGGTGGGGCGCGACCGGGCGGCTTTTATCCGGACCTTGCGGGAGGCGGTGCGCGCCTGTCCGGAATCGGTCGGTTTGCTTAACAGCCTGGCTTGGGCATTGGCGACTGACCCGGCGTCATCGGATGAAGCCGCGCGCGAAGGCCTGCGCCTGGCCGAACGCTGCGTGGAGCGGGACCCGGACAACCCGGCCGCATTGGACACGCTGGCTGCCGCGCAGGCGCGCGTCGGGCGGTATGCCGCGGCCGAGCGGCAGGCCCGGCGCGCTCTGGAGTTGGCGCAACAGGCCGGCCTGACCAACGCGGCGCCGCAAGTGGAGGCCCGGCGGCGGTTGTTCGCGGCCGGCCAGCCTTATTTGGAGCCGGAATTGGAATAGCGGCCGGCCGCGGCCGTTTCGCGCCGCACGAGGGCGAGCAGGGGCGTTTCCGGGATCGGCAGGTAATCGTATTCGGCTGCGTGCGCGTCCAGATACGCCCGCAAGGCGGCGGATTGACGGGGTGGATACAGGCTGTAAATTCCGCGCGCGCCGGCCCGGCCCATCAGGACGGCGGCGGGTGGGCGGACGCGCAATTCCATTTCGTAATAAGGGATGTCGAAGCGGTTCGCATAAGGGAAATCCGGCAAAAGCGCGACCGTTTCTTTGGAGCGGTCCGCGTCGCCGATCACATCGTTCATCACTTTGTACGAGGTGTCCGGCCGGAAGACCGGATGCCAGAAGAGGTCGGCCACCACGCGACCGCCGGCTGGAGTGTGGGCCAGCAGAAACTCCATGGCGCGCGATTGCACTGCGCGGCTCACTTCCATTGGGCCATCGGCCAGATTATGCAGCAACGTATCGGACTGCGTGGCGTACCGGACCCCGGCCGCAACCACGAGCGCGGCGCAAAGCGCAAGCGCCAGTTTTTCGCGCGCGGGCGCCGTCAGCAGCCGCGCGCCGACGGCCAGGCTGAGCGCCGGGAACGTGCAGGCCAGCAGCAGCCAGGCCGCGTAGTAGTGTTTCCAGCCTTTGCCGCCGGCCAGCAATTGCGCGAGCGTGAACAGCATCACACCGGTCAGATAGCCGTTCCAGCGCAGCTTTCCGCGGCGGGCCAGCGCCATCGCCGCCGCCAGGCCCAACCCCGCAAATGCCAGCGGCAACGGATGCGCCATTACCGTCTGGAGCAATGACGGATTCGCCGTAAACTGCCGCGCCGCAATCCAATTATATCGGAATACGAGGTCGAAGGCCAGCGCCGGGTTGATGCCGTGCCCATGCAGCCGCCACAGGGCAACCGCGCCGGCCAGGGCGGCGCCCAGCGCGGCCGGCGCCAGGCGGGCCGGCGGGTGGTCGCGCTGGAACAGCGCGCCGACGGCCAGCGCAGCCGGCAGCAGCAGGTACTTGGTATTGATCAGCAATGCCGCGGCGATCAGCGCGCCGGCGGCCGTTGCGATCACACCCGAGCGGCGGTCGTTTTGCCGGAGTCCGAGCACGCCGGCGAACAGTAACGGGTTGGCGAGGGCATCCGGACGGAACTCAATCAGGGCGTTGCTCACGTCCGGTTGGAACAATGGGAACAGGAATGCCAGCGCAATCCAAGGCCGCTCCGCGCTCGGCCGCCCACGCCAGGCATTGGCCATCAGCAGGAACACAAAGAGCAGGTTCAGCGCCAGCGCGGCGGCGCGGAAAAGGCTGAACACGGTCGGCGATTCGGGTAGCGCGCGCATCATCGGCACAAGGACCAGCCAGAAAAATGGCAGGTGGTTCGTCGCGAAATCCTCGTAAGGCACAGCCCCGTGCGCCACCAGCCAGGCCATGTGCGCATGGCTGATTTCGTCGTAGTCGAGGTAGCGCTGCGCGATGGCCCGCCCCGTGCTGGCGGCGGCGAGCGCCAGAACGGCGCACAACAACGCGGCACCCAGGCCTTGTGTCACAATTGCCCGCATCGGTCCTTTCGCGGATTCAAATTATATGCGTTCAAAGGGGGCCTGCCGTTCGATTCATGGCGGCGCCGGGTGTTGCAGGTCCACGGCGGGTGAGGGCGCCACGGTGCGCGTTTCCGCGGGCGCCGCGAATGCCGCCAGGTTGGTTTGCGTAAATGGTTGGCCGGCGGCGAACAATGCCTGGCGCTCCGCGACTTCCTGCCGGATCGCGGCCGGGGTGTCCGGCGGCAGGCTGAACTGGGCTACCTCAGCCAGGTGCGCGGCCTCCGCAAAGCGGCCGGCGCGCGCGTAGGCGGCGGCCAGCGTATCCAGATAAGGGGCGTAGGTCTGGCTGGTTTGCCGGCAAGCCTGTTCCGCGAGGCGGATCGCTTCCTCCGGCCGGCGGATTTGCGCGTCGGGGTGAGTGGCGAGAATCCAGGCCAGGCCATTGAGCCATGGCGCGAATTCCGGCCGCCGCCGGAGCGCCTCGCGGTACAGCGCCACCGCTTCAGCCGGCTCGTCGCGCAGCAGCAGATACGCGAGTTTGATATAGGCGTCGGTGAAAGTCGGATCCAGCTTGAGGGTTTGCCGGAAGTGCGCGATGGCTTCCGGCGCGCGGTTCTGCTGCAGCAGGATGTAGGCCATATTATAGTGCATGCTGGCCGATTGCGACTTGCCGAGTCCCTGTTCGAGATAGCGGATGGCGTTGGTCAGGTCGCCCTCACTGGCCAGGGCCAGGGCCAGATTGTTCAGCGTTTCGGTGGAGTCGGGTTCAAGGCGCAGCGCGGCTTGAAAATACGGCGTTGCGCGCGCGAAATCGGCCTGTTTCATGTAGTAGACGCCCAGATTGTAATTGGCAATGGCGGACGTTGGATTGCGCGCCAGGGTGGCCTGGTATGAGGTCGGGATGTCGCGGTAAGTGAGGCATTGTTTCCAGGTCAGCGTACCTAGCAACGCCAGCAGCGCGCCGGCGCCGATGCGGGCCGCGCGGCGCGCTCCGGGACCGAGCCGGCCGGCGGCCCGCGCCGCGCCGCCGACCCACCAGGCGACAATCGCCGGCATCCCGAAGTATTGCCAGTGATCCGTCACCCAGGTGAAACGTGTCATGTAGAGCAGGTTCACCAACACGACCGCCGGCGCCGCGAGCGTGAAGTAGGCCAGCGCGGCAAACGGGGCGCGGCCGATGCGCCGGCGCAGCAACCAGAGCGCGGCCAGCGCGGCCAGCGCGGCGACAGGATATATGTAGCTGAGCAGCGCATGCGGAGCGATGTCCCATCGGGGATAGAAGAACATCAGGTTGAACGGCCAGGCCAGTTTCCCGAGATAGAACCAGAAGGCGCGGCCGAACACCAGGAAACGTTCCAGGTAGCTCAAATCGAAGGCGGGAATATCCTTGAGCATGGCCGCCTCCAGGCCGGTTGTCACGCTCCCCGCCAGCGCGCCCGTCAGCAGCGCCAGGGTGATGAAAATGACATGGATTGGGCCGACCCGCCATTGTTTCCACCAGAGGATCAAAATCCAGGCGACCGGTGTGAGCGCCGCCGGCGTTTTCGCGGCCAAGGCGCACACGTACAGCAAAAAGCAGAGCGCCAGCCGTGGGCCGACGGCCGTGGGGGTCGGTTCGTCCGATTCGTCGGGTCCGAGGCTGGCAAGGAAACAACCGGTCGCAAGGAATATGAAAAGTGTGGCGAGCACATTCTTGAGTTCAGTGATCCAGGCCACGGACATCACGTTCACGGGATGCAGGGCGAACACGGCGGCGGCCCACCAGGCGGCCGGCGCGCGCAACCGCCGCAGCAGCCACCAGAGCAGCAGCGCGTCCACGCCATGCAGCGCGATGTTGACCAGGTGGTAGCCCGACGGATTGGCGCCCCAGAGCCGGTACTGCAGCCAGAATCCGGTGAATGTCAGCGGATAATACTGGCAGGTTGAATGGCGGTCGGTCCAGATGCGCGCGAGGCCATCGGGCGCGCGCAACACCTCGTTTTCGCTGACATGTGTGTCGTCATCCCAGATGAAATCGCCGCGCAGGGCGGGGAGATAGGCCAGCATGACCATAACCAGCAGCAGGAACGCGGCCGAGAGGCGGTGACGAGGCGGCATCTCACGGCCCGCCTTTCCCGGCGGCCGGCGGCTCGAAGAGCGTCTCGCGGTAGGGCTGGCCGGCCCGGTAGAGTTCCAGATGCCGGTCAATCATTTTCACCAGCGGCGCGGCGCCCGAGCGGTCGGCGATCGCTCGCGCTTTTTCCGCCGTGGCCACCGCGTCGGCGTAACGGCCGGCGCTGGCGTAGGCCGCTCCCAGCACATTGAGCAGCACCGGGTGTCGGTGATACGTGAGGGCGCAGGCGGTTTCGGCGTGCGCGATCGCCTCCTCCGGCCGGCGCACGGTGGGATCGGGATGGGTGGCCAGAATCCACGCCAGGCTGTTATGCGCCTCGACGAACGTGGGGTTCAACCGGATGGCCCGGCGGAAATATTCGCCGGACTGTTCCGCGGCGCCGATTTTGCCCAGTTCCACTCCAAGCTGCCAGAGCACCCGGTCGTTGTTGGGCTCGCTGCGGATGAAGGCGCTGAAGTTGGCGGTCAGTTGCAATTGGTCGTTCAAACGCGCGATGCGCTCCGGCGTGGTCAGATCCCGCCGCACATAGTGCCGGACAACCGGTGTGGGCAGCGCCAGGTAATAGTGTTCCTCCAGGTATTCCAACATGCCCGGCGGAAAGGGGAAGAAGGAGGTGAAGATGGCTTGCTCCGGTTCATATTTCAGCAGGGCCGCGAACCAGTCGTCGGCGCTCAATTGCCCGGCGGCGATCCGTTTGGGCGAGGTGATGGCCAGTTCCGGCGGGGTCAGAATGCCCTGCGTGAAGGGATACGCCTGGTAGCCGTCGTCCGTCACCATCCAGCGCGTTTGCGCGGCGAACGGCCGCATGGATTCCAGCAGCAACTGGTTCAGGTCGAAGCCCGGCAGACGCAGAAAGTCATACGTTTGCAGCAGGCGGCACGGCAGCAGCAGGCCGATGACCAGCACACCGCAGGCGATTACCAGCGGTCGCTGCCGGGCCGACCCCGTGAAGAGCGCTTCCGGCTCGACGCCGTAATGGCGGGTGAGGAAGGCGACGATGCCGCGCGCGGCCAGCCACGCAAGCGGCGCGGCCAGCAGGACGTGGTAGTGCCACCAAACGGGTTTATAGGCGGCCAGCAGCGCCAGCGTCAGCCCGGCCCAGGCTGCCGCGAACCCGTCGCCGGCGGCGCGGGTCCGCCAAGCCGCGTACAAGCCGCCCAGCGCAAGCAGACTCAAATGATAATCGCGCAACAGAAACAGCGGCACGGCGCGCCAGCCGACATATTCGCTCGCGGGCCATTGAGCGAAAGCGGTGGCGTGGGGTTGGATTATTTGGCGCCAGTCGAGCGGCCGCAGCAGCGCGGCGCCGATGATCAGGCCGATCAGGACGAAACCGGCGTACCCTGCGCCGGTCTGGACGGCGCGCCTGACCGCCCCCGACCCCGCGGCGAGCGCGGCCAGCGTCAAACGGAACAGAACCAGGAGCGCCACCAGCCCCAGGGCGATCCGGATGTAAAACGCCAATACGGCGCCGGCGGCCGCGCCCAGCAACCAGACCAGGCGCGGGCGCCGCGAGTATGCGGCCGCGCAGAGCAGGGCCAGCACGGCAAAAGTCAGGGCGGGGATGATCTCCATCAGTGAAACACTAAGCTGGATGTATTTCCATGCGGTCAGCAGGAAGAGCAAGGCGAACGTGCCCGTCAGGCGTCCGTGTTCGATTCGCACGAGGTGATAAAAACCCGTCAGCAGCGCGGTGGAACAGAGCAGGACGAACAGTCGGCCGGCCGGCAGGGATGGCCCCAGAAGGCGAAACCAACCGGCCAGCAGGAAGTACAGCAGGGGCGGTTGGTCGGACCAGATGTCGCGATAGAACTCATAACCCCGCAGGCGCAACAGCGCCTTCATGGCGTTATAGCCTTCGTCATACTCGAAGAGCTGCGGATATTGGCGGGGCAGGAGCAGCCAGAGTAGAATCCCGATCAACAGCGGCAGCATTAGGTTGAACAGGCCGCCG
>CAZMXS010000064.1:0-25888 GCA_964570325.1 uncultured Verrucomicrobiota bacterium | reverse complement strand
GCAAGGGAAGCGAGCATGTCCGCGCCACCTCTGCGCACCGTGGTCACCGCCGCCCGCCGCGGCGCGCTCGGCGCCGGCGCCGGGCCGCACCCCCCCCGGCCCCCCCCGCCCCCGCCTCGCGCCACTTCCCCGGCGGCCCTCCCCCGGCCGCCCCCGCCAGGCCGGCGTCGCGGCCGCCGGCGGAGCGGCCGGCAAAAAAGCCGCCCGCCGCCGGGCTGGCCATCATTAGATCTACTCCCCCCCGCGCGGTGTCGTATTTCCGATCCTTGCCGAATACGCTATCGTAGGAAACGCCTTCCGGCATTTCCACGGGAACTTGGATGGTCTTCATTTGCCCCCCCTCGTTCACGACCTTTTCTTCGACGGCCACAAAGGAGGTATATTCGGACATCAGGCGATATTTTAGCGCAAGCTCGGTAATGGTTTTGATCACATCCTGATTCGGTCCGCCGTATTGTTCGCCCGACAGTTCCTTGATACGGGCGCGGGCCCAGAGTTGCGCCAGGGCGCCATTATCCGGATTCGTTGCCGGCAACTGGACCGGAATGTCGTAAGTCACATCCCGGCCGCCGATTTTGGCATGGACCTGCACGGTGGCGCGGCCGGGGTTGTTATATCGTCCAAGAATGAAGATGGGCTGTCCGGCAAATAGGTCGCGCACGCGGGCGGGCATGATGTCCGTGACGTCCAGGTTGTCCCAGTCCACACGGATATGCGTGACCACGGGATTGCGAACGCGCTCATAAAACTTGTTCACCGTTTCCTCGGGCTTCTCATTCAGCAACACGTACTGCACCTCGCCGCGTCCGACTTCAGCCATCTGGTCGAGGAGGTAGCGGTTGACCGATGATCCCACGCCGAAAGAGAACAGGCGCGTGTTGTCGCCCAGGCGTTGCTCGATAGCGTGCAGAATCTCCGTCTCGTTGCCGATATAGCCGTCGGTCATGAAACAGACGATGCGCAGACGGTTGTCGCGATGCGGGTAGTCCAGCGCGGCCTTGATGCCCTCGATCATCATCGTACCGCCCTCGCCGGCCAGGTTGTTGATGTATGAGAGGCCGCGCCGGACGTTTTCAACTGTGTTCGGCAAGGGTTCTTTCGCGAAAGGCGAAGCGGCTTCGGAAAAGCGGATAATCTGAAAGGTGTCGTCCGGATTCAGGTTCTGGAGCGCGTAACGCACCGCCTTTTTAGCCAGCGCGATGGGTTCGCCGTTCATCGAGCCCGAGCAATCCACGACAAATACCATCTCCTTGGGTGTGATGGTTTCAGGGGCGGGCGCCTCCGGCGGCTGGAACATCAGCATGAAATAGCCGCCGAGTTCATTCTTGTGGGTCAGCAGGCCGATCTCCGGCTTGGGACCGGCTACAACGTAGCGCAGCACAAAATCCTTGTTCGGAATGGCGTCAGCCGGCGACAGTGTGATCGTGCAGGGCCCATTGATTACGCCATCTGCGCCGGCGAGCGGGGCGCATGTGATTTGATGGGAAGGCGATTGCATGGATCGAATCGGCAGGCCGGCGTTGATTTTCACGGCAAGGCTGATGTCGTGTCCGCTGCGCTCGCCGGGCTTGAGCACGGGCGGTGTGATGCGCGATGCGTCTGGCACCTGGTCCGTGTCGGGCGACCAGCCGCCGGCCTGCTGCCCGACGGGATTGCCGGGAATAAACCGCGGTCCAACCACCATCGGAAAGACGAACTCATAACCGCCCTTTTCATATTTCAATATTTCGTCATAGATGATTTCGACCAGAATATCGGCGCCGGGCATGATGTTGGCCACTGACTGCATAAAGATATTCGGCCGGTCCTGCTCCAGCAGCGCGGCCGTCTTGCCGGATTTTTTTGCGTCGTCGTATATCTTCCGCGCTTCCTCACGTTTCTTGATCACCCCCCGCACAACACGGTCACCAATTCGAATCTGCATGTCGCCGACGGCCGCATTCTGGGGCAGGGGGAACACGTAGACGGCTTCGATCGGATCCGGATAGGGATTTGAGAAGGTTTGCGTCACTTTCACACGGGCGGTGAATCCGCTGATTTCGGCCTGTACATCCGTATGTTTGAGCGGCAGGTCTATTTCCCGCGGCAGGCCCTGGTTGTCCTTATGGATAGCCCGCATGGCGCCTTGAGTCGGCAGCGCGTCGTCGGTCTTGGCGTAGGGCGAAGTCCACGCGATGAGCAGCACGGGCAACCAGGCCCGCCAATAGCGTGTTGATTTCATGGTTGTTCCTTTCCGTTGGTTTTTTGGATTTGCGGATCGCCGTCGCCCACGGCATGGGGCGCGGTGAAAATCAGGGAGGCCGTCGCCGCCGGCCCCAGTTCCAGGCGAGTGGCGTCCGTCGCGGTGACAGGACGATCAAATACCGGACGCAGCTCCACAGCGGTCTTCTGCGCGCCTTCATTGACGATGTTGAAGCGCCATTCGGTTTGGGTGGCGGTCACGCGAATATGGCGGGTTAACACCACGGATTGGCCGGGACCGCTGGTCCAACTCAAGCCATCGCCATCGCTCGGGATAGCCAGTTCCCAGTGCGAATCCGCGGGCGTGTCCGCGTCGTCTTTTTTGGCGCGCGCCGCGCGAGTGTCCGCGAAACCTGCCGCCGGCGCCAGCGCTTTGGCTCCCGGCATTGGAACTGAAGCGGCTTCCTTCATGCGGAACGCGTTTGCGGTTGACGGCTCCCGAACCGCATCGCATTCACGCGCCACGCTGCGCAGGGGCGCGATCCCCGGCGGCGTCAGAACCGCAACCGTAAAATCAAAACGACCGCGCGGCGGAAGCGTTGCGCCAATTGCGGCCGGTTCGCCGGCCATCTGTTGCCGCGCCGATTTGTCTGCAATGCGTAGTTCAGTATCCGCGATATCAGCGATTGCCGGTTCCGCGGACGGCATAGCGTCGGTCGGGCGGGTGGAGTCTATGGTTGCGGCGCCGGATGGCCCCGACGTGATGCGCCCGGCCGCGAGTTTGACCTCGACGCTTCGTTCGGTGACATCGGTTGAAGGCGCGCTGATGATGGCCAGGATGATGGCGGTGGCGGCGGCGGTCGCGGTCAACCAGAGCCAGCCGGGAATTCTGGCGGGGCGCGGCGGTTCGGCCAGACGGATGCGGCGCAAGGTATCGGCGATCAGGCGCTCGGACGCCGGCGCCGGCGTCTTCAGAACATTGAGTATTCCCAAACGGCCGACCAATCGGTCGCGGCGCGCGGCGCAATTCGGGCAAGCGGCCAGGTGTGCGCGCACCGCCTCGATTTGGTTGGGGGAAGCCAGGTCGAACTGGCAATCAATCAGTTCCTGGTCGGTGGGATGGCGGCTCATGGCATGCCTCCAGCGGTCGGCGCGGGCGCGGCGTCGGGCAGCCGCGCGGCCAGGGTGCGCAGCGCGCGTGAGATATGGGTTTTGACGGTGCCGACTGTGCAGCCCAGAATGCGCGCGGCTTCGGGATAACTGTGGCCTTCGTAAAAGGCCAGAACCAGCGCGGCGCGCTGGCCCGGCGGGAGCGTGTCGAGCGCCTCGCGGACCAGCCGAGCCTGCTCGCTCTTGACTACTGTGTCTGCGGGGCCGGGCGCTCGGTCAGGAATCAATTCCGCCAGTGGGGTGATGTCTGGCGTCTCGTCGGCGGGCGGATGTTCCGGGTGGCGCGCGCGGCGGCGGATCGAGTCGAGGGTCAAGTGAGTAGCGATGGAGAATAACCAGGCTTTGAAACGGCCTGTACCGTGAAAACTGCGGGCGCGGGTGTGGACGCGGAGAAAAGTTTCCTGGAAGAGGTCTTCGGCCTGCTCGCGGCTGCGTGTCATCCGGCAAAGATAGCCCATCAGGTTGTCGGCGTGGCGGCGCACCAGGGTCTCCAACGCCGCGGTTTCGCCTTGTTGATATGCCTGCATGAGGGCCTCATCCGTCGTTTCCATCAAGCCTTCGTTCCCTTTCCATCAGTTATGACGTTGCGACGCGCGATTCGGTTGACAATAAATAGCAGTTTTTGTGATTAATTCAGTCCGATTGTGTTGTGGCGGGGTGGTATGGATAATCCGAGATCATTTCAAGAGCGCTTGGATCTGGTGCGCGCGCGAATGTCGGCCGCTTGCGCGCGCGTTGGGCGCGCGCCGGCGGAAGTCAAGCTGCTGGCGGTCACCAAGACCATGCCGGCCGAACGGGTGCGCGAAGCGGTGGCCTGTGGTCTCACCTTGTTCGGGGAAAACCGCGTGCAGGAAGCTCAAGCCAAGATTCCGTTATGTCCCGGGCGGTTGAGCTGGCATTTAGTGGGTCACTTGCAGCGCAACAAGACGGCGGCGGCGGTTGAATTGTTCGATATGATCCACTCGGTGGATTCCGTGCGCCTGTTGGAGACGGTGGATCGTTGCGCCGCGGCGGCCGGCAAGATCATGCCGGTGTGCCTGGAGGTCAATGTTTCAGGCGAAAGCTCGAAGTATGGCATGCCGCCGGCGGATGTGGCGGCGGCGGTCGTCGCGGCCAATCATTTGAATAATGTCAATGTGGTCGGGTTGATGACCATTCCGCCGTTTTCTCCGGAGCCGGAGAAGGCCCGTCCGTTTTTCCGACGCTTGCGGGAGATTCGCGATGAGGTTCATCGCGCGCTGCAGATCAGTCTGACGGAGTTGTCTATGGGCATGACCGGCGACTTTGAGGTGGCTATCGAGGAAGGCGCCACCTACATTCGCGTGGGAACCGCATTGTTTGGCGAACGGAGCCGGCCATGAGAGATTTGGAAAGCGAAAAAATCCTGTTTATTGGCGCGGGCAACATGGCCGAGGCGCTGGTCAAGGGCCTGGTTTTGAGCGATGTCTGCGATCCGGCCAATATCCGCATTACCGATGTATTGGCGGCGCGCGTTGCGCATTTCCAGCAGCATTATGATGTTGGCGGTTCAATAGACAATCCGACTGAAGCCGCGCGCGCTTCGCTGATCGTGCTGGCCGTAAAACCCCAGATGCTGGCTGCGGTGCTGGCGCAAATCCAGTCGGCGCTGCGGCCGGCCGCGCTGATAGTGAGTATCGCGGCGGGGATTACCACCGCCCGCATCGAGGCGGCATTGGATGCCGGCCGGCATGTGGTGCGCGTGATGCCGAATACTCCCGCGCTGGTGGGGGCCGGCATGGCCGCCATTTGTGGGGGGCGCTGGGCTGTGGAGGAGGATCTCAAACTGACGGAGGCGATGCTGAATGAGGTTGGCCGGGTCGTCCGTGTCCCCGAAGAACAAATGGACGCCGTGACCGCCATCAGCGGTAGCGGCCCGGCGTATGTCTTTTACCTGATGGAAGCGATGCTAACGGCCGCCGCCCAGTTGGGGTTGGAGCAGGCAACGGCCCGGCAGTTGGTCTCTGAAACCGTGGCGGGGGCGGCTAAACTGCTCGCGGAAACCGGCGAGGACGCGGCGGTATTGCGGCATAAAGTCACTTCAAAAGGCGGGACGACGGCGGCGGCGTTGGATGTGCTCAACGGTGGCGATGCGCAAACACTCATGGTGCGCGCCATCCTGGCGGCGCATCGGCGGGCCGGGGAGTTGTCGCGTGGCGGATGAGTGCCGTAACGAGTTCAACCGGAGTCCGGCTATTCCAATCAGTTCCCAAACCCATCGGCAAGCGAGGAGCGCCGGCTGAATCGGCAGACTAATCATGGGAAAATCCCGCAGAGATCGGTGTGAAGATCGGGAAGCGCCGCCGCCGCCACCGCGGTCCGGCAATGCGGTGGTGCGGTATATCCTGACGATCCTGGTGGTGATGGTGATCCTTTATGTTGGCGCATTCCTGATGATGCGCACGGACGGTTTTCGTGCGTATGTGCAGGACCGGCTTGGCGCGCGGCTGGGGTTGCCGATCCGGGTTAAGAAGGTCGCCTGCGATCCGGCACTCAATCTGGCGGCTGAGGTGGTGTACACGGAAGGCATTGAGCGGCGGGGCGCGGCCGGCATTCGCATTGGGCGCCTCGAACTGGAATGGGATTTGGTCGGCCTGCTGCGCCGCGGCGGCGCGCTGATCCGATCCGTTCGCGCCGAGGAATGCTATCTGGCCTTTGCGCCGGACGGCGCGGGCGGTTGGAATCCGGCGGTGTTCACGGATCTGGCCGGCCAGTTGGCCGAGTGGGGTGGTTTCCAGGTGGAAGCGCCGTCTCGATCGCCGCCCAAGGCGGATGTTGAGACACCGGCGCCGGCTATGCCGACCAATTCCATTGAACGTCTGGAATGGAGCGCCTGCGAATTCGCGGCGGTCACTGGGCGTGTGGTGTGGTGGGGAATGGATTCCAATGCTTTGGCGGTGGCGGACGGAGTCAATCTGGCGGTCACGCCGGTGGCGCTGCCGAACCGGAAAATGACGCACTATTTTCTGACCATCCGCGAGGCGTTGACACCCAATGGAACCCGCCTGCCGGATATCCGCTTCGAGATGCTGGACACGGCCGGTCAAAAAATCCTGCTCGGGTTGCAAGGGAACTGGCCCACCGGCGTCACCGCAGGGACAATCGCGACCCCATGAACGGTCGCTGGATGATGGGGCGCCTGGTCGCGGCTTCCGGTCTGGTCGCTCTGGCGGGCTTCGCGGCCATCGCCCAGTCCCGTTTTTATTATCTGACCGCGCCTTATCACTATGATTCCGCCGCGTATCGGGTGCAGGCGTTCGAGGCGCATGACATGTTCCGCGCCGAAGGTTGGCGCGCGGCGGTGGGGCATGCCTTGGCAAGCAAGGATGGGTTGGACATCCTGTTGCGAGTTGCGCTGGCGCCTTCGACGTTGCTCCAGTGTTATGGTCATCTGGCGGTCTTGCTCCCTTTGATGGTGTTCTTCACGGCCTTGGCGATTGAGTATGGCCGCCGTCGGACCGGCTCCTGGCTGTTGGCGCTGCTGGCGCCCGCGACGCTGTTTGTTTATCCGCTGATTTACAGCCCGTACTGGGGGATTGCCGATTATTGGAAAGACAATCTTGCCGCTTGGCTGCTGGGATCAGCCAGCATAGCCTGGTTGCTGGCCGCAAACTTGCAAGCGCGGTGTTGGGCGTTTTGTTCGGGGCTGCTCCTGGGGCTGCTTGCCATGCAGCGAACAGCGGCCGCCATGTATGCCGCGATGGTTTTTTTGCCTCTGTTCGGATGGGCGTTTTATCAGGTTCAGGCGCGTTTGGGGTTCCGCCTGGCCGCGGCGCGGGCGGCATGGTTCGTGATGCCGGCCGGATTGCTGGCCGGGGTTGTGTTGTTCATTCAGGGGCGGGAACTTGCCGCTTACTATTTGGGTCGCGGCTACTCTTATGGCACAGCGGGCGAAGTCGCGCGCTTTCTGCTGAGCGGTGTCTCGCGCCGGCTGGCACAACCTCCCCACGATTATTTTCCAGGAACTGATTATGGCGTTAGTTTCATTCCGATTGTTCTGCTGCCGGCCTATTGGGTTGCATGGGTAAGCGCGGGTCGGCGGGGGCTTCGTTCCTCCGATTTCATTCAGGCGTTCTGGCTTGTTGTCGGGCTCCCTCTCTGTGTCATCGCCGCGTTGGGCTACTACTATGGTTTCTTTGCGCTCTGGCCGCCGCTGCTGGTAGTTTTTTTGCTGGCTTCATATCCGGAAGGAAACTGTTCTGTTCCGCGGGTTGGATTAGTGCTCATTTTGGCGCTGGGTATTCTGAGCGGGGCGGCACTTCAGCAATACCGGTGTCAACGGGTGGCTGCTCGCATGGCCGAACAAGGTCGCAGCTACCGCACACTGCTGCTGGATTTGGCTCGTCGGATTGCGCCTCCAGGACGGCCGGTGGCGCCCTATGCGACATTCTTCAATGAGACCGGGGCGCCTCTCGCCAACCAGGCCTTCTTTGATCTCGGAGTTCGGGTGGGGCCGCCGGCGGTTTTCATTACTTTTCACGACGCCTACTTCCGCTCCAAATACCCGCATTTGACGCCGGCACAAATCGTCCAAGCCGAAATGCGCCGATTGGAAAATATGACTAATGCGGTGGCCGTTGGTCATGCCGACCTTCGCGACTTATATCACCCCCCTGATGATCCGCTTGCCTATGAGGTTATTCGGGGATTCAATACCTATCTTCTCGGCAGTCCGCATTGGCGGGCTGAAGCCCGGCTTCCGTCTCCTTGGGGCCCATTGATCGTTTTTCGTTTATCTTGTCGCGACGCAGATCAATAAAGCCTCCCGCCACTTGCTGAAATTCAAACACCTGAAGCCGAAATACAGCTTAAGACTCGTTTTTCGACGGCAAAAAGCGGTTGTAAGCGAATAAATTCGGCCTCTAAACTGCGTAATATGCTGATTGGCAGTATATTAGCGACGATAAGCGTCGGGTATTCGCGTCGGGTATTCTTACAATGGGCGGGTCGGTTCCGATGAGGGGCTCCGGCGGGTGATCAGATATGCGGCGATTAGCACGAGGATGACCGCTGGCACCAGTATGTCCTGCACGTAAAGGAAAACACCGGAGTTCAGCGGCGAGTAATTGCCGTGCAAGCGAATCTCCCGCAAATGGCCATAGGCGGCGCCGAAGAGGAAGATTATGTACCCGATGCCGGCGGCCACAGGGAACAGGCCGCGCAGGCGGCTGGACATGAGGCCAAGCACGGCGAAGCTAAGGTTGGACACTGCGATCTCAAACTGAAACGGGCTGCCGGTCGGCCAGCCGATGCCGCGCGCGACTTGGTCGGCAAAGAAGGTGTGCCCGATAAACGCATAAATTCCACCGCCGCCTTGACAAAACACGAGTACATAAACAAGAAGCAATTCGGATACTCGGCGCGCATCGCGGGGCGGCCGGCCGGCCGCGATATGAATCAACGCGCCCAGCAATGCCAAGGCGGTCAGGATGGTGAAGACCATTTTACGTCTCCTGAAAATATCAATTCACTTCGCTGTCCACGCTGGAACTGTAATCCAAGCCTTGCGGTCGAGTCAGCTCTAAAAAGAAGGATTGCCCAGACGGGCGGCCATGTTGTTACCCGAATAGCATGGTCGTTCCGAGTTATCCTCTCACGGAGCATGAAGAGGAATCCCAATCCGCTTTGGGCTTATCTGCGGGCTGCCTGCAATTCTGCGATCTTGGCCTTGATCTCCGCCAACTGCTTCGGCGTGATGCGATCCATGTCGGCCTTGAAATCGGCCAGGTATTCCTTCCGGTTTTTTTCCGCGAGCGCCGCCCATTTCTTCTCCGGGATTGTGAGCGGTTCGGCGGAGGGTTGGTCAGCGGCGGGACGGAAGGCGCCCAGGCCGTGCAGCGCGATCCAGCGCGGATCGTAGTCGTACGGCGTTTCGCGGTCCCATGCAAGGGCGTCCTCCATGATTCTTCGCGCGTTTTTCAGGTCTTCAAACTGGGCCAGACGCAGGAGTTCCGGCAGTTGTTGATTCAGGACTTCCAAGGCGTCGGCGACGGTTTCATCCGTACAGCGGCGGATATCGAACCGGGTTCTGATTCGGCCGGCGTACATCCAGAAAATGGCATCGTTGGTCCGGCCATCGTAAAAGAGATATGCCGCCAGCGAGAAGAAAACAGCCGGACAGTATTTGCCCGGGTGCGCCATGATTTCTCGGGCGGCCTCTTTTTTCTGGTTGCCGCCGCCCGATTGCAGGTTGCCAATGAGTTGAATTTCGGCGCGGGTGTCAATCTGGGTGTACACGCCGGTTGGCGCCGCCGTCCGGGTTTCGGCGTGCGCGGAGATACCCAGCAGCAGCGCGGCCAGATGGATCGGTAACGACTTTTTCATGATTGAATGGCGTCTCCTTTTTTAAGCTGCACGCACGTTACGGTTTTTCGATGTTTTCAACCAGCGCTTTGAATTGCGCTTCCAATGTCCGGGGCGTACGCCGCAGATACCACAGCCCGGTTCGTATCACCGATGATGCGGCAATCCGGGAGACAAGTCAAACGCGGCGCTTTTTTTGATTGATGCCGCCGCCGCATCCGATAGCCTAACCCAGTTTACATAAGAAACGGCGGCCGCAGCCGGCCGCGGGGGAATTGATATGCGTGTACTTTCGGGCATCCAGCCCTCGGGCAAATTGCACTTGGGCAATTATTTCGGCATGATGAAACCGGCTCTGGAACTGCAGCGGCAGGGCCAGGCCTTTCTGTTCATCGCGGATTACCATGCGTTGACCAGCGTTACCGACCCCCAAGTCTTGCGGGATTCGATTCGCGAAGTGGCGTTGGGATATCTCGCTTGCGGCTTGGACACGGAGCAGACCGTTTTCTACCGCCAGAGCGACGTGTCGGGCGTCAATGAACTGACCTGGCTGTTATCGAACGTCACGCCGATGGGATTGCTGGAGCGCTGCCATTCCTACAAAGATAAAACGGCCAAGGGTATCGCCGCCAACCACGGCTTGTTTGCCTATCCCGTGCTGATGGCGGCGGACATCCTGATCATGCAGGCGAACCTGGTGCCTGTTGGTCGCGACCAGAAGCAGCACGTGGAGGTTACGCGCGACATTGCCATCAAGTTCAACAATCAATACGGCGAGGTCTTTACCGTGCCGGAACCGTCCATCCGCGAGGAGGTGGCGGTCGTGCCGGGGATTGACGGGCAGAAAATGTCCAAATCTTACGACAATACCATCGAATTGTTCGGCAATCTCAAGGACATCCGGGCGCGGATCATGCGGATTGTGACGGACAGCAAAACGGTCGCCGATCCAAAAGATCCTGAACAGTGCCATGTTTATGCCTTGTACCGGCTGTTCGCCACCGATGACCAGCGTCGGGAGATGGAAGCCCGGTATCGGCAGGGCGGCCTCGGCTATGGCCAGGTGAAGAAGGAGCTCTTTGATCTGTACGAAGCCCATTTCTCGCCGCTGCGCCGCCGATATGAGGAACTGGCGCGCGATCCGGGCTATGTGGACGAAGTGCTGCGGCGGGGCGCCGAGCGCGCGCGCGCCGAAGCGGAGCGAACCTTGCGGGCCGCCCGCCGCGCCGTGGGCCTGGAGTGACGCATGGCCGCGCCCGAGGAATACAAGGTCCAGCTCGAAGTCTTCGAGGGGCCGCTCGACCTGCTCCTGTACCTGATCAAAAAGGAGGAGGTGGATATCTACGATATTCCGATTGAGCGGATCACGAACCAGTATGTGCAGTATCTGGATTTGATGCGTATGCTGGATCTCAACATCGCGGGCGATTTCATTGTCATGGCCGCGACGCTGATGATGATCAAGAGCCGGATGTTGCTGCCGGTGGAGGAGCGGCCGGAACTGGAGGAAGAGGAGGAGGATCCGCGCTGGGACTTGGTGCGCCAGTTGGTTGAATACAAGAAGTTCAAGGACGCGGCGCTGCATCTGGAGGCGTTGGAGTCGCGGCGCGAGGATGTGTTCGGGCGCGACGGGGAGACCGTGGTGCTCGGCCCGGAAAGCGACGTTGCGCTTCACGATGTCAGCCTCTTTGACCTGATCGCGGCCTTCAACGAGGCGCTGAAGAATGTCCAGAAAGAGGAGTTGAAGGAGATTTTCGCCGAGCGCTTCACCGTGGCGGAGAAGATCGAGGCGATCCTGGGACTGATCAAGGAACGCGCCACGATCCCGTTTTCCGCCCTGTTTCGCGGGATGGCCGCGCGGCATGAGATCATCTGCACTTTCCTGGCCCTGTTGGAACTGATCCGGCTCAAGCAGGTGCGGGCGGCGCAGGATGAAACTTTTGGTGAAATCCAGATAGTCCGTGTGGAGGAAGGCTGAAATCGGAGTGACGCATCCGCCGCGCAGCGCGCCGGCGCGCCGCCGTTATGCATTGTTGCGGCTGGCCTTAATTGGAGCATGATTTGTGTATGAGCGAAATTGAAGTCTTGCCTGAGCTGAAGCAGATCATCGGCGCGATGTTGTTCGTCAACAAGCTGCCGTTGACCGTGGCCGAGATGCGGAAGGTATTCCAGCAGGTGGGTGAAATCCGCGGCGGCATGTTCAAGGATTACGCAAAGGTTACGGAGGCTGATCTGCGCGCGGCCCTTGAACTGCTCAATCAGGAACTGGAACGTGCGAAAATTGGCGTGCGGCTGGCCGAAGTAGCCAATGGATATCGCTTGGAAAACGAGGCCAAGTGCGGCCCCTGGCTGCGCCAGCTTCTGCAGAAGGGTCGTCCGAACCGGCTGAGCCGGCCGGCGCTCGAAACGCTGGCCATCATTGCCTATCGCCAGCCCTGCACGCGCGCCGAGATCGAAGCGGTGCGTGGCGTGGCCGTGGACCAGATCATCCGCAATTTGATGGAAATGCAGTTGATTCGGATTGTCGGCCGCAGCGAACTGCCGGGCCGCCCCTGGCTGTTCGGCACCAGCCAGAAATTCCTGGAGCATTTTGGGCTGAAGCGCCTTGATGATCTGCCGGGCACTGAAGAGCTCCGGCGGCTGGAACAGGAACAAATTCGACGCCAGCCGGAGCCGGCGCCCGCTGCCGCGGCGGAAAAGGAGAAGGCCTCGGAGGAGGAGCAGAAGGCGCGCGAGGAATACTTCGCCGAGGAGGACCGTCGCGAACGAGAACAGGCGGAGCAGGGCGAAGGCGAAGTGGAGAACGGAACCGCGGCGGATGCGCCCGAGCTGGATGATGTCGGAGAGGAGCCTGACGAATTGCAGGCCGAAGATGGCGTTACGACTGACGAATCAAACGCGGAAACGGGCGACGCGGATGAGGATGACGAAGAAGAGTGCGAAGAAGAGGACGAAGACGGAGAAGAGTACGCCGACGATGAGGATGAGGACGAAGACGACGAAGAAGAGGACGACGAGGATGATGAAGCGGAAGAGCCGCGCGGGAAAGCCCGCAAAAAGTGAGCCGCGCGCTTCGGCCGGCCTGACGGCCCTGCGCGGGCGGATAGATGCCCTGGATGCGCGATTGGTCCGGCTGTTGAATGCGCGCGCGCGCGCGGCGCTGCAGATCTGGCATGCCAAGCAGCGCGCCGGCGCCGGCGGCTACGCGCCGGGTCGCGAACGCGAAGTGCGCCGGCGGATTGCGGCGCTCAATCGGGGGCCGCTGGCGGAGGAATCCATCCAGGCGATTTACCGTGAAATCATGTCGGCTTCGTTGGCGCTGGAGCGGAAAACGCGGATCGCATTTCTGGGCCCGGCGGCGACCTTCACCCACCAGGCGGCCCGCCTGCGCTTCGGCGGAAGTGTGGACTACGCGGAATGTGAGACGATCGGCGCCGTTTTCGACGCCGTTCAAAAGCGCACCGCCGACTATGGTGTGGTGCCGATTGAGAATACAACCGAAGGCGCGGTGACTTACACGCTTGACCGCTTCACCGACACGCCGCTGAAAATCTGCGCGGAAATCTATTTACGCATCTGCCTGCATCTGATGGCCGCCGGCCCGCGCGCGCGTATCCGCCGGATATACAGCAAGTCCGAGGTGTTCGGACAATGCCGTCGCTGGCTCCATGAGCGCATGCCCGGCGTGGATCTGATTCCGGTTTCCAGCACGGCTCGCGCGGCGGAGATGGCCCGGACCGAGCGCGATAGCGGAGCGCTGGCCAGCGCGCTGGCGGCGGAACTTTATGGGCTGCGCATCCTGGACGAAGACGTGCAGGATCACGGCGGGAATATGACCCGCTTTCTGGTCATCGGCCCCGCGTGCGGTCCCTCCACCGGCAGCGACAAGACCTCGGTGTTCTTCGGTCTCAAACACCGCGCCGGCTCGCTATACGACGCGCTGTCGGCCTTCAAGAAATACCATCTGAACATGACCAAGATCGAATCGCGCCCGAGCAAGACCAAGGCCTGGGAGTATTATTTCTTTGTTGATTTCGAGGGGCACGCCGACGATCGGCCGGTGAAAAAGGCGCTGGCGGAACTGGCGGAACACTGCACGCTGCTGACCGTTTTAGGGTCATATCCCAAGGCCGACGGGACGGAATCGTAGCGCATGGTGGAGGCGGAACGCTGGGGGAGGAATCTGAAACGTGCGCCAATCAAAAGACGGATATGACGCGGAAACGCCGCGATGGCTGGGTGTTTTTGTGGCGTGGGGTTCCCCTTCCGCGCGGCATGCGACCGGCGCCGCGTGCCAGGTTAGTGGATATCAGTTGGTGCGAATGAGGTGAGCATATGAGCACATTGAAGGAGTTGGCCAATCCATGGGTGGCGGGGCTGGGCGTGTATGAGCCGGGCCGGCCAATTGAGGAAGTCGCGCGCGAATTGGGCATCGCGGACGTTGAGGCCATCGTCAAGCTGGCCTCAAACGAAAACGCCCTCGGGCCTTCGCCCAAGGCGATTCAGGCGATGATCAAGCACGCCCCGAAAATGCATCTGTATCCCGACGGCGGCGCGTTCTATCTGCGCAAGTTGCTGGCCCACCATCTGCATGTGCATATGGATGAAATCATCGTTGGCGCCGGCAGCAATGAATTGATCGAGCTGCTGGGGCATGTGTTTCTGCGCCAGGGCACGAACATCGTCATGGCCGACCGGGCTTTTATCATCTACAAACTGGTGGCGACCAGTTTTCTGGCCGATACCATCATGGTCCCCATGCGGCATTATACTCATGACCTTGACGCCATGCTCGCGGCCATCACGCCGGAAACCCGGATTGTCTTCATCAGCAATCCGAACAACCCGACCGGAACGATGGTGGACGCGGCGGCGATTGACCGTTTCATGCAGCAGGTGCCCGAGCACGTTATCGTCGGGATGGACGAGGCCTATATTGAGTTGCTGCCGCCGGAACGGCAGCCGGATTGCCTCCGATATGTGCGCGAGGGTCGCAAGGTTTTTGTCCTGCGGACGTTTTCCAAGACTTACGGGCTGGCCGGCTTGCGTGTCGGCTATGCGGTTGCGCCCCGCGAGGGCGTCGAGCTGCTCCACCGGGTGCGCCAGCCGTTTAATGTGAACGCGATGGGCCTGTTTGCCGCCGAGGCGGCGCTGGGCGATGCCGAGCATGTGGAGCATACCCGCCGCATGATCCAGGAGGGCTTGGCGTATCTCGGCCGGGAGTTCGACGCGCTGGGCTTGCATTACGTGCCGTCGGTGACGAACTTTATCCTTGTCAAGGTGGGTCGCGGCCGGGATATTTTCGCGTCCCTGCAACGGGAAAAGGCCATTGTCCGGCCGATGGACGGTTATGGCCTGCCGGAATATGTGCGCGTGACGGTGGGCACGCGCCGGGAAAACGAGCATTTCATCCAGGTGTTGAAACACGCTCTGGAGGAACATCGTCACCACCAGGAGCAGAAGGGAACGCATCATGATCATCGTGCTTAAGCCGGATGTGACGGAACCGCAGATCGGGCATATCGAGCAGACTATTCGCGAGCTGGGGCTGACCCCTAGTCTGAGCCGCGGCGCGGAGCGCAGCATCATCGGCGTTATTGGCGAAGAATCGGTCATCCGCAACCGGCCGATCGAGGCGCTGCCCGGCGTGGAGTCGGTCATGCCGATTCTGAAGCCCTACAAGCAGGCCAGCGCCGAATTTCACGCCGGCCGGACACAAATCACGATTCCGCCGGTTCGACCGGGCGACGCTCCGGTGGTCATCGGCGGCCGGGAAGTAGTGGTTATGGCCGGACCCTGCTCAGTGGAAAACCGCGAGATGTTGCTGGCGCTGGCCGCGTTCGTGAAAGAAGCGGGCGCGCGGGTGTTGCGAGCCGGCGCTTTCAAGCCGCGCACATCGCCCTATGCCTTCCAAGGGCTGGGGGTTGAGGGCTTGAAATACCTGGCGGAGCAGCGCATCGTGACCGGGCTGCCCGTGATCACGGAGGTCATGGACACGCGCGATGTCGAAATGGTTGCCGAGGTGGCCGACATTCTGCAGATTGGCGCGCGCAATATGCAGAATTTCAATCTCCTGCGCGTGGTGGGCCAGTGCGACAAGCCGGTGCTGATCAAGCGCGGGCTATCCAACACGATTGAGGAGTTGCTGATGAGCGCGGAGTATGTGCTCAGCGAAGGCAATCCGCGCGTTATCCTCTGCGAGCGCGGCATCCGCACGTTTGAGAAATTTACCCGCAACACGCTCGACATCAGCGCGGTGCCGGTGATTCAACGGGAAAGCCACCTGCCGGTCATTGTGGACCCCAGTCATGGGGTGGGGCACTGGGATCTGGTGACCCCGATGGCGCGCGCGGCAGTCGCCGCCGGCGCGGACGGCCTGATGGTTGAGGTGCACCCCAAGCCGGAGGAGGCGTTCTCGGACGGGCCGCAGACCTTGAATCCGGGCAAGTTCCGGAAAATGATGCAGGATGTCGAACGGATTGCGATGGCCGTCGGGCGGGCTGATGGCGTCGGGCATCCGGGATAAGATGAACAATGTCGCCATAATCGGGCTGGGCTTGATGGGCGCTTCAATCGGGCTCGCGCTCAAGGCGTCCGGCTGTCCCGGCCGGGTGCGCGGGTTCGCGCGCCGGCCGGACACGCGCGCCCAGGCGTTGCGCCGTGGCGTTGTGGATGAGGTTTCCGACGATCCGGCCGCAGCGGTGCGCGATGCCGATTTCGTGGTGTTTTGCGTACCCGTGCTGTCGGTCGTGGACCGGATCAGGGATTGCCGGGCCGGCTTGAAGCGGGACGCGGTGCTGACCGATGTCGGCAGCACCAAGGTCGGCATTGTCGCCGGGGCCCAGGCGGAACTGGCGGGGCGCTCGGTGGCGTTCGTCGGCAGTCATCCGATTGCCGGCTCCGAGCAGCAGGGCCTGGAGGCGGCGCGGGGCGATCTGTATACTGGCGCGACGGTGGTGGTTACCCCGACTGGCGGCGAACCACCCTCTGCCGTGGATAGGGTTGACCAATTTTGGCGGAGCTTGGGCGCTTCCCCGCTGATCATGAGTCCGTTTGAGCATGACCGGATCATGGCCCGCACGAGCCATCTGCCCCATATCGTGGCCGCGATCCTGGCGCGCACCGTGGGCCGCGACGGCGATCTGGCTCAACTGGCGTCCTTCTGTGGTCCCGGCTTTCGGGACACGACCCGGATTGCTGAGGGATCGCCCGATGTCTGGCATGACATTCTTCGCAGCAACCGCTCCGCCATCGTTAATGAATTGCAAGCCTTCGCGGATGCGCTCCAATCTGTGGCGGACGCGCTGCAGGCGGAAAGCTATGAGCAGATCCGCGCCTTTTTGGAAAAAAGCCGCGCGATGCGCAAGGCGCTGGCGCCGCATAATTCAATCAATGGGAATCGCCATGAAAACTAGAGCGCCGTCCCGGCCGTCCATGTTGATCCAACCCGGACCCTTGCGGGGCGGAGAGGTTCGCCCGCCGGGCGATAAAAGCATTTCCCATCGCGTGGCCATGCTTTCAGCCTTGGCCGCCGGCGCCTCGCGTGTGCGCAATTTTCTGACGTGCGAGGACTGTCTCAATACGCTGCATGCGATGGAGGCGCTGGGTGCGCGCACCGTGTTCGCCGAATCCGGTGAGCTGACGGTGCATGGGACTGGCGGCAAGGTTATCGAGCCGGCCAGCGCCTTGGATTTGGGCAATTCGGGCACCGGCATGCGATTGCTGGCCGGGTTGGCGGCGGGATGGCCGATTACCGTCGAGATGACCGGCGATGAATCGTTGCGTTCGCGGCCGATGAAACGCATCAAGGAACCGCTCGAACGCATGGGTGCGCGGATTGAGCTGCTGGGCCCCAACGGTTGCGCGCCGATCCGGGTGCGCGGGGGCAACCTGAAGGGCATCGAGTATCCCTTGCCGGTCGCCTCGGCCCAGGTGAAATCCTGTGCGCTGCTCGCCGGCTTGTTTGCGACCGGCCGGACGACGGTGATTGAGCCGGCGCCTACGCGCGACCACACCGAGCGGTTGTTCACCGCGCTGGGCATCCGATTGCGGGTGGACGGCCCGCGGATCGAACTGGATGGCTATGGCGCGGCCGGCCCGGCGCTGACCGCGCGCGAGTTCGATATTCCAGGCGATTTCTCCTCGGCTGCGTTCTGGCTGGCTGCCGGGGCAATGAGCGGGCCGGAGGTCACGATCACGGTGCGCCAAGTCGGGCTGAACCCGCGCCGGACTGCGCTGCTGGATGTCCTGCGGCGCATGGGCGCGCGGATCACGGTGCGCGCCGCCGCGACGCCGCCCGGATCCGAACCGGTGGGGGACGTCACCGTTAGCGGCGGCGGGCTCCAGGCCACGGAAATCGGCGGGGCGGAAATACCCAATCTGATTGATGAAATTCCAATCATCGCCGCGTTGGCGGCCCGAGCGGAGGGCGAGACCATTATTCGCAACGCCGCCGAATTGCGCGTAAAGGAATCGGACCGCATTGCGACGATGGTGGGCAATCTCCAACTGTTGGGCGTGGACGCCCGCGAATTGGCGGATGGCCTGGCTGTTCGCGGTCCCGCGCGGTTGAAGGGCGCCGGCAATGTGCGGAGTTTTGGCGACCACCGGATCGCCATGGCGATGGCTGTCCTTGGCGCGTTTGCCGCCGAGCCGGTTTGTGTCAATAATATCGCCTGCATTGAAACCTCATATCCCGGATTCTGGGAGCACTTCAGGAGCTTGGGTGGCCATGTCGAATGAACATCAACATATTGTGGCCATTGATGGACCCTCGGCGTCGGGCAAATCCACAGTGTCCAAACTGGTGGCCATTGCGTTGAAATTCACGTACGTGGATTCCGGCGCGCTATATCGCGGAATGACGTGGAAAGCGATTCGCGAGGGTGTGGATGTGAAGAACGGCCCGGCGGTCGTCGAATTGATGAACCGCATGCAAATTGAGTTTTTCGCGGAGAACATGATTGTCGGATTCCTGGTGGATGGCGAGGATCCGGCGCCCCAACTGCGGTCCGAGCCGGTGCGCGAAAACGTCAGTGATATCGCGGCTATCCCGGAGGTGCGAACCTTTATGGTCAATCACCTTCGGAGTTTGACGCGTTTTGGCAATATCGTCATGGAAGGTCGCGATATTGGGTCCGTGGTTTTCCCCATGACACCGTTCAAGTATTATCTCGACGCCGATCCCGAGGAGCGCGCCCGCCGGCGTCAGCAGGAACTGCTGCGGATGGAGGGAGAGGGGGATGTTGGCAAGGTGCTTGACTCGCTGAAGCGGCGGGACGCCAAGGACACCACGCGCAAGGTGGCGCCGCTGCAAATCCCGTTGGGCGCGCGGGTGATAAACAGCACGGCGATGAGCATCGAGCAGGTGGTTGCGCTGATTGTCCGCGAAATCCGCGCGGCGATCCCCGGTTTATGAGCGTGGCGGGATTTAATCCTGTTGTTTACCGGTTGAGCCGCGGGCTGGTCCGGTTCGGATTGCGCCTCTGGTGCCGCCTGAACGCGCGCGAGGTGGAAAATGTGCCCGCCACCGGCGGTTGTATTATCGCGTCCAACCATGTCAGCTATCTTGATCCGCCCGCTATTGGCTGCACTACAATGCACCGGTTCATCAATTTCATGGCCCGCGACAGCCTTTTCCGTTTCCGTTTAAGTAACTGGTATTTCACCGGCATGGGATGTATTCCGGTGGACCGCGACAAGGGGGATGCCGGCGTACTGCGCAAATGCCTCCATCTTCTCAAGCAGGGGCGCGTCATCGTCATCTTCCCCGAGGGGACGCGTTCCCATGATGGACAGATCCAGCCGGTCAAAGGCGGGATCGGCTTTCTCGCCGCCAAGGCCGGAGTCCCTGTGGTGCCGGTTTATATTGACGGTACATTCAAGGCTTTACCACGTAGAAAATTCTTTATCAGGCCGGCAACAATAACAGTGTATTACGGTAAACCAATTCAGGTAAATGAGCTTTCTGCCCAGGGAAATGACCGTACTTCTTATGAGTTAATAAGTGATTTGATTATGAGTAGAATAAAAGCTATTAACCCCGCGTATTCAGGGAAATAACTTGACATCTTGTCTTATATAATGTAATGGTTTTGTCAACATTTTGATGGTTTGATGATATTTGACAAAACTCTTGACGCTTATCTTTTTTTTCCGCAAACTCTTATCCGATGCTGTGATATGATTGTTCTCGCCGCAAAGGAGCGTCATTATGGTGCATGTCACATGGGCATTGGTTATTGCCTGCGGAAAAAGTGAGCAGTTAACTCCGGAAGTCAGCATTCCGTTTCTCAATCTCAACGGGAAGCCGGTTTTAAGTTATTCGCTGCAAGTGTTGGATCATTGTCCGGACATTGAGGGCATTGTGGTAGTCACGGACAAGGAGCGCGTGGATAATGTTATCGGCATGGGGCAGATGTTTGGGTTCAACAAAATTCGGCAGGTGGTGGCTGGTTCCGCGACCCGGCACGGCAGCGTCCAGAGCGGGATCAAGGCGCTTGAAGAGGAGGTCACGCTGGTGTGTGTGCATGAGGCGGGCCGACCGTTTGTGACTTCGGCCCAGATTTCCGATGCCGTGAAATGCGCAAAGAAGAACGGCACCGGTATTCTGGCCACGGAAATTCTCGATGCCGTCAAGGAAATCGGCAAGGGAATGCTGGTGTCGCAGTCGCTCGAAGCCGGGAAATACTGGACGGTCCATACGCCCTATGTCATCGCAAAAGACATTTTGGTCAAGATTTACGAACAGGCTTCCAAGAAAAAGACGGTGATCGAGGATGAGACCGTTGCCTTGGAAAACGCCAAGGAGGCCATCCATCTGGTTGAAAGCAAGGGGCTTGGCTTCAAGATCCGTTCAGCAGACGATTTGACCTTTGCAACGGCCCTGCTGAAGCTATGATCCGGCCGGCTGATCGAGGGTATCCTCCCCGGTGACGGATTTAATCAACCATTCGCCGTCGGTTTTTTCCCATCTGACATTCAAGTCCCGCAGATCGCGGTACACTTCCTCACCATTCTGAAAAACCGCTTCGGCTTTGATTGTCATGGTGGCGGTTTGGCCATCGGAACCAACTTGGATTTTCTGGTCGAGGATTTCAATGGTTACGGCTGTCGCGGCGTTGCGGATCTGGTGAATCTGCGCGGCCAGTTCGCGTCGGTCGCTGGGGCGGGGAAACGGATTGGCGAGCGCGATCACTGGCTCGGCGGCAAAAAAATCCGCCGCGCTCTTTGCGGTCAACAGGGAGTCGAGCGATTTCTCGTTTGGCTTTTTCTCCAGCAGACGGGCCAGTTTTTCCACGCGGCGGCTGATCCGCCGCTCCGGTGTGTTGTACAGATAGCACCCGCCCACAAGGCAGATTAACAGGACAACCGCGCCAATCAGCAGGTATTTACGTTCCATAATCGTCTGTTTCTTCGCGGGTTGTGATTTTAGTGGTAGTGGCGTTGCAGTTTCATTGCGGCTTTGCGAAAAACGCGCCGGCGGATTTCCATCAGGCCGGATGGCCGATTCATTTTTTTCCAATGATTGGAAAACTCTTCGTCTAAATTATGCAAGGAGGCAATCAATTGATCGGCGGCGCGGCGCATTTGCGCCGTGATACGGCCCGCGGCCAGTCGCCTCGCTTCCAGCCGGACCCATTGGATGTTGATTTGAATGGCCCGGCAGGCAATAGCCAACTGGAGCAGGTCATCCGTCCCAACCAGTGCGCGTGGCGGCCATGACCGGCACTCTTTGGCCCAAGCCGCCGGTTGATCGGCCAGGCGCCGGGCCGCGCGCACACGCATGGGAGTAAGTTCATATTCGCGCAAACCCGCTGCCGGCAGCGGCCAGTCAGCCAAGCCGGTTGCCCCCGCGTGTCGGAAGAACTTTGCCACTGTCCCGCTGAAATCACCAAAAACCTGCGCCGCAAAGGCGCGATCAAAACTGCGCCGGCTGTCGGCCGCCGGATTCCAAGCCAACGCGGCCCCCAAAGCCATGCCATGCAGGGAGCAGGCCGGCATATTGAAATGGCCCATGTCGCCCCAGTCGGTGTTGAGCAAGCCCAAGGCGCCCAACCGGGCGCCCGTACGCGCATAACCGGCGATATTGGCGCGCGCTTCCTCCACTTCATTGAAAACCACTTTATAGCCGCGCACCGATGGGCAAACGTAAGCCTCCAATCCCGCGCGTAGAAAGAGGCGGGTTTTCTTGAAATCGGTTTCAGGATGATACCCCCAATCGAGCGCGATACAATCGCGTGGGATGCCGGCGATGGCTTGAGGATGATGGAGCATCACGTCGCCCCAGAACATCAGGCGTTTTCCGTGTCGTTCCGCCAGGCCGCGCACGAACTTCAAATGCTCGAGATAGAGTTCGGCGGTATTCATCCGCGCCCATCGGCCGTGACGCCGACCGCGACCCAAGTCATAGGTTTCATCCCCGCACATGTTGAAATGATGCGAAGAGAAAAGCGGCAGGAATTCATTCGTCATGCGGCGCAGCAAGCGGCGGCTGGCGACGAGGGATGGGTTCAAGGTGGCGCCCCGCAGGCGTTGCTGCCAGGTGGCTCGTGCCCAGTCGCGCGCCGGCCATTCCAGTTCCGCCAGCCGCCGGTAGGCCGGCAAGCTCAACACTCGGCCCATGTGGCCGAAACACGTCAGGCTGGGGACCAGTTCAATACAGCGTTCGCGGCAATAATGGTCCAGTTCCCGGATTTCATCCGCCGTTATCGGGTCGCACCCATGTCCGATGGCCGGGTCAAACCGGAAATCAAATACGTGCTCAAAATACAACTGGAGTTGATTGATCTTCAACGCGGCCAGACGGTCAACCAGCAACTTGAGCGTTTCCATTTTCGGAACTTTGCCCCGGCTGATATCATAATAGTAGCCCCGGTGGCGGAAAACGGGCCGATCCACGATATCCAAAAGCGGCAAGTCGGGCGCTCGCGCCCGGATAATCTGAATCAGCGTTTGAATCGCATAGAAAAAACCGGGGCGGCCGGCGCCCCATACCTCGATCCGATCCGGGTTGATTTCGATCCGGTAGTCTTCGCGGTCGCCGGCGTCTTGACACTCCAGCAGTATATGTCGGGTTTTGCCCGCGCCATAATGCGCCATGCAATCCGGCACCGGATGACAGCCCGCGTTACGCAGGGCCGTCAGCAACGACGGCAACGGCTCATGCGGCAGCCGGCTCAGTGGTTCAAAAAAGACCGGCAGTGCGCCGGGCAGATGAAAAGTGCCCCGTTTCAAGCGTATGTGCGCCGGTTGCGGCAAAAGGGGAATGCTCATCTTGGCGTTCGAGTGTAGCCGGGTCCCGGCTTGGTTCAATGAAAATGGGCTGGAACGAGATTCCACGCCGCGTTTGCTGTGCAATCGCCTTGCCTGCCAATTGCAACGGGCTTATATTCAAGCCGAAAGACGCGGACTCAGTTTCATAAAGGAGACGGTTGCATGAAAACAGTATTGAGTCGGACGGCTGGGGTGGCGCTTATGGGGCTCGTGCTTTGCGGCTATCTTCTGGGTCCAATATCTGCGCTGGCTGCTTCACTCTCCGAAGCCAACACCATTGTTCGCAATGCTTACAATGACTTGCTGGGCCGCGACCCGGATCCGGACGGTTTGAAAACATTCCGCGACCATATCCTTAACGACGGTTGGAGCAAAGAGGATGTGCGCAAGGCAATCAAGCAAAGCCCCGAATACAGCCTGCGGCAGGCCGAGATGGTGGTCCGGCGCGCTTTCCGCGATGCGTTGGATCGCGACCCCACTTCATCGGACATGCGCAAGTACAAGCCATTGGTCGAAAATCAGGGCTGGACTGAAGATGATATCAAACGCGATCTTCGGCACAGCTCGACGCCGGCATCCGATGACTCGCCGGACGCGATTATTCGCCGCGCTTATCGCGATTTGCTAGGCCGCGATCCCGATCCCGGCGGGATGAAGACCTTCCGCCAGAAAATACTCGATGAAGGCTGGTCGGAAGACGATGTGCGCGAAGCGGTCCGCAATAGCCCGGAATACCGCAAGAAGCACCGCGACTGAGTGATCCCCGGCGCGGTGCGTCACTCCATCCGCTTGAAGCTGGTGCCGTCGTTCTTGTACGAGACGACTTCGGTTTTGCCGTTGGCGAGTTCGTAGATCAACACGAGGTCGGCGAACCGGTTGTTCTTGGATGCCTGGCGGTAGGCCATGCCTTTGATCCGCCCCGGAATCTCTTCCAGGATCTTCCCGCCAAGGAAGTAGGAATTGTCGGAGCGCCGGATGAAAACGGACACTTGCGGGCGGGCTTCGGCGACCGGCGTGGAGTCCGGGATGCGCTCGGCCACAACCAGGTCGCTCTTGCCGTCACCGTTGAAATCCACTTCGACGAACTTGTTCGGTTCGGTCTTGATCTCCGCGCGCGAAATCACTTGGTTGGTATCCGTGAACGTGAATGCCTTGGGCTCGCCCCACTTGATTTCCTCGAGCGGCGGTGGCGGGGCCGGCGGTGGTGTGGGCGGCTCCTTTTTCTTGCAGGCGACCAGCGTTACGCCCATTACCAGGGCCAGGCCAATCACTGGGCGAATGTTCACGATGCATCCCTCCGCTTTGATGATTGTTATAGTACCCCGAAACATGGTAATTGTCAGCATAGGAACCGCGTTATGAATACGCCGCAACGCCTCTTTTCGATTGCGTTCTTCAGCGCTCTGCTGGCGGCGGAGCTGGCGCGCAGCAGCACCAATACCGTCCAGTGGTTTAACGCCGCGACTAATCGCATCCGCTATGCCAGCGGCGGGACCAATTACCTTTTCGGCCATGTGAGCGACTCCACCTTGGCCTGCTATGCGCAACTGATTTATGCCGGAGCGGATCAAACCAACAATCCGGCCGTGAATTGGGGCGATGGCACATCCGGTGATGATGTGGTGATTGACTCGAGCTGGTTTGGCCGCGGCAGCGGCGGGGCGCGCGGACTCTTATACGACAGTACGTCGGACCTGACCAATCTTGCGGGGCGGCGGCTGTTCGTGCGCGCCTGGACAGCGCCGAGCGCCGACTTTGCCGAACGCCGGGTGCCGGAGGCGCCGACAAACTATTATGGAGATTCATATCTCTGGGTTGTGCCGCCGCCGGCCGAGCCGCCCGGCTTTGATGATTTCAACTTCGGCGGGGCCGGCGGATTCAATGCGGCCACACCGCCGGTGACGTTGGCGGCGCAAGTCGCCTGTGAGATCGCCGCCACGGTCCGTTGCGCGGTGAGTTGGTCCTCTTTGAGCGGGTTTGTGTACCGCGTGGATCGCGCTTGGGGCGGCGGCGCGCTCGATTTCATCACGGTATCTAATAACATAACCGCTGCGCCAGGCATCGCCACCTATGTTGAGGCCGCGACCAATTCGTGTCCCGTGCTCTATCGCATCGGCGCGTTGCGCCAAACCCCATGATCACCCGCAAAGGCCTGGTCAGCGCCGGCATCCTTCTCTTCTGGGCGGTTATGACCGGCTGGTTGCTCCGCTATGAGGTCTTTCCCGATTTTTTCACTCAAGCGGTGGCCGGTTACCGTAGCCTGATGGCCGACGGCCCCTTAATCATGGACTCTTGGATGAGTATCCAGTTCAACGGTCAGCCGGTCGGTTACAGCCACACCCGCGTCAATACCAGTGACCGGAACTTGAACGAGCAGTACCTGATATTTAACCGGACGGCGCTGAACCTCAACCTGCTGGGTCAAAACCAGCCGGTCGCTGTCATCGCCACTGCCACGTTGGATTCCTTTTATCGCCTGCAGCGCTTCGATTTCTCGATGCAGGCCGAGGTTTATCGCGCGTCTATTTCCGGCCGCCGCCGGGCCGGTCGTGTTTTTGATATTCGGATCAACACAGGCAGCCTCGATCAGCGGACCGAAATGGAAATCCCGGATGATGTTATCATCTACTTCCCGTGGTCGGAAACGGCGCTGCGCCGTCTCGAGCCGGGGCAGCAGATTCGCATGCGCACGCTTGATCCGGCCCTGCTCACGGTGTCCGATGTACTGGTCAAAGCGCTGCGCCGCGAAGTCCTGCAACTGGGGACCAACGCCATCCCAACCACGGTTTTCGCGTTGAATCTGCAGGGGATGGAACTGCTTTCATGGATGGATGAAAACGGGGTGATCGTGCGGCAGACCACGCCGTTCGGCTGGGTGATGGAGGCGTGCCCGCCGGGTGAATTGTTGATGCAGATGAGCGCGCGCGAGGGCGGCGCCGAT
>CAZMXS010000063.1:0-26846 GCA_964570325.1 uncultured Verrucomicrobiota bacterium | reverse complement strand
CTGTTACTTCAGCGGCGCGGGCGGGGTGGGGTGCCGGCCCGCTTGCCATTCCGCTGACTCCACGATCTCGCCAAGCTTGACGTATATTTTTTCCGCCACGTTGGTCAGCCCGAGATTGGTCAGGTGAATGGCATCCCGGTTGAACAGACCGGCTTCCCGGGAACCGTCCAGCATGGCCCGCAGATCCAGCAGCGGGGCGCCGGTTTCCGCGGCGACCTCGCGCGTGATTTGCACATATTGCTCGTGCAGCGCGATGGCCTCCTCCAGCGAGTTGACATTGCGGGCGAGGGTGGCCGCCATCTGGCCCCAGACCTGGTCGCCGCGCGGCGCGGTGATCAGCAGCGGCACGGCGCCAATGCGCCGGATAGCGTGGACGAAATCGCGAAGGGTTTGCCGGTACTCATCCGGCGGGACACGCAACTCGTTTTCCAGATCCTTGGGCAATTGACCGTCCACTTTGCGGATGGCGCGGTTGCGCGCGGTCGAAAGCTTGTCAATCAACAGTTGTCCGAAGCGCTTGTTTCGCAGAATTTCATAGATCCGCGCGCGGGCGGGGCGCATGGGGATGGCGATGATCCGGCTGTCGGGCATGTAGCCGCTGCGCCAGTGATCATTCCAGCCGAAGTAGAGCGTGACGACATCCGGCGCCAGAGGCGGAACGCGCTGGCGGAACAGCGCATAGCCGAGCACGGAGGAGTACCCGTAAACAGCCATATTGAACGCTTCCCAGCGGTTGGTCGTCAGGGGGCGTTCTTCCAGAAAGCGGTTCAGGATCCCGGCATAGGCGGGGCCGCCGTCCGCCGAACAGGAATCGCCCATGCAGATGACCCGGATCCAGCCGGCCGGTTTTTCCGCCAGTACCTCGCGCTCGCGGAAGCCGAGGCTGTTGATCCGCATGCCCTTGAACATCGCGCCGGGAGTGAAGCGCCAGCGCAGCGTCGGGTCCGGGACCAGCGCCCGATTATTATCCACAACCTGCGCGCGGTCGTCCTGGATCACGATCGGCGGCACAAGCGCCTCGTAGCCGGCCCATTTGAGCGCCTGTTCGATCCCGAACAGGAAAAAGACCACGGAAAGGAGCGCCATGACGGCCTTCTGAAAAAAAGGCCGGCCGAGCAGCCCGCGCGGAGCAGGCCCCTTTTGCGCGCGCACGGCTGAGCGCAAGCCCAGCCGCGCCATCAGGATCAGCCACGGCGCGACCACCGGTTTCCAGCCCCAATGGATGGTAAGATGAAACGGACCCGCGTGGAGGCGCAGCGGCGAAACGAGCCAGGCCGTAAACATGATGACAAGGGCTATAAAGAAAGCGGAATCCAGCGCGAATGCCAGAATCCCGGCCCACAGCGGCGCGCGCGCGGGGGTGATGGGTGTTGGGGAGTCAGATGCTTCTGGTGGGTTCATATTCAATCATCGGGTTCGCTGGAGCTTCATTTTCTTACGATCATTCCCAATGCAATCAGACCGCTGATGACAATAGCCGACCAGAGAATGCTGCCGATGGCGCCTAATGGATGCAGGATCATTGTCCGGTAATAGTGGAACTTGCACCACGCGCCGGTGAAAGACAAACTCCCAGGAAAATGCAGCGTGTGACCCGGTTGGCCGCAGACCACGCAAAAGCCGCAGAATCCGCGCGGCACCCCCTGGTTCTCCAGGACTTGTGGATTCTTTCCCCATAAACTGCAATAGCACCAACCAGGCTGCCAATTCTCGCCGCGCGGGATTGGTTTATGCATATAGCCGCGGTCATTCACGCCAAGCTGACTAACAAGCGCGGCAACAGCTTGCGGTGTCGGCGGATCGGGTGCAAGCACTATTCAGCGCTTGTACGCCTTCTGGGCGTGATACTTCGTGTGCAGGTACTTGTGGGCGGTGGGGCTGAGCGGACGTTCGAGGAAGTCCGCGTAAAGTTTCTGCACCTGCGGGTTCTGATGCGAGCAGCGGAACCGGCTGCGCTCGTCATCCTGGTAGATGCCGGCGGCGCGCTGGCGACGGATCTCGTCCGTCGCTCCGTAGGGCTGGCCGCCGCCGCCGAGGCAGCCGCCGCGGCAGGCCATGACCTCGATAAAGTGGTAGCGCGGCGCCTCACCCTTTTGCCGGTTCTCGCGGATGCGGTTGAGCACGGTCTCGATGTTGGACATCCAGTGCGCGACGGCGATCCGGACCTCATGGCCGGCGATATTCAGGGTGGCCTCCTTCACGCCGTCCAGGCCGCGAACCGGCAGGTATTGGACGTCGGCCATTTCCTGGCCGGTGATCAGGAAATGGGCCGTGCGCAGGGCTGCTTCCATCACGCCGCCGGTTGCGCCAAAGATCGTGCCGGCGCCGGTGTAGGCGCCAAGGACCGAGTCGGCCTCCTCGTCAGGCAGATTGCGGAAATCAATCCCGGCCGAGAGGATCATCCGGCTGACCTCGCGTGTCGTCAGCGAGACGTCCACGTCCTGGAAGCCGCTGGCAAACATGTCCTGGGCGCGGGTGATCTCGTATTTCTTGGCCGTGCAGGGCATCACCGAAACCATGAAAATCTTGGCGGGATCCAGGCCCTTTTGTTTCGCGTAATAGGTCTTGGCCATTGTCCCGACCATCTCGTGCGGCGACTTGGCGGAGGAGAAGTTTGGGATGAAGTCGTCGGCGTATTTTTCCATGTAGTCCACCCACGCGGGGCAGCAACTGGTGATCAGGGGTATGGCGCCCTGGCCATGGACGAATCGTTCAACGAACTCCTGGGCTTCCTCCATGATGGTCAGATCGGCGCCGAAATTCGTATCGAAGACCGCCTCGAAGCCCAGCCGGCGCAGCGCGGCGTACATTTTGCCGGTCAGCAGCGTGCCCGGCGGGTAGCCGAAAGCCTCGCCGATCGCGACGCGGACGGCCGGGGCGATCTGGACGACGCAGTGCAGGTCCGGCTGGGCCAGCGCGGCGTATACCTTTTTGGCGTCCGAATGTTCGTAAATAGCGCCGACGGGGCAATGGGCGGAGCACTGGCCGCACTTGATGCAGGGGCTGTCGTTAAGGTTCACATCGGCGGTCGGCGCGATGCGCGTGGTTTCGCCGCGGCCAAGGAACTCCAGCGCCCAGACATTTTGCATCTGCTGGCAGACGATTGCGCAGCGGCCGCAAAGGATGCACTTTTCCGGGTTGAGGATGATTGAGCCGGTTGAATCGTCTTCCGGCAGGTTGCGCAAACGCTTCTCATACTCGACCTCACGGATGCCAAACTCGGCCGCGAGCCGCTGCAGCTCGCAATGCTGGTTGCGCGGGCATTGCAGGCAATCGTTCGGGTGGGTTGAGAGGATCAGCTCGATGACCGTCTTGCGGACCTGGTAGATCTCGGGGTCGTGCGTGATGATTTTCATGCCCGGCTCGACGGGCGTCGCGCAGGCGCGCAGCATCTTTTGCGAACCCGCGACCTTGACCACGCAGACGCCGCAGGCGGCCCAGGCCGGCAAGTCCGGGTGGTAGCACAGTGTTGGGATCTTGACCTGCACCTGGCGCGCGGCGGCGGCGATGGATGTCCCGACGGGGACTTCCACGGGGATTTGGTTGATTTCGAGTTTGACCGTTTGCATCGTCATTCCTTCGCTCAAGGGGTTGGCCGCGCGCTTATCGGCGGAACACCGCGCCGAACTTGCAGGCCTTCAGGCACTCGCCGCACTTGATGCAGCGATTCAGATCAATCATGTGAATCTTTTGGCGCTCGCCGCTGATCGCGTTCACCGGGCAGCGGCGCGCACAGACCGTGCAGCCGATGCACTTGTTCGGCAGAATGTAGTAGGCCACCAAGTCGCGGCACTTGCCGGCCGGGCAGCGTTTTTCAGCGAGGTGCGCCTTATACTCGTTCTCGAAGTATTTGAGTGTCGAGAGGACCGGATTCGGCGCGCTCTGGCCGAGGCCACAGAGGGCGGCCTTCTGCATCGCATGGCCGATTTCGCGGATCTTGCGCAGATCGTCCGCGGCGCCCCGGCCCTGGCTGATGGAGGTCAGCATATTGTAGAGTGTGCGCGTGCCGACACGGCAGGGCGCGCACTTGCCGCAGGACTCGTCCACGCAGAATTCCTGGTAGAACCGGGCGACGTCCACCATGCAGTCGTCCTCATCCATGACGATCATGCCGCCGGAACCCATGATCGAACCGAGTTCCTGCAGGTGCTCATAGTCAATCGGCGTGTCAAGGAACTGGGCGGCAATCACGCCGCCGGACGGTCCGCCGGTCTGAACGGCTTTGAACTGCCGGCCGCCGCGGATGCCGCCGCCGATGTCGAAGATGATCTCGCGCAGCGTGATGCCCATCGGCACCTCGATCAGGCCGGAGTTGTTGATCTTGCCGGTGAGCGCGAAAACCTTGGTGCCGGTGGACTGGGGGGTGCCGATGCGGGCAAACCACGCGCCGCCGCGCCGGATGATCACCGGGATGTTGGCGTAGGTCTCGACGTTGTTGATGACGGTTGGATGGTTCCAGAGGCCCTTGACCGCCGGGAATGGGGGGCGCGGGACCGGCATGCCGCGCCGGCCCTCGGTCGAAGCGATCAGAGCGGTCTCCTCGCCGCAGACGAACGCTCCAGCTCCGAGCCGGATCTCGATGTCAAAGTGGAAGCCGGTTCCAAGGATGTCGCGGCCGAGCAGGCCATAATCATGCGCCTGCCGGATTGCGTGCTCGAGGCGCTGGATGGCCAGCGGGTACTCGGCGCGAATGTAGATGATGCCCTGGCTGGCACCCACGGTGCGCCCGGCGATCGCCATCGCCTCCAGGATCGAGTGCGGGTCGCCCTCGACCGTGCTGCGGTCCATGTAGGCGCCGGGATCGCCTTCGTCCGCATTGCAAATGACATATTTCCGGTCGGATTCCACCTGCTGGGTGAAAAGCCATTTGCGCCAGGTTGGGAAGCCGGCGCCGCCGCGGCCGCGCAGGCCGGACGCCTTCAGTTCCGCGATGACCTGGTCGGGGGTCATCGCGGTCAGCACTTTTTCCAGCGCGGCGTAGCCGTCGCGCGCGATGTATTCTTCGATTTTTTCCGGATCAATCACACCGCAGTTGCGCAGGACGATGCGGAGCTGTTTTTGGTAGAAGGGGAGGTCCGGCAACCGCGTGTTGCGGTGGCTTTGCGACTTGTCATAGAGCAGGCGCGCGACGGGCCGGCCCCCGACGATGTGCTCGGCGACGATTTCCTTCGCGTCCTCGGGCTTGACGGCGACGTAGAAGGACTCGTCGGGCAGGACTTTGACGACCGGACCCTGCTCGCAGAATCCAAAGCAGCCGGTCTTGACGACTTGGGCGTCGCCCTCCGCGCACTGCTCCTGGATTTCCTTCTGAAGGTTCTTGTAGAGCTCGACTCCGCGGCGGGCTTCGCAGCCGGCGCCGCCGCAAACAAGTAGGTAATGCTTGAAAGGCATGTTGGAAAGTCCTTGTTCCGGCTATTGCACCAGATCCCCTGCCGGCTTGTCGTAGATGTGGTCGTTGATCAGCAATTTGCCGATGATGTGCTTGCGGACGATCCGGCGCGCGACCTCGGCGTCCACCTTCCCGTAAACAATCGCCGGCATGCCCGGCACGGCGACCTCGACTGTCGGCTCCGAGTAGCACAGGCCCATACAGCCGGTCTGGCGCACCTGTACGTGGGTCAGCCCGCTCTTCTCCAACTCGTCCCGGAACGCGTCGCTGGTCGCCTTGGCGCCGGCCGCGATGCCGCAGGTGCCCATTCCGATAATGACCTGCACCTCCGGGCTGGCGGTCTGGCGGTTTGCCAGGGCCTGTTTCTGCTCCGCGCGCAATTTTCGCAGATCTTCAAGCGTCAATTTCGGCATGTAACCCTTCTTTCTTCGCGTGCCGCGGTTTAGCCGCCCGGCCCGCCGCATCCTCAATGGTCTTTGTAGCCGGCGATGATCTCGGCAAGCTGGTCCTTCTTCACGTTGCCGTACACGCGGCCGTCAATCGCCATTACCGGCGCCAGTCCGCAGCAGCCCAGACAGCGCACCGCCTCCATCGAGAACTCGCCGTCCGGCGTTACCGCGTTCAGGCCGATGCCCAGCAGATTCTCCAACTCTTTGATGATATCGTCGCCACCCTTCAGGTAGCAGGCCGTCCCCATGCACACCGCAATGCGATGCCGTCCCGGCCGGGTCAGCTTGAACAGGTGGTAGAACGTCACTACGCCATAAACCCGCGCCAGCGGAATGTTCAATTGATCCGCCACCTCGAAGGCCACCTGGCGCGGGATGTAACCGAAGTGCTCCTGCACCCGGTGCAGCACCATGATCAGGTTGCCCGGCGTATCTTTCCACTGGGCGATGTATTCCTTCAACTCCGGGGTCAGGGTCTCCGCCGCCGGTTCCACGGCCGTACTCAATGCTAATCCTCCCAAGTCGCTGCGTTTTGCAAATCAAGCGGCCATCAAATACTGATCGCGCTGAAAAGGCAAGTAAATATTTATGTAGTCACTAAAGCAATTTATCTTGATAAATGTGAAATATAATGTGATATATTCTGCGTTATATTGTGACTATAATATCATATATTGTGATCAGAAGTGCATAAATGAACCGAGAAATGATCCAGCGGCTTTCGCGGTACAAGAGCCTGTTGCAGAAATTGAAGGGGCTGGGCTTCGTCAAGGTGTTTTCGGACAACCTGGGGGATGCGGCGGGGTTGACGTCGGCGCTGGTCCGCAAGGATTTCGCGGCGTTCGGCCTGGCGGGCAACAAGCGCGGCGGATACCGGGTGGACGAACTGATTGAGCGGTTGAACGTGATTCTGGGCAAAGACGCCGTCCAGCGCATCATCATCGTCGGTTGCGGCAAGATCGGAACGGCGCTGATCAACTACCAGGGCTTTGCCCGCGAGGGGATTCAAGTGGCGGCGGGATTCGACGTCAAGCCGGACCGGCTCAACCCGGCGGCGCCCGTGCCGATCCTTGACCTGGGCCAGGTGCGCGAGTTTATCCGCCGCGAGCGAATTCAGGTGGCAATCATGACAGTACCCGAAGGCGCCGCGGCAACGGTGCTGGACATGTTGCTGGCTGCCGGTATCCGCGGTGTTTTGAACTTCGCGTCGGTGCAGTTGAAGGCGCCGGAAACGGTTTTTGTGCAGAATCTCAACCTCGCTCAGGAAATTGAAAACCTGTTCGGCTATGTGCGGTTTGCCGAGAAGAATGGCGCGCTCAAGGCGCGCGCACGCGCGCCGCGCGGCGCGGCCCGCTGAGACAGGCGGGTGCCCGCCGCAGCCGGCTGTTGAGCATGGGGTGAAGGTTACCCCGACGTTACTCCCGCATGGTTTGCAGCCGAAAATCCCGGCTTGGCGTGGTGTGCTGGGATGGGTACACTGCAAACCAGTTCACGGGGGGGATAATGGGCGATCTGCATCTTGCCAACGATGGGGCGGGGATAACCAGGACGCCGCATCCGGATGTTGACGCGTCGGTTTCCGGCAGGGAAAGCCATTTGAACGACCGTCAAAGTCAGGCCATCCTGCGCCTGGCCATGGATGGTTTTTGGATTACGGATGGCGCGGGCCGCCTGCTGGAGGTCAACGACGCCTATTGCCGCATGAGCGGCTTCACCCGGGCGGAGTTGTTGCGCCTGCGGATTGCAGACCTCGAGGCCGTTGAGACTCCGGCGGAAACTCAGGCTCACATGCAGCGCGTTCGCGAAACCGGCGCGGATCGCTTTGAGTCACGGCATCGTCGTAAAGATGGATCGGTCTATGACATCGAAGCCAGCGTTCAATACCAACCCGACAGTGGGGGCCAGTTCTTCGCGTTCGTTCGCGACATAACCGCGGTCAAGCAGACGCAGGCGCAGAGCCGCAAAGCGGTCGAGTTGCTCCAGACGGTCATTGATCACTCCCAGTATCTCTTTTATGGGAAGGATCGGGATGGCCGCTTCATCCTGGCGTCCCAGTCGCTGGCTGATTTTTTCGGCCAGCCGTCGCCCGCGCATCTGATCGGCAAAACAAGCCACGATTTCCTGCCGAAGGAAGTCGCGGACCGGCATCGGGCCAATGACCTGATGGTGATGGCGGGGCGAGAGCTCCGGCGCATGGAGGAGTTCGCCGAGACAGCGGACGGGATGCATACTTTTCTGACGACAAAGTTTCCTTTGTTCGATGATGCCGGAGAGGTATATGCCGTTTGCGGCGCGTCGGTGGATATCACCGATCGCAAGCGCATGGAAACCCAGCTTCGCGAGAGCCGCGCGACTCTCAACATGATTTTGGACACTGTGCCGCAGTCCATTTTCTGGAAGGATCTGGAAGGCCGGTATCTCGGGTGCAATCGGGTTTTCGCCGCCGCTGTCGGCCTGGACGACCCGGCCCGGATTGTTGGCTTGACCGATTTCGACCTCCCCTGGCCGCGCGCGGAGGCTGAGGCTTATCGCGCCGATGATCGGGAGGTGATCGCCACCAACCGGCCCAAACTGCACATCATTGAGCCGCTGCAGCAGGCGGACGGCGTCCGCTTGTGGATTGACACCAGCAAGGTGCCTTTGCGCGACGCGGATGGCCGCCCCTTTGGAGTGCTGGGCGTGTACGAGGACATCACCGAGCGCAAGCGGGCGGAGGAGGCGCTGCGGCAAAACGCACAGGATCTTCGCGCCTCGCAAAGCATCGCGCATTTGGGCAGTTGGTATCTGGACCTGGCGACCAACGCGGTGGTGTGGACCGAAGAACTTTACAAGATGTACGGGTTCGATCCCACCCGGCCGCCGCCGCCCTACACCGAGCATATGAAGTTGTTCACGCCGGAAAGCTGGGAGCGCTTGTCCAAGTCCCTGGCTTGCACGCGGGAAACCGGAATCCCATATGAACTCGAACTGGAAACCGTCCGGGCGGATGGCGGCAACGGTTGGATATGGGCGCGGGGCGAGGTGGTGCGGGACGCGGACGGTCGCACGATCGGCCTGTGGGGTGCGGCCCAGGATATTACCGAGCGCAAGCGGGTGGAAGAGGCGCTGCGTAAAAGCGAAGAGGCGCTGCAGCGCCAGATCGAGCTTTTCAGCGCGCTGATGAAAAACCTGCCGATTGGTGTGTTCATGGTGGAAGCCCCTTCCGGCAAACCCTTGCTGGCAAATGACGCGGCGGGCCGGTTATTGGGGCGCGGCGTATTGCCCGATGCCAAGCGGGAAAACCTGGCGGAGGTGTATCAGGCGTTCAAGCTGGCCACCGGCCAGCCCTATCCGCCGGAAGAAATGCCCATCGTGCGGGGCATGAGCGGGCAGTCGGCGCATGTGGATGACATGTTGTTGCGGCGGCCGGATGGCAGCGAGGTGTTGCTGGAGGTGGTCGGCACGCCGGTGGCGGATGAACAGGGGCGCGTCTGGGCCAGCCTGGTGAGTTTTCTGGACATTACCGAGCGCAAGCGGGCGGATGAGCAGATTCGCCAGCTCAATGCGGAACTCGAAAAGCGGGTGGCGGAGCGGACGGCCCAACTGACCGCGGCGAACAAGGAATGGGAAGCGTTTGCGTATTCGGTGTCGCACGATCTGCGCGCGCCGCTGCGGGCGATTGATGGCTTCTCGCGGATCCTGGTGGACGAATACAGCCAGAATCTGGTTCCTGAAGCCCGTCGTTACCTGGAACTGGTGCACGCCAATGTGCTGCAAATGGATTTGCTGGTAAATGGCCTGCTGGATTTTGCGCGCCTGAGCCGGCAACCGTTGCGCAAAGAGACCGTGCAGCCGGCGGAGTTGCTCCGTCATTTGATCGAAGAGCGGCGGGCCGAATGGGAGCCGCGTCAGATGCAGATCAAGCTGAATGCGCTGCCGCCGTGCGCGGCGGATCCACTTTTGCTGAAGCAGGTGCTTTCCAACCTGCTGGACAATGCGCTCAAGTTTACCCGGGGAAAAAAGGATGCGCGCATCGAGCTGGCCGCGCTGACTGGGCGCGAGTATCGGTCCGCGGCGGCGCGGCCGCACACGGCCGTGGATTTGTCACTGATCCAGCCGGAGACCGTCATCTATCGTTGCAGCGATAATGGGGTGGGGTTTGATCTTCGTTACGCCGATAAGCTCTTTGGCGTGTTTCAGCGATTGCACCGCGCCGAAGAATACGAAGGAACGGGCGTGGGCCTGGCAATGGTCCAACGCATTGTCCAGCGCCATGGCGGGCAAATCTGGGCGGAATCGGCGCCGAATGCCGGCGCGATTTTCTACTTTCATTTATAGTGTGCCGATTACCGTCGCGCCCAGCTCCGACTGGGCTCAGAACGGGCCAGAATCCGGATTGGCCCTGAGCGAACCCGCCGGGTGCGAGCGCCACGGGTCGGCAATTGGCGGGGGACGGAGCGCGGGCATCCTGCTTGCCGCAATATGCGGCTGATTCCGTATTACCGGCAAGCGGTGCGCCCCAGCGTGGGATGGTGGGGCAGGGGCGGCCACTCGGTCAACAATTTGCCGGCTACGGTTACGGTGACAGCCAGTTGGTTCCGTCCGGGGAAAGCCAGAGAGTGTAGAAACGCGGTTGATCGTTTGGCAGGCCGGTCTCGTGGTACCAGGTGTTGGTGGCGGTGACGACCGCCACTCCGGCGGTGGTCTCGCGGGGATAGGTATTCGTGCCGGCCCGGATATGCACCCACCAGCCGGGCGCGCCGCACAGGGCGGGCGCCGTCCACCGGAGGAAGACGCTATTGGTCAGCGCCGTGGCCCGCAGGTTGAACGCGGCAAAGTTCACGTTGGTCTGGTACTCGATGTGCAGGCGAGGCGCGCGGTCCAGTCCGCCTTCGGCCGGCGCGCCTTCGTAGGTGACCGGATGGCGCATGCCGTCGCCCGCGGCCCAAGCGACAAGGAAAGCCAGCGAGCCGCCGTTGGTCCACGCGGTTTCGGAGCGGATTTCATTGATCAGCGGGGCCAGGTTGGGTGTGCGCTCGTTGTCGCCCCACTCGCGATATTCCCAGGGCGGGATGTCCCACGCCACGCTCGCCGTCGTCAGTGCGCGGGCGCTGATGTTGGAAACGGCCGGCGCGAAGGCGCTCGACGCCGCGGTTTTGTGGCCGTGAATGCGGACCGTGGACGCGGCCGATTGGCCGGAAAGGGAGTAGAACTGGATGTAAGCCTTGGTCACCACCGAGCTGGCGGGGATCTGGATGTTCCGAAAGCGATAACCGGACCACATTTCGGGCGCGTAGCCCAGATACGTGTAATTGATGTCAATGAACATGGTGGTGTTGTATTCGTAGGCGTCGTCGTCGCCCGCCGCGATGTAATAATTCTGCCCCGGTTCCGGGGTGGCGGTGATGTAATCGGTGCGGGTGCGGGTGTCGGCGCCGCCAGGGCCCGTGGCGGTCAGGGCTACGGTGAAAACGCCGGTGACGGCGTAAGTGTGCGCCGGATCGCGGGCCGACGATGAGCCGCCATCACCGAATGTCCACGCCCAGTTGGTGGCCACCCCCGTGGTCAGGTTGGTGAATTGCACCGTCAGCGGATAGCCCCCGGAAGTGGGTTGTCCGGCAAAGTCGGCGGTGGGCGGCGGCGGCAGGGCCTCAATACAGTTCAGCACCCGGCAGGTATCCGCGCCGCTGACTGTGGTGGCGATTAAGGTTACCGTGAATGTTCCAGCCGTGGCAAAGACGTGCGTGGGGTTGGCCAGCGCGGATGTGGCGCCGTCGCCGAAGTTCCAGGCGTTGGCGATGATCGCGCCGATGGAGAGATTGGTGAATTGGACGGTCAGTGGAGCCGCCCCGCGGTTCGTATCCCAGTTGAAATCGGCGATCGGCATGCCGGGTGGCACCACGTGAACATAGCCGGCGCGGCTCAAGGTGCCGGTTCCCGCCGCATTGGAAACCGTCAAGGTTACGGTGAAATCGCCGGCGGAAGCGTAGGTATGCACCGGATGTTCGGCGTTGGAAACGGACCCGTCACCGAAGAGCCAGCGCGAGGATGTGTATGATCCCAGACTGCTGTTGGTAAAGGCCACGGTCAGCGGGGCCGCGCCGCGCCGCGGCCCGCCCGCGAAGCCGGCCGTTGGGGGGCGCAGGATTTCCGTCTTGACGCTCATGTTCCGGTTGCTGTCGAAGTAGAAGATGCAGGCGGAGATCGGCGTTCCGGCGGGGAGCGCGGAGGTTACGGATAGCGAAAGGCTTTCTCCGCCGGCCGTGACGACGTTGGTCAGCGTGGTTTCGGCAGCCCACCAATTGATGTAGTTGGTGTTCAGTGTATGCGCGAGACTGATGGTGTTTGTGCTCCAGCACAGGTGGTAGCGCTGCCCGCCCGGCATGCCTTGCCAGTTGAATTCGATGCGGCCAGTCAGGGCGGTGGCGGAGAAGACGCTGACCGGCGGGGGACAGGTGAAAGCGCGGCCGCGGGCCACGGCGGTGGTCAGCGCGATCCATTGCCGTGACTCGTACTGCCCCGTCCATTGTTCAAAAATACCGGCCGGGCGCTCGCCGTCGTTGATCCCGTTGGTCACATACAGAAACGTTTGCCGCATGGCGTTGGAATCGCCGGTGGCCAGCGCGTACCAAGATTGCAAATCCACCATGATCAAGCCGGTAATGGAGCTCGGCATGTTGGTCGGGATGAAGGCGTCAATGTAATAGCAGAAGTTTGCATGGTGGATATTCCAGTCTATGAGTCCCGCGATGAAGCTGAATGCCTCTGCCCACTCGCGGTCGCGAAAGCCCTCGATTTCGTTCATGTAATCCAGCACGGCGCGGCTGACATAGCCCGCTTGCCAGGAGGCGCCCAGTCCGGGGCCGGCATCTTGCCGCCCGCCATGCTGGTATTGATCCCCGCGCAGTCGGCGCACCTCCTCCGCCATCAAGTCGAGAATCTCGCGGTTGCCGGTGGCTCGGTAGGCGGCCAGCGCATGGGCCAGGCCGTGTCCGCGCGCGCGCCCGCTGGTGTCCGGGAAAGCCTCGCAGCGCAGCAACGTGGTGTAGCGAAACTGGCCGATGAACTCATACCAGTCGCGTGCCCAGGGGTCGGCCGAAAGGTGATACCAGTCGCGAACGTGCTGGAACCAGCCGTGCTGGTCATCGCGCGGGTGCACGTCCAGCGCGGTGCCGTCCATGTAGGCCGCTGCCAGCCAGGGTGTGCCGTGACCGTCGAAACGCCGCCAGGATTCCGCGCCGTAGGGCAACTGAGTCAGGCGCAGGCGATCCCAGTCGTTGCTGTGCGTGTAGCCGGCAATCCAGTGGGTGCGGACGTTCAGTTCGGCCAGCGCTTTGCGCTCCGCGTCATAATACAAGGCGGGATTGCCCACCGCGATGAACCGACTCCCGGAGCTGTCCGGGAAGCCGCCGGTGGTGTTGGCGCCGAATTTACGAATGGTTTCATCCAGATAGTAATTATCCCAGCCGAACCGATAATAAACGCTGTTGGAAAAATCGTATTCCATCAGGAATGTAGGCTGGCGCGAGAGATCGGCATCCGCGGGCGTCCCTTCCGGGATAAACCCCTCCAAGTCCAGCGTAACCCGGGTGGTTCGGTACCAGTCCAGCGGGATCACCGGTACGGGCGGGCGCTCGAATTGCGCGGCCAGCCGATGCAAATCCGAGGTTCCCAGTGGGGCGGCATGAAAATGGAGCAGCAGTTCCTTGTAGGTGGCCTGCATGTCGTCGAGCCAGTACCAATGGGTGCCGGTGAAGAACTTGGGTCCCGTGTTGTTGGTGGCAAAAAACTGGCAGCTCCAGTCCGGGAACAATTCGACGGTCAGGGTGCCGTCGTTGGTGTAGCGCAAGCCGTTAGGCCACATCGTCCAGAAATTGCGGGTAAACAGGCCGACGCCCCGGCCGGCGTTGTAAACATCCAGCCAGCCGTCGGACCGCTCGCCGGTTTGTAATGGCGCGGAAACGGCGTCATACACCACGCAGGTATTATGAAATGTTTGCGCCAGGCGGATGGCCTGAGTTGCGCCAGTCCAGTCCAGATTGGTGCCCAGTCCCACGCTCAAGGTCGGGGTGTTGCTGATCGCGAGGCCGAAGTCGAGCCGGTAGGAGTCGAAATAGAGCGGCCAGGAAATGGCCGCATTCCGCGCGCCATTCTGCAATTGGTAATCCACCTTGATCCAAGGCTTTCCCGCGTAGGCGTAAATCCGCGCGGCGAAGCCGTGGAGGTGATTGTTGGTAGCCACAAAATGGGTGGGCGATGAAACCTTGATCACCGCGCGCAACGGGCCGGATTCCTCGATCGTCACGGTGATGTTGGTGCGTTCGGCGTCGCGCCGGATGTTTCCCTGCCAGTCCACCAGCACGGCGCCCTGGTTGGCAGCGGAATTTACAATCCGCTCCGATGCAGTGAAAACGCCGTTTGAGTCGGCATCAAGCCAGGCTTCGTTCACGATGTTGAAGGCGTGTTTGTTGACCGTGAACCGGAGCGGTCCGGTCTGCACGATAATCCAATCGGTTTCATTGCTGACGGTTAAGCCGGTTGAAAAAGAGCCCGGTCCGTCGTCTTTGAGGAAATACACATTCGTTCCGGTGCCGGCTCCAGTATAGGGGCCGACGCTGGCTTGGAATTGCACGCTCACATGCCGGAGACTATGGTCGCGACCCTCCCAGCGATTCAACACGGCAAATTGTGCCGGTACCATAACGCCACTGCTGTCGCGGAGGACAAACATGGCGAGATTCGAATAAGCGCCGTAAGGCAGCGGCACGACAGCGGTTATGGGCCAGTTGGTGGCGCCGATTCCAGCGACTTCCTTAACGGCAATCGGCACAGATAGCGCGATTGCGTCCGTTCCGGCTAATGAAAAAATCAGCACCATCGCGATGGCCAAGATTGTTTTCATGAACGCAACCACGTTAATTGCAGACAATACCATTTATATCGGCAAAAGTTTAGAGAACTGAACGCCGGATCAAATAGAAGCATCAATCAGCCCGGACTATTCAACGCGCGACCGGCGCATTCCAGTCTTCTTCATCTGTTGCGGCCGGAACAGGCGATGGAGGGTTGATGGCCGGTGGTGTGACGGGCACAGCCAATGGCGGGGCAATATGCCGCGATTCAGCCGGTATGGGCGTGGGCGTTGCCTGGGCCGGTGGTGGTGGCGCCGGTTTCGCGGGTTCTGGCGTGGGCGAAGCGAGCATTTCTGCTGCTGTGGGCGCCGGAGTTGGTTCGGCCGGCGCTGGCGCCGCATGGGCGTCTGGCGGGGTGGGTGTGGGCGCGGCTGGTTCTGGCGTGGTCGGCGGCTGATCCGGGGGTGGGGAGGGTTTCTTTTTGCCCCGCCGGGGTTTTTCTTCCGCCTCTTTCTTATGCGCTTTTTCTTCGGCAGCCGGGACTGTATTGGTGGCAACGGATGGATCACTGTGCCAGAGCCGGCTCCACCAGGAACGACGCGCGGGCGCGGTGTTAGTGACCGGAACGGAGGTGTCAGTTAACGCTGGCGCGGCGGGTTCAGATGAGGGGGGTGGTGCAAGGGGTGGTTCCGTGGCAGGAAGATGGTCCGGTTGCCGGGCCGTCGGTTCGGGTGGTTCGGTGTCGGTTATCAACTGCCGCCGGAAAATCTGGGCGAGATGGTAGGTGAACATTTCACCCGCCGGGGTGTTCCATCTCTGCTCGCTGTTGCGGATGGCATTCCGAATGATGTCCTTGGCCCGCTCGTAGTGTTCGGAGTCGGGATCAAACAGTTCGCGCATACTGATCTGCTTGCTGCGCGCGTAAATATAGAAGGCTTCCTGCGCATTGGTCCATAGTTCGGCAAAGCCGGCGGCGTTGTCATCGAATGCGGCTGCTGATTCGGGGGGCAGAGGCTTCACCAGTGTCGCCGCGCTTTGACCGGCATCCACGATCGCGCCGACACTTTGCACGAGCACCGCGTAGCGGCCCGCGCGTTCCTGCAGGATGGTGCCCATGAAACTGTACTCGCGATTCAGGGGCAGATCGCGCAGCAAGGGTTCCAGCTCGGAAGCCAGGTAGCAGTTGCCGAGCGTGCGAGTGGTGAAAGGACGATAGGGACGGTTGTTAAAAGTGTATTCGATGGATCGGGAAGGTTTGGACTCGAGAACATCCTTGAAGGAAATGGCCCGCGCCCAAAACTTCTGCGGGTTGCGCTTGATTTCCTGGACTTCAGCGGGTTTGTAATCTTCTGGCGCTTTGGTTTGCGCGGCAACCGGAGCGTCCGCCAGCCATCCCAGCGCCGCGGCGGCGAGGCCGCGGATGAGCCAGCTTGCGATGTTTCCCATCATGTTCAACGGGACTGATGATAAGCGCAGGCGGATGGGGATGTCACGCTACAATTGCGCGGTTTGGTCGCTGTTGGCGCGCGAGCGTTCGGCCCAAGGGTGAACAAGAAGCAGGTTGGCGGTATAAGCGGGCCAGTCGCCTGCGGTCCATCGGGTGACTGGGTCGAGGGCACAGGTTTTCTGCCCGCAAGCAATGAGGCAAACACTGTGATCTGGGAGCGGGGCAGGCTCCCCGCGCTCCGTGGGCGCTTGGCAGGGTGCTCGGGTTGCGCGTCCGGACGAGGCTACTTCTCGATTACGATGTCATCCACGATGAAAGCGCCTTCGCCGCCGCGTTCGCCTTCACTGAAATGAATCCCGAAGGATGCGGTTGTGGCGCCGGCGGGCGCCACTTTCTTGCGCAGCGCAATGGGTTCCCAGCGCAGCTTGGAAAGATTGATATTCCAAGGGGTGCAATATTCGCGTGATATCTCCTTGCCTTGCGCGTTATACCACTCGATGACCAGTTGGCCATGCGCGGTGCCGCCTAGAGGATCGGACTTGTCGCTGATGACATTGACCGCGAAAGTGTATTTCTCCTTCGGCGTCACGGGAATTTTCTGGAAAACGCCCTGATAGGCGCCCGGCACTTTTTGCGCGCGGAGTTTCATGGCCTGTTGGCCGGAGCGCTTGATCTCGCGGGTAATGCCCATCTGGCTGATCTTGCTGGTGAAGAACTCCCACCCGGCCGGCATCAGGCCCTCTTGCGCGTCCGCCGGCTCCTCGAACCCGGGATTGGCCGCCAAGTTGGCGGGCGCGGATTCCTGCGCGAGAATGTCTCCCGACCCAACCGCGAACAAGATCAAGGCTGAAACCAGAAGCAGCTTATGCATCGGATATCCTCCCCGTGTTCTCGATAACAGATGCAAAAGTAGTTCAAAGCGTGACTGAACTCAAGACGAATCCACGATTATGGACAGTGGTAAGCGTTATTGAACTCATCCAGCAGGTCGGCCCAATACGTCGTTAATAACTTCTCCGTTTTTGAGCCGTGCGCCCGGGTCCAGTTCAAGGTCAGACCGCCATTGGATCCCGAGATGACCATGCTCGCGGTCGCTTCGTCAAGCAGCGCCAGATAATCCTCCGCGCCGTCAATGGTCTCCAATCCCGAGGCGTCGTTCACATTGAGTTTGGCGGCGATCAGTTGGGCGAAGAGCATGGACATGTTTTTGCTTGTCGCGTTTCGCAGAATTTGTCGTCCGAAGCACTCGTCAACGACCACGCCAAGGATCGTGATGGTCCGGCCGTTCCATGTGTGGTTCTTCCAGTAGCCGATCGTTCGGGTGCAGAATCCGCCGGGCGCCTGGGCGAACGGCCCGATGGTCATGTCGCCGTACGTGTGATCAAACCGCTGCCCGTTCAGCAGCAGCGGATACATGGCGCGCAGTTGGCCCGTGGTCTTGTCCACCACCGCCAGCGAATCCGCGTTGATTCCCGAATTGACCGCGCCAACCAGGTCGCCCAGCCCGTTGACGCGCAGCGCCAGGCCGGTGAACGGCAAGGCGGTTTCGGCCGGTCTGCCGATGTAATCGGCCCGCACCGCGCCAGCGCCGCCGGCGGGGAGCGCCAGTCGGTAGAGCCCGCTTTCCGGTCCGTTGACCGAACCATTGATCCAGATGTAGAGCGCGCCATCCGCCGCGAACGCGATATCGCTGCCCGGCAGATTCAGCGCGCGTCCATCCGGTGTGACAATGGGTCCGACCAGCGTGGCGGCCGCCGTGGCCTTGTCCACCGTATAGAGGGAGTCCGTGGAATCCGCCGTGATGAACAAGGTTCCATCCGGGGCGATCGCCGCCTGATTGATCTGGGTCAGCCGTGCGCCCCCGTGGGTCACCGGGCCAATGGCATGGACGGTCGCGGCGCCGACGTCATACCAGCCCAGCGTGCCGGTATCGGCGAAGCCGCCGTGATCGTCTATGAACCAGAGTCGGGATCCGTTCGGCTCCGCGCAGAGGACATCTGCATGGTTGTAGGGCAGCACACCATTCGGCAGCAGGGTAAGCTCCGCTGCCCCATTGCGGATATTCACGCGGTAGAGCGCCGAGCGCCCGTCCGGATCCCGCATGGTGTCTGCCAGGTAGAGAACGTCATTGTCCTGCCCGCCGGCACGCAATGGACAAACCGCCAGGACCATGCCCAACAAGTATACACCCAACATACAACGCTTCATTTTGCCCGCTCCCCGTGTAAACGTCCCGGGGTCTTACCCCACGTGACGACAATCGCTGCTTCAAGCACCCGAACTTATATACAATAACCTAGATGTATACTAGCATTATTTTCAATTTTTTTCCGGCGCTCGGTTTTACTTGGCTGGCGGGCGAGCAATTACCTCGCATTTGTCAACGTAGCAGGCCCCGGCACCGCCGCTGTCTTTGCACTGGAGCGTAATGGCGACGTCGCAGAAAAAGGCGCTTTCGGGCGCGTCGCCCTCGACAAGGAATTGTTCCCACTTGGTGGGCGAGAGGGTGGTGTCCCAGGTCGGGCCCCAACTGCGACTGATTTCGCGTCCGGCGGCGTCTTTCCACTCCAAGCTGATCTGTCCAAAGGCCCCTTTAACCAGCGGATCGGTGGGTGAATTGATCACGTAAACTGAAAAGGCGTAATGATAGAGCGGCTTGATTTCAAAGCGCTGGACGGCGCCCAGAAAAGAATCCACGGTGGCCTGGCATTTCAGTTTCAGTGACTGGTCGCCTACCTTGGCCTTTTCCTTGGTGATGCCGCCGGTGACTTCCTGGGCTTGCGACGAAAAATACAGCCAGTCGTCCGGCTTGTCCAATTCCTTGGCGCCAGCCGTAATGGCTGGCGACTCGAAACTGCCGTTTTTGAGTGCCACCGTTGCATCATCCGCCGCCTGTGCGATAACTACACCAAGCCAAGTCACCAACATTACCGCGCCCAACCAATACCGGTTGCTCATCTTTTGTGCTCCTTCCTCTGTTTTCTGACGTTGATCCGACCTTCTGCAACCGCTCTCATAATATGAAAATGATAATCCACGTCAACATGAAAAAATACAAAATTGCGTGGATCCTTAGACCTTGTCGGCGGACGGACACAATTCGCGGATCGGACAGGTGCCGCAATTGGGTTTGCGAGCGAAGCAGCAGCGTCGGCCGTGGAAGACCATGCAGTGTGACCAATCAGTCCAATCGGTCTCGGGCACGATGGCTTTGAGATCGAATTCGATTTTATCCGGATCATTGTTGCGGGTGAATCCCAGCCGTTGCGAAAGCCGCTTGAAGTGGGTGTCCACGATGATGCCAGGCTGGCCGTAGGCTGTGGCGATCAAGAGATTCGCCGTCTTGCGCCCGATCCCGGGAAGTGTAACCAATACGTCGAAGTCGCGCGGAATTTGCCCGCCGTGTTTTTCGGCGAGCTCGGCGCACAGGGCGCGGATATTCTTTGCCTTGTTGCGAAAGAAACCGGTGGACTTGATCTCCTGCTCAAGAACCGCCTGCGGCGCAGCGGCGTAATCCGCCGCCGACCGGTATTTGGCGAACAATGCCGGCGTGACCAGGTTCACGCGCTTGTCGGTGCATTGCGCGGACAGGATGGCTGCCACGGCCAGTTCCAACGGGTTTGAATAATTCAGTTCGCAGCCGGCGTCGGGATACGCGGCCCGCAGTTTTTCCAGACAGCGGGCCGCGCGTTGCCGAAGTGTGGCCTGCGTTGGCATGTTCAGCGATGGTCGCGCCGCCGCCGGTCCTGCCCGCCGCCATGGCCCCGGCCGCCCTCGCGGCCGCCACGGTCATCCGGTCGCTCGCCGGCCGGACTCGGGCCGCGCTCCTCCGCGTCCTTGTCTTCCATCGCGGCGCGCCGGCTCAAGCGGATTTTGCCGCTGGTTTCATCCACCTCCAGGCACTTGACGGTGATCGTCTCGCCCAGTTTGACTACGTCCTCGACGCGGTTGACGCGGAAGTTGGCCAGTTCGCTGATGTGCACCAAGCCTTCCTTGCCGGGCAGAATTTCGACGAAGCAGCCGAACTCCTTGATGCCGGTGATCGTTCCCTGGTAGAGCTTGCCGGGCTCCGCGTCCTGCGTGATCAGGTTGACCTCGCGGACCGCGGCGTCCATCGCGTCCTTGTCGTTGCTGAAAATGTGGACGGTGCCGTCATCATCAATATCAATTTGCGTCCCGGTGGTGTCGGTGATGCGGCGGATGTTCTTGCCGCCCGGGCCGATCAGCGCGCCGATCTTCTCCGGATTGATCTTGATGACCGTGATGCGCGGCGCATACGGCGACAAGTCCGGACGCGGCTGGGCGATGACCCCGGCCATGAAATCCAGGATCTTCAGCCGCGCGCTGCGCGCGCGCTCGAAGGCGCCCGCGACCAGATCCCAGGCAAGGCCGCGGATCTTGAGGTCCACCTGGAAGCCGGTGATGCCGTCGCGGGTGCCGGCGACTTTGAAATCCATATCGCCGCAGTGATCCTCGGCGCCGATAATGTCGGTGAGCAGTTCGGCCTTGCCGCCGCCGGTTACCAGACCGATCGAGATGCCGGCCACCGGCTTGGCGAGCGGGATGCCGCCATCCATCAGCGCGAGCGTGCCGGCGCAGACGCTGGCCATTGAGCTGGAGCCGTTGGAGCCCATGATCTCGGAAACCACGCGCACGGTGTAGGGGTAATCCTTTGGCATCATCTGGAAAATCGAGCGCTCCGCGAGGGCGCCATGGCCGATCTCACGCCGCCCAGTGGCGCCCAAACGGCCGACTTCGCCCGTGCTGTAGGGCGGGAAGTTGTAGTGCAGCATGAAACGTTTCTCATCGGGGCCGCCGGTCAGGCCGTCCATTTCCTGCACATCGTCCATCGTGCCCAGCGTGACGGTCGCCAGCGCCTGGGTCTCGCCGCGATTGAACAGCGCCGAGCCGTGCGTGCGCGGGAGCAGGCCGACCTGGCCGCTGAGCGGGCGGAGTTCATCGAAGCCGCGACCATCAATCCGGCGGCCCTTCTCCAGCATGTTGCGGCGGACGATTTCGATCTCGACTTTGTCGAATAAACGGGTGAACACCAGCGGCTCCAGGTCCGGCTTGGCCGCCGTGAACTTAGCCAGGGCGGCTTCGCGGATGGCCGCTACCTTTTGTTCGCGTTCCTGTTTGCCGGCGATCAGCAGGGCGGCGCTCAGCTCGTCAGCGCAGAAGCCGCGTACGAGTTGCAGCAGTTCCTCGTTCGGCGGGGTTGGGGTGATGACTTTTTCCGGCAGGCCCATGGCCTGGCGCAGGCGCAACTGGGCATCAATGATGCCGACCACGGCCTGGTGCCCGAACTTCATGGCCGCGACCATGGTCGCCTCGTCCACTTCCTTGGCCTCGCCCTCGATCATCACGGGCAGGTCGCGCGTGCCGACATAGATCAGCCGCAGGTCGCTCTGCTCCGCCTCGGTATGGGTGGGGTTGATGACAAACTGGCCGTTGATGCGGCCGACGCGGACTGCGCCGATCGGGCCCATAAACGGGATTTCGGAGAGCGTCAGGGCTGCGCTGGCGGCGTTGATGCTGAGGATGTCGGACTCGTTCTCGCCGTCCGCGCACAGCAGGGCATTATTGATCTGGACCTCGTTGTAATAGCCTTCTGGAAACAGCGCGCGCACGGGGCGGTCGGTAGCGCGGGCGATCAAGATCTCCTTCTCGGTCGGCCGGCTTTCGCGCTTGAAATAGCCGCCGGGAAAACGGCCGGCGGCGTAGAATTTCTCGCGGTATTCGATTTGGAGCGGGAAGAAATCTATACCCTCCCGGGGCGCCTTGGAGGCGGTGACGGCGGAGAACACGATGGTTTCGCCCAACTGGCAGGTGACGGAACCGTGGGCCTGGCGGGCCAGCAGGCCCGTTTCGAACTTGATGGTTTTGCCGCCCGCGGCGACTTCGATGCTGGTGGTATTCTTCATGCTTTCTTTTTTCCTTCTTCTGACTGATCAGGCCCGGAGCGGGCGCAGGCGATGTTCGACCCGGAACCCCGGATTTGAATCCGGCGAATCCGCAAGGCAGCCGGGATCCCGCGCGGGGAGAAACTCATCTCCCGCTTTACTATCACGGGACAAATCCGTCTCCCTACGAGGGGGGCGGACCCATTCCGAACTGCTCAAGGAGGGGAACTAACGACGCAGACCAAGGCGCTCAATCAATTTGCGATAGCGGCCTTCGTCCTTTTGATGCAGGTAATCCAACAGGCGACGACGGTTGTTGACCATCATAATCAAGCCGCGGCGGGAATGGTGATCCTTCGCGTGGCTTTGGAGATGACGGGTCAAATCCTGAATGCGTTTCGACAGCAGGGCGACCTGCACTTCCGGGGACCCAGTGTCCCGCTCATGCAAACGATATTCCTGCTTCAGCGTCGCCTTGGTTGCGTTTTCCATAACCCTTATCCAGACCTGATTGTCTTTCTTCTTTCGCTTTCCTTTTTTTTGTCGGGGGCAGACTATAGGGATGCCGATCGGCGTTGTAAAGCGAGTTCTTGAAAAAACATTGGATTCGTTTTTTTCGCCGGCCCGCGCGCGGGGGTGTCCGCGTGATATTCGCCGCGGTGGGGTGTTCAGCCGGGCGCTTGTCCGGCCTCTGCGGCCAGGCGGGCGCGGATTTCGATCACGTCGCGGCTGATTTGCTCCCGTAGCGCTTCCGTGGTCGCGAAGCGGCGGTTCTCGCGATGGCGGAAGAGTAGGCTGAGTTCCAACTCGCGGCCGTAGAGATCGCCGTTGAAGTCGAAGATGAACATTTCAAAGAGGTCAAGGGGGGCGGGTGTTGTTTCCGCCGCGTGATCCGGACGGAAAACTGCCCCATCGAAACGCCGTCCGTCAATCAGTGTGCGGGCCCCGTAAACGCCGGGGGGCGGCCGGACCTCGTTGCGCGGTGTCACGTTGACGGTGGGGAAGCCCATCGCGCGACCGAACTGCTTGCCCGGCACGACCGGCCCGGCGACGCTGAACGGCCGGCCGAGCAGGCCGGCGGCCTCTTCCAGCCGGCCGTCGGCCACCGCTTGCCGGACCCGCGTGCTGGAAACCGGCGCCCCGTTCCAGTGGACCGGCGCAAGCACGCGGACCGCGCAGCCGTGTTCGCGACCCAGTTGTGCGAGCAGGTCCGGCGTACCGCGCGCGCCGCGCCCGAAAGTCCAGTTGCAGCCGACGACGAGTTCCGTCAACGTCGGCACCGAGGATTGCAGCTCCTCGAAGAAATCCTCCGGCTCCTGGGCGGCCAGCGTCCGGTCGAAATTCAATACGATTGAACCGGTGATGCCCAGGGAGGCCAGCAGGCGTACTTTCTGTTCCGTCGTGGTCAGTAAGGGCGGGGCAAGCTGGGGGCGCAGAATTTTCAGCGGATGCGGATCCAGGGTCAACACCCATGCCTGGCCGCCGCGGGCGCGAGCGGATTCCACGGCGCAACCGACCACCGCCTGATGCCCGATATGCACGCCGTCGAAGGATCCGATGGCGATGACCACCGGCGCGCGGATTGTCTCGAAGCCGCGCAGGTCTTTCAAGACCAGGGTCATGGGCCCAGCTCTTCGATTTTGAACTGGTTCAGCGGAATGATGTGCGGGAGCAGGTCATTCAGGCCGGCTAGATTCATCAGCCGGTCCATGCCAATGGCTTTTTCGACGTTGAGTGAACCGATGCCGGTCCGCCGCAACTGCGCCAGGTGGGCGCCGCAGCCCAGCGCCTGGCCGATATCGTGGCAGAGCGTCCGAACGTAGGTGCCCTTGGTGCACTTCAGGACGAATCGCGCGTCCGGCGGATTGAAGTCAAGCAGGTCGAACCGGTAGACATGAATCAGTTTGGGTTGGCGTTCGATTGTTTGGCCCTTGCGGGCCATTTTGTAAAGCGGAACGCCGTCCTTCTTGATCGCCGAAACCATCGGCGGAATCTGCATTAGATCGCCGGTCATCCGGCGGATTTCCTCCTCCAGCCGTTCCCGGGTAACCTCGGATGGATCAGCCTGGGCCACGACGGCGCCGTCGGCGTCCTGGCTGTCGGTGGTGACGCCGAGACGCAGGGTTCCGGCATAGGTCTTGTCGAATCCCATGATGGACTCGGAAAGTTTGGTGCCCCGGCCGGTCAGGATGATCAGCAGGCCGGTTGCCAGCGGATCGAGTGTGCCGCCATGGCCGACCTTCTCAATGCGGAAATGCCGCCGGATGGCCGCGACGCAGTCATGCGAAGTCGGCCCGGAAGGCTTGTCCACCAGCAGAACACCATCGAATGGCTGCAGCTCTTTCATTGCGAATCGGTGGCGGACCTCGTGTCCGCCGGGTTGACTTCCGCCGGTTTCTCCGGATGTTCGGCTGCCGGTTGCTCGGCCTCCAGCCGCGCGATGAGCTGGAGCACGTGGTCGCCCTGTTCGACGGAGGTGTCCAGTTCAAAGGTGAGCTGCGGCGTGTATTTCATGATCACGTTTTTGCCCACAATGTGTTGCAGTTCCTTGCGATGGTGCAGGATTTGGCCGATTATGTGTTGCCGCTGTGTTTCGTGACCCAGGATGGATACCATGACGCGGGCCGTCCGCAGATTGCTGGCGGTGAGCACCCGCGTGATGGTGACCGCGGAAAGGTCGAAATCCTTCTCGTTCATCACGCGGTAAAGGGCTCCGGCGATCTCGCGCTTGATGAGTTCGTTGATCCGGGTCAGGCGATCCGTGCTCATGCGGTATCCTTGGCGGCAGCGCACCGGCCGGCCGTTCTGGCGCCGCGCGCGAACCGACCGAATCGCCGCGGCGGCCGTTTCCACGCTACAATTGCTGCGTGATCTTCTCCACCTCGTAGGCCTCGATCACATCCCCCGGCTGGAAGTCGCTGAAATTGTCCAGCCGGATGCCGCATTCCTGGCCCTCGCGCACCTCGGCGGCATCGTTCTGGAAACGCTTGAGCGAGGCAATCGCGCATTCGAAGATCACCTCTTCCTTGCGCAGGACGCGTGTCCGGGACCGGGAGGTCACACGGCCGTCCACGACCATGCAGCCCGCGACCTTGCCTTTCTTGCTGATTTCAAACACCTGTCGCACCTCGGCGCGGCCCAGCACGTTTTCCTTGCGGATCGGCTCCAGCAATCCGGCCATCGCGTCGCGAACATTGTCGAGCAGTTCGTAAATGATGCTGAACAGCCGAATCTCGACGCCTTCGCGCTTGGCCATCGCCACGACGCCGTCTTCCTTGCCGACGTGGAACCCGATGATCATCGCCTTGGACGCGCTGGCCAGCAATACATCGTTGCCGGTGATATTGCCGACGCCCGTCAGCAGAATCTTGAGCGCGACTTTTTCGCTCTTGATGCCCAGCAGCGAGTTCTGGATGGCCTCCAGCGAGCCCTGCACATCCGTCTTGATGATGATCGGCAGCTCCAATTTGCCTGGTTCACTCGATTTACGGAGCATTTCCTCGATAGAGGTGACGCGCTTGGGCTGGGAAATCTCCTCGATCCGTTTCTTGGCCAGCCGCTCCTCGGACAGCTCCCGCGCTATCCGGTCGTTGGCCACCGCCTTGAACTCGGCGCCCGGTTCCGGCACGCTGGTCAACCCGAGACATTTGACGGCCGAGGAAGGCCCGGCCTGGCGGATTTTGACGCCGCGATCGTCAATCAGCGCCTTGACCCGGCCCCAATAAGGCCCGCAGATCAGGGCGTCGCCTACCCGCAGTGTGCCGCGCGTGATCAGAATGTTGGCGGTCGGCCCCATGCCGGCCTCCAGCCGCGCCTCGATGACGAATCCTTGCGCCCGACGCTTCGGATTGGCTTTGAGCTCCAGCATCTCCGCCTGCAGCAGGATCATTTCCAGCAGGCGGTCCAGGCCCGCGCCGGTCGCCGCGCTGACTGGGCAGACGATGGTCTCGCCGCCCCAGTCCTCCGCGACCAGCCCCTCCTGCTGCAACTGGCGTTTGACGCGCTCCACGTTGGCGCCGCGCAGGTCAATCTTATTGATGGCGACAATGATCGCCACCTTGGCTGCTCGCGCGTGCTGGATGGCTTCCTTGGTTTGGGGCATCACGCCGTCATCCGCCGCGACCACCAGCACGGCAATGTCGGTCAGGTTGGCCCCCCGGGCGCGCATTTGCGTGAATGCGGCATGACCCGGGGTGTCCAGGAATGTGATCAGGTGGTCGCCGTGCTTGACGGAATAGGCGCCGATATGCTGGGTGATGCCGCCATCCTCGCCGGCGGCGACGTGCGCGTGGCGAATCTTATCCAGCAAGGACGTCTTGCCATGGTCCACGTGGCCAAGGAAGGTGACCACCGGCGGGCGCGGCAGCAGGTCTTCGGGACGGTCCTCCTCGGTCTCCGTAAATTGGGGCTGTGGCGGCGGTGGCGCAGGCTTCGGTTCCGGCGCCTTTTTCTCCAGCTCGATTTTGCGGCCATGTTTCTCCGCAAGTTGCTGGGCGATTTTCAAGTCCACTTTTTCATTAAGCGACGCAAACAGGTTCATCGTCATCAGTTCGGCGATGACCTGGTTGTTCTTCATCCCCAGCAGCTCCGCGAGTTGCTTGACCGTCACCGGTCCGGTGACGACGATGGCGCCGCCCTTGGGCGCTGGCTTAACCTCATCTGTGGACGCAGCGGCCGGCGCCTCGGGCGCCTTCACTGTGACTGGTGGAGTCCAGGCCTTGCCCGACGTTCCGACAAAGATGTGCGCGCGCGCGGGCGCGGCCGGCGCCGGGGGCGGGGCCTTGGCTGGCGCCGGCGCCGGTTTGGGTTCCGGTTTTGGCGCCGGCT
>CAZMXS010000062.1:0-26934 GCA_964570325.1 uncultured Verrucomicrobiota bacterium | reverse complement strand
GATGGCGGACTTGTCTACCGGCGCGATCGTCAGGTTTTCATAAAGCGGGATGCACGGCAACTGCTTGAAGCCCAGCGCGGCCCATTGAGCGAGCATCTCGCGCGCGCGGGTGTCGGACGAGATCAGCACCGCATCGGCCGCGCGGGCGTTAAAGCGTTGCGCGCGGCAGACGGGAATGCCGGCCAAACGCCGGACCCCGGGCTGATCATCCAGGATGACGGTGACGCGTGGCAGGTGAATGCCGGGATGTGTTCGCCGCCAGCCTTTCATCAGCGCCAGCAGCCAGGCCGTGTGCTTGCCCGAGCCGTAAAGCGCCAGGCGCGGATAGCGAGTGGCCAGCAGCTCCAGCCGCGTCCGCACGTAGGCTTCGACCAACCGGTGGTAATCGGAAAGCGCGTCCATCATTTGCCTGCCAGCGCGCGCCGGTATAACGCGCGATATTTACGGATCATGGTTTCTTTTGAAAAGAACCGGGCGGCCCGCCGCTGGTTGGCGCGGCCGAGCCGTTGGCATTCCGCCGGGTTGGCCAGCAGGCGCAGGATGATGTTGGCCAGCGCCCGGCTGTCGCCCGCCGGAGCGAGCGTGGCGTCGCCGCCTAATTGCTCGGCCAGCGCGCCGACCTGGTAACCGGCAACCGGCAATCCGATGTGCATGGCAAACGGCGTCACCTGGCCAAAACTTTCCTCGATAACCGGCGCGACGAACAGGGTCATGCGCCGGTAAAGAGCGGGGAGTTTGGCGTAGGGGACATACCCGGTGAAGGTGAAATGCGCGGCCAGGCCTGCGCGGCGGACTTGCCGCTCAAAAGGCGCGCGCAGATTGCCGTCGCCGACAATCAGACAGTGCGTTTGGGGGCGTTGCCGGGCGACCGCGATGAACGGAGCAATGGATTTCGCATCCAGCTTGTCGTGGTCCAGCCGGTACACCATGCCGATGCAGTCGGTTGCCGCGGCCCGGGTTGGCCTGGCCCGGAACAATGAGAAGTCGCAACCGGGGTGGATCACGCAGGCGCGCGGCCCGCCCGGGAAATGGCGCCGCACGTAATCGCTCACATAGACCAGCTCGCGGACGGCGGAGTTGCGCAAGGGCGTAATGGGCACGTTGACGTTTTCGATTGCGGGAATGCCGGCGGCGCGCACGAGGCGCATCATCAACGCATACCACTCCGCGTCGCCGCGCCCAAAGTAGTGCAAATGAACCAGGTCCGGCCGCCGGCGATGGAGGTATTCGCGCGCCAGTTCCGCTTCATGTTCGGTGATTTGGCTGACCGTTAAGCCGATAAACGGGGGCCGCGCCGGCAGGCCGCGGGTGATGACCTCGTGCGCATATTGCGGCAATCCCTCGATCAGGTCCGCTACGAGGCGCGTGGAGCCGCCCACCAGGAAGTTGCCGATCAAATGCAGTATGCGCGGCCGATGCGAGCGGTCGCCGACCACCACCTCCGGCCGGCTGCGAATGGCGGCGCGGACGGGCGGGACGCCGTGCTTGTCGAAGGGGATGATCTTCAAATTATCGTATAACGGCAGGCAGGGTACGGAGGCGCGGCCCAGCTTTTTCCAGCGGTTGGCCAAGCGGGCGGTGTGACGATCTGAGGAGATGACCACGGCTGGCGCGGCATCCGGTCGGAACTGACTTGGCGTGAGCACGGGAACGCCTTCCAGCCGGTCAGCGCGCGGAGCCTCGTCGAGGATGCAGACAATCTCGGGATATTGACCGTGCGTTCCGGCCGCGCGCCACCGGGCCAATTGCGCCAGCAGCCACCGCGTATGCTGGCCGGCGCCGAAGAGCGCAATCCGGCCGTACTGTCGCGCGAGGGTTTCCAGCCGGCTGCGGACGTAGGCCGCTTGGAGTTGCTGATAGGCGCAAGCGATTAACTCAGCGTCCAGCATTTCAGTATTCATCCAGCAATTGTTCAGCGATCTGTTGCATCCGTTCGCCGGCCAGCGCCCGCGTGCGCGGTTCCCGGGCATATTTCAGCGTGGCGAGGCAAAACTCCATCATGGAATAGCCGGCGGCCAGAGGATCCCCCGCCACGCGCGCGGTTGCGCTTTTCGGATGATAGCGGTAAAGCGCCAGCGGCTCCGGCAGGAACACGAAGGGTCCGCGCTCGGCCAGCAGTACCCAGAGCAGCCAGTCTTCAAACTGGAAAAGCTGCCGCGGCAGGAAGGCGGTGTCGCGCAGCGCGGCGGTCCGCGCCATGACGGATGAGTTGCAGATCAAATTGTGGCGCAGAAATCCGTCCTGCCGCGTAAAATCATAAACAACTTCCGCCGAGCCGAGGGAGAAATAGCCCGCCTTGGCGGGATCGGGAATTGAATCCGGAGTCAGGCGGATGGCGGTGTGGCAAAGGACGGCGGCAGGATGCCGGTTCAGCGCATCAACCTGCCGCGCCAGCCGCTCCGGCGCCATGCAGTCGTCGGCGTCGAGAAAGGCGATGTAGTTTCCGCGCGCCTGCGTCACGCCCAGCCGGCGCGACGCGCTCACGCCCCGGTGCGCGTTGCCGGGATGCCGCAGCAAGCGAACACGCGGATCGGATTGATGGCGGGCAATCAGGCTGATCGTGGCGTCGGTGGAGCCGTCATCAATGACCAGCAGCTCCCAAGCGCGATGATTTTGCTCCACCACCGAAGCAATGGCCTCGCCGATGTACGGCTCGCCGTTCAGGACCGGCAGAATGACGGTGACCAGCTCGGGCGCGATCGAATCCGCGGTCCGGCTTTCTGCCCGCACAATGGGAATGGGGGCCGCGGTCTGATCCGGGGCGGCTGGTTGGGGAGTGGGCGGGCGCAATATCTCGTCCAGATCGGCTCGGGGAAACACCTCCAAGGCCGTCTGGCGCGAGGCGTTCCAGATGCGTCCGCCATGCGCCGCGCAGTAATCGCGCGCGGCCATGAAGGCTTTCTGCTGCAGATCGAGTCGCGGCACGGTCCACTTTTCTCCCGGCAGGCGGTATTGGGGATGGAAGTGATTGATTTCATTCCGCTGTTCCAGAATTCTGCCCTGCGCGCAGGTTTCTCCGGTGTCGCGCGCAAGCTGGAAGCTGAAGTCTACGCCCAACAAGTAGATCTCGCGGATGCCCATGAACCAGGCGATCTGGAGTTGGGTGTAGATGACCGTCCAACCGGGATAGGCGCCCTGCCGCAGGTCCGGCGAAAAGAGCGGATGATCCTCATCGAGCCGGCCGTCCGCGAGAGGATAACAACTTTCAAACCAGATGATATCGTCACGCTCCGCAAAGAATGCTTGCACGTCGCGCGGGAACAGCTTGGTCAGCGCGAGTCGGTTAATCATGTCCCGGTTGTTTTGCGCCACCAGCAGGTCAATGACCGTGTAATAGGTCGGCCGCCAGGCGGTTTGGTCAAAGGCCAGGAAGATTTTGTTCGAGGCAAAAGTGATTTCTCCTTGCAGCCGATCGAGATCGGCGATTTGCAGGCTGGGGCCGTTGCCGATGATAAACGCCCGGCGGCCGGCATGACGATCCCGCAGGCCGGCGAGCGCGGCCCGGCTTTGGAGGCGGGTCGAATCAAAGGCCGGGGTTGACGCGGCGGCCGGCGCCCAAGGACGGAAGAGGTCGAGCGGCCGAACGGCGGCGCCGAACTGGGCCTGCAGCCTGGCCCGCATGGTATCCTGGAATGTGTCGGACCCCAGCGCGATTTCATCGGCCGGGGGAACGGCGGCGTCGGCGAGCCGCATAACCGGGATGCCATCCAGCGCGCTGGCGGCGGGCTGATCATCGAGGATGCAGACGGGCGGGGGCAGGCCCTGGGCGCGCACAAGTTCCAGCAGGCGGCGCGTCACTTTGCCGGCGCCATAGACCGCATAGGTGCGCCCCTGCGCTTGAAGGAACTTCAGGACGTTCAGTACGCCCGGCGCGTTTTGCGTGTTGATCATTTGACGAACAAGCGGGTGGAAGCCGCGGCTTGGATGTTGTAGCACCATTGAAGATGACCGGTCGGGGTCATCGTGAACCGACCGCCGGCGGCTCGCACCAGCGCCAGCCCCGCCGCAACATCCCACAGCATGATGCTCTGCTCGACATAGGCGTCGGCCTGCCCGCCGGCGACAAAGGCGAGCGACATGGCGGCAGAACCGAGCATGCGGACTTTCTTGAAGGCCCGGATTCTGTTGAAGGTTCTTTGGAGCGCCGCATCTTCCAAGTCGCTATGGAGCGGGAAGCCGGTGACCAGAATGCCTTGAGCCGGATTACGGACGGACGAAACCCGAATGCGGCGGCCGTTGAGGAACGCGCCGTGGCCGGCCAGTCCGGTGTAAAGGTTGTTGTTGGCGAAGTCGTAGATGACGCCGAGCACGGGCCGGCTGCGGTCCCAGAGCGCGATGCAGGTGCAGCAGAGCGGGATGCCGCGGGAAAAATTGGCGGTGCCGTCCAGGGGATCCACGATCCACAGCGGGTGGGAAAGCCGGGCCTCGCCGAGCGCGCCGCTTTCCTCGGTCAGGATGGGGTAGTCAGAATGACGGCGCAAGGCCTTCACGATCAGCGCTTCCGACTGCCGGTCCGCGCGCAGCTTCAAGTCGCGCCCTTGGGATTGGAGGACTTCGACTGGTCGGCCGGCGAGCTGCAGGAGCAGGCGTCCGGCGCGGCGCGCCGTGCGGCTGGCGAGAGCGAGCATTTGCTCCGGATGGTATTTCATGTGTCTATTCCCAAAGGATCTTAACCGGGTATCGTTGGATGGTACGGTCCGGCGTGGCCAGCGTCGCGCCCTCCTGGATGGCCTCGCAGATCAGCAGGCGATCGAACGGGTCTTCGTGCAGACGGGGCAGTTTCGGCAGGGTGTAGATGGCCGCGTTGCTTAGCGCCAGCGGCGTCAAGCCGCTGTCAACCGCAAGCGCGGGGATTTGCTGGACGGGAAAATCAAGGTGCAGCTTGCCGATTTCCGCCTTGATCTGGATTTCGAGCAGCGATACCTGGCTGAAAAGGCCAATGGTTTCCTCCCGGCAAAGTTCCGCCATGACGGCCGGGCGGAGTTTCGGGCTGCCGGCGAGCCACCAGAGCAGGACGCTGGTATCGAGCAGTATCTTCAATCCGCCCCCTTGAATTGTCGAATGACGTCGGCCGGGGTCCGGTCGAAATCCGCCGCCAGGCGGATGCGGCCCTTGGCGATGCCGGGTTTCTTCGGGGAGGGGGCCGCCGAGTGCGGCACCGGCGCGATGATGAAGGCGGGTCGGTTGTGCTTGAGCACCAGGATGGCCTCGCCGGCTTCAGCCCTGCGCGCCAGGTCCGAAAGGTGCGCCTTGGCCTCGGCGAATGGAATTGAAGTCATAAATATGACCAATAATATTTGATAATACGACCGGATATTAGGTCATAATAACAGTGCGGTCAAGTCGGCGCGCGCGGACAAGCGCCGATGCGGCGGGGGGGCGTTCGCCTCGCACCTCATATCCGCGAATGCGGCGCGCACGAAACCCCCAAATCGCGCAGCAAATTCCGCACGGCTGTCATTTCCATGGAAAACCGGCATTGGCGGGTATAAGTGCTGACATGTGGGGTCAGAAGAACCTGGGAGTATTTCAGCAGCGGTCCGTTGTAGGGCTCCGTGTCGAACACGTCCAACCAAGCGCGGCTGACCTTGCCGGAATCCAAGGCGGCGATCAGGGCGGCCTCGTCAATCAGCCCCCCCCGAGCTGAATTGAGCAGAATAACGCCCGGACGCATGGCGGCGAATTCTTCCGGGCCCAAAATGCGGTCGCGGCCGGCCGCGTGCAGGCTGATGATCTCGGCTGCCCGTAGACCGTCCGCCAGTGTCACCCGGCGTACGCCTGCCCAAGCAGGACCGTCCGGAACGCGTTCGTCGGTCGCCATCAATTCAACGCCGAACGGCTTGAGCAACTGGGCGGTCTTTTGGCCGATGCGACCGAAGCCGATCAGCAAAACCAGCGCGCCGCGCAGGCTGGCGCCGATGATCTTCTTCCACTCTCCGCCGTGCAGCGCGGCATTGGCCGGGATGATCTGGCGGCAAAGCGCCAGCAGCGCGGCGACTGTCATCTCGGCGACCGCCTCGGTCGGTCCCTCCGGCGTGTTGGAGACCTTGATTCCCAGTTCGGCCGCGGCCGTGAGGTCCACGTTGTCCATGCCAATGCCGACCCGGGCGATGGCTTTGAGTTGCTTGGACGCGGCGAGCACCTTGCGGTTCAGGGGTTCGAGCCCGGCGATCAGGCCGTCAATACCATCCAGATGCCGGATGATTTCCGTCTCGTTCAGGCGGCGCCCGAACGGGTTGGGGCGGACATCCGCGCCGGCGCACTCGAGCGCCCGCAGCGGGGTGGGGTCCTCATCGGCGAACGACGATGGGCCGATGGCAACGCGAAATGCCTGATTGCTCATTTTGAACGCAAGACAGCGATCGTTACGCGGTGAGTGTCTCTCAAAGCAGGGCAATAAACGCTTCCACGGTCATTTCGGCGTTGCGGATCAACGCGCGCAGCGTACCCACCGAAAGTTCCCGATGCTGTGGTATGGAAAGATTGGCGCGGACACCCGGCTTGACCATTACGAGATGACTTCCGACTTGACCGATTTTCTTCCAACCCGCCCGTTGGAACGCTTTTGCAGCTTCCCTGCCTGAAATATTGGTAAGGCGGCCCATGTTACACAGCCACCACGACCGGTTGTTGCCGGGTGCGCTTGGGCAACGCCGCCAACGCCTTTTGATCTTCGGCCCAAAGCCATGCTGTGATGGCTTCTTTTATATTGTCCAAGGCTTCTTTTTCATCCTTGCCTTGCGACACGCACCCCGGCAATGCCGGGCACTCGACAACAAACCAACCATCTTCAGCCTTTTCAATGGTGATGTGCAGCAACATTACAAATCCCCTTCCGGAAATAAATACTACACGTGATGGCTAGCGGTTGAAAGCGGATTTCAAGGTGTCGCCCCGTCTGTTTCAGGCAAATTCTTCTCCACCGCCAGCAGCGCTTCGGCGAACCGCAGATCCTCTTCGGTCTTGATGATGTGCCCGGCGGCGCGGTCGAGGGGGAAGAATCCGATCCGGCCCGCGTAGGTGGCGCACCCGCCGCGCGCCTTGGCCGCCAGGAAGGTAGCCGCGCGCCATGCGGTCAGGCTCCAGGTGATGCGTTGGACCGGTTGCAGTTCCTGCGAGTTGGTCTTGCGTTCGAAGGAGAAGTTGACGGGCTGACCTTGACAGAGGCATTCGATCTGCTCGTTGACGCCGCTCAGCAGGACGTCGTATTCGCCCGCCGTCATCGTGCGCGCGAAGTCCCGGAGCTGCGCGACCGTCACCAACGGCGCAATGCTGTGCACCTGGAAGAGAATGTCGCACGGGTGATGCTGGATGAATTCGTAGACGAAGTCCTCGCTGGTGGCCGCCGGGCCGCCGAGTTCCTCCGGGCGCCGGTGAAAAAGGACATTTTCCGCGGCGGCGATCCGGCCGAAATCTGGATGTTCGGAGTTGACCCACACTTCGTCGAACGCGCCGGCCGCAACACATTTACGGATCGCGCGGACGATTAACGGGATGCCGCCCAACTCGCGCAGGTTTTTCTTCGCGAGACGCTGGCTGCCCATCCGGGCGGGGATCATGGCGAGCAGTTTCATGGTGTGCGCTTATGGCGGCATAATACCGGCAACTTCCGTCCACGGGAAGGATTTTACGCCCCGGTGGGTGAACGCTTCATTCCCACCGTCCAGGTTGTTGTCCAATCCCCGGTTGAATCGGGTTTTCAGCAACTCAACGATCACCCAGTTTTCAAACAACGCGCCGCGCATCGGGTGGGTGCTGAGTTGCTCGAGCTGTTGAACGCGCAGGAGACGCATCGCCAGGCCGACGTCGTAGAAATACCGTTTCGGGTTCTTGACCACGCGTTTTCGGAAGTTGCGATGATGCGGATGAAGAGTGAAACAGATGAATCCAGCCTTCAATGCGTTCAGCCACCCCTTGATGGTATTCACGGCGACCCCGACATCCGTAGCTATTCGTATCAAGTTCAGCAATTGGCCGGTAGCGCCCGCGCCCGCATGAATTGGATGAAGGCCTCGTTGTTCTGGATGTCCGACATCAACCGGATCTCGCGTTCAACGTAAGTCGTGACATAATGGTTCAGCCACATGACCGGTTCGGCTTGGCGATCGTAGATGGGGGGGGGTATCCGCATTGCATTATTGTAAGAATGGTTTATACGCAAGATGAACCAGTTCGCGTTTCTTGCCGTTGATTAGCTCCAGTTGTTCATCCGCCAGCCCCAGCGCGTCGGGCATGACGGTTGCCTCGACTTGGAAGCCGGCTTGCATGATGCGGTCCGCAACGTCGCGGCCGTATAACCGCACATGGTCTGCCTGGCCGAAGAGGCGCGTGCGCGTCGCCGGGTCGGTGATGCTCAAGTCCTCCTGGGTGGTAGCGCCATCCACCGGCACCTGGATATAGGCCATGCCGCCGCGGGCTAGCACGCGGAAGAGTTCGCGCAGCGCCTGCCGGTCGTTTGGGATGTGCTCCAGGACATTGCTGCAATAGATCAAATCGAATGAGTGGTCCGGGAACGGCAAACTGGTCAGGTCGGCGGGCGCGTCCACGTGGCCGGCCTGAAGGTCGGTCGTCACGTACGCGGCGCCCAATTCGGCGCGTAGCCGGGCCTGCAGGCCCGGCTCTGGGGCGCAGTGCAGCATGCGCGGCCGTTTTGCCAGCAGCCCGCGCTGTCCAAGAAACAGGATAAAATGCCGGGTGCGCTCGAAGCTGCCGCACCACGGGCAGAGACGGCCGCCGGGTTCCATGCGCACCTCGTCCGCGCCCACGCGACGGACGAAAGGTTTCCACGCGGTCACCTCCAGGCGGCAAACGGGACAGTTGGGGGCGCGGGGGGTCGGCCGGGAATAGGGAGCCGATTGGGGGTGAACGCGGGCCAGATGCCCGTGACCCGATTCATCTCGCGTGTAGCCCATAGGCGCCAGTCGAGTTTGTATCGGTTCAGGATTCAGGCAGGTGATAAAAACACAATCCAGCAGCGGATGCCACGCCGCGAGCGCGTCGGGGGGGAACACCGGAAGTCCTTCGCGAACCTGTCCGTGCAGTTCCGGCCGGTCGTCGAGGAAGAAGAGGGGATAGCCGCCGCGCGCGCGGATTTCGCGGGCCAGCGCGACGCCGGCGTGGCCCGCGCCGAAAAGCGCGATTCGTTCGCCGGGCCGGACGGGGGTGTGCGCCGGCAATTCGCTTTCGCGCGCGCGGACACGGTTTTCCGTTTCCTGGAGCGGGATCATATCTTTTGAAACCAAGCCGGCGGTCAGGTGCCGGTCATTTCTTTTAGTTTTCCCATGGCGTGCGGAAGCGGCAGGATCTCGACGCCTGACGGTAGGCGGGCGGCCTGTTCCCCGTTATTCACGAGCCATCGGTGTCGGACCTGCAAATCGTCGCATCCCTGGAGAAACCCGCGTTTTGGCCGCGGATCGTCCGGGTTCAGTTTGACTTCAATTCCCACAGCCGGCCGGCCAGGCTTTCGGCGGACTGCCGGGAAAGAGCCGGCGACGCCGAACCCAGAAGCAGGAAATGGTCAGGCTGCCGCTGCGCATCAATGACGACGCGCAAGAGCGGGAACAAGTCGGGCAAACGTTGGGCTTCGTCGCTAATAACGAGCTTGCCCTGATGCTCATCGAACAAAGCCTGCGGGTTTTCAAATGGAATCCGATCACGCGGATTTTCCAGGTCGAAATACACCGCCTGCGACCGCCCCGCAATTTGACGCGCCAGCGTGGTTTTGCCGACCTGGCGCGCCCCATACAGCGCCACCGCCGGGAAATCCCTCAATTTGGCGAGTACCTCAGCGGATTTAGGCCTGTTTATCATCATTGCATTGTCACCATGAAATGGTGGATATACAAGGATGTAGCTTTCCGAACAAATTACCGCACCGGTTGGGCGTAGATTTTGTCCATGATGGTCATCAGCTTCAACGCGTCGGACGAGTTGCCCAGCTCGACGCGGCGGTTGGTCTGGATGGCCCGGAAGAAGTACTCGATCTCTGAGTTCCACGACGTGTCGGTCTGGTAGGTGAAGCACTCCGGCTGCTCCCAGCGGGCCTCGGGCGGGGCGCATCGGTTGCGCTCGATCGTCAGCGCCTCTTCGCCATAGGTGCCCGAGGAGGTCTTCAGCCCGTTGAGCACGATGTGGCCCTTTTCCAGGAAGATTTCAAGCGAGAACAGGTGCCGCCACTGGAGCATTGTGGAGTGCAGCGAGGCCGCGACGCCGGTGCGGGTGTTCATGAACTGGGCGAAGACGTTGTCTTCAATATCAATGTTCCAGTAGAGGTGCTGCACCAGCGCCTGCACGACGTCGAAGTCGCCCGCGAAGTGCAGGAACAGGTCCAGCATGTGGATGCCCTGGTCGAGCAGGATGCCGCCGCCCGCCAATTCCTTCTTCGCGCGCCAGGATTGGAAGAAGTTGGCGTCGACGCTCTTGCCGTAGCGGCCGCGCATCCACAGCAGGCGCCCGTACTCCCCGGAATCCACCGCCTGTTTTGCTTTTTTAATGCTCGCGTGGTGCCGGTGATTGAATCCGTACATCAGCTTTTTCCCGGAGGCCGCCTCGGCCGCGCGCACTTCGCGGATGTCGTTGGCGCAAAAAGCCGGCGGCTTCTCGCAGAAGACATGTTTGCCCGCCGACAGACCGGCGATGGTCAGCGGCTTGTTCAGATGGTTTGGCGTGCAGATGAACAAGGCTTCGATGCCCGGATCGCCGATGACCTGCTCGGGTGTCGCGGTCCGCGCGATGCCGTCGGCCGCCGGGTCGTTGACGGGGTCGAACGCGAGAGCGACCTGCCCCGCGCCGCTCTCCTTGACCGCGCGCGCGCGGATTTTGCCCATCTTGCCGTAGCCAATAATGCCGACGTTGATCATGGATTGCTTCCCCCGTCATGCGTTTCCAGGCGGGCGCGTGCGTCGTTTACCATCCGCAGCCCGACCGCCTGCGAACCGCGCAGGCATTCCCGGCATGTCGGCGGCGGGCCAGGCGGCAGGAACGCTTGTTGGAACCGCCGGACGGCCGCGCCGGCGGCAATGGTTTCCAGGCTGTCCTCGAAAATGTTGCCGTACGGCTCGGCGGCGGTCAGCCAGACACAAGGGTAGCAGACACCGGTGGGGTAAATATGAAACCCGTTGTTGACGTAACTGCACGCGAAACGCAATTCCGACTCGTCCCGGGGCGCCGGCGGCGGCAGGTCAACGGCGACGCCGCGCGCGGCCCCTTCGCGGCGGATGCGGTCGAATGCCGCGCGCGTCTCATCCGGCGCCAGCAGGCATGACTGCTCCGCCATTGGGCGTCCCTCCCATTCACAGCCCGCGATTGGGATCAAGTGTTTCACACTGAAGCGCTCCGCGCCGGCATCCGCCGCCAGCGCGATCATCTCCGGCAGCCTGCGGATATTCGCCCGCATCGCGGTGGATCGGATGACAACCTGCGGTCGCGTTGCCCCCGTCGTGCGCTTGATATCCGCCAGCCGGCGCAGCGCCTTGACAATCCGCGGCAGCGCATGGTTGCCGCGAATCCGGGCGTTCAACTCCGGCGTGGGCGCGTCGAGGGAGACGTCAATCTCAGCGATGCCGGACTCGACCAGCGCGCGGGACACCGGCTCCGAGAGCAACATACCGTTTGTGTTGACCCGAATCTGCCAGGTGGGGGTCAGGCGCGCGCATTCCGCGAGCATGGCTTCGATATCAGGGTGCAGCAGGGGCTCGAATTCGCATGACAGGGCGAAGCGGCCGGATTGGCCCGCCAGCCGCTCGACGACGATTCGGAACTCCGCCAGCGTCATGTCGCGGCCCTTGGGTGTGAACCCCGGCAACGAGAAATAGCAGATCCGGCAGCGCGAGTTGCACCGGTTGGTCACGTCCATCGTTATGGAATATTCACTTGGCATAGGGGCCCGGCGGCAGTCCGTGGTAAAGGTCGAGGAGCTCGATCCGGTCGCCGAAGCGTTCCCGGCAGTTGAATGTCATCGCGCGCTGGCTGGCGTCGGACGAGAGCACGATGACATCCGCCGCGCCCGGGTCGAAATCCTGGGGTTTGATGGGTTTGAGCCCGAAGACCATTCGCCGGCCTGCAGGGTTTTCGTCCAGCACGGCGACGACGTTCAGCGGCAGGCCCAGGCAGACGCTCTCCAGCCAGGCCGTGTGCGCGCCCGCGCCGTAGATCGCCACCCGCGGATCGCCCCGGGCGCAGAGGGCCTCCAGGCGCTGGCGCACCAGGACCCCGACGAGGATCGCGCCCAACGGCTTGGGGGGCGCGCCCGCGGCTGCGGGCTCCGGCGGATGAATGAGCCGATCCAGTTCCAGGCCGCACGCGATGTTGCCCGAACGGAGCGTCAGCAGGATGGTTCGTCCCGCGGTCTGCCGGCTCGGCGGCCACCCGCTTGCCGATTCCGCAGGTGCGCACGTGATCGCCGTGATGGCGGGCAGCGCGAGCAGGATGAACTCATCCACTGCGGCAGTAATACCTGGCGCGGCCGGGTCGCCGTAGTCGTCCACGGCTACGCTCCCGCCCGGCGCGAGGCCGGGCGCGAAGGATAGAAGATTCCAAAGCAGGCGGTCCCGGCGCGGCTCGCCGTGGACGTACAGCAGGTCGTAGGCGGGCGCCGGCGCGTGGTCGGCCAGGTACTGCTCCGGCGTCAGGCGATGGAAGACCAAGCGCTCGCCGGCGCGGCGATCGTCGCCGCTTGGGCGCGCGGCCTGCCATTGATAATCAAGTTCGTCGAGCGTGGCGATCGGTGGCAGGCTATCGTGCCGGGCGATCGGGACCGACCGCGTCAGCGTCGGGGTGTGGCCCCGCGACGGGTAGCCGATTTCGAAGATGCGTCCCGGGCGGTCCGCGAGCGCGGCGCCCAGCAAGTCGGCGGCACGGCCGGTGTATGGACGCGCCGCGGGAACGGATGGGCGGGCCGGGCCGGAGCGGCCGCGCCAGTCGTCGAGCGCCGCCTGCAGTTCCCGATAGACGGCGTCCATGGAGAAGTGCCGGCGCGCATAGTCCAGGGCGTTCCGTTCCAGTTCCCGCCGCCGTGCCGGTTCGCAAAGCAGGCGCACGCAGGCGGCGGCGAAATCGGCCGGGTGGTCGGCCACGATGAACGGCGGCTCCGCGGCGGCGGGTAGCCCTTCGCTGCCGACCGCGGTTGCCACGACGGCCTTGCCGGCGGCGAGCGCTTCAACGGTCTTGATCTTCAGGCCGGTGCCGAAACGGGTCGGGTTGATCATGACGGCCGTCGCGCGGTGCAGCGGTTCGACGGCATCAACCGGCCCGAGCGCCACGACGCCCGGCGTGTCCAGCAGGCCCTCTTCGGCTCGAAGTTTCGAACAGACCTCGCCGCCGAGCAGCAGGCGCGCGTCAGGCACAGCCTGGCGGATCCGGGGCAGCACCTCCGTGATGAAGTGCCGGGCCCCGTCCAGGTTGAACGGGTTCGACGAGGCAATAAAGAGCAGGTCGTGGCAATCGTCCGGCGCGCCGCCGCGCGCGACCGGCTCCACGGCGCAGCCGACCGTCACGACCCGCTTGCCTGGTATCATGTCGGCCAGGATCCGGCGCTCCACATCAGTGATCGCGATCAGGACATCCGCGTGCGTGAGGAGGGCGGCCTCCTCGTCCGCCGACAAGCCGCGCCGGAAGTCAATGCGGTTCTTCCGCAGGTCCGCGAGGGACAGGCGCGAGACGACGTCTATCGTCTGCACCAGTTTGAGCGCGCGCGCCGACAGCGCGGACAGGGCCGGGCTCATGTAGGCGTATTCCGCGATCGCGGCGAACATCCCGAAGCGCTCCTCGAGCCAGCGCAGGCCGTGGAGCGTCTCCGCCGCCGCGGCGTCGCCGGCGGCCGCGTCGGCGCGCGGCGTTGCTTGGGTGATGTGGAGCGTGGCGTCGAAGTAGCGGTCGCAGACCGCCTGGTGGGCGAACGCGCGGCCGTCCACGGCGGTCCGGGACTGGTTGACCAGGATCGGGCGGAAGCCCTGCCGCTTGAGGAAGTCAGTCATTTGCATGACGACGACGTAGCTCCCGTGCAACACCGGGAAGAGTTCGAGATTGGAGACGATGGCCACGACGGGCCGGCCGTCCGCCGGGTCAAATGCGGCCGCGGGATGGAACAGCATCCCGTGCGGCAGGCGGCACAGCCGGCAGTCGTTGAGCGGCGCTTCCTTCATGAGCCGGCGCCCTCGTCACTCCTTGCGATACGGCCCCGCCGGCAGCCCGGCGTAAAGATCAATGAGCCGGGCGCCCGCGCCGTACAGGGCGCGACAGCGCAACTGCATGGCGCGCTGCAGGCAGTCGGTGGAAAGCACGATGGCGTCAACTTGCCCGGCGTCAAACCCTTCGGCCGCGACGGGCGGCCGGCCGAAGCGCGCGGGCTTTCCGGCCGGCGCGTCGTCCAACACGGCGACGATCTGGGGCAGTCCCTCCTGACCGGCCAGGATTTTCTCCAGCCAGGCCGTGTGTTGGCCGGCGCCGAAGATCGCCACTTTTCTCACGCGGTCGCGAAGGGCGGCGAGCTTCAGCCGCTCGACGACCACCACGGGCAGGAGCTTGCTTTCCAGCGCCGCCGGCTCCGGCGCGCGCCGCACCGTCCACTTGTGCGCGGCCACCACGGGTTCCAGGGAAACGTAGTCGAGTCCCTTGCCCGGCGCCTGCGCCAGCAACCGATCAACCTGGCCCTGCATCTGCAGCATGTACGGCTGTTGGTACCAGTCCGCGCCAGGGGTGGCGGCGTACTTGCGGAAGGCGCAGGTCTTGCTGTCGAAGAACCCCGTGAGTCCCCATTCCTTGGACTCCAGCAGGAAGTCCTTCAGCATCAGGCCCGTGACCAGTTGGATGTCATCCACCACCAGGTAGCCGCCGACCTTGATCTTCTTGAAGGTGTAGGCATAGTCCACGAACGGCGTTGGGATACCGTGTCCGCCGTCAATCAGCACCATGTCCAGGCTCTCGTCGGGAATATCCAGCTTGGGCAGGACGTCCTCGGAGAAGCCCACATGGTATTGCAAGCCTTGCGCCGGGATGCCCTGCTGCTTGCAGTAGTCGAGCACGCGCCGGTAACCCGGTTCGTCCGGCGCGATGGAATGGTGTTGGCGCGCGAGCATCGTCATCAGCACCGTGGTCAGGCCATAGCCGGTCTCGAGCGTCACGGCATCCTTGCGGGTGGACAATTCATCCGCCATCCATTTGAGGGCGTTGTCCAACAGTGACATCAGGCGCGGGGTGCCGTCGCCGAAGACATGCAGGTGGGGCTTGGCTTGGATCAGTTCGTAGGCGTTCATGGGATCCTTCCTCGTGGTTGGGGCTCCTCGTTGCGGTCGCGTTCTGTTTTCAAGCTGGGTTGCCCGGTCATCTTCCACTTACCGGACCCGGTTGTCAAAAAGATCGAACACCTTGGCGGGATCAACGTGGAGTGCCTGGAGCCGGGCTCGCATGGACGCTTGCCAGGTGTCAGTCGCCAGCAACACGCGGTCGTTGGCGCCCGCCGCATAGGCCGGCAGTTCCCCGACGGCATGAACCGGGAACGGCGCGGATGCCGCGGTATCCAGGCGGTCGTCAAACACCCGGAATTCGGCCCCCGCCGCGGCCAGCATATCCGCGGCGGCGGCGCGCTGGAACAGTTGGCGCGCAAACTGGCCGGCGCCGTAAATCGCCACCCGGCGGGTTCCCTGGGCCAGCGCGAAGATTCGAGCGCGGCACAGCGCCCACGGCGGCGGTTCCAGCTCCTTCGACCATGTTCCAGCCCGGTATCGCAGTTGCACGACGGCCTCCGTCAATTCCGGGAAAGGCATCGCCGGTATCCGGTCGGCATCCGGCACGAAGGCGTCAAGCACGGCCGCCGGGCCGCGCGCGGCCCGGCAAATGCCGCCCCGACCCGCCAGCGCCGGATAGGGGGAGGGCGGGCTGGTGTACGAAAAGTAATAGTCCCGCGCGATCCAGCCCGCGAAGGGGACAAACCGGTCGCACTTGCGCGCCAGGTCCACCTGGCCGGCGGCGTCCCGCAAGGCCTGTTCCACTTCGTCCCGCTTCGCGGGATGATAGGTGCCGCCGGAAGCGGCTGCCGGGTTTTGCGCGAGCGTGACCACCGGCTTGCGCATGGCCAGCGCGGGGAACAGCGTCTTGGTGATGAACCCGATGACGACATCGGCGGCCCGCAAGGCGGTCTGCACTGGCCCGTCGTAATAGACCACGTCATCCGGCAGCCAGGCCGGGCGCTCCGGCCCGTAGACGCGGCAGATCGGGTGCCGCTTGAGAACCAGCGTGCCGCCGAGCCGGCGCGCGAGGGCCGCGACGTGCGCGACGGCCTCCTGATGCGTGTCGTACAAGGGATACGTGGCCTGTTGCTTCGGCCAGCCGCGCGGCTCCCAGCCGCTGAAGAGGATGTTATCCATCAACATCAGGAAAATGGGCCCCTTTTTGATCGGCGCGGGCCAGGCATCGCCGCGGTCCTCGCCCTTGCGGAATCCGGCCGGGTTGGCGAGCAGGTCGGCCACCACCTGTTCGCCCGCGGCGCGGTATGCCGCCTGGCGGCCGCCGGCCTCGACTTCCCGGCAGCGGGACCACACCTGCGAGTCGGCGAACTGGCCTTCCGGCTCCAACCAGATCCCGCCGCACGGCGAGCGCTCGTAGAAGAGGGTGCGGATGCCGTGATGTCGCGCGGCCATCCAGGTGAGCATGGTCAGCGGCAACTGGCTGGTCAGGAGTACCAACGCCGGGCGCAGCGCGCGGACGGCCAGATCGGCCCACGCGGCATAGGCGCGCAGGTTCGAGCGGACCTCCTGCGGCCGTTCGAGCGCGTCCGTCGCCGCCGTCCATTGAAACAGACGTTCGATGTCGGCCTCCGTCGCCCACGCTGGCAGGCCGTCGGCGCCCGCGTTTGCCGGGTGCATGGTCGCTGCGCCCGCGATATGCGGGATGGGCATGTAGATGGCCTGGCCGCGCGGCGGGGCCAGGTCGGGGTAAGTAACCGGGATATAGTTCCAGCCCCGGCCGCCGATGTGAAAAACCAGTTCTTCCCAAAAACAACGCTCCTCCGGCGCCGCGTAGGAGGGGTGGATCGCCAGGACGTTGTTGAGGGCCGTGTGGGTTGGCTCGGTCATGGCTTGCAGTAGGGGCCGGCCGGGAATCCGGCGTATAAATCCACTGTGCGCAGGTCTCTTCCATATAATTGGACACAGCGCTGGCGCAGGCGGTCCTGAATGACATCCGAGGACAGCACGATCGCGTCCGCACCGGCCGGTTGCCAGGTGTCCGGCGCGACGGGAGCGAGACCCCAGAACGTTCCGGTGGAGGGACGGTCGTCCAGCACCGCGACCACCCGGGGACCGGGCGCATCCTGGGTGACGCGGGCGAGCCATGCGGTATGCTGGCCGGCGCCGAAAATCGCGACCGCGCGGATGCCGGCGGCCGGCAGCGCGCCCCAAGTCGTGCGCACATGCGCGGCGGTAAATTGGCGGAGCGAGTCCTGCGCGCGCTGCAGCGCCTCCCCGCAAACGGACTGCACGAAGCGATAGAGCATGGCGCCGCGTGAGAGGCCGCTGGAGTCCGGATCGGCGAGCAGCGGCGCCAGGCCGGCGGCGGCCTCTTCGGCATGCCCGGAGCGATACCGAGCGGCGGCCTGGTCCAGCGCGATCCGGGTGTGTTGCCGCGCGAGATGCTCCGCCCATGGCTTAACGATCGCGCGAAAACGGTTCAGATGCGAGTCCGGCATCTGGCTCGGGATATTCCGCAGCGAGTCCATGGCCCGCCGCAGCACCGCCGCAGCCTGGCCGGGTTGAGTGGTTTCCAGCATCCGGGCATAGTGATAAACGAGTTCCGCATCCCACTCCAAACACTTTTCGTACCAGCGGCTGGCGGCCGGGATATCGCCGGCGCCCTGGTAAACCTTGGCCAGCGCGAGCGACAGCATGAAGCGGGTCGGCGGCGGATCCTCGGGGCGAATCATCTTTTCAAGTTCCGCGGCTGCTCGCGCAAACTCCCGGTGATCGAGCAGCTCGCGGATACGCGGCTCGGCGCGTACGACTTCGGCGGGGCCCTCCTGCGTGGACGAGACGGCCGGCGGCGGAGTGGGGTCCGGCGGCACTTCGGCCATGCGCCGGTCGAACAGTTCGCAGGCCCATTGGTAAAACTCGATGTCCAATTCATTCTGACGCCGGAGCTCGGCAACCAATTCCGGCGATGTTTGGCGCGTGGTTTCCGTGCGATTGTAGGCGTGGCAACCCCGGAAATCCAAGCCCGTGCGGGCTTTGAGCATCAGCAGAAAGTCGTCAAACCGCTCCGTCAGGCCGAACAGATGGTAAAAGTTGAGCAGGCGGTCCTTGGCTCGCTCCAGATCGCCGTATCCCAGCCGGTACACCAGGTAGTTGGCGTGGCTGCGGCGGATGAACTCTTCCGGGGACGAAGCGGTGGCATACCAGGCTCGGAAGAAGCGGTAGGCCGAGATCAACCGGTCGATCGGCTCGCGGAGGATGGTGATGTAGTACGCCTCGCAGCCCGGCGGCAGGTACTCGTGCAGACCCAGCGCCGCGTGCCCGACCACGGCAAACTTGTCTTTTCTGCAGCGCGGCAATTCCGCGTAAAGTTCCCGCCACGAGGAAAGCAGGTACGCGCTGAACAGCCCGTCGAATCCGTAGTGGATGGCGATGCGCAGGGTGCTGCCCGCGCATTTGTGCAGGTGGTCGAAGATCAGGGCCGATTGGCGGTCGCCGAACCGGATGTTTGAGGAGTAGGGCTGGATCATGAATGGGCCTCCTTGGTGGCGATCGGGTGGCACGGCAGGATTTTCGGCACGGCCCCGGCGGCGCGCTCCAGGTGTTTGCCCAATGCCGCCCGCAATTCGCCATAGACACGCTCCGCGGCCAGGGCCTCCGCGGCGAAGTTCAGCGCCCGGCGTTCGAGTTCACGCCGCGCGTCAACGGACGCGAGCAGCTCCGCCACGGCCGGCGCCATCTCGGCAAGGGGCACGATTCGGGCGCATTCCCGCACGGCGGCAGACAGGCCGCGCACGCCCTCTTCCGTTGCCACGAGGCATTTCCCGTGGGCCAGGGCTTCCACCGCCTTGATTTTCAAACCGGTGCCGAACGGCGCGGGATTGACGACCACGGCGGCTGCGGCATAGTGCGGCGCGAGGTCCGGCGCCAGTCCAAGGCATTGAACGCCGTTTTCCGGATCGCTCTTCAGTGTTTCGCAAACTTTCCCGCAGATCGCCAGCGTCGCCCGCGGGCATCGCGCGCGGATGGCGGGCCACGCCTCGCGGATGAACGCCGTGATGCCTTGGACGTTGGGCGTGAAATCGTTGCCGACGAAAAGGACGGTCTGCGAATCCGCGGGCGACGGCTGGGGTTGCGCGGGCAGCGCATGTTCGGCCAACACGACCGGCTTGGCCGTCATGCGCCGCAATTCGGCCTGCTCCTCGGCCTGGATGGCCAGGATGACGTCGGCCTTTTCGAGCAGGGCGATCTCCTCGTCGCGCATGGGCGGCGGATCGAAGCCGGAGATCGTCGCGCCGTGTTCCGCCGCGCGTTGCGCGCGCACGTGCTGGATGTCAATGGTGTCGAGGATCTTCAACACGGACGCGGGCAGCAAATCAAACAGCGGCGCTGACCACGCGAAGCAAGCGATCACGGCCAGTGGTTGCTCGACGCGGCAGGCCGCGGCCGCCAGGCACTCGAACTCCGGATTGCGCCGTTGCTCGAAGAAGGACGGCCCGAACGCGACGATGGGCTCTTCGGTTGGCATTGGGATCAGGCGGGTCGCCTGGTCCTTGCGCCATTGCCGCCAGATCTGGACGGCGGTCGCCCAGCGCCCGCCGGCCGGCATGGTGGACGGAGTCCAGACGCAGTCCAGACGGCGGCGGATCTCGCGGGTCGGTTCGGCCGCGTGGTCGAGCGTCGCCAGAACTACCCGGAATCCTTGCGCGCGCAGGAATGTCGCCATGCTCCAGAACCGCGCGGCCCCGCCGCCTTCCACTGGCATGACCCGCAACGGCACGGCCAGCACGACGGTGGGTCGGGAGTCTTTACCGGCGCTGCGACGCATTGCGCCCAAGGCCGCGCCCGGATTAAGCGCGGTGCGGATAGCGCGCCAAGGCGTGGGGTAATCCTGCCGGAGGGCGCCGGCCGGCAAGGTGCGGATTTTTTCAGGCGGGATGCCGAGGCCCAGCAGGCGCTGTTGCGCCTGCCGGGCGTAAGTCGTCGTGGTCACCAGCACGCAGTCGAAGTCCAGCCGCTTCAGGTCGGCGGGCGCCACAACCGGATAGCCATGAAAACGCCGACCCCACTTGACGGAATCGTCATCCGTGAACGCGATGATGCGAACCCGCGACGGCAGGCGCCGCAACGCGCGCCGCGCCCCGAGGCCGGTTCCGAAGCACACGATTCTTTCAGGTGGGTTCAAGGGTTGCTTTGAAAGTGAGCTGGCGGCTCCGGGACATGATCGCGAACATTGCCTATCCATGCGGATTGCTGAAATGGATACTGCATGACCAAGGGGTGCCGACTGTTAAATGCCGGCCGTGCAAGGGCATTTGCGACGCCGTTGCAGCCGGTTCCGCCAACCGATACTGAAAGCCGGCCTTTTCGAGAATGGAGAGCAATTCGCCCAATGCATTGTCGTCATGGATTGGGCCGTAGTGGTATTCGATATAGCCGCGCCGGACGAGCCCGAGCCGGTTGCCCAAGTCGCGCAAGACCCGCGTTTCCGCGCCCTCAATGTCGAGCTTCAGAAAATCCACCGGTTCCGTGATACAGTCGCCGAGGCGGCGGCAGGCAACCTCGACCGCGCGTGACTCGTTCGCCGGCCGCGTATCCGCCAGCCGTCGAGTGATGCTGGATCCCATGGGTTCGTTGTTCAGGACATGCAGCGTGATGGATCCCGCGCGGTCGAGCAGGGCGGCGGGATGCAGGGTTACGTTCGGCCACTCGTTCAAACGGATGTTTTCCGCGCAGAGCGCATGGAGTTCGGGATGCGGTTCGAACGCCAGGATCCGCGCGTCGGGATACAGCCATTTGAAGTAGGCGAGAGCCATGCCCATATTCGCGCCGCCGTCTATGATCAGCGGCGCGGCGTTTGACGCGCGGAAGAAATAGCACTCCTGCAAGACGATCTCTTGGAATTGAATCCAGGCATCACGCGCGTTCGCGGCACGCAGGCGCGCGTTCAGGATGCGCAGCGGATCCGCCGGGCGGCCGCCCGCAAGCGCGGCGGCCCGCAGCGCCCGGGCCTGGCCGGCTACGTCGAAGTCGGCCGGTTGGAGGGTGGCGGCTTCCGCCAGTTGTCCCTGCAGCGTGGCGCACGCCCGCAGCGTCGCCGCGCATCGGGCTAGTTGGGTGATGCCGCCGGCTGCGGCGCCATGCGTTTCCCCGGCGCAAAGCCGGGCCAGTTCCATGATCGCGGCGGACGCCTCGCCGGCTTCCGCGAGCAAACGGGCCAGCACCAGCCGATCCGCCGGCCGGATGCGGTTCGCCTCGGCGTCGCGCTGGTACAGCCGCCGCGCTTCCGCCTGCCGGTTGCGCGCCAGGAGGACGCGACCGAGGCGCGCAAAGCCATTTTGGAGTTGGGCGTCCTGCGCATAGGCTTCCTCGACCAGGCGCACGGCTTCCCGGTCCGCGCCGGTTTCGGCCAGCAACACCGCCACGTTCAGCGCATAACCCGGCGTGAGCCGATTGGCGGCAATGTCCCGGCGCGCCAGGTTGGGATCGCGCAGCCGGACGCCGGGCATGGCATGGCCATTGCGGGCTTCCGGGTATTGCCGGTAGATGCGTTCAATTTCCGTGAGCGCCGGCGTTTTCCGCCCCAGCAGCGCCAGGCATTCCGCGCGGCGGAGTTGCTGCCACCAGCCCATGCGGCCGGCGGCGAGGTCTTTTTCAAACCAGTCCAGCGCCTCGTCAGCCCGGCCGCATTCCAGCAGGAAACAGCCGACGCGCGCATGGCCGTCGCGCGCTTCCGGATGATGCGCATAGGCCTGTTCAATCAGCGCGGCGCAGACGCGCCGCCAATCCGGCTCGCGCCGCGTCGCTTGATCAAACTGGTTAAGCCATTCCGCATTGACGCGGTTTGGCCCCAGCAGCAGGTCGTTGAAGTCCGTCATGGGGTGGAACCGGGTGGACGCAGCCACGCAGGCCATTGGAATGGGGGCAGGGCCACCGGTCGGTCGCGCGCGGGGACGCGCGCCAGGAGCGCCTGCCGATGATCCCAGAACGGCGCTCGGGCGGTCATTTCCGCCGCCTGCGCCGCGGCTTCCCGCCACCCCAGCGCTTTGAGCAGAATGGACAGCATGCCCCAGACCACAGGCAAGGGGTTCTGCTGGAAATAATCTGGCGCCTGGCGATGGAGCCGCTCCAAAAAGCCCACGGCGGTGTCGGTTTGGCCCAAGAGGCTGGCGGCTAACGCCAATCGAAACCAGCCGACCGGCGAATGGGGGCGCGCCGCCGGCTCGCGCTCCAGGCACCGTTCCGCCTCGCGCTGGAGCCCCGCGCCCCAAGCATAGACCGCCAGCGCGGCGTGGCCATCCACAAATGACTCGTCGGCGCGCGCGCGCGCATCCATGATTTCCATGACTTCACTCATGGCGCCGGCGTAAACCGGGAATTTGCTGCCCACCAGCAGGGATTCTGTGAAGAACCGGCCCTGGTCGCATTCGGCGAAGAGCAGTTGCGTATAGGCGCCCGCCAATTTGAGATCGCCGGCGCGCGGCGGCGCGCGGTCAAGCCGGGTGGTCAGTTGGGTGGCGAACGGGGCGAACACCCGCATGAAAGACGGCAGGTCGGGCGCTTGGGCGAGCAGCGCGCCGGCCGCATTGCGCAGGCTTGGTTTCGTCCCCGGATCGGCCAGGTGGCGTACCAGCAGCGCGCGCAAGCGCGTCTCCGGCGTGTCCGGCGCGGATGCGGCCGCCAGGCGCAATCCGGCCGCGCGGAAACGTCCGTTGTCCGCCAGGAACAAGCTGAAAGCGGCGGCCGGTTCCGGGGGCAACGGTCCTTGCTGGAGCGCGGCGCGCCAACTGATCAGTGCGGCGCGGGGCCGGTTCCGGGAATACCAGGCGCGAGCCCGTTGTGCCAGGTGTGCGGTGAACGATTCATCGGGCGCAGGTTTCGCGGCGCGCAGCAGTTCGCGCGCGCGGCGATATTGTTTGACCCAAAGATGCAGATCAGCCAGCAGGATGGCTTCGGCCGCCGTCCCGGCGGCCAGTCCGTTCAATTGCGGAAACAGCCAGGCGGCGAGCGGTGCGCCGCATTCCGCGCAGGCGTATTCCGCGGCTTGGATTTTGACCGCCGAAGGCAGCGTGGAATCCCGTATGATGTGGGCCAGCCAGCGCCGCAACTCCGCCTCGTCCCGCAATTGATAAAAGCCGACCAGTCGGGCGGCGCTTTCCACGGCTTGCGCGATCGCCGAGGGGACCGGCCCCTGGCGCACCACTCCGTCGGCCTGGCTGGGGTCCAAAAACTCCGCCAGCCGCGCGGCCAATTGCGCGCAAGTGTCCTGGTAGGAGATCGCGGCGAGTTGACGGAATCCGGCGGAATCCGCGTTTGATTCGGGGTGGCTCATGCGTGGCGGGTTATTGGAAACGGTCCACGGTCAGGCCCAGGCTTTGCAGCCGTTCGCATAACGCGGCTTGCCGCGCCGCGATGTCCGCAGGCGGCACCTGGCCGTCCATGCGCTCGGCGGGTGTATTGGGATTAGCCGAGAAGGGGAACACCATGGCGCGGTTGAAGCCGCACTGCCGCACGGCTTCGAAGGTCAGATCCAGATCGGCCGGGGTCTCGCCGGGGAACCCGACGATCAGGTGCGTGGTGAACTGCGCCGCGGAATTCGCGGCCCGGATTTTGTGCAGCGCGGCGGCAATCGCCTCCACCCGGTCATAGCGCCGCATCCGCCGCAGGATTTTCGGGCTGCCCGACTGCATCGGGACGGCCAGGAACAGGGCGCGGCCTTTTCTGAAAAACGGCAGCAACTCGTCGCAATAGCGAACCAACTGCGCGGGGTTGACGTCGTTCAGGGTCCAGTGGACATTGTCGTCCGGTGTTTCCGCATCCAGGCGCCGGAGCAGTTCGGGGTAGGTCAGGCCGATGTCGAGCCCGTAGGCCGCCGGGTCGTTGGCGTGGAAGACCACGTACTTGTGCCCGGCCGCCAGCAGGGCCTTGTATTCCGCTATGCAGGTTTCGAGCGGCTTGCTTTTCAGCGGGCCCAGCGCGACCGGATGAGAGCAATACGAGCAATGATTACGGCAACCCCAGGCGATGCGCAGGAATGGGCCGGGGCGCTTGCCGCTGGTAACGCTGTTGCGGATGTAGATCGGGCAGGTGTCGTTCGGGTCGAACGAGCACATGGCTTGAACGTCGGGGAAATTCGCGTCGGCGATGGCGGCGAGCGGGACCTTGAAGTCCGGGAAGAGGGCGTCGAGCTGCGCGAAGTCCTTGGTCGCCAGCACGGGGCCGTCGAACACCCGGGCGAGTTCCTCCGGCGCCATGGCCGGCAAGCAGCCGAGCACGATCAAGCGCGCCTTGTGCGCCTTTAGCTTCTCGATCATCCGGGTGGCGGTCCGGACGTAGGAACCGATGAACGCGCAGGTCAGCGCGACGATGATGTCCGCCGCCTCCGGAGCCGCCACCAGTTCGCACTGGTTGGCGCGGAAGTAGCGCTGCAGGCGCTCGGCGTCCAGGCCGCGTTTCATACAGACCTGGTTGCCGGCGATGAAGACCTTGGGATGTGATTGAGTGTTCATGTTGGCATAACCGCTGCGCTCTCCACCGGCGTGCCGAAAGGGAAGTTATCCACGCCCTCACCGACCTGGCACCGGGCGCAGCCGGGTATGCGCGCGCGCTCCCCCTGGCTCATCCACCGCAGCCGTTGCCGGTGGACGGCGCCGAAGTACTCGTCCGCGAAGCTGTGCGCGGTAAGGTCGCCGAAGGCGTTGAGTTTGCCGATGTCCACGCAGCACAGCGAGAGCCGCGCGTCGGCGGTCACGATGATCGTGTCGAGGCTGTAGCAGCAGAACCCGGTTTCCGGGCGCGGGTAGCGGTAGTAGCCGTGGCGGTCGCCCTCGTTCAGATCGTAGGGGTAGAAGGTCCGCACGTTGTCCGCGCGCGCGAAAAGCGCCGCGAGGCGCTCCGCGCGCGGCCGGCCTGCGCATTCGCGATCCACCATGTTGTTGATCCAGATCGCCGGCGCCGGTTCCCGGCCACGCAGGTCGAGCACGCGCTCGCAATTTGTGAGCACCTCGTCGTACCGCGCGCCAGGCCGCATTCGTTCGAAACTTTCACGATCCACGCCGTCAATGCTCCAGATAATTCGCTGTAGCACACCGCGGTCGAGAATCGCCCGGGCCAGGTCCGGCCGCCAGCGCGTGCCATTGGTGTGCATGTAGACCGTTGGCCGGTATGTAAAGGCCGTCGCGAGTGTGTCGCGCGTGAGGTCGAGCAGGCCCAGGAAATCCGGGTGCAGCAGGGATTCACCGGTGAAGTAGAGCCCAATGTCCGCCAGTCGCGCGGGGCTCGCGCCCACCTCGCGCAACACCCGTTCGAGCAGCGCCGGCGGCATGAACGGAACGGCCGGCCGCGGGCCGCGCGGCAGCGTGCAGTAGGCGCAACGCAGGTTGCACACGGCCGATATTTCAAAATTGATGCGCCGCAGGAAGGCCCAGTTGCGGCCTTCCCGCCAGGCGGCATAGCGTTCGGCGGCGGTGCTCATCAGGCTTTTTTCACGCAGACCACGGTGGCGTAGGGCGAGTTCGGGTTCGGGATGATCTCGCAGCCGCAGCCGGCGGCGGCGGCGGCGCGGCGGACGGTGTCGGCGGAGAAATGTCGGAAGTACGAGTGGACGGCCCGCTGGTCGGTTCGGCTGATCTCCTCCATCCGCTGGCACTGGTCGCGCTCGGCGAGAGGCAGCGCCAAGTGCACGAAGTGGCGCGCCACGCCGGCCAACTGCGCCAGGCACTGTTCAAAGTGGGGCAGGTGGTGCAGCACGCGGTAAGCCAGCACGACGTCGAAGGCGGGTGTGGGCCAGGTCGCGGTCAGGCGGAAGACGTCGCCGACCTCGAAGCGCGCGTCGGCCAGCCCGGCGTGCGCCAGGCGGGCCGCCTCGACGGCGGCCGGCTGGACGTCCACGCCGGTGTAGTCCAGCGCGCCTGGCGTGTCCGCGAACGCGTTTCGAAGATAATCGAAGGCGTAGCCGCCATAACAGCCCACGTCGAGCAGACGGATGGGCCGCGGGCCGGGCAGGCCACGGAGCCGGCGCGCCAGGTCCGCGAGCACCGGCGGAATCAGCTCGATGGCCGCGGGGTTGGCAATCCACTGCGTCACGTCCTGGTTCTGGGTCAGCTCGAACACCTGCCAGGGCCGCTCGGAGTCGCCGCGGGTCATGAACTCATCAATGCGGTCGGTCACGACCTCACCGGTGGGCCGGATGATCGAATCGCGAGCCCGCAAGGCGTTCAGGGAATCGTTGTTCATTGGGGTTGCTCTCCTGTTCTGCCGGCCATGCTCGCCACTTGGCCGACTGCTCCGGCCGGAGGATCGGCGCGGCCGCAGTTTTATACGTTGACCCAGTGGCCGTCGTCCGGATCGGGGTCGGGGACGGCGATCCAGGAGGGTCGCCAGTTGAAATGTTGCTCGCGGATGATCCGCTCGATGTCGAGCGGGTAATGGAAGAGCCGCTCCAGCGGGACGCCGCGATCCGCCGGATCGAGCCGCTCGGAGCGCACGAAGAAGAGGTTCATAAAGCCTTCCACGCACACGAGCGAGTAGCCTTTTGCGGCCGCGAGCGCGTGGAAGGCGGCCGCCGAAGCCCCGTAGTACTTGTCGTGCTGGTAAGTCCGGCGGGGTTCGTAGGGCAGACTGACGCGGCGGGTGGGCGGGATGTGGCAGTTATATTCAATGCACACGCCCCGGGCGGAAAAACGGCTTTCGTCCAGCGCGAGCCAGATCCAGTAATCGTTGCCGTCCACGTCTATGCAAAGAAAATCGTATTCCG
>CAZMXS010000061.1:0-27517 GCA_964570325.1 uncultured Verrucomicrobiota bacterium | reverse complement strand
CGCCTGCTCGGCCAGATTGCTGACCCCATCGCCGTCGGCGTCCTCCCGGCCGTCCATTCCAGTTGCACGGCGTCCGGCTCCCGGCGCAGGCTCGGCCGCAGCGAGCGGGCCGCGCCCAGGCAGGCGGTGGCCGCCAGCACCAAGGCGAGGATTAGCCGCGCATAAGTTGTGATCGGTCGGATTCCCATCCGCAACCTCCCATGTTGCGCCCTTCGGGGGCGCCGGGCCCCGTCAATGGCGCGCCGGAGGATACCGGTATCAACAATGGGCGCAAGCCCTTTTTCAAAAAAAGTGAAAAAGGGCGCGGGCGGGGCGCAACATGGACCCAGACAACACGCCAGATACAAATACGCGAACGGTAACGTTGCCTTCATTCAGCAGCCGTGATCCCAACGGGCACTGGACCTTATTCGTGGCAGGCCTCAACCAGAACAACAACGGCACGCCATTAACAACCGTCTAATGTGGCTTGTTTTTGGCCGTTCTCGTCAGGATTCCGTTATCCCTCCCGCGCCATCGGTGATATCCGAGGCGGCAAAAAAACAAAAAAAACTATGTACGTGCGTTCGTGTTTCGGTAAAGTGCCGCAACCGGAGATATCGAAATGAAAAACATACTTGGCACTCCCATGAGAGCGATCACAGTCGCTGGTTTAGTGGCGTTGTGCATTGGCAGCGGATGTCGGCAGACGGGATCAACGCCGGAGTTGTCATATCCGCCGCCGCCCGAGCGTCCGGCGTTCACGCCGGCTGAACCGCCGCCCAAGGGCGAGTGGCGCGCCCGCGCATCCGCCGTTCAAGAGGAAATCTTCCCTGCGGAAATGGCCTGCGATGGAAAGGCCGACACGCGTTGGAGCAGTCCGGCGGCTGACCCGCAGTGGTTGGAAATTGATCTGGGGCGCGCGGCCACGATCTGTGGCCTGACAATTCTTTGGGAGACCGCCTATGCGTCCGAATATAATGTCGCCGTTTCGCTCGACGGCAATCAGTGGACGCCGGTTTTCACCAATCAATACGGTGACGGCCAGACGGACGACATCTTTTTCCGACCGGTTTCCGCCCGCCTGATCCGAATCACCGGCACCAAACGCGGCACGGGGTGGGGGCATTCAATTTGGGAGGTTGATGTCAAAGGGCCGGGCGAACGCGTCATCGCCATCGCCCCGGCCATGGCCGGTTCCAGCCCGGAAAATCTGTTCGATGGCGATCAGGCCACAGTCTGGCGGGCGGCCAATGGCGGGCCGTTAACCATTCAGGCTGACCTGCGCAAGGTGAAACCGCTCGGCGGCATCCGGATTGACTGGGGAGAAACCCACGCCACTGGCGCGGTGCTTTACCTTTCGCGCGACGGGTCGGCGTGGGATCGAGTCGCCGAACTCCGCGAAGGCGCCGGCGGCTTCGATCTCCTGATGCACCCGCGCGCGGAGGCGCGTTTCCTCCGCCTTGAACTGACCGGAACCCTTAACAATCAACCCGCGGAAATACGCGAAATCACGCTGCGCGGACCGGAGGAAACCGTGAGTTCATTAGCCCTGTACCAGTTGGCGGCCGGTAAAGCCCGTCCCGGCCATTATCCCGACCACCTGCGCGGCCGGCAGGTTTATTGGACCATCACCGGCCTGCCCGGCGACAGCCGCGAGAGCCTGCTGGACGAATACGGCAATCTGGAGCCGTATCAGGGCATGGGTTCGCTAATGCCCTACCTCTTCATGAACGGCCGATTGCTTTCGGCCTTTGACGCAGAGCGGGTGACACAGACCCTGGAGGATGGCGCATTGCCGCTGCCCACGGTCCAGTGGCAACTGGGGCCGCTGTCCGTCAGCATCCAGGCATTCACCTGGGGCGGCCTTAGCGACGCGGCCACTTTTGTCCGCTACCTGATCGCCAACGTTTCAAAAGAAAAGCAGGCCGGCCGGTTCTTCCTGGCGGTGCGGCCAGTGCAGGTCAATCCCGCGTGGCAGTACGGCGGTCTCTCGCCGATTCAGTCGTTGCTTTTCCAGCCCGGAGAGAACTTCACGCTGGCAAAGGTGAATGGGGTGGACCAGTACGTTCTTTACAGCCGGCCGGACGGCTTCGGCGCCACTGCGTTCGATCAGAGCGATGTCGTGAAGTTCCTGGCGCGCGGCCAATTGCCCCCGGCACAGGGTATGGACAACGGCGGCGACCTGATTTCGGGCGCTGTGGAATATAACTTCGCGCTGGAACCGGGCGCGGCCTCGAACTGGATTGTCGCCGCCCCGTTGCACGGTTCGATCGAGATCGCGCGCGCCTTCGTGCGCCACGGCCATAGTGAAATGACCCGGCCGGACGACGCCTTCACCCGGCACTGGAACGAGCAGGGCTGGTTCTGGCGCGAGCAGCTCGGGCCGGTGCGAATTGAAATGCCCGAGCAGTTCGTCGCCGACGCCATGCGGGCACAGATTGGCTATATCCTGGTCAACCGCGATGGCGTGGCCATCCAACCGGGCTCGCGTAATTACAAGCGTACGTGGATTCGCGACGGCAGCCTGACCGGCGCGGCGATGCTGCGCATGGGTCTGTTCCAACCGATCCGCGAATATCTCGAGTGGTACGCCGCGCGCGTCCAGCCGGACGGGCTGGTGCCGCCGATCCTGAACAACGACGGCTCGGTCAACACCGGCTTCGGTTCCAACCTGGAATATGATAGCCAGGGCCAGTTCATTTACGCGCTGATGGAGTATTGGCGCTTCACGAAGGACACGGAGTTTCTAAAGCGCCATTTCCCGCAAATCCGGGCGGCATTGGAATACCTGGTCAAATTGCGCGAACAAACGCTGGCGCCGGATTATATGCGAGACGAGCCCGCCCGCGAACGCTTCGTCGGCATCCTGCCCAAATCGTTCAGCCACGAGGGCTATGCGCCGCCAATGCACAGTTATTGGGATGACTTCTGGGCGCTGAAAGGCTGGAAGGACGGCGCGGAGGCGGCGCGCGCGGTCGGAGACGAGGCCGCGGCACAATGGGCAGAGGAACAGTATAAACTGCTGCGCGATTCCGTGGTCGCCTCGATCGAGAAAACCATCGCCTACCGGCAGATTGACTTCATCCCGGGTTGCGCGGAAAAGGGCGATCCGGATCCGACCTCGACCGCCATCGCCTTCTTCCCATGTGAAGAGCAGGCCAACCTGCCGCCCACCATCCTGCGCCAGACTTTCGAGCGGTACTTCAAGGAAATCCGCGCGCGAAAAATCGCGGAGGAAGGCTGCACCTTCACGCCCTATGAGATCCGCTCGATTACGCCTTTCGTTGAATTAGGCGAGAAAGAACGCGCGGTCGAGCTGCTCGACTATATGCTCACTTTCCGGCGGCCTGTGGGCTGGCAGCATTGGGCCGAGGTGGTGCTGGGCGACGCGCGCAAGGCATCTTACATCGGCGATATGCCGCACACCTGGGTGGGCTCCGGCTATGTGAACGCCCTGCGCGGCATGCTGGCGGAGGAACGCGACGGCATCCTGATTCTGCTGGCGGGCGCGCCGGAAAAATGGCTGGCCGGCAGAGGGCTCAACATCAGCAATCTGCCGACTTGGTACGGCCCACTCAATTTGAAAGCCCGGCTGAATCAGAACACCCTGACGGTTTCGGTGGCAGGCGCGCCGGAGGTCAAAGGCCTTGAACTGCGCTGGCCGCGAACAGGCAAGCCGGCCCGCGTGCGAGTAAATGGCGCGGACTGGACGGACTGGGACGCGCTCGCCTGCCGGCTGCCGGCGGGCGACCATGAAGTTCAGGCGGAGTGGTGACACACGCTTACGCTTGACTCTTACGCATACTCTCTTCTTCGTTCCGCTGTCCGGCGCCTTGGGCGCCAAGGCGCCGGGCAAGTCGCCGCGGGCAGAACGGGGCGCCGGGCGTGTATGCCCCCCTCGTCCGACCTGGCGGGGAGCGAGTCGGGGTGAAGTTTTTTTCTCTGCCTATTCCGGGCGTGCATCTTGATCCGAAAGTCTTTATGCTTACCTGTTATGATTTGAATGTCGGCGAACTATCTTCAATTCCCAGGAGGATTCGAGCATTATGAAGAGTAGGCTGCATTTCGCGCTGGTCACAGGTCTCGTTGTTGCATTGGCTGGTATATCTATGGCGCGGGCCGAGAAACTCCAAACGGTGGCAAAAAACCCGTATCTGGGCGCCATCGTGGTCAACGCCGCCGACGGGAAGGCGATATTTGAGGACGGCGCGGACGCCAAGGGCTATCCCGCCAGCGTTTTGAAATTGATGGACCTGTTGATCATTCTCGAAAAAATTCAGCAGGGGGCGCTTAAACTGGACGACCCGGTGACGGTGACGGCTGAAGCCTCAAAAATAGGCGGATCGCAGGTCTATCTTGCGGAAAAGGAAACCTTTACGGTTGACGAAATGCTTTACGCGCTGATGGTGCAGTCGGCCAATGACGCGGCAACGGCGCTGGCCATTCATGTCGCCGGGACCAAGGACGCGTTCGTCGAATTGATGAATCAGAAGGCAAAAGAACTGGGAATGACCGGCACTACCTTCCAATCGGTCCATGGCCTGCCGCCGGGCCCGGGCCAGTTACCGGATGTTACGACCGCGCGCGACCTGGCCATTCTCTGCCGCGAGCTGCTCAAATATCCGGACACCCTGCGCTATACTTCAACCAAGGAGCGCGGTTTCCGCAATGACACCTTTATGATGCGAAACCACAATCACCTGTTGGGTAATTTTGAAGGGTGCGACGGCCTCAAGACCGGTTATTTCACGGCCGCCGGCTTTTCGATTGCCGCCACGGCTCAACGGAACGGCAACCGGGTCATCGCCATTATCCTCGGCAGTCCCAATCGGGAAACGCGCGACGCCAAGGCCCGCGAGCTGCTTACCAAGGGCCTGATGGCCATTCCGCGGAAGTGAACTTACGGCTCGATCTGGACGCTCCAGTCGTGCTCAAAGTAGTCGCCCTTGCCGGTCCATGGCTGGCCGAGGTTGTTCTTGTTCGGATTGTCGGCTGATTCAGTACGCAAAAGGAAAACCTCGCTTGGGGTTTCGCCTTCGCGCCAGCCCTTCATCTGGATGACATAGTAATTGTCGCCCGGCAGTGTGACATCGGGGCTGACTTCAATCTTCCAGACGTCCACCATGTCGGCCACCTGTTCCGGCTGGCCCTTGAACTGACCCACGGTCCCGTCCCCGAATCCGATGTAAACATTGGTCATCCAACTGCCCATGATCCAGTGTTCAGCCGATCCATTCCACCAGCGCGCAAAAACCTGCTCGTCGCGGTCGCCGGCAAAATTGTTGGCGGTCAGAACGTAAAGCGTGATTGGCTCGGAATCCTTGATGGTGGCGCTGCCGTTGCCGAGAAAGGCAAAGGACTGGCCGGGCACGTTCTCCTGGGCCCGATCCATGATCCCATCGTTATGGTACGCCCACTTGGTGTTCAAATCCTCAGCGCAAACTGCCGCCGTCCAAGCCACCCCGAACAGAATGCCGACCAATGTCTTCCGCATGTCCGAACCTCCGTTAGTTGGAAACCGGTTAATATGTACCCCCGGAACGACCGCTCTTCAAGCGCATTGGTTCATTCCCGTGGCGCCAAGAGCCAACTGGCCGGAAATTGGCGAGAGATGTCCGGATCACACTTGAATATCCGGTAGTCCCAGATTCATTGCGTCCGGCACGGTGCTCATCACGACTATTCACGCAACCTTGACGCGACAAGGCCTGTTTTTTTCCGCTGACATACGCCGCGGCGCGACGCTATGGTGTGCCCGGGCGGAAACATTGCCCAAGCAAAACAGCGGGAGGTCGCAGCATGATCAGAGCGCTGGTTCTATTGGCGGAGGGGTCGGAGGAGATGGAAGCGGTGATTCCCATGGATCTTTTCCGGCGGGCGAAGTGGGAAGTGGTCGCAGCCGGCCTCCAACCGGGGCCGGTCACGGCGGCTCGGCGCACCAAGCTGGTGCCGGACGCCGCGCTTGACGACATCTGGACGGACGAATTCGACGTGCTTGTCGTGCCTGGCGGCGCGAATGGCGTCAAACACATGCGCGCGGATCCCCGCGTGCCGAAACTGGCGCGTCAGTTCCACGATGCCGGCAAATTTGTTGGCGCCATCTGCGCCGGCCCGCTGGTCCTGTTGGACGCCGGCATTCTCAAGGGCCAACGGATCACCTGCTACCCCGCTGAAAAGGCCGCCTTTGCCGGCGTGGTCCAATGGGTGGATGCGGCAGTGGTGGTGGACGGCAAGGTGATCACCGGCCAAGGCGCCGGCTCCGCATTCCCGTTTGCCTTGAAAATCATCGAACACCTCGCCGGCCGCGCCCAAGCCGATGAAATCGCGCAAGCGATCATCTGGCGCGGCTAACAGAAACTTGAAAAAAACACTTGTTTTATTGAGGCTGGCGCGCACAATTCCTCGCAAAACCGGTTGTCAGGATATAATAATCCGGCAAAAAAAGGAGGCTGGTTATGGCGATGACGAAGTCACAGATTCAGTCCACGCTCGCGGAGAAGACGGGCCTTACCAAGAAACAGGTGGGCGTGTTCTTCGACGAGATGGCCAAGCTCGCTTACAAGGAAGCCAAGAACGCGTTCGTGCTCCCCGGTCTGGGCAAGCTGGTGCTGGTCCACCGCAAGGCGCGCCAGGGCCGTAACCCGGCCACCGGCGAGACCATCCAGATCCCGGCCAAGAAGGTCGTGAAGTTCCGCGTGGCGAAAGCCTGCAAGGACGCGATCCTCGGCGGCAAATAGTCCACTGTTCAAACAGTTCAAAAGCAAAAGGGGCGGCCTTCCGGTCGTCCCTTTTGTTTTGTTACCGCGGCAGGCAGTCCCCACGTGGCGGCTTCGGGAACGCCGCCACGTCAACGACCAAAGACGCGCCGCAGGATCACACGGCGCCCAGATCCAAATCGCCGATAATCTTGTAGACCGGGCCATCGCGCTCCACGCGCAGATTGCGCCCGGGAAAGGCGGCCGGCAATTCCGCGCGGAGCTGCCGCACCACTTCTTGCTCCAACTGTTCCTGGAACACGGCCGGAACGTCCGCCAGGGTAACCAGGCGGGCCTCGACGACGTAACCCTCGCCATGCGTCGAGCCGAAGCCGGCCGTGTAAGCCGCGCCAATCTCGAATAAGCCGTCCTGTTCCGGGCTGGCGGTGGCGCCCCGTACCGGGCGCGCCGGATGGAGGGGCAAACGGTTGCCGTATTGTTCCTCCAACCGGTGGTCAATCCGATCGAAGATCTCGCGGAGCTTCTCTTCCCAGGCGATAACGCGTGGATGCCGCATGGAGAAAAGAATAAGAGATGACGGCGGCCGGATGAAGCATGAAGTATGAAGCGCGACAGTAAATCCGCCAATGGCGCATGCGACACCGCACCAGTCGGAGCGCAGGGCCTGCACCGCCCGGCTTGATGCGCCGGCCAGTCCAGCCCATACTGGTGAATGGACATTGATCAACCGATGATGAACGGGCTAAACAACAAGCGATTGCGGCTCTTTCTGGGAGCCGTCGGGCTGCTGGTCGGCGTGCTGCTTGCCTATTACCCCGCGCTGCGCGCCGGCTTTGTCTGGGATGACGACGACCATCTGCTGGAAAACCACAATGTGCGAAACGCAACCCCGCTGGACATTTGGCTCCGGCCGACGCCGCATCCGCAATACTTTCCGATAACTTGGACCACTTTTTGGGTGGAACATCGCCTCTGGGGTTTCAATCCCGCCGGCTATCATGCGGTCAACATCCTGCTACACGGCCTGAACGCTATCCTGCTCTGGGTGCTGCTACGATTCCTGCGTCTGCCCGGCGCCATGTTGGCGGCCGCGTTCTTTGCCCTGCATCCGATTGAGGTCGAGTCGGTGGCGTGGGTGACCGAGCGCAAAAACGTCCTGGTGGGGTTCTTTACCCTGTTGAGCGTGAATTGCTATGCGCGATTCCGCCGCTGGGATGTCGCCGGGGTGGACCCCGAAACAAATGGGCGACCGGTTTTTTTTGTGTCCGCATTCATTTTCTTTGTGCTGGCGCTTTTCAGCAAGACCAGTGTTGTGGCGTTGCCTTTTGTGCTGCTGGCCTTGACTTGGTGGCGCAAAAGCCGACTGCAAGCAGTGGACGGCTGGACGGTTTTGCCCATGGTGTCCGCCGCCTTGGCGCTGGCGCTGCTGACGCTGCGCTTTGAATTCCCCGAATCCGGCGGCGCTGATGGAACCGCTTGGACACTGGGGCCGCTGACGCGTTGGCAGGTGGCGGGCCGCGCATTCTGGTTCTATCTCGGGAAACTGCTGGTCCCTTTGAACCTGACATTTGTGTACCCGCATTGGGCCATTCCGAACGGGTTTTCGTGGAACGTATTATTTCCGCTGGCGGCCGGGTTGCTTTATCTGGGCCTCTGGTGTTTCTCCAGCCGAATCGGGCGCGGACCGCTCGCGGGCATGTTGGTCTATGGCCTGTTGATCGGGCCCTTGCTGGGCCTGGTGAGTTACTATTACCAGCGCTACAGTTTCGTGGCGGATCACCACCAGTATCTGGCCGGCATCCCAATCCTGACGATGCTGGTGCAAGTGCTGACGCGCGCGACTGCGCAATGGCCGGCGCGCGGGCGGGTGGCGCTGGCCATGCTTCCACTGGCGCTGCTGGCCCTGCTGACCTGGCGCCAGGCCGGCATTTACCACGACGCGGAGACCCTTTGGCGCGACACGCTGAAGAAGAATCCGGCCTGCTGGATGGCGCACAACAATCTGGGCGGAATTCTGAAACAGCGCGGCCGATTGGCTGAGGCCGAGGCGCATTTCCGCGCGGCGATCCAAGCCAATCCCCACCACCCGGAAGCGCTTTACAATTTGGGGAATCTTTGTGTCATGCGCGATGACCCCGCGCAAGCGGTCGGATATTACCGCCGGGCGATTCAAGCCGCACCCGGTTACTGGCAGGCGTTTTTCAGCCTGGCCAATGCAGAAATGCTGCTCCAGCAAAACGAAGACGCGCTTCAGCATTATCTCGCGGTTATCAATCTCAAGCCGGATTTTTTTGACGCGCGGTGGAACCGGATTTTGCTGCTGAACCAAATCCGGCGGCCGCTGGAGGCCATGGATGAATGCCGGCAGGCGCTCACCTTGTTTCCGGAATCGGATCGCGTGCCTTATCAAATGGGGCTGATGTTGGTTGCGGCCGGCCACCGCGCCCAAGCCATTCCGTATTTTGAAAAGGCGCTGATCGTGAACTCGAATGCGATCCCGGCGCTGAACAATCTGGCCTGGCTGCGCGCCACCAGCGCCGACCAGCCAGACCCCGCCGCGACGGTGCAACTGGCCGAACGGTTGATTGAATTGACCGGCCGGCGGGAACCGCACGCGCTGGACACGCTGGCGGCGGCTTACGCGGCCGCCGGCCAGTTTGCCGCGGCCGTTCACACCGGGGAAGAGGCGCTCGCTTTGGCCGGCGACCCCGTGTTCAAGGATCAGGTCGCAACCCGCTTGCGGGCTTACCGGGAAGGTCGGGCCTGGCGGGAATAACTGCGGATTTGCCCATTTGACCCATGGTGAACCTTGACCCGTTGGGCATTATCCGGGTGCGCTTGGATTCCAGCCAAAAACTTGCGCCCAGTCGGAGCTGGGCGCTACGGGAAAAATCTGCGCGGGCCAAACAACAGTCAGGGCCGCCTCAGGGCGGCCCTGCGAAAATCAAAAGAAGTCTGATTGCGGCTATTTGCGGAAACGGCGATAGATCAGTGCCAGCGCACCCAATCCAAGCAAGCCGAGAGTGGCCGGTTCGGGAATCATCGTCGTGCCCTGAATCTGCAGATCATTCCCCGAAATGGTGCGGAAACGATCCGCGCCACTCGCGGCGCTGGCGCCCCAAATATACAGCCGGAACTCCAGGCTATTGGTGGCGGACAGGCTCATTCCGATGTTGGCATCGCCGCCACCGGCCGTACCCGCAAAGTTATTCCATGTGTTCAAATCGCTGCTGAAGCCGTCGGCGCTTGACCGCAGCACCATGTTGGAGCCGCCGGTTCCCGTACGGTTGAAATTCATGGAGATGTTGGTCACGGAAAATAACCAGCCGTTTTGTGCTTGCAGCGTCCAACTGATGTACTTGTTGCCGGATATGGCCGTACCCAAATCCGCTACGTTGAATGAGGTGCCACCAAACGTATCCGCTGTGGCGCTGGCGGAGACCCCGCTGCCCAGCGAGAGAACGTTGGCATTGGAATTGATATTGGCGCCCGCCACTGTGTTGGTGAAAACTGGAACGGCCGAAGCGTTAACGCCTGTGACTTCCCAGCCTGCGAGCAAATCGCCATAGCCAACGGACGCCGCTCCGAGCACCATTAACGCAATCAGTAACTTCTTCATCCAATTTCCCTCCGAAAACCTTGCAGATAACCCAAAATACAACATTTTTATTCTGCCACTATAAATAGGGGGAGTAAAGTTTTTTTTGCCGTTTAAGCGCCGCCATCTGTTACCCATATCAGTCGAAAAGCCTTCACCTTGCGGCGACGCTCGCTATTATTCCACCCATGCCTTTATTTAATGTCAGTCCGGAAAAGGAAACCCAATTGATCGAGCGAATGGCCCGGCTCAATATCCGGGAGGCGGATATTGAGGAGAAGTTCATCCGTGGCTCGGGCGCCGGGGGCCAGAAAATCAACAAAACTTCCTCAACCGTCTATATATATCATCGGCCGACCGGCGTCGAAATCCGTTGCCAGCGCGAACGCTCTCAAACGCTGAACCGTTTTCTGGCCCGACGTGAACTCTGCGACCGGATCGAGGAGCGGATCGTCGGCGCGCGCAGCGCCCGCCGGCAGGAAATCGAAAAAATCCGTCGCCAAAAACGCCGCCGCTCCCGCCGCCAGCGCGCCCGGATGCTGGCGGACAAGCGGAAACAGTCCGAGAAAAAGGAAAGCCGCCGGATGGGAAAAGCGGAATGGTGAAAGGGAAAGACGGAAGCAGCAGAAGTAAAACCTGAGTAGTAGGGGGCGGCGGCCGCTCCTTTTGTTTATGACGTCTTTGCAACATATCGCCTTCGTCTGTCCCCGCTTTTCCGAAACCGGCACGGTCGGCGGCGCCGAAACACTCTTGAAAAGCCTGGCGCTGCGCGCGGCGCGCGCCGGTTGCCGGGTGACCATGCTCACCACCTGCGCCGTGGATCACTTCACCTGGGCCAACGTCCTGCCGGCCGGCCGGAAGGCGTTTGCCGGGATGGAAGTGGAATATTTTCCGGTGGATCCGCGCGACACCGACACTTTTCATCGCGTCCAGAAAGCCATCAGCCAGGGGGTCGGCGTCGCGCCGGAAGACGAAGGAAAATGGATCCACAACAGCGTCAACAGCCAGGCGCTCTATGACCACCTGCGCGCGCGCGGCGGCGAGTATGACCGGATTGTGACCGGACCGTACCTCTTCGGACTGGTATATCACGCCGCGCAGATTCACCCCGCCAAGACGTTCCTGGTCTCGTGCCTGCATGACGAGCCGTTCGCCTACCTCGGCCTCATGCGGAATCTATTCGGCGCGGTCGCCGGGTGCTTGTTCAACACCGAACCGGAGCGGGATCTCGCCCGGCGCATTTTCAACCTGCCGGACCATAAGTGCCATGTCGTGGGCATGGGGCTGGACCCGTTTGAAGCTGACCCCAACGCCTGCGCTAGGCGGTTGGGTTTCCGGCAGCCATATGTCATCTATTCCGGCCGGCGCGAGAGCGGCAAGGGCACGCCGCTGCTGACCCATTACCTGCACCTCTTTCGCGAGCGGACCGGGCGCGATGTGAAACTCGTCTGCACCGGCAGCGGGCCAATCGAAGCGCCGCCCGAACTTGCGCCGCACATCACCGATCTGGGTTTTGTCCCCGACCAGGAGAAATATGCGGCGATGGCCGGGGCGTGCGCATTCATCCACCCCTCGATCTACGAAAGTCTTGGGATCGTCCTGCTGGAGTCCTTCCTCGCGCGGACGCCGGCGCTGGTCCACGCGCGGTGTGAAGTGCTCCGCTGGCAATGTCGGCAAAGCGGCGCCGGGCTGTGGTTCCGCCATTACCCGGATTTCGAGGAGCAACTGCGCTGGCTGCTCGAACACGACGAGCAACGCCGGCGGATGGGCGCCGCGGGCCGGGAATATGTGCTGCGGAATTATGCCTGGGACCGCGTGGAGGCGCGTTTCTTCGCCGCGCTGGCCCGCGTCTCGTAACCACATGAGCTGCGCCAACCGAGCGCCCCGGTTCATTTCCGCGCGGCCGCCAGCCAGGTTTGCAGCCGCACGATCGCCAATTCCTTGGCCTTTGCTTCCACTTCGATCGTGATCCGCCGCTTTTTCCAGGCCGCCGGAAAGTCGCGCGGATTGATGAAATCGTGATGCCGGAACGGCCGCGGACCCTGCCAGCCGGCGATGGGACTGGAAAGATGAAATAATGGCTCGCGGTTCCAGGTCCGCAACGCCTGGCGCGTGGCTTCCGCTTCGGTCAAGCCATCCGGCCGGCAGCGGTGATGGTGAACGTCATAAACCAGCGGCGTGCCAGTGGCGCGGCAAACCGGCAGCAGGTCGGCCGGTGTATAAATGCGGTCGTCGTTTTCCAGCGTCAGCCGCCGGCGCACCGCGCGCGGCAGGCGACTAATCGCGGAGGCCAGCCGGCGCAGCGCGGCCGGTTTGTCGCCATACGCGCCGCCGCCGTGAATGTTGATCACGTCCGCGCCGATCCAGCTCGCGACCTCCGCGTGATAAGCGAGTTCGCGGACCGAGGCCGCCACCACATCCGCGCGCGGCGAGTTGAGCAACACGAACTGGTCAGGGTGAAAGGACAGGCGCAACCCATGCGCGCGCGCGTAGCGGCCGCCGCGCCGGAATGCCGCGCGGATCGCCGCCGCCCCCGGCAGCTCGGCGAGCCGGTAGCCGGCCGCGGGATGCGTCTTCAGCGGCAGGATCTGGCTGTTGACGCGGAAGGCGCCGATGCCGTGCGCGGCGCAGTATTCCAGCGCCTGCCGCAGGGCTTCCGCGTTGGCGCGGCAGAGCGCGGCGATCTTTTCCAGCCGCGCGGCGCGCGGCAGGCGCAGACAGGCGGCGGCGGTCGTCGTGCGGAAACGGATCGGCGCCGCGCGGAACAGGCAGCACAGGCCCAGACGGGGATAGGCAGCGCTTCTTCGGCGGGCCCGCGTAGCTGCCGACCGGGCAAGGGCATCTGGCGCCGCGCAAGGCATCAGAAAGAAGCTTTCGCCGCCAGCGTGCTCATAATGGCGCCGTCCGGATCAAGCCATGAGTATTCCAAGCTCCAGTTCAGATGGTAAATATCGAGGAACCGGAAATCCGCGCCCAGCGCGGCGGTGCTGTAGTCCATATCCGCGTCCTGCTCGAGCAGCGTATCCGCGCGAAAGATATTATAGCGGTAACCGTACAGCAGTTCCAAGCCGGGGATGATTTGCTGGCGCAGGCCGAGCATCGGCCGGTAAATATCTCCGCGCCATTCCGCTTGCGCGGACGCGCCAATGGCCGCCGGGTATGCGCCGAAATTGAGTTCCTGCCAGCGCCATTCAAAGTCGCCGGCAAGTGTGAACATGGGGCTGATATCCCATTCTAGCCCGCCGCGGAGGCCGCGCTCGCGCAATCGGTCATCGCCGCCGGTGATCTGGTTGTCCCAGTCCGCATTGCCGCGGCCAAACCCGAGTTCGCCTTGCAACCCCCAGCGGACGACCTGTCCCAGCCGACCCTGCACTCCGAGCCGATGCAGCCAGCTATCCGCATTCACCGTGTTCACACCGGTGTGCCCGTCTTCCCAAGTTAGTCCCCATTGGAAGTGGTCTTTCAGATACACCAGGCTGTAGCCGGCCGCAAAAGCCGGGGTCAGCGGCACGGCATAGGCAAGCGTCAGCCGTTGTCCGTCCTGCGCGATGCGCGAAAGATCGTTGCCCGAGAGGTAATTGCCCATCGCGTCAAAGCCCATGGCCACCACGCCCGGCAATTCGCGCAGCCGGAAGGCGCCGAACGCGCCGACGTCGGAAATCCGACTGATGGGTTTCTCCGATTGCCGCGTCCGCGGGTTGCGGCCGTCGCCCTGGCCATGCGTGTAGTCAAAAGTCCAGTAGGTCAGCAGGTCGGCGCCCTTAATGAAACCGAGCGCCCCGGGATTCTGGAGCGCAGCCGCCGCGCTGGGCGGCGCGCCCATGTAAGCGCCGCCGAGATTGGCGGAGCGTTCGTAGGGCCGTGTGAAGAATTGCAGGTCCAGCAAATGGGTCTGGAAAGCGTTGACATCGGCCGCCACGGATTGTCGTTCGGTCGCTATGCCTGCCAGCGCAGCCAAAACCACCGTTGCAAGCAGGCGAGTGACAACGCGCATGATGGATTCTCCTTATTGACCCCGGCCACAAGCAAACCATCATTTTTCTGCCTCCAATTGTGCGCCAGGTCAAGCACATGTACGGCGGAGATGACCGTCATCCACAGATGGGAAATGGGTCCCGCGCATCTCTTCGGCATGAAACCGTCCCGTTGCGTCAATAGGCGTCAAATCGCAATGGGTTGTTTTTCTTCCGCTTGAGCCCGCCGCGCGGATCGGCTATATCGTCGCCGGTCATGCCGGCAATTCACCAACTGGTTGCGGGATTCAGCACGGGCGACGCCATCAGCAACGAGGCGCTCGTCCTGCGGCGCATTTTCCGGGAGTGGGGCTATGCGTCGGATATCTTCTCCGAACAGCGCCGGATCATCTCGAATCTGCGATCCGAGGCGCGCGACATTGTTCGGGACCGGGCCGTGTTTCAGCCGGAGGACATCGCCTTGCTGCATCTTTCGATCGGCTCGCCGGTCAATCGAATTTTCGCCGAACTGCCCTGCCGCAAAGCGCTCCTCTACCACAATATCACTCCGCCGCACTATTTCGCCGGGCTCCAGGAACAGATCGCCCTTAACCTGGAGAAAGGCCTGGCGGAGGCCCGGGCGCTGGCGGGTGTGGCGGAGGTGACGCTGGCCGACAGCCGCTTCAACGGCGAGGAACTACGAAAACTGGGCCATGGCGACTTTCGCGTGCTGCCGTTGGTGCTGGATCTTGCGCGCCTGCGCGCGCCGCCGCGGCGCGACATCCTGACGCGATACGACGATGGCGCGGTCAACGTCATTTTCGTCGGCCGCTGCGCGCCGAACAAGCGGATCGAGGATTTGCTGGCCGCGTTCCACTATTTTCAAAAATACGTCGCGCCCAACTCGCGGCTGATCCACGTCGGCTCGTACGCCGGCACGGAGCAATACCACGCGCTGCTGTTAACCATGATGATGGATTACCACCTGCGCAATGTGGAACTGCTGGGCGCCGTCCGCCAGGAAGAATTGAACGCCTGCTACCGTGTCTCCCGGCTGTTCTTGAGCATGAGCGACCACGAAGGGTTCTGCATCCCGCTGATCGAAAGCCTGGTGCATGACGTGCCGGTGCTGGCCTATGCCGCGGCCGCCGTGCCCGAGACCCTCGACGGGGCCGGCGTGCTCTTCCGCGAAAAGCGCTTCGACCTGGTGGCCGAGATGATGGGCCGGTTGGCGGCGGACGGTCCGTTCCGCGCGGCGGTAATCCGCGGCCAGCGCGAGCGGCTGGCCCGTTTTGAAGCGCGCGATGTGGCGGCGGAACTGCGGGCCGCGCTGGGCCCGTTGCTGGGCTGAACACGCAAGTCGGGCCGGAAGGTCCATCCCACGGGTCCGCGGCGCGGCGCCCATTTGCATCCCGCGGTTAAAATATGCTCGCGGGGAATCGCGGCTCATTGATAGAGTGCCACACTGCGGAGGGGCGCCTGATGCGGTGCGCCTGTGGATTACCATGAGCAAGCCGGAAAAAAGAGCGCGGCCATTTGACTTGAAGGTCTCGCTGAAAGATCCGTTTCTGCAAAAGGCTTTTTTGCTGCTGCAGGGTTGGATCGAGCGCTGTTTCCACCTGGAACGGCTGAACGACATTTACGACGAGCTTTCAGCCGTGGACGATCAGCAGACCCCATTCCCGGCGCGGGTGCTGAAGGCGCTGAACGTGAATTACAGTATTCCGCCGGAAGACTTGGCGCGAATTCCCCGAACCGGCGCCGTCATCACCGTCTCCAACCATCCGTTCGGCGCAATGGAGGGCGTCGTGCTGGCGACGATTCTGCGTTCGATCCGGCCGGATGCGCGAATTATGGCCAACTACCTGCTTGCGCGCCTGCCGGAGATGCGCGAGTACTTCATCTTCGTGGATCCGTTCGGCACCGCCGGCGCCGCCCATTCCAATATCCGGCCGCTCAAGGAAAGCATCAAATGGTTGAAAAACGGCGGGCTGCTGAGCATCTTCCCGGCGGGCGAGGTGGCGCATATTGATCTGCAGAAACGCCGCATCGAGGATCCCGCCTGGAGCGAAGATGTCGCGCGCCTCGTCCGCCATACCGGCGCGCCGGTCCTGCCGATTTATTTCGAGGGCTGCAACGGGCCGCTGTTCCAGATCGCGGGGCTGCTGCACCCGCGCCTGCGAACTGTCATGCTGCCGCGCGAATTTCTCAACAAAGAACACCAGACACTGCACGTGCGGGTCGGTCAGTTGATTCCGCTGGAGAAACTGACACGCTTCGATGCGAACGCCGACCTGATGGATTACCTGCGCCTGCGGACCTACATCCTGGGCCGGCGCGAGGACCGCTCCGCGGCCGGCCGCCTGCGCCGCCGGCTCCAACTCCCCGCGCTGGCGCGGCTCGGGCGCGTGGAGCAGCCGCTGGCCGACCCGATGCCCGCGGCGGCGCTGGCGGCGGACCTGGCGGCGTTGCCGGCCGAGCAAGAGATCGTCGCGATGGAGGATTTCCGCGTCTATTACGCGCGCGCCGCCCAACTCCCGAACATCCTGCCGGAGATCGGCCGCCTGCGTGAAATGACCTTCCGGCAGGCCAACGAGGGTACCGGTCAGGCGCGCGACCTTGACCGCTTCGACAAGCAGTACCTGCACCTTTTCGTGTGGAACGTCAAGCAACAGGAACTGGTCGGCGCCTACCGGCTGGGCCAGACGGATGTGATTCTGCGGCGGCAGGGGATCCGCGGCCTCTACACCAGCACTTTGTTCAAGTACAAGCGGGCGTTATTGGACCAGCTCGACCCGGCGCTGGAAATGGGCCGCTCGTTCGTGCGGCCGGAATACCAGAAGAATTATTCCGCCCTGTTCCTGCTCTGGAAGGGAATCGCCGCCTACATCGCACGGCACCCGCGCTACAGCAACCTATTCGGCCCGGTCAGCATCAACAACGAGTACCAGTCCACTTCGCGCCAGCTTTTGGTCCGGTTCCTCGAAATGAACAACTTTGTCGGCAACCTGGCACACCTGATCAAACCGCGCCATCCGCTTCGGGAACGCTCGATCCCGAGCTGCGACCCGCAGACCATCAGCCGAACGATCAAGAGCATTGACGAGGTGTCCGAGCTGATCAGCGAGATCGAGCAGGACCACAAGGGCATTCCGATTCTGTTGAAGCAGTACCTCAAGCTCGGGGGCAAGCTGCTGGCCTTCAACATTGACCCGGATTTCAGCTTCGTCCTCGACGGCTTGCTCTGGGTAGACCTGACCAAGACGGACGAGAAGATCCTGTACCGCTACCTGGGCAAAGAGGGGTTCGAGCGCTTCACCAGCTACCACAAGATGGGGAAGCACGCGGAAAAGCCGGCGGAGTGAGCGGGGGATTACCCGGCCTTATGATCTCCTCCGGGCTATGTCACTTCACTCCCATGACCTTGCTCCTTCCTTTCCGCCAGACCGAATACTAACATTCCGCCTGGACTCGGTTTTGGGGGCAAGGTCAACGCGATAGCAAAGCGGTCTGCCTGAAAAGGAGATTCCTCCGTGTCTTTCTGCGAAGGCCGCGTCGAAATGACACGGAACCAAGCTATCCGCGAAATCCGCGTCATCAGCGGTCCATTATTTCTTTGTTAGCCGCGCGGCGCGCACGGCGCTCTCCATGATCCGGCTCTGCGCGAGAGTAAGAGTATGAGAAAGATTCAAGAGTAAGCAGGGAACCCCAACCTTGAACTTGGAACCTTGAACTACTCTTGCTCCGCCCCCGGCAGGTACGGCACGGACTCCAGCACGCTCCTGAGCAGCGCGTACATGGGGCCGACCTCGTGCAGAACCATGGAGCCGCCCTGACCTTCGCCCTTGATCTCGCGGACTTCCAGTGTCGCCGGATCCAGCGCGATTTCCAAGCCCGGCGGCCGATAGGTCAGGTTGTCGTTCAGCGCCAGTTCATGCGTCCGGCCGCCGAACCGCGCGCGCAACACGCCGCCGGCGCCGGCGCGAATCAGCATGAAAGCGTTGTCCTTTTCGGCTTCGAACTCCTGGTGCCGCAGGTAGAATCGCGGCTTGTCCTTATACGGCCGGCCGGCAGTCGGGCAGAAGGTCGCACAGTTGCCGCACTCATTGCAGAAATCGTTGACGATCAATATCTGGTAGGCCTGTTCGACGCTGAAGACTGGTCCGGCGCCGGCGACCCAGTGCCCGTTCTGCTTCCGCAAAGCGGGCAGGTTCATTTTGAACGGCCGCGCGGCATAGGTCAGGATCGCCCGGTTCGGGCAGACCGTCGCGCAGATACTGCAAAGCCGATCGCATTCGAGACAGCGTGACGCCTCGCGCGCGGCCGTCTCCGGCGCGAGTGTCGCCACGACCTCTTCAAAGTTCCGCCGGGCGGCGGCCGGCCGCTCCGGCACCGGCACCCGGAACTCACGCCGCGCCTTGCGGCGGATCAGCTCCGCCGCGTCGGCGGCGGCCGGGGTCGGCCGGTCTGCGGGCTCAAATTTCTCCTCCTTGCGCCGGATGTCGTTCGCGATCCTCCGCCCGTCGCCTAGCGCCCGAACGATCGAGGCCGGACCATCAGACGCGATGTCGCCGCCGGCATAAAGATTCGGCACGGCGGTCTCGAAAGTTTCGGGGTTCACGTCCAGGTAGCCGGACTTGTTGCGCCGGACCGGTTCGTCGCCAAGGAAATCCAGCTCGGCCTGCTGACCGATGGCTACGATCAAATCGTCGAGCGGCAATTGGAACTCGGTGCCGGGAATGTCCACCGGGCGTCGCCGCCCGGAGGCGTCTTTATCGCCCAGCTTCATCCGGAGACACTCCAAGGCCTGCATCCGGCCGCCGGCGGCGATCACGCGCAGGGGTTTGACCAATTCCAGGATCGCGATCCCTTCATCCAGCGCGCCGGTGCGCTCCTCGCGGTCGGCCGGCATTTCCCCGATTGTGCGCCGGTACAGGACGGTGACCTTGCGCCCGGTCAACCGCCACGCGGTTCGCGCGCAGTCCAGGGCCGTGTCGCCGCCGCCAACCACGGCGACTTTTTCGCCCAGTTGCGGCGGATGCCCCTCGCGGACATCGCGCAGAAAGTCCAGGGCATCCCGCACGCCCGCGCTGTCCTCGCCCGGGACACCGAGCCGCATCCCGCGCTGAGCGCCGACCGTCAGGGCGATGTATTTGAAATTCTGCCGGCGCAATTCAGCCAAAGTGAAGTCGCGCCCGGCCTGTTGGTTGCAGCGCAACTCCACCCCCAGATCCCGGAGCACGCGCAAATCCTGATCAATCGCCGCCTGCGTAGCGCGGTAACCGGGAATCGTGCCCGCGACCATCCCGCCGACATAGGCGCGCGCCTCAAAAACGGTGACGGCATACCCGGCCTGACTGAGAAAGTAGGCGATGGACAGGCCGCAGGGCCCGCCGCCAACCACGGCGACTTTAACATTGCGCGGTTTGGCCTTGGGCCGGGCGCGCGGCGTCTTTTCGGCGTCCATGATGAACCGTTTCATTTCGCGGATCGCCAACGGGTCGTCGAGGTGCGTGCGCACACAGGCGAACTCGCAGAAGTGGTTGCAAGCGCGTCCGAGGATCGCGGGCAGGGGATTGTCGTCGCGTGTGACCGCGATCGCTTCGTCCAGCCGGCCCTCCCGCACCAGCCGCATATATTGCGGCACTTGTTGATTCACGGGGCATTCATCCGTGCAGGGGGCCATGATGCAGTCGAACCAATCCAGTTTGCGGTTGGTCTTGGAGCGATCGGTCTCAAGCGCGCCCTTCTTCAGCCGCGGCTCGGCCAGCACCGCTTGCGCGTACTGTTGCAGATTGGCCAGCGCCGCCGCGCGCGAGTCGTCCAAGCCCGCCATCGCCTGGATGTATTCGTCGAGCCCGGCGGCGCCCGCCTGCGTGAGCGCGGCAGCCGTCTGTTCGACATACTGCGTCAACCGCATATAGCCGCCGGTCTTGAGAATATCCGAGCAGACGGTGATCGTGCGCATACCGGCGGCCAACAGGCGCGCGACGTTGAACGCATCGGCCCCGGCGGAGAACGACATCATCAACCCGCCGTGGAATTCCGCGGCCAGTCGGGCGGCGAGGTTCACGGTCACCGCGTGGAGGGCGCGACCCGACATATACATCATCTTTTCCTTGGGATTGAAGACATCGCGCCAATTCTCCACCTCCAGCGTGTTGGAGAGTTTCACGCCGAACTGGACCCCCCGCTTGGCCGCGGCCGCGGAGAGATTGCGGATGATTCCGAGCGCGTCGGCATACTTCAGGTCATGGCCGAAGGCGGCATCCGGCACGACAACCTCCCGATAACCGGTGATCCGGTTCAAAATCTCGCGCAGGCGTTCGGGCCCGAGCAGGGTTGGGTTCAGCTTGACATTGGTGTGCAGGCCCCGGTCGTTGATGAGGTACAACGAGATCTTCTCGATCTCCTCCGGCGGGCAACCGTGCATGGTCGAGAGCGTGACGTTGTCGGACATGCGGTCCGGGATGGCGATTTTACGAACGTCCGGATAGAAAACGGCGACCGCATCCACGCATCGCGCCAGCTCTTCGGGGGCGCCGCCCATCCGGTCGAGGTACCATTGAACATTCGGCTTGAGGATGCCTTCCAGGTTGTAGCCGACGCTCATGTTGAAGATCATCCCCGGCCGGTCGCCCGGCAGGCCGAGCTTGCGGTGCAGGGCGTGGATCAGCACCCATGCGCGCAGGTATTCCGCGAACGATTCGTGGACCTTGAGTTCCTGGGACCACTCGACGTTGTAACCCTCGTCCTCCAGGTCAATGCAGGGTTTCGAGACGTCCAATTCGTCCAGCGTCTGGACCGTCTTGAGTTCGATGAAGCGCGCGCCGCAAAGCCAGGCCGCGATGATGTTCTGGGCCATCTGGGAGTGCGGGCCGGCGGCGACGCCGAACGGCGTTTCCAGGGGTTGCCCGTAAACCGTGGTGCGGAAACGGTCGGTTGCGCGTGGAACGAAAAAATGCGCGCGCGGGATGCCGAAGATCGAATCGCATTTTCCCAGTTCGGTAAAAACCCAGTGGGCCAGTTGCTCCGTCGCCAGAACTTGAAATTTATCGGACACGATGATCCTCCGCGTTGCGGGGTTATGCCTTGATGGTCCATATCGTACCCGCCAATCCCAATTACGGCAAGCGCGAGGGAAAGTAAGGGGGCCGTCCGCCGAACCCGCGCCAACGCTTGGGTCAGCCCAAGATGGTTGATTCATCGGAACCCACTAGTTGGTCGGGCGCGGATTGATTTAACGCAAAACCGCGCGGCGTCTCTCACGCGGGTTCCTTAAAAACTAGGGTTGCCGTAACTAATTCGCCCGCTAGAATGGCGCCGAGAAAATGGCTGGTTCCGACCTATATCAATACTTGGAGACGCTGATCTGGGGCTTCATCGGCGGGATCCTGGTGGCGGCGCCGATCGGCGCGGTCGGTGTGCTTTGCATCCAGCGCACTATCGCGGTCAACCGCCTGCACGGTTTTGTATCCGGACTGGGCGCGGCGGTGGCGGATGCATTTTACGCCTGCGTGGCCGCCTTCGGCCTGACCTTCATTGACGACTTCATCAGTTGCAACCAGGTGTGCATCCGCCTGGTCGGCGGCATCGCGCTGCTGGTAATCGGCGTCAAGAATTACCTGAAAGAGCCGCACCCGCGGCGGGCGGCCGCGGCCGGGACCACTTATGTCAGCGGGTTCACATCCGCTTTATTTCTGACCATGACTAATCCGCTGACGCTCATCGCCTTCGCCGCGATTTTCGCCACCATGAACCTGGCGACGGATGTTGACCGCGACCATGTCCACGGCTCGATCCTGGTCCTGGGGGTGCTGGGCGGCTCCGCCTTCTGGTGGTTCATCCTCAGCGGCATGGCGCAGCGCTTTCGCCGGCTCGCGCGGGGCGACGGCATGAAATGGGTTCACAAGACCGCGGGGGCGATTGTTTTTCTTTCCGGCGTGCTGGTCCTGTTGAGCATTCTCCGGAAGGTGTGACCGCCGGCCCGTTCCCGGCTTTCCTTTGCGGACCGCTTGTGGTACATCCCGCGGCCATGACGACACCCCGCACCCTGTTGATTGCCGATGACGACCCCCTGGCCCGGCGCGCGCTGGCCGGAATTCTGGCACAGGCCGGCTACGACGTGCTGACCGCCACGGATGGCGCCCAAGCATGGGACATCATGCAAGGCGCGGCGCCGCCGCCGGTCGTGGTGCTCGACTGGATGATGCCGGGGCTCGACGGCCCCGCCGTGCTGCGGCAAATCCGCGCGGACCCGCGGCTGGCGAACACCTACGTCCTGTTCCTGACCGTCAAGCAGGCCCCTGGAGATATTTCCGCCAGCCTGGACGCCGGGGCGCAGGATTTTGTCTCCAAGCCTTTTGAACCCGAGGAACTGCTGGCCCGGATCAACGTGGCCTTCCGCACCGTGGAACTGCAGGAGCAACTGGCCCGGCGCGTGCGCGAACTGGAAGAGGCGCTGCGCCGTATCAGCCAATTGGAGGGGATTCTGCCCATCTGCAGCCGGTGCAAGAAAATCCGGGACGCCGGCAACCAATGGACCACGGTGGAACATTACCTCACCGACCATGCCCCGGTGACGTTCACCCACGGTTTCTGCCCCGAATGCTATCAGGCCATGCTCGCCGAAGTGGACCGGATGGATCGCTGACCGGCGCCAGCCCCCTCACAACCGGCCGACCACTTCATCCAGCACGTCCTCCAAGGTTACGAGGCCGATGACTTCCAGGCGCTCATCGCTCACCAGCACCAGCGGCTGCCGGGTGACGCGCATACGCGGCAGCACATGGTCCACCGGCGTATGATCCGCCACCATCTGCGGCGGCCGCATGTAATCGGCGGCGGTTTTGTTGCCGGGATCGGGGTCCGCCAGCACGTCAAAGATGTGCACAATGCCGACGAACGCGCCCTGCCGGTCGTCGAATACCGGAAACCGGTTGTGCTCCTTCACGCGCGCCAGTTGGACCATCTGCGCCACGGTCGTGCTGGTGCGGACGGAAACGATTTTATCCCGCGGGGTCATGATTTCACGGCAGGCCTTGGTCTTGAGCTGGATGACATCGTGAATCATCTGGTGTTCGGCTGCCGTCAGGATGCCGCTGCTCTTGCCTTCGCCGGCCAGGTGGATGATCTCCTCGCGCGTGATGAACGGTTGGTTTTTCTCCGGGTTCCGCGCCCGCACCGGAATGACATGGCGCACGACAAACATCAAGGGTACGCTCAACGGGGTCAGCACCAACCGCACCGCGTTGAGCAGCGGCGCGAACGGCAGGCACCGCGCGGCTGGAAAGCTCTGGAACCATGCTTTGGGGAAAAACTCGCAGAAAATCAGGATAATCAACGTGGTCAGGACGCCGGCGGCCGCCGCACCCCGCGGGCCCCAGCGCTCCGTGGCCAGCCCCACGGCCGTGATGGAGGCCACCGTGCAGGCGATATTGTTGCCGACCAGCACCGTGCCGAACAACAGGTCCGTGTTGCGCACAAACAATTGGATCGTCTCGGCGCCCGGAACCTTGCGCCGGACCAGGTGCCGCAGACGCAGCCGGTTGATCGAAATCACGCCGGTCTCGATGCCCGCGAAGAACCAGGCGGCGGCAAAGCAGATCAGCAGCAGGATGGACTCCAGCATCACGGCCCTTCCTCCAGCTTTTCGATCTGCGCGAGCGTAACCCGGTGTTTGATGGTTTGCAGAACGGTGATGCGTACGCCCTGCGCCGCCACTACGTCGTCCTGCTGGGGAATGTGGCCGGCGTGGGCGGTCACCCAGCCGGCGAGCCGGTCGGCCCCCTCGGCCTGCAGCCGCAGCCGCAGTTTGCGGTTGATTTCCTCCAGGCTGATGTTGGCATCCACCAGCCAGCGATGCGGCCCGGCGTTCTGAAACAGCGGGCGCGGCTTGTTCAGTTCGTTATAGATCTCGCCGGTGATCTCCTCCAGAATGTCGCCGCGCGTGATTACCCCGGCCGTGCCGCCATATTCGTCCACCACCACGGCGATGCGTCGGTGCTCTTTCTGAAACTTGGCGATCAACCGGTTCAGCGGCGCGTTTTCCGGCACGTAGAACGCCGGGAATTGCGCGTTTTCCAGCCGGTGCTCGGGATCCAGCAGATACTTCCGGACGTCGAGGAAACTTTCGACGTTGTCAAACTGATCGCGATAGAGCAGCAGGAAATTGCGCTTGGATTCGCGGGCTCGCCGCAGGCGGTCGCACTGGCCGTCATTCAGGTCAATCCCGATCAGATCCACGCGCGGCGTCATGACATCGCTGGCCTTCAGCGATTCCAGCCGGATGATGGATTTGATCATCGCCAGCTCGTCCGCGTTGAGAATGCCCTCTTCGCTGCCGACTTCCAGGACGGTCTCGAACTCCTCCTCGCTGAGTGTCTTGCCGCGCGGACGGAAAAAACGCTCGAATTTCTGGGTCAGTTTCTCCAACACCAGCCGCAGCGGCGCGGCCAGCCGGATCAGCCACGGCACAAAGGTGGAGTAAAGCTGTGCCAGTTGCTCCGCGAGCAGCAAGCCAATGCGCTTGGGCCCCGCTTCGCCAAAGACGATCAGCAACACCGTTACCACCGGGATCGAAATCCGTTCGCCGCGCCCTGGAAACAACCGTTCCGCGATGGTGTAACCCACCGCGGCGATTGCGACGTTGACCATCGTGTTGCCGATCAGGATCGTGGAAAGCAGTTGCTGGGGACGGGCGAGGATGTCATGGATCCGTCCTCCCGCCGACGGATTGGCCTTCGTGATCCGGCGCACCTGCAACGGGTTCAGGGAGAAGAAGGCGGTTTCACTACTGGAACAAAAACCGGAGCAGATCATCAGCAAAACGAACGCGCCGCACAGTAATATAAATTCAAGACTCATCGAATACCGGATGCTATCATAAACCCCCATGAAAAAAATATCCATTCAAACCGGGAGCCGGACGGATTTTGTTGACATTACCCGACCGGTGCAGGAAGCGCTCGCCGAACTCGGCTGCGCGGACGGAGCGATCACGGTTTTCGTGCCGCATACCACGGCGGGCATCACAATCAACGAGCATGCCGACCCGGACGTCGTCGCCGACATCGGCGCCGCGCTGGAGCGCATGGTTCCGTGGCGCGCCGGCTATGCCCATGGCGAGGGCAACTCCGCCGCCCATGTCAAAGCCAGCCTGATGGGCTCATCCGTCCGCGTGCTCGTAAGCGGCGGGCGTCTGTGCCTCGGGACGTGGCAGGGCATTTTCCTGTGCGAGTTTGACGGCCCGCGCCGGCGGGAAGTCTGGGTCGTATGACGGCGACCGTCGGCTTTGAAGAAAATACGCGCGCCACGCGCCGTTGAAGACGAACTTGGAATCGCGCGGACACCGAACCGCGCGCCGCGTTAATGCGCGCGGCGCAGGCGCCGCCAAGCCAGCAGCAGCAACGCCGCCAGTCCGCCCAGGCTCCAGGTGGCCGGTTCGGGCACCATGATGGCGTCGCACCACAGCGCGATCGAGCTGGCGGGCGTGCCATTGCCGGCGATGTCGTCATTGGGCGCGGTGTGGTCCGTGCTATCCGCCCGGCTGGCATACTGAACCCGCCAAGCCTGACCGCGGGCAAGCGTGCAGGTAGTGGCTGGGGCGCTCAGGTAATTCCAGGCGATGGCCATGTCCACGAAGGTGGTGTTGGTGAAACCCAGCGTCAACTGAGCGTCAATGGTGCGGACAAAACCGTTGCCGTTGGTGTTGAAATCCGGCGGCGAGATCTTGGCCGACCAGAGCCCGTCGCGGTCGCCCATGGTGACATTGCCCCATGTGGCGCCATAACTGTTGAGCACCATCAGTTCCAGTCCATGCTCTTGTTGCTGGCCGGGCTCAAAGCGGCCCTTGGTGTCCCAGCCGAACGCATAGTCCGGCGCGTTGGACACCCCGATGTCAAGTTGATCCATCATCAACCAAATGGTGTCCTGCCAGTCACTGGGCTGGGTGCCCGTGCCGAGCACGCGCACCCGGAAATAGATGTAGTTGTCGTCGTAGGCCTAGTAGGCGCATGGATCGGCGCTGTCGCCGACAAAGTCCAGCCGATCGTAATGGGGCGTGAATGTGTCAATGGGGTCGTTGAGACTGGTGATGGGCGTCCAGGTTCCGGGCCAGTTGTTGTAGGCGCCCCCGTACATATTATACGTGGCCGCGGCGGCGGTCAGTGCTCCGCCCAGCCAAAGACCATAGGCAATTCAAACCAGCCGCCACCCTGCATGTCTTTTCATATCCGTGATGATACTCCCTAATCGCACGGCTGTTTAGCGCTTTCATCCGCGCGGAGTTCCCGAATGTTCTCCGCGCGCCGGATCTTTCGTAACTGCCGGTCCACCACGTAGCCCACGACCGGGGCCGCAAACAAGACCGCGATCAGCATATAATAAGAAAAGGGATTGGGGAGAAAGAGTTCGCTCAACAAAACAACCATCACCAGCGTCCAGCAGGCGAGGCTGCTGGCCAGCAGAAAGGCGCGCTCCCGCGGACCGCGCGCGTTTTTGAAACTGGTGTAGGTGGAATAGACACCCAGGCCCAGCGCTACGATGACGATAGCCAGGCCGGTCAGGAACACCGGTGAAATCGTCTCCGTCATTTCGGCTCACCGCAGATAAAGAATAGCCGGACGTATGCCCGGTTGTCAAATACCTGCTCGTAGGAAGCCACTGGAGCGGGTCTATTTCCCCGGCAGACGCACTCTGATTCGATAGAGTTTCAGCGCATTCGCGTCCAGCGCGTTGGTAATGACCAATTGCGTGGAGTCCGGTTCGATATCGGTGAAGCCCTCCAGCGGGATCCAGCCATCGCTCGGATCTCCCAGGTCGTATTGCACGTCATACACGCGATCCGTTGCGCATGGCCAGGTGAGCGTTTCGCCGGCTTCTTCCAAACCAATAGCGATCAATCGCAGATACGAAAGCTCATTTGTTGGATCTGTGTTCATCACATATTCGTCGCCTGTCGGCACACCGTCCTCATCCACGTCGTTGGTCACGGCCTCCTCAAAGTCGTTTGTGATCCCGTATTTCGCCAACCACCATTCCGGCGTCGGCTTGTTCGTGGTCATGTTGGCCTGGAAATACGCCGTCACCGACTTCGGCCCGTCCATCAGCAGGAACAACGGATTCGTATTGCCGAGGGCATCGCCATCCCAAGTGGTGAAGTGATAATACGCATCGGCTGTCGCCGTAATTTCGACATTGCTCCCAAACGCCTGCCAGCTCGTCGTCGGCAGTACCGACCCGTATGGGCCCGCCGCGGTGGTCAACTG
>CAZMXS010000060.1:0-28301 GCA_964570325.1 uncultured Verrucomicrobiota bacterium | reverse complement strand
AATGCGGCCGGGATGTTGCCCGACGGACTGTTGGTGGGGACCGACAACCCCGGCACATTGCCGACCGGGGGGGCGGCCGACGCCGCCGGTGAAATGGCCCAGCCCAACCCCACACACAGGCCCAACCAGCAGTACCGGGCAACGCGGGGCAATCGTAAACCGGCGATTCGATTGGCAGACATGCATATTCCCTTCATGATGACCGGGCGGCGCGAGAAACCGAACCCACCCCGCTTTGCACCATACCCATCACCTATTATGAGGTAAAGCGTTTTAGCATCCAAAATGTCCAATGATTTGCGGTTGACCCACACCGGATCAATCATTAGTTTCTTCATCTTTCGGCGTCGGAGACGCCTGGCTGGGTTGTCCAAAGTTTGGTCTTTATCGGCGACATTATGAAACGATTGCTTTATTTAAGTATGCTGGTGTTAGCCGCCTTGCTGGCCGGCCGCGCGCGGGCCGCCACGCGGCCATGTGACTTCAGCGGGCCGGAGGCCGGCGGCCGGTCAGCGGACGATCTGGCTGTTTACTGGCCGGAGTCCGGCCAATGGTATGTGCAAACGCTTGGCGGCCAAACGGTGGTCAATGGCATCCCTTGGGGCACCAGCGCGGTCACACCGGCGCCCGGGGACTATGATGGCGACGGCAAGGCCGACCTCGCCGTTTATTTCCGCGACCTCGGCACCTGGTACATCCGCACCATCGCCGGCGCCACGCTGACGTTCGGCTCCAACTGGGGCTGGAATGAAACGGTGCCGGTGCCCGGCGATTACGACGGCGACGGCAAAACCGACCTCGCCGTGTTCCACCGCGACACCGGCACGTGGTACATCCGCGCGCTCGCCGGCGGGGTTATTGCCGCGGGCTTGAACTGGGGCTGGAGCAGCGCCATCCCCGTGCCGGCTGATTACGATGGCGACGGCAAGACCGATCTGGGCATCTATCATCGGGCCACCGGCAAGTGGTACATCCGCACACTTGCCGGCGCGGTCCTGGCGTGGGGCTTGGACTGGGGCTGGGACGAGACCTGGCCGGCGCCGGCCGACTATGACGGCGACGGCTGCGCGGACCTGGCAGTGTACTACCGGGCCGGCGGCTATTGGTATATCTACTCGCTAAAAGGCAAATTGCTCGCCAACGGGTTGAATTGGGGCTGGAAGGGCGGCACCCCAACGCCCGGCGATTACAACGGCGACGGCCGCGCCGATCTGGCCATTTATGACCGCAGCACCGGTAACTGGTATATTCAGAGCCTGGATGGAACCGTGCTGGCGCTGGCCCGGAAATGGGGCGGTCTGGGCGCAGCGCCGGCGGAACTTTACGCCCAGCCCGGCGCCGATGGCGTGGCAGTGTTCTCCTTCGGCGACAGCATCACTTGGGGCGGCGGCAGTTCCAGCGACGGGCCGGCCACCGGTTACCCCCTCCTTTTGGAGAAGAAACTGAACTCCATGTGGGGCGGCTATTTCCGTTCGATCAACGCCGGGCGGCCGGGCGAGCGCACAACGGAGGGCTACACGCGACTGAAAGCGACGCTGCCCAACGTCGAGTCGGACGTCATGATCCTGATGGAAGGGATGAATGATGCCCTGTACGACTCGATGTTCCGCTACACGGCGGACAATCTCTGGAACATGGCCGTGTTCGGCCTGTACCGGAACCAGCGCGTCATCATGGCCACGATCACGCCGGTCGTCACCACCGAGCAGAATAACCGCGATGCGCAATATGACCGTATTCGCAAATTCAACCCGACCATCCAATCCATCGGCAAGGAACTCGCCTGCCCCGTTGCCGACCAATTCAAAGCGATCTCGTCCGTGCCAGGCTGGCCTTCCAATCTGATCGAACGCGTCAGCGGCAATCATCCGAACGACGCCGGCTACCAGCGCGTGCGCGACGCCTTCTACAACACGTTGTCGGCGGAGCTGCTCTCCGGCAGCGTCTATTGAGCGACCCATGCGCATCGGCGTCATGCTCCGGGCAATGGATGAGCGACAGGGCATCGGCATCTATTCCCAGAACCTGATGGACCAGTTGTTGCCGCTCGACCGCCAAAACGAGTATGTGCTGTTCTATCGCAATCCGGCGTTCCTCGGCCGCTACCCGCATCTGCCGCATGTGCGGGAACGGCTGATCGCGGCGCCCGGCAAGGCGTTGTGGGACCAGGTGGCGATCCCGGCCGCGGCGTGGCGCGAGCGGCTCGACCTGATTTTCCACACCAAGTTCACCGTGCCTTTCTGCACGACCCGCAAGACGATCATGACCGTGCATGGCGCCAGTTGGTTTGTCCGCCCGGAGCTTTACCCCAACAAGTTCGATGTCGCCTATATCCGCGCCGTCATGCCGCTCTACTGCCGCAAAGCGGATTTCATTATTTCCAACTCCGACCTGACCACCCGCGACTTCATCCGCATTCTCAAGGTTCCCCCGGAAAAAATCCGCACCATCCGCCTGGGCTTCAGCCCCAAATTCCGCGTGATCCGCGATGCGGCCGCGCTGGCGGCCATCCGCGCGAAATACCGGTTGCCGGACCGGTTCATGCTCGCGGTCATCAAGCACGATCCGCGCAAGAACTTCGCCAACCTGATCGCCGCGTTCCGCCTGCTGCGCCGGGAACTGCCCTGCAAACTGGTGGTGACCGGCATCGGTTGCGAGCGGTATCGCGCCGAATTCGATCTGGACGCCGACGGCGCCGCGCAGGACGTGCAATTCCTGGGTTGGGTGGACCACGAGGATCTGCCCCTGCTCTACAACCTGGCGCGCCTGAAGTTTTTTCCCTCCGTCTATGAGGAGTTCGGCATCCCGGTCTGCGAGGCGATGGCCTGCGGCTGCCCGCCGGTGGTTTCCAATACCGGCGCGCTGCCCGAGGTCGTCGGCGATGCCGGGCTGATCGTGGACCCGTTCAATCCGGCGGAAATGAAAGAAGCCTTGAAACGGCTCTGGACGGATGACGCGCTGCGCGCCGACCTGGCCGAGCGCGGGTTGCGGCGCGCGCGGGAGGTTTTCACCTGGGAGCGTTGCGCGCGCGAAACGCTGGATGTGCTGCGGCAGTTTGGCCGTTGAGCCGGTTCCGCGCCCGGCCCGCGATCTCAATCGCCAACCCGCTCAAAAACCTCCACTTCGCCGATGGTCCAGTCCCGGCCCGGCGCGGGAACCGCAATCTGGATTTTCAGCGCATCGGTCAGCGTCGGTTCAAACCGGATCGTCTGTAGCGTATGGCCCCAGACCGGATGCCCGTTGATGAAGGCGAACTCGTCCGTGTCCTGTTTCACGCCGACGGCCAGCGGCTGCCAGCGGCCGCTCATCCGACCCATCAAATCCAGAGCCGGCGCGCGGTCAAAGGGATAGCCATCGTAAAACAGCGCCACGCGGCAAACCGCGGCGGTCCGTCCCAGTTCGACTTCGATCCAATCTCCGGCTGCCTGCGCCCGTCCCTGCCGCCACCACCGGTCATACCGACCGTCCGCCAACGCGTCCAGCCCGCGGGCTGCGCCGCCGCTGGCAAACCGCAAACGGGCAGGTTCCATCCGCGCCTCCGCCACGCCGCCCGTGCGGCTGAAATCGGTGAAGATGGTGTAGTCGCCGTGCCGCTCCTTGTGGAAATCCAGGCCCATCCGGCGCAACGAACGTTCCACATCGTCGGGCTTGAAGCGAAAACCGTCGGCTGAAACGCAAGCCACATTGGTCGCGGCATCCACCGCCGCCTTGTAGGGCAGCGGCCAGCCGGGAAAGCGTTCGTTGTAGCTTTGGCTGCAGAGGATGCGTTCGTCCGTCGCATAATTCATGCGATACGAGTCAAAATACGTGGCATAGCAGTGGTGAATACCGCGCTCATCCAGATACGCGATCGCCGGACGCAAGTCGAACAGCTTGATCTCCCGCGCGAAGCCCGACCGCGACCAGGCACGCATCACGGCCGTTGCTGTCCCCAAATTCAGGACGGCCAGGCTGATGGCCAGCGCGCCCAGCACCCGCCGCGCCCGGCGCCCGGCGGCGGCGTACAGAAAGCCGACGATAAACGGCAGGGCCAGCGCGAGGTAAAGCAGATATCGGTAAGTGTGCGCATGCGAGCGCGGGTTGAGGATGAACAACATCAGGCCCATGCCGCACAAAGCGACAAACACGTCCAGCGGCTCGACCGCGAGCCGGCGCGCTTTGAATAGCCGGCGGCCGAACTCCGCCAGACACACCACCGCGGCAACCAGCATCAGCACCAGCCACAGCACAGCCAAGGGCGTTTCCAGACCGGGAATCAGCCGGATGGTTTCCTTGGTATCCGGAAAGCGCGGGCACCCGACCCCCAGCGTGGCCGGCAGAGTAAAGGTAAGCAGCGGCGACCAGATGGCGCCGGCCACGCGCGCAAGCGATTGTGTGCCGGAGACCGCCGCATGCGCGCCCGGATACAGCAACTTGGCCAGGAAATATGGCGCCAGCCCCAACGCGGCGGTGGCGCCGAAAACCGGCAGGCGCCAAAGCGTCTTGCGCCAATCATGAAACAGCAGGATCACCGCGCCGGCCGATATCAGGGCCGGCAACGCCAGCAGCGAGGTACTGGTCACCAGTCCGCCGATCAAACCGGCGCCCGCCGCCCACCCTATCCCGCCGCCGACGGCATCGCGCGCTTTGAAGGCCAGCCAAATGGCCAACAGGGAAAACAACATAAAGGCCGGATATCCCGGCAAGGCAAAGGCCACTTGCAAGATCAGCAGATAAGCCGAAGGAAACAGCAGGAGCAAGGCGCCGGGCCAGGTCGCGCGCCAGGATCCGTCCCGGCGGAGGATGAGCAACCCCATCCACACCGTTGCCAGCCCCATCAGCAGCGCCGGCAAGCGCGCGCCCACCGCGCCGGACGGCAGCAGGCGATAGATCGGCGCCATTAAATAGGCTTCGATGGGAAACAGATAAGGCTGGGCCATCATCAATAAAGGAAAACGCCCCAGTACGCCGCGCGGCTCCTGTTTGGCCTGGAACGACGGCGCGACCGTGTTTTCCAGAATGCCCTTGGCCTGGAGCAGCATAATCGCTTCGTCGGACGCCACCGGAATTTGTCGCGCGCTGACGCCAAAAAAAGCCAGCCGATATCCCAACGCCAACGCCAAAACCAAGCCGGCCACCAGCGCCAAGCGGCGCCGCGGCGCGGCCTCCAAACTGACCCGTGCGCTCATTGCGCAATGAAAGTAACAGACCGCCCCGCGAAAAAACAGGAACATCGTCTCCGCTAATGCGGCCGTTGGCCCAATGACGGTGACGGGGTATTGGCCGCGGACCGGCCGACCGGATTGATTGGGATATGGCCGGTGGAGACGTTCGAGATCAAGCCCTTCCCCGCCAGCCGATTGCCATTGACGGCCCGCGGGGGCTTGGGTTTTACTTCCATTCTTCAGTGATGGCCGAGAAAACCATCCATTTCGACAACGCGCGCGAAGCGCAGGATATCGCCGGCCGGCGCGGCGAGTTTCTGCCCCGTATGGAGCAGATTCTGGGAGTGCAGTTGATTGCGCGCGACACCTGGCTGCGGATCGCCGGCGCGGATACCGCGGTCGCGCGGGCGGAGCGCTTTGTGGGGCATATGCGGCGCGCGCGCGACTCCGGCGCCGCCCTCCGCGAGTACACCGTGCTCTATGCGCTCCAGGCGTTTCAAGAAGGGCGCGAACAGGAACTCGACCGCATCTACGAAGCACGGATAGACGTCAGTCCCGGCAAACCCCCGATCTATCCGCGCACTTTCGGCCAACACCGCTATGTCGAGGCCATCCGCGCCACCGATATCTGCTTCGGGCTCGGGCCGGCCGGCACGGGCAAGACCTACCTGGCCATGGCCATGGCCATTGGCACCCTGCTGCGCAACGAAGTCAGCCGCATCATTCTTACGCGCCCGGCGGTCGAGGCCGGCGAAGCCCTCGGCTTCCTGCCCGGCGACATGCACCAGAAGGTGTTTCCCTATCTGCGCCCGCTCTACGACGCGCTCTATGACATGATGGCGCCCGAGGACATCCAGCGCCACATGGATCGCGGAGTAATCGAGGTCGCGCCGCTGGCCTACATGCGCGGCCGGACACTGAATCATGCTTTTGTGATTCTGGATGAGGCCCAGAATACCACGCCCGAGCAAATGCTGATGTTTCTCACGCGTCTGGGGTTCGATTCGAAATGTGTCGTCACGGGCGATCCCACTCAAGTTGATCTGCCGCCCAACAAGGTTTCCGGCCTGTTGGAGGCCCGGGAGACGCTGGCCGGCATTGAGGGAATCGCCATCGTCAACCTGACCGACGCGGACGTTGTCCGGCACGCATTGGTCCAGAAGATCATCCAGGCCTACCGCGCGGGCCGCGGCGCGGCGCGGGGTGGACGGGAGCCCGACTGACCGGTCATGAACTTTAATTTTTTCAAATCGCGCGCCGCCGCGACCCGGCGCATGCGTGGCTATGAGCCGCCGCCCCGATCGCTTTCGCCGACCAATCTGCTGCTGGCGCTGCTGCTGTGGTTGGCGGTGCTGGCCTTGCTGGAAACCGGCACGATTCGGCGCTATTCCGCGCTGGCCGTCGGCCAGAAAGCGCCCGCCACCGTCATCGCCGCCGTGGACTTCACTTGCGCCGACGCCGCCGGCACCGAATTAGCCCGGCAACAAGCCGCCGAACAGGTGCTGCCGGTTTTCACGGTCAACCTGGCGCCGCTCAACGCCGCCAACCGCGCGCTCGATAAGCTGTTTGACCGGCTGTTGCAACAGCGCGCGGCCGCCGGCGCCAACCCGGATACCGCCAGCATCGAGCACGCCATCGGCGATGCGGCCGACTTGCTTGGCTTCGCGCTGACCGCCGCGGAGGTGATGACCCTGGCGCCAACAGGCCGCGAGGAACAGGTGCTGTTGAACATCAAGGATTCCCTGCGCGCGGTCTGGCTGGCGGGAATCGTTTCCGCCGGCGAACGCCTCGATGGGTTGCGCGGCACAGCGGCCGCCGGTCGCCTCACGATCCGCAACACGGAGGATGGCGTGCAGACCACCGCCACAGTCACGAATCTGCCCGACGCCGCCGCCGCATTGTCCCAAACCGTGCGGGCCATCACCGCCCGCCAACCGGACTTGCTGCCGGCCGCCCCGGCCTTGAGTAATTTGCTGGCCGGAATTTTTCGACCCAATCTCCTCTACGACCCGGCGGCCACCGCGGAACTCAAGCGCCAGGCGGCCGCGGCGGTGCCCACCCTGGAAATGCGCGTGCGGGCGGGGGCGACGATCGTTGAAGACCGCGAACGCGTGACCCCCCAGGTGTTGGAAATGCTCCGCGCGCACGAAAAACGATTGAACGAATTGGAGTCGCCCCGCGACCGCCTGTTGACCGTCGCGGGCGACGCCGGATTACTGCTGGCGATCCTGCTCGCCTGCGCCGGTTTCCTGAACATTTTCCAGCCGGCGGTGCTGCGCAATACAACCGCCGTGCTGCTGCTGGGCATTCTGTCGCTGCTTTCCCTGCTCCTGGCCAAGGGCTTGCTCTTGCTGTCGGCCAATCTGCGCGCGATCCCACCCTGGCTGGCGGACTATCTGGTGCCCGCCTCGCTGGCCCCGCTGCTGGCGGTGATCCTGCTGGGCAGCGCGCCCGCGTTCGCCCTCGGACTCTGGAACAGTTTCGCGTTGATGGCGCTTTTCGACAACAATCTGCCGGTGCTGATTTCGGGCCTGTTCGTCACGGTTATCGTCATCCTGCTCGCCCGCGACGTGCGCCGCCGCGCCGTGGTCATCCGCGCCGGTTTTTTTGCCGGAGCGGCCGAGATGCTCGTGGCCGTCAGTCTCGGCGCCCTGCACCAGACACCGCCAAACGTGCTGGCGGCGCAGGCGGGCACGGCGCTGTTGAGCGGGTTGGGCGCCGCCCTGATCGCGACGATCCTGATTCCGCTGTTCGAGGTGTTGTTCCGAATCACCACCAACATCACCCTGCTGGAACTTTCCGACATGGCGCACCCGCTGCTGCGCCGACTGGCATTGGAGGCGCCGGGCACCTATCACCACAGCCTGATGGTCGCCAGCCTGGGTGAGGCCGCCGCGGCCCGCATCGGCGCCAACTCGCTGTTGGTTCGCGTCTGCGCTTATTTTCACGATATCGGCAAACTGGCCAAGCCGGAGTTCTTCTCGGAAAACACGCACCTCCGGGAGAACCCCCACGACGATCTCTCGCCCTCCATGAGCACGCTCGTGATCCTCTCGCATGTCAAGGAGGGCGTTGGACTCGTCAAACGTTACAAGCTGCCGCGTCCGATCGTGGACGCGATTGAGCAGCACCACGGCACCGGCCTGGTGTCCTACTTCTATCACATGGCGCGCCAGCAGCAGGAAGCGCCAGGCGCCGGCCAGGCAATCAACGACGAGGACTTCCGCTATGAAGGCCCACGACCGCGTTCGCGCGAAATTGCCATCCTCGCGCTGGCCGACTCGGTCGAGGCGGCCTCGCGCTCGCTGGAAAAACCTACGCCGACACGCATCGCCAACCTGGTGCATGATGTGGTCAACCTCAAGCTGACCGATGGCCAACTCGAGGACTGCGAACTGACTCTCGCGGAACTGACCGCCATCCAGCAATCTTTTGTGTTCAGCCTGACGAACATGCTCCACGCGCGCACGGCCTACCCCACTGATGAAAATAAGCGTAACCCGCCCACCGGCAAAAACGCGGCTGGCAACCGCGGCAGTCCGGAAACTGACCGCCTGGATAGCTGAACGGGCCGGCCTCACCCCGGCAAACGGCTGGTCCGGTCTGCATCTGGTGCTGGCCGACGATGAGCGCATTTGCTCAGCCAACTCGGCGGTCTTCGGCCGGCCGGCCGTCACGGATGTGATCAGTTGCGCCTATGCCCCCGCGCCGGGCCGCGCCGGCCGCTGCGCCGAAATTGTCGTTAACTGCGACCGCGCCCGCAGCAGTCGTTTTCCGGGCCGGGAACTGGCGCTCTACATCGCGCATGGTTGCGACCACCTGGCCGGCGCAACGGACGACACCCCCGCGCGGCGCAAGCGGATGCTGCGGCGCGAGCAGGGCTGGCTGAGGGCCGCAACACGCGCCGGTATCACCTTGCGATTGTTCGCCGCGGAGTGAGCGGAACAACGGGGTATTTTTCGTTGTTGTTTTTGTCACCGGCAGGCTTAAGACTTATTCCATGAGCGATGTTAAGAAAAAAGCCAGCCATGGCGCGCGCCTGGGCCGCTCCGTCCGCAACAATATCCTTTTCGGTTTGATCCTGCTGACGCCGATCGTCATTACCGGTTTTGTGGCGAATTGGCTGTTCACCTTCATCACCAACCGGATCATCGCGTTTGTTCCCAAAGCATTCATCGCACAATTCCCCAGCCAGTTGGTCTGGTTTCGGGTCGCCGCGCTGCTGGTGGTCATCCTGATGCTGTTCTTCATTGGCCTGCTGGCGCGGAATATCATCGGCCGCCGACTCTACCAGTTGGGCGACCGCCTGCTCGCGCGGATTCCGCTGATCAACAAGATTTACCTGTTCATCCGCCGGATCAGCGAAACGATCCTCGACCAAAGTCAGACGATGTTCAAGGAGGTCGTCGCCCTCGAGTGGCCGCGCAAGGGATTATATGCCGTGGGTTTCGTGACCGCCATCGTCCCGCCCAATATTCTGGGCGCCATTCAGAACGCGCCCCAAAAAGCGTCCTGGATTGTCGTATTTGTCCCAACGGTCCCCAATCCCACCACCGGTTTTTTTTGTCTGGTGCCCCGCGAGGAAATCCATGTGCTGCCGTTGAGCGTCGCCGACGCCATGAAATTAATGATTTCCGCCGGCGCAGTCTTCCCCGGCATCCCGCAGATGGACGACAGCCCCACCCTGCTCGACAAGCTCGAAGTCTGGCTGGCGCAACGCCCTGAAAACGTTGAAGAGGACACCGCGCCATGATTGCGCGCGCCCGCGCCATTGTCCTGCGCGTTTTCCCCTACTCCAACACTTCCCGCGTGGTGTCTTGGCTGACGGCCGACCACGGCCGGGTGGCCACGCTGATCAAGGGGTCGCAGCGGCCGAAAAGTTTGTTCCTGGGCCAGTATGATTTGTTCTACACCTGCGAACTGCTGTTCTACCGCCACGAACGCGACGGCCTGCATATCGCGCGGGAATGCACCCCGCTGACGCGCCGCGACCGGTTGCGCCAGGACTGGGCCGCCACCGCCGTCGCCTCTTACCTGGCTGACCTGGCGTTCCGCACCGCGCCGCCGGGCGCTGCTCAACCGGCGCTGTTCGCGACCTTGGAATCCAGTCTGGACCGCTTGGCCGCCGGCGAACCCGCCGCCGGCGTGCTGTTGGGCCATGAACTGGACTGGTTGCAGGCGCTGGGGCTCGCGCCGCGCCTGGCGCATTGTGTCCGGTGCGGCCGGGCCGTGGCCGAGGACGACCCGGTGCCGTTATTCTCCGTTCCCCGCGGCGGTTGCATCTGCCTGGAGTGCCAGCCGGAAGCCGGCATTGAAACAATGGCCACGGATCCGCCGGTCATGCGCCTGCTCCGGACCGGCCGCTCCGGACCATCGGCGGTGAGCGCCATTCCCGCCGTCTGGGATGCCGCCGCCCGCCTGCTCGGCAGCTTTCTCAATTACCACCTCGACCTTCCCCTCGCCAGCCGCCCAATCGCGCTGAACATTCTGGCTCGTTGAATCCATGTTCCAAATCTACACCAGTAATCGCGTGGATGTCCTGGCGGAACGTTTGCTGGCCGGTCTCCGGGCCCCGCCGCTGCCGCCGCCGCTGGAACCGGAAATCATCATGGTCCAGAGCCGGGGCATGGCGCGCTGGCTTTCCCTGCGCCTGGCGGAAGAACTCCATATCTGGGCCAATGCCGCCTTCCCTTTTCCGGACGCCCTCTTCCAGCAGATCATGGAATTGAACTTTCCGGATGAATTCGCCGCCCTGACCAGCCTGGATCCCGCCGTGTTGCGCTGGTCCATCATGCAACAGTTGCCGCCGCTCCGTAAGCGCGCGGGCTTCGAAAGCGTCGCGCGTTACCTGGCCGATGACGACTCGCTCAAACTCTATCAATTAGCCGCCCGCACCGCGCGGTTGTTTGACCAGTACCAGGTCTTTCGTCCCGACTGGCTCGATGCCTGGAGCCAACATTGGGTAGCGCCCGATCTGCCGGAAGAGACGCGCGCCACGGAACGCTGGCAGGCCGCATTGTGGCGGCGCCTCGCCGGCCACGCCGCCCCGCCCACCCGCCATCATCTGCTGCGACTTTTCAAAGAACGAATCGCCGCTGGCGGCGCGCTCATCGGCCTGCCCCGACGGTTGTGGGTGTTCGGCATCACCGCCCTTCCCCCCTTCCACCTGGACTGGCTCGAAGCGCTGGCGCAACGCCTGGATGTCCATTTCTTCATCGCCAACCCCTGCCGCGAATACTGGGAACAAATCCGATCGGCGCGGACGGTGGAACGGCGCCAGGCCCGGCTTACGCGCGAGGCTTTCGCCGCTCAACATCTGGAAATCGGCAATGGTCTCCTGGCCGCCTGGGGCGGCATGGAACGGGAATTTGTCTTCAACCTGCCGGATTGCGGCGCGAACCATGAGGAACTCTACGTCGTCCCCCCGGCCGACACATTGCTGCAAGCCGTCCAGCGCGATATTCTGGAGTTGCGCGATCGGGGCGCGCCCGGCGGGGCGGATGCGCCCGCCGTTTTCGCGCCCGGCGACCGCTCCATCCAGTTGCACGTCGCCCACAGTCCGCTCCGCGAAGTCCAAATTCTCAAGGATCAACTCCTGCATCTGTTGCACACGCGCGACGGCCTGACCCCGCGCGACATTCTGGTCATGGCGCCCGACATCGAAACCTACACCCCTTTCATCGAAGCCGTGTTCGGCGGCGACCGCCAGGCGCCCGAACATATTCCGTTCAGCCTCTCCGACCGATCCGCCCGCTGCGCCGGCGCTCTCGCGGATGTGCTGGAGTTCATCCTGAATCTGCCGGCGTCGCGGTTCGGCGCCACGGAACTGCTCAATCTGCTGGAATGGCCCTGCGTGCGCCGGCGTTTCGAGTTCGACGAGGCGGATGCGGAACGGATCGCGCGCTGGGTGGCGGATGCCGGCATCCGCTGGGGCCTGGATGGCCAATTCAAATCCGATACGCTGGAACTGCCGCCTGACAATCAGAACACCTGGCGTTTCGGCCTTGACCGTCTGCTGCTGGGATATGCCCTGCCCGTGTCCGAAGCCGTGGTACTGGGCGGCGAAACCATCCAGCCCTGCGGCGGTATCGAAGGCGAAACCGCCGCCGGACTGGGCCGCCTCGTCCGGTTGCTGGAAATACTCGAAGAGACCTGGCGCGCCACGCGCGTCCCGCATCCCATTGCCGGCTGGTGCGAATTGCTGTCCGAATGTTTGGACCAACTGACCGCGCCGGACGATGCGGAAGCGCCCCAACGGGAATTGATCCGCGCGCTCCTCGGCGACCTGCGCGACGCCGCGGAACGCGCCGGCTTCACCGCACCGGTGGATGTGCGCGTCGTCCGCGCGCATTTAACCGAGCAATTGGCGGCCGATCGCCTGCACAGCGCCTTCCTCGGCGGCGGCGTAACGTTCTGCAGCTTGATGCCGATGCGCAGCATTCCCATGCGCGTGATCGCGCTGCTGGGGATGAACGACACGGATTTCCCGCGCCGGCAACACCCGGACGAGTTCGATTTGATGGCCGTCCGATCGCGCGTGGGCGATCGCACGCGGCGCGATGATGACCGCTTCATGTTTCTCGAGGCCCTGCTGGCCGCGCGCGAGGTGCTGTTAATCAGCCATGTCGGCCGGCACATCCGCGACAATTCCGTCATCCCGCCATCGGTGCTGGTCGGGGAACTGCTGGATTATCTGGATCGCGCTTTTCGCCCCACGCCGCCCGCGGCGAGCGTCCGCGACCAGTTGACAACCGTCCATCCGCTGCAACCCTTCAGCGAGCGTTATTTTACAGGATCAGAAAAAGAAAGCGGACGCTTGTTCAGCTATTCCAGCATATGGTGCGCGGCCGGCCGCAGCCGGCGCGCGGCCGGCCCCAGCGTTTTCCAGCCCTTTGCCGAGCCCCTTCCCGCGCCACCGGCGGAAACGGCCGCGGATATCGCGCTGGACGACTTCTGCCGTTTTTTTCGCAAACCCGTCGCCGAATTGCTCAACCGGCGGCTGGGCATCCGCATCGCCGAAGATGAGGAAGAACCGGAAGACGAGGAACCTTTTGCGCTTTCTCCGCTGGACCGCTATCACATTTATACGCGCATCCTGGACGAGTTGCCGGCCGACCGCGCGACCGAGGAGTACCTCGCCCAATTTCGCGCGGAAGGCATCCTGCCCGCCGGGCCGGCCGGCCGCAACGCGCTGGAACGGGTCCACGCCACCGTGCGCTCTTTTGGCGCGCAAGTAACCGCGCTGCGGCAGGGAACGTCGCGCCGGCTGCCGGTGGATGTGTGCCTGGCCGCCCCCGCCTTGCGCTTGCGCGGCGAGCTGACCGATATTTTCCCGGCCGCCATGATCGTGGTCCGCTGCGGCGTCCTGCGGGCCGCCGACCAACTCGAAGCCTGGATCCGCCATCTGGCGCGGCTGACGGTGGAGCCGGACGGCGCCACCATCTGCCTGGGGTTCGTGTCCAACGCCGACGGGATAAAAATTGAAACCGTGCAATTCAAGCCCGTCGCCAGCCCGGCGGGCGTGCTGGCCACGTTGGCGCGGCTCTATCAGGAAGGACAAGTTGAGCCGTTGCGCCTATTCCCCGAAAGCGCCTGCGTCTATGCCGCGGAATGGATGCAATCCCATGACCGCACGCGGGCCTTGCAACGCGCCCGCAGCAAATGGAGTTCAAATTACGGCCATGGTGAACGCGAGCTTAATGCGCGTCTTTATCAATACGTGTTCCGGGGCGCGGACGAATTGGATCCTCGTTTCGAGGAGATCGCGCGCACGGTCTTTGAACCCTTGTTGGCGGCCACCAAATGAGCGCTCCGCTTTTCAATCCATACACTGCGGCGCTCGCCGGACTCAACTTGATCGAAGCCAGCGCCGGCACGGGCAAAACCTATAACATCGCGGCGCTCTACATCCGGCTGGTCATCGAGCGCGGGTTGACCGTGGATCAGATCCTCGTGCTGACTTACACCGAGGCGGCAACCGCTGAACTACGCGATCGGATTCATCGCCGGCTGGGCGAAATGCAGCGCGCGCTGGAGGAAGACCGGGCCGATGACAGCGGCTTGCTCGCATACGCGCGCAGCCTGCCAGCCCCTTCCCGCGAGGCGGCGGCGTTGCGATTGCGGGCCGCGCGATCCGGCTTTGACGAGGCATCCATTCACACCATTCATTCATTCTGCGCGCGTGTCTTGCGGGAAAACGCCTTCGCCAGCGGCATCCCGTTCGAAATGGAAATGCGCACGGACACCGAACCGCTCATCCGGGAAATTGTCCAGGACTTCTGGCGCCGCGAGATGCCGCGGTGGACTCCGACCGAAGTCGAATTCGTGGAATCGGCCGGGTTCGACCTGGAAAAGCTCTACGATTTCGCGCGGATCGCGGCTCATTTTCATGGGCGCTTCCGCGCGGCCGAATTGCCCGCCGGAGCCGTTCCCGACGCCGCGCAACGCTGCGCCGCCGCCTGGGCGCGGTTGAAAGCGGCCTGGCCCGCCGCGCGGGCGCCAGTGGAAGCGAAGCTGCGCGCGGCGCGTTTGAATCGCACCTATTACGGAAACGAAAAGCTCGACGCGCTGCTCGCAGAATTGAGCGCCTGGCTGGCGCCGGCCGCGCGGCCCGCGGCAGCGCCGCCGGGCTTGTTGCGGCTGACGCCGACGGAACTGGCGGCCCGCACCAACAAAGGCGGCACGGCGCCGGTGGATCCTTTCTTTGACGGGTGTGACGCCGCTTGGCAGGCGGAAGCGCAACTGGCCGCGTTGCGCGGCCGCTGGTTGTCCGCGCTGAACGGACGGCTCGCGGCGTATCTTCATCGCGAACTGCCCAGGCGGCAACGGCTCGCCAACACACAGGGATTCGACGATCTTTTGCTCGATGTCGCGCGCGCGCTGGGTGACCCCGCCGGCGGCCAGGCGTTTGCGCAGACGATTCGCCGTTTGTATCCGGTTGCGCTCGTGGATGAGTTTCAGGACACGGATCTGGTGCAGTACGATATTTTCAAGAGAATCTACGCCGACGCCCCTGATTCCGCGCGCTTCTACATCGGTGATCCCAAGCAGTCCATTTATTCCTTCCGCGCGGCCGACGTCTATTCCTACCTGATCGCCAAGCGGGCCGTCGGCCCGAACGGATTTACGCTCCAGGAAAACTGGCGTTCCGAACCGGAACTGATTGCCGCCGTGAACCGGCTCTTCATGCGCCGCAATCCTTTCCTGATTCCGGAGATTACCTTCCAGCCCGCCCGCGACTGCGGCCGATGGGGACAGGACAAGCACCCCCTCACTTTCAACGGCGCCTGCGCCGCGCCGATGACGATCTGGCACTTGGCGCCGGAACCCGACGACGCTTCCGCCAAGAAATATCGCTCCAAAGAATCGGCGCGCGCGCTCATCGCGGCGGCAATCGCCGCCGAAACCGCGCGTTTGCTGGCTCCCGCCACCGGGGCCGCCATCGGGCGGCGGCCCCTGCGCCCGAGCGATATCGCGGTCCTGGTACGCACTCACTTTGACGGGGATTGCGTGCGCGCAGCATTGCAGGCGCTGGGCATTCCCTGCGTGACCTCCGGCCAGACCAGCGTGTTCGACACGGAGGAAGCCGCTGAACTGGAGCTGGTCCTGCAGGCGGTCGCTCAGCCCGAGCGTGAATCCGCGGCGCGCGCGGCGCTGTTGACCACCTTGTTCGGCCAAACCGCGCGCGCCGCGTTGGAGCTGGCCGGACAGGAAAACGCCGCGGACGCGGTGGCCGCGCGTCTCCGCCGCTATCATGAAATCTGGACCCGGCAGGGCGTGCTGGCCATGTTGCACCGGCTGATCGCGGACGAAGGCAGCGTGGCGCGCTGCGCCGCTATGCCGGATCGCGAACGCCGCCTGACCAATCTCTTCCACCTGGCGGAACTCCTGCAACAAGAGGCCACCCGCTCCCATTTGGGCGTCCCGGAATTGATCAAGTGGTTCGCGCGCCGGCGCACCGGGAAAACAAGCGACCAGCCGGATAGTGAAGGCCATCTGCTGCGCCTGGAGAGCGATGGCGATTGCGTTCAGATTGCCACCATCCACTCCAGCAAGGGCCTGCAGTATCCGGTGGTTTTCCTCGCCTCCAGTTGGGAAGGCCATGCGCACGGCCCGCAACTTAATGATGATCCGTGGGTTCACCCGGCGCGCGCCCATGATCCCGCTGATCCCACCCAAGTCATCATGGACACAGGTTCGCCGGACTGGGCGCCGCTGCGCCGCCGGCACGCGGTGGAGGAGCGCGCCGAAAACCTGCGTCTGCTGTACGTGGCCATTACCCGCGCCATTCACCGCGCCTACCTGATCGCCGGCCGTATCCGATCCTATCCGGAATCCGCCCTGGCTTATCTGCTTCACCAGTCCGATCTGACTGGCGCGGACCTCGACGAACAGGTGATCGAGCGGATTGAGCAGTTGGACGCCGCCACGCTGCGCGCCGAGATCTTCGCGCTGGCCCAACCGGGTGTGATCGCCGTCGCCGACCTACCCGACGCTGCCACCCTGCCTTATCAGCCGGAAACGGCCTCCGCCACAACGGTGTTCGACGCCTTGCCGGTGGATCCGGCGCGCATCGCGCGCGATTGGCGCGTGACCAGTTTCTCCGGCATCGCGGCGGGGGAATGGCACGCCGCGCCCGGCGAGCCCGAACACGCCGATGAATCCCCGGCGCCGCCGGCGCCCGCTGTGACGCCGGCCGGCATTCATGCCTTTCCGCGCGGCACGGTCACCGGTCATTTTTTCCATGCCTTGTTCGAACAACTCGATTTCACCCGGCCGGATGAAATCCCAACGGTGCTCAACCGCCTGGCCCGCCGTTACCGATTCCCGCGCGAATACGATGACGCCATCAACGCCATGGCGCGCGCCGTCTTGGAACTGCCCTTGGCCGACGGCGCGCGCCTGACGGACCGGCCGCGAACCGAAACATTGCGGGAACTGGAATTCTACTTCCCGGTCGGCCGGATTTCCGGCGCGGGCCTGACCGCCCTGTTGCGACGCGATTGCCCGCCGGAAGCGCCGGCGCTGGCGGCGGACGACCGGCTGACATTCGATCCCTTGCGCGGCATGATGAAGGGTTACATGGACCTGGTGTTCCGGCACAAAGGACGCTTTTATCTGGTGGATTACAAATCCAACTGCCTCGGTCCCGACTTGACGGCCTACACGCCCCGCCGGCTGCGCGAAACGATGGCGGAGGCGCGTTACACCATCCAATATCTGATCTACACGGTGGCGCTGCACCGATTCCTGCGAACCCGTCTGCCGGATTACCGCTACGAACGCGACTTTGGCGGCGTGCATTACCTTTTCCTGCGCGGCGCCGCCGCCGGCCCGGCCGGCTGCGTGTTCTTCGACCGACCCGCCCCCGACTGGGTGACGCGACTTGATCGTTATTTCGCCCAGGGAGATTCGCCATGACAAGCGATCCGCTCAATCTGCTGCGGCGCGGCGGGCTGCTTGGGGACATTGATGTCCAATTCGCCCGGTTGGTGGGCCGTTTGGCGGGCGGCGCCGACCCGGCGCCGGCGCTGGCGGCCGCCCTGGCCAGCCAATGGCTCCAACGCGGGCATATCTGTCTCGACCTGGAGCGTTTCGCGCCGGAAATGCTCTGGGCGGAAGAGTCCCCGCCGGCCAACGCAGCGGAGCTGGCCGCGCTTTTTTCCAATGATTGGAAAAATCGGCTCGGCAACTTTCCAATCATTGGAAAACCCGGCGACTCAACGCCGCTCATCCGCGACGCCGCCGGCCGCCTTTACCTATACCGCTACTGGGAATATGAGCAGCGAATAATCACGTTTATCCGCGCTCAAAGCCGCGCGGATGTTACCGGACTGGATTGGGAAGCAACGACCGCCGCCCTGAACCGGCTGTTCGCGCCACGCGCCGGCTACACGGCGGATGTCGGCCAGCGACAGGCCGCCGCGCTGGCCCTGCTGCGGCCTTTCTGCATCATCACCGGCGGCCCCGGCACGGGCAAGACGACGACGCTGGCCGCGATTCTCGCGCTGCTGTTGGAACAGCGAGGCGCGCACTTGCGCATCGCGCTGGCGGCGCCGACCGGCCAGGCGGCCAAGCGCATGGAAGTATCCATCCAAGCCAAGCTCCCCGCGCTGGACTGTGCACCGGACATCAAAGCCGCCATTCCGCGCGTCGCGGCGACGCTGCACCGCCTGCTCGGCCCGCAATTTGGTTCAACGGCATTTCGTTACAACCGCGAGCGACCGTTGCCCTATGACGTGGTGGTGGTGGACGAAGTCTCGATGGTTCCCTTGCACCTGATGGCCAAACTGGTGGCGGCCCTGCCGCCGGGCGCGCGGCTGATCCTGCTGGGCGATAAAGATCAACTGGCTTCGGTTGAAGAAGGCGCGATCCTCGGCGATTTGTGCGCCGGCGTGGACGCCGCCCATTACACGCCGGCGACCGCCGACGCGCTGGCGCGACTTACAGGCGCGTCAGCCGGCCCGGCGACCGCGGGCGCGCCGGCGATGCGCGATTGTATTGCGCGGCTGATCACCAACCACCGCGCGCGCGAAGCGCCGGGCATGATCGCGCTGGCGGCGGCGGTCAATCGCGGCGATGCCGAAGCCGCCCAACGCGCGCTGGGCGGCGCCGAGTCCGCCGGCGTGGAATGGCGTGAGATTCCCAATCCGCCCGGGCTGGCCGCGGCGCTGCGGGCAAGCCGCGCGTACGCCGCCTTGCGCCATTTGAGCCAGGCCGGCGACCCGGCGACGGCGTTCGCCGCGTTGGCGCAATCCCGGATCCTTTGCATGAACCGGCGCGGACCTTATGGCGCGGACGCGCTCAACGCGCAATTGCACGCACTGCTGGCGGAAGACGGCGTCATCCGGGCGGGCACAGCGGCGTGGTATGCCGGCCGGCCGGTCATGGTCACCGAGAACGATTACCGTCAGAAACTTTTCAACGGCGACGTGGGAGTGGCCCTGCCTGACGAACACGGCGACTTGCGGGTGTATTTCCCGGGCGAAACGGAGATGCGCCGCGTGGCGCCGGGCCGGATGCCGGGGCACGCGCCGGCCTACGCGGCAACGGTACACAAGTGCCAGGGAGCGGAGGCCGCGGAAGTGCTGCTGGTGCTGTCTGATCGCGATTCACCGCTGCTGACCCGCGAATTGGTTTATACCGGGGTGACGCGCGCGCGCCGACGGGTTGAGCTTTGGGGCCGCGCCGACCTCCTGGCCGCCGGCATCGGCCGAGTCATCGCCCGCAATTCCGGCTTGCGCGACGCGCTATGGAAATAGCGCCGTGGGGAAAAATCGGCGCGCAGGCCGTCGGCATCAAATCCGGCGGCGGCCAGCCGCTGGTTGATGGCCTCCGGCGTAATCACCGGCTCGTTGAAACGCCGGCCCCAACCGTTGACCGGGTCGGAATGCGTGCTCACGCCGGATGCGCGCCATCCACGAGCACCCCATCCTTGAGTCGCAACCGGCGGTCGCACATCGCGGCGACTTCATCGTTGTGCGTCACCAGCACCAGCGTGTGGCTGCGCCCGCGGACCAGCGCGAACAGGTACTCCAGCACCTGGGCGCCCGTGGCGGAATCCAGGTTGCCCGTGGGCTCGTCGGCATAGACGATTTCCGGCTCGTTCATCAGCGCGCGCGCCAGCGCGACCCGCTGCTGTTCTCCGCCGGAAAGTTCCATCGGGCGATGGCGGGCGCGATCGGCCAGGCCGACGCGCTCCAGCAATTCGAGCGCCCGGCGCTGGTTCCGCGCTGCCGCGCGGCAAGCCCCCCAGCGGCTGAGCGCGGGCAGCAAGACGTTTTCCGCCACATCCAGTTCCGGCAGCAAGTGGTAGGATTGGAAGACAAAGCCAATCCGGGTGGCGCGCACATCGGTCCGGCGCGCGTGGGAGAGCGCATACAGGTCGAGCCCCTGGAACATAACGCGGCCGCCGGTCGGCCGGTCCAAGCCGCCCAAGATATGCAGCAGCGTGCTCTTGCCGGCGCCGCTGGCGCCGGTGATCGAAAGCGATTCGCCGGCGCGGACGGACAAGGACACACCCCGCAGCACGGGGATGGAATGGCGTTCAATCCGGTAGGCCTTTTCGATGCCGGCGGCCTCGACAAGCGCCGGCGGCGCGGCGATTGGCGAAGCCTCATTCATACCGTAAGGCCCTCACCGGATCCAGCCGGGCGGCCTGCCAGGCTGGAATAACTCCCGCCAGCGTGCAAATGACCATAACGGAAAGCGCAATCACGGTAATATCCAGCGCCGAGGTCGAAGCCGGGATTTCGCTCAAGTGATAGAGTTCCTTTGGCAGCAATTCGATACCGAACCATTTTTCCAGCAGGTGCATCAGGTGATTGCGATAGTGTAGCGCCAGCAGACCACAACCAATCCCGGCGGTGATGCCAATGAGCCCCTCAATCCACCCCTGCCAGAGGAAAACGCGCATGATGCTGCCCGAGGAGAACCCAAGCGACTTGAGCAACCCGATCTCGTGCGTCTTCTGGACGGTAACGGTGATCAGCGTGTTGCAAATGCCGAACGCGGCGACGATGGTGATGAAAATCAGCAGGAAGAACATCATGTTTTTCTCGACCCGCAGCGCCGCAAACAACTGGCGGTTCAAGTCCATCCAGGTGGCGGCGTCATACTCGGGCCCGATCCGCGCCTGAATCCGGCGGGCAACCGCCTCGGCCTGGTAAGGATTCCGCGTCATAACCTGGATCGCGTGAACCCCCGTCTCCATCGCGTACATCTCGCGCGCTTTCTCCAAAGAAGTCAGGATGAATCCCATATCGAATTCCCACATGCCCACCTCGAACACACCGGCCACGGTCAGCTCCTCCGGCAGGTGAATCTCGTCCGCCGCGGTGAAGTTCTGCGGCGAGTAGATCAGCAGCTTGTCCCCCACTCCCGCCCCGACGCGCAGCGACAGATCGCGGCCGATCACACAATGGTCATCGCTCACATCAAAGACGCCCGCGCTCATGTTCCGGGGAATCTGGCTGACCGTGCGTTCCCGCACCGGGTCAATGCCGCGCACCATCGGGGTAAACACGCGATCCTTGTGGGAGATGAATACAATTCCCTGCACATAGGGCGCCGCGCCGGTAACACCGTCCACCTCACGAATCTGCTCAACCAGCTCTTCCTCGTTCTCGATAATGCCGTAGCCGGTAACTGTGATGTGGGCGTTGAAACTCAAAATTTTCTCGCGCCACATATCATCGAAACCGCTCATCACCGAAAGCACGATGATCAGCACCGCCACCCCCAGCAGCCCGCCCAAGACGGAGATTACGGTGACCACGGAGATAAACGTCCGCTTGGGCCGCAGGTACTTCAGGGCAAGAAAGAGTGAAAAGGGCAGGCGCATAGGATGCTTATCAGTGTTCAGAGGTTAGTCATCCGTGGTCGGCAACCGGTGATCTGTATTGGGAAACAAGCTCAATCTGCGATGATGGTTATTTGTTTTTTAATTGGGGAAAGAGCACCACGTCCCGGATGGATTCGGCGCCGGTCAGGACCATGATCAGGCGGTCAATGCCGACGCCCATTCCGCCGGCGGGCGGCATGCCATGTTCCAAGGCCAAGAGGAAATCCTCGTCAATCTTGGACGGATCACCGCCGGCCTGCTCCATCAAGCGGGCCCGCTGGTCCAGGGGATCATTGAGTTCGGTATAGCCCGGCGCGATCTCGCGCCCGCGGATCACCAGCTCGAAAACATCCACCACGGTGGGGTCGTCCGCGCAGCGCCGGGCCAGCGGCACCAGTTCCACCGGCAGGCGCGTGACAAAGGTCGGATTGCGAATGTGGCGTTCGATCAGCTTTTCATACACTTCCTGGGTGATCTCGAGGAACTGCCACTCGGCCGGAATGTCCAGACCCTGGGCGCGAGCCCGGGCGCGAGCTTCTTCCAGAGGGAGCGCAAACCAGCCGGCGCCCATTTTTTGCTCCACCAGGTCGCGGTAGCGCACCTCCGGCCAGGGCGGCGTCAGGTCCACGGCCAGGTCGCCGTCGCCGACCTGAAGCGTGCCGCACACTTGCCGCGCGACGGTGGTGATCAGCTCCTGCACCAGCGTCATCATGGAGCGCACATCACCGAAAGCCTCATAAATCTCGAGCATCGTGAACTCGGGGTTGTGCGAACGATCGAGCCCTTCGTTCCGGAAATTGCGGTTCAACTCGAAGACCTTGTCAAAATCGCCGACCAGCAGGCGCTTGAGGTAAAGCTCGGGCGCGATCCGCAGATACATATCCTGCCCCAGCGCCTGGTAGAAGGTTTTGAACGGGTTGGCGGCCGCGCCACCGGCCATTGGTTGGAGCATCGGCGTTTCCACTTCGTAGAAGCCGCGGTCGCAAAGAAACTGCCGGATCGCGCGGACGGCGGCAATGCGCGTGTTGAACAATTCACGCACTTCCGGGTTGGCGACCAGATCGAGGTAACGGCAGCGATAACGAACCTCGGTGTCGTGGAGGCCGTGCCACTTGGCCGGCGGCGGCAGGAGCGCCTTGGACAACATCGTCCAATGTTCGACTTTGAGCGTCTTCTCGCCGGTCCGCGTGGTAAACAATGTCCCCTCGGCGCCGATTTGGTCGCCGAGATCCACGTGGGCAAACGCGGCAAAGGCCGCGGGGCCAATCGCATCCTGCTTGAGGTAAATCTGGAAACGGCCGCTGCCGTCCTGTAGATGCGCGAAGATGCTCTTGCCCATTTCCCGCCGCGCGATCACCCGGCCGGCAATGCGCGCCGGCTGATTTTCGACGAAGCCGGCGGCCACCTCGGCCAACCGGCCGGTTCGCGCGAAAGCCGCGCCGAAGGGCGCATAGCCCGCGGCCTGTAGTTTCTGCAAGTTGGCCAGCCGGTGTTCCCGATACTCGCCTTCCTGGATACCCTGTTCCATGACCTGCCTCCAAATCAGAGCGGACAGGATAGGGACGGCTGGGAAAAAAGAAAACAACAATCAGTTGAACAGATCCTTGCGCCGGCGCAGTTCGGCGAAGACGGCGACGTCGGGCGCATGCGGCAGGTTTAGCGCGCGGCGAATGGCCGCGGCGGCCACGCGCAAGAACGGGTTGATGGATTTCTCCACACCCAAGGAGACCGGCACGGTGGGCAATCCCTGGCGCAGGCTTTCGCGCACCTCGGTCAAACGCTGCTGGATCAGATCATTCTCCGGATCCACGCCAGCGGCAAACTGCAAGTCTTCCTCGGTGTATTCGTGTCCGCAAAACAGCAGCGTGTCATCCGGCAGATCCGCCAACCGGCACAACGAGTTCCACATCACTTCAGGGGCGCATTCGATCAAGCGTCCGCAGCCGGCGCTGAACAGGGTGTCACCCGACCAAAGGCAAGGCCCGTCCTCGGCGTAGAAGCAGATGCTCGAGCGCGTGTGGCCCGGAGTGGCCAGAACTTTCAGCGCCAGATCGCCGACCATCACCCGCGCCCCCTCCCCTAACGGGCGGTCCAATCCGGGAATCCGCGGATCGTCAGGGCCAGCCACTTCGCAACCGGCGCCGGCCTTGAGCTCCAGATTGCCGGAGACATGGTCGAAATGGTGGTGCGTGTTAAGCACCATGCCGGCCTTGAGCCCGCGCGCCTTCAGCGCGGCCTGCACCGGCGCGGCGTCGGCCGGGTCCACCACCGCCGCCTGGCCGCCGGAGATGATCAGATAGGCGTAATTGTCGCCCATGACGGGCAGCGTGACGATTGTCGCGCGGGCCAATGCATGTTCAAAGCAGCGCACCGGATCCTTCATTCACCACCTTGCGCATTGTGAGCTATTTCGGCGCCGATTGCCAGCCGGGATTTGAGCCTCTAGCGCACGGGCACATCCCGGAAACCGGCGCCGGTGACGGCTGTATTTCACGATGCGGGGAACAACCCATCGGAAACGGGTTCTGGGGCCGCAATCTCACGCAGTTCGGGATAATGCGGGATCAGGCCCGCCGGCACCGGAACCCGCCGCGCCTCCCATACTGCCTTAAGGTAGAGCGCATTGGCCATCTCCTGGCCGTGATAATGGTTATTGGCCACAACGGTCAATGACTGCCGGCGCTGGGCCAGGCGTTCGATACGGTCGCGAATGCCAGCCATTTCGGCCTTGGAATAGTGGTAGTCATACACCTGATCGCGACCGGCCTGCCGGTCGAACCAAGCCTGGGCATTGCGGCCATGAAGTCGCAAATAGCCGTGCGCGCCAATGTCGCAAATATCCAGGTTGAACGAATTGCGCGCCACCGGATAGTCCAGCAACGCGGGCGTCAGGCCGGTCTCGCCGAGCCAGCGCAGGGCATCATCCGCTTGCCACGACACGTGCCGCAATTCGACCACCAGATTGGCCATGGCGCCGAACGCGGCGCGAATTCTTTCCAAATGCCGCCGCGCTTCGGCGCCGTCGCGGAAATCCCACTTGAACTGGGCCAGCAAGTGCCGCAGGCGACCGGCGGAACGCAGCGGCTCAAGCCCCGCCAGAACATCCCGAACCAACGCGGGTTCGAGCACTCCCGTATGCGTAATATCCCGATGCAGCTTGGCGCTGAAAGTGAAAGCCGGCAGGTCGCCTACGCGTTGGACCCAATCCGCGCACTGACGGGCGGAAGGCGGACGGTAAAAAGTGGTGTTGATCTCGATCAGGTCCACATAGCCGGCGATAAACCGCAGCTTGTCCGCCACACGGCCGCGATACACGTAGCCCTCCCAGTCCGGATAGGACCAACCGGCCACGCCAAAATAGACCGGTGACGGGAGGGTCGCGGCATTCATGCCGGTATTCTCGATTTGCAGGCGGCAATGGTCGAACGGAAAGCGCAGTCGCGGCCGCGAACGGTCAATGCATTCGTTTAATCGTGATGTGGCGGTGGGTCGGCGGGGGCGCGTTGAACTCCTGCGGGATCGTGATCCGGACGGTCGAGCCCTTGTCCTGGTCTGGGGGCGGCGGATTTTCCGCGGTCGGGAGGTTGAGGATACCGGGCACGACGCACAATGCCTTGCACTGTGGACAGTGAATCGTCACGCCGGACATTTCCTCGGGCGCGTCCAGGTTCTGCCCGCAATTCGGACAATCGAAATTAATATCAGCCATTGATGCTCACCTCGCTCTTTCATTGATACATATACGGCAGAGCCATGCGTTTTGTAAAATCCTCCGTTAGTATTCCCGGGCCGCCAGGCTGCGCCGGGCCAGCGCCAGCGGAACCACGGCCGTCACGGCGGTGATCAGGAGCAACCAACCGGCAGCGCCAATCAATCCCCGGTTGAAAGCCGCGGCCGCCAGCTTGCCGGTCTGGCGCAAATGAAACAGCACCCCGAACGGCAGGATGGCCGCCACCATGTAAGCCAGGCTCAACACGAGATTCAGGGTTCCGCCAAAGCCGGATACGATGGCCGATGGGTTCTGCTGTTTCAAATCAATGAAAATGCCGCCCAACCCGGTGGCCAGGCTGGCCACGGCCAGCGACATCATGGCCGCGATGCCCAGCGCGACCCCGCGGGTCAGCGGCTCAACGGCCAGCATCCAGGTCGAGACCCCCATCAGTCCGGCGCTAACGACCAGCATGCCGAAAAACGCGCCGAGCCATTTGGCGCAAAGAACGCGCCCCATGCCCACCGGCGACATGCCAATCACCCAGAAACCGTGCCCTTCCAGGCTGAGTTGCGGGTAAACAAAACGCGAGCCGAACGAACACATCACGGCCGATACGCTGAAAACATTGATGAACGTGATCATGTTGCGCCACTCCTGCGGCAGGACATGGTAATTCAACGTGCGCAGGTTCATGAAATAAAGACCGAGCAGGCCGAAGAAAAAAGCGGATTGCATCCATTGGCCCGGATCGCGGAAGAACACCCGCGTGTCCTTTGCCACGATCGCCCGAATATCGCGCGGCAACCAGGCCAGCCAGCGGTCCAGTCCCGCGATGGCCGTAAAACGGCGGACGCGCCGCGTGGCGCGGGCGCGCAAATCCAACCAAGCATCGGCCAGGCAGAGGCGGCCCAACATCACCACCAGCCAGCCGACCAGCGCCGCGTTGGCGACCAGCACACCCAACAGCATCAAGCCGCGATACCAATCTCCGCGCGTCAGCGCCAGACTGCCCTCGGCTACCCACCAACTCGGCAGCAGCGGATGCGAGGCGACTTTCAAGGCCGGCAACAGGCGATTGAGCACCAGCGTCGCGTCTTCCTGCGCTACCCGGCCGACCAACGGCCGCGCCAGCCAGGCCGCCAGGAACAGGGCCACGATAATCCCGATCACGGCCCCGCGCCGGCCCAGGCGCGGCGCCGCGCGCGCGCATACCAGGCAGATGAGCATGCCACCGCCGCAACAGATGACGGCAAACGGGATGGAATACAGAATCGTCGCAGCCATGAATGCGAAGGACATCTGCTGCTGCCACGCGTACGCGCCGACAAACGGAAGCAGAATGGCGAAGAACGCCCAGGACGCCATCAGCGCGGCCTCGCTGAACTTGTACAGGGCGATTGCGTCAATGTGCAACGGCTTGAGGAATAGAAACGCCGTCTCTTCGGACGAGAAGATGGCGGTAAATGAAGTGATGATGCTCGACAGCAGCATCATGGCGCCGAGCGCAAGGAAAAACAGCGAGAACAACTTGAAGATCAACAGCAACCCGACACCGCCCAAGCGGTCGAGAAAATCAAAACCGGTGTAAAACAAGAGCCAAAGCCCGACCAGGCAGGCCAGCGCGAACGCGGTGATGAAGATCAGCTTGAACATTGACTGCTCGTGCAGCGTCCGCCGCAGATTACGGAACACGCGCCAGTTCTTTTTCAGTAATGTGAAAAGGCCGGCCATTCGCTTCATTCCTCCGCGGTCAATTTCAGAAATATATCCTCCAGGCCGTCCATCGCGTGGGTTCTGGCCAGGTCGGCCAGGGTACCCAGCGCGGAGAGCCGGCCATGCACGATAATACCGATCCGGTCGGCAAGATCCTCGATTAACGCCAAGATATGGGTGGTCATGAAGATCGTAACACCCTCGCGCGTTTTCTGTTTGAGCAGGTTTTTAATCAAGCGGATGCTGAACGGATCGAGGCCGATGAACGGCTCATCCACGAAAAGGATTTCCGGGCGATGAAGCAGCGTGGCCGCATAGACTACGCGTTGACGCAATCCATGCGAAAGATCCTTGATCAACACATCCCGGTATTCAATCAGATCGAACAATTCGAAAAGGCTTTCCCGGTCCGCCCGAACCTGCGCGCGCGGCAGGCTATACAGGTCGCCCGTAAACTCGACAAACTCGTCGGGCGTCAAGCGGTCATAGAGAAATGGAAAATCCGGAATGTAACCCGTGATCCGGCGGACGGCGGCCATCCCGCTCTGCAGATCGTGGCCGGCAATGGTGATCCGGCCGGCGGTCGGACGCAACAGCCCGCACATCATTTTAATGGTCGTCGTTTTGCCGGCGCCGTTGGGTCCGAGGAAGCAGAAAAGCTCACCGCGCGGGATTTCGAGATTGAGATCGCTGACCGCCTCGAAATGGCCGAACCGTCGGGTCAGATGCTCCAGTTTAATCATAATCCGTCTCCAGGATTTCCGCGCTGACCTGTCCCAGCAACGCGAGGATGCGGATTTGACTACCCACCTCGCCCTCCAGCAGGCTGATGTGCGCGGCGTCCACGGCGTCCTGCCCCAGCGTAGGGTCCAACTCCACCCAACCGTTCACATAAACCGCCGGCCAGGCATGGTAGAAAAACCCGCCCGGCAGATAGACCAGGCCCACGCGCACCTGCGCCGGAATGCCGACAGCGCGCGCCAGCGCGACAAAGAGATAGGTATGTTCGTTGCAGTCGCCCTCGCGGCGGCGCAACACGTCGAGCGCCGAAGGCAGGCTGACGGCCGGATTTTTCGCGATCCGCCCGTGCACCCAGCGGTTGAGCGCCAACACCTGATCAAGCCGATTGGTCAAACCGGCGGTAATCTGCCGCGCCTGCCGAACAATGTCCGGATGCCCGGACTGGATGAACACCGACGGCTCCAGCCACGGGCGAAGCGCTTCCGGCGACGGCGCGCCTGGCGGCGGCGGCAACGCTTGAGCGCGCACGGTCAGTTCCGTCTCCAGCGGACTGGCGCGTCCGACATGCTGGCGCTCGCTTTCGAGCTCGAAGTTCGCCACCGGGAGCCCACGAAAGAGCACGCGAATTCGGCGCGCGGCGCGCGGGTCA
>CAZMXS010000059.1:0-28557 GCA_964570325.1 uncultured Verrucomicrobiota bacterium | reverse complement strand
GCCCCGCCGCTACAAAGAAAACACGAGGAGGACAGCATGAGAAAGAGCATCGGAATCGTAGTTGGGGTGCTGGTAGTGGCCGTAAACGCCGCATTGGCCGGCGACGATAAAACAGTGATCTATCCGACCATCCCCGGCACGAGCGTGCGCGATTACAGCCAGCCGGGCGTGGTCGTGGAATCCGACCACCGGGGCGACACCGTCGTCTATCCCACCGTGCCGGGGACCAGCGTGCGCGATTACTCCGAGCCGGGGGTCAAGGTCGAGGCTCATTCAGACGGCAGCACGGAGATCTACCAGACCGTGCCCGGCACGAGCGTGCGCGATTTCGGGGAACCGGGCGTGCGGGTGGACACGGACCACCGTGGCGAGACGGTCGCCTACCCGACCGTGCCCGGCACCAGCGTCCGGGACTATTCCCAGCCGGGCACCAAGATCGAGACCGACGGGCGGGGCAACGCGGAGGTGTATCCGACGGTCCCGGGCACGAGCGTACGCGACTTCAGCCGGCCGGGCGTGAAGGTGGAGACCGACCGGCGCGGCGAGACGGAGGTGTACCAGACCATCCCCGGCACGGGCATCCGCGATTTCTCCAAACCGGGCGCGAAGGTCGAAACCGACGGCCGGGGCAACACGGAAGTCTACCAGACCTATCCGGGGACGAGCGTGCGCGACTTCAGCAAGCCCGGGACCAAGATCGAGACCGACAGTTCCGGCCGCAAGGTCGTCTATCCGACGCTGCCGGGCAGCAGCATCAGGGACTACTCAAAGCCAGGGGTTGTCATCGAGAACAAGTGAATTCCAACTTCAAGAGTTGTGGCAAGTCCTCGGGGTTCTTGAAGGCCATCTGTGCGCGAAGTTGGGGCACGAGTGGGATACTCGCAACGCTCTTGGGCTCACCAGCCTCAATGAATGACTGAATCGAAATTCAGGGATTACTGATGGGTTCCGGTTGACCCGCAGCCACCGGCTCCCGCCGCGCGGCGCGGACTTCACCGGCCTGTTTTATGACCGCACATTGCGATCCGTCGCGGCGGCGGCACCGACAATCCCCGCGGTGGCACAGCGGCATTTTCACCCGGAAGGCGGCCCGCGCCTGGTCACCCGGGCCATCCCCCGGCGCGATGATCCGGAAACCTGCCGCTTCGTCATGAATATCGCGGCGCAACTGCTGGATAGCGGCCGCTGGGAAGTGGCGATCATCGCTCCATATCGTCAGACCGTTCACGCGCTTTACGCGGCCGGCGCCGCGAGCGGCTTGCCGATGCACCGGCTGACAGTCGACACCATCCAGCGAATCCAGGGCATGAACTGTGATTTCTGCATCTACCTGCTGCCGGACCTTTCACCGCTTACGTTCCAGCCGGAAACATTCAACGTCGCCACCAGCCGCGCCCGCCTGGGAACGCTGATTGTCGGACCGGAAAACTTCGGGGAACATGTGGATGACACGCCGCTTGGAGTGTATGCGGGCCGGCTGCTGGAAGATCTTTCGCGCGCGCCCAAGATCGCCGGACAGCAGGAAAACAGGAATAAACAATAGGACGCTATTTGTCCCACACCCCCGGCAACAATTCACACGCGCCAAATTCTCATAAGGAGGTCAAAATGAAGTACGTCCGATTTGCCATGTTCTTTGTCCTGCTCTTGACCGCCAACTTCGCCGGGGCGGCGCTGCTCTACCAGAGCCAACTCTGGGGCGAGTTCACGGGGTTCAACTATGCCAACCTATATCCTCTCACGATCGGGGATTACTGGGAGCAGACTTCGTTCCATTATGCCTACCGCTACGCCTACAGCCCGACCGTCTACATTTACTACTCGGGCGGCCAGTTCACGTTGAGCGTGCAGGGGTCGGACACGCAGGTCACAGTCGTGCCGGCGCTGCACGTGAACGAAAGCCGGTTCTGCAGCGGCAGCGGCTACCAAGGCTACGCCTACGGCAACGTGTATTGCCTCGTCAATGGATCCACCTGGCGCCAGACCTCGTCGGCCTACCAGTACGACTCGTCATTCAACCCCACCGTCTATATTTGGCCGGCCAGCGACGGGTATCGCATGCAGGTGGAGGGTATGGATTCCTCTGTCCGCGTCGAGTTTGCCGGCGGCAACCGGTTCCCGTCCATCACGTCGGTTTCCATTGTACCTACGAATCCCATGGTCGGGCAGACCGTGACGTTCACGGTGAACGCGACCGACCCCGACGGGGGCCCGATGACCTACCGGTATTACTGCAACACCGCGAACCCGCTCACCAACCGGGTCAGTTCCACGGTTTATAGCAGCCCGGGACTCCAATCCGTATGGTTCTATGTTTTCGACAATTACTACGCCTGCGATTACTACAAAACATTCATCAACGTCCTGCCGGCGGCACAGCCGTGCTCGTACGCCATCCTGCCGGCAAGCACGGCGCTTGCCAACGCCGGCGGCAGCGGGACAATCAGCGTGACCGCCGGGTCTGGGTGCGGCTGGACCGCCACCGAAAGCCTCTCCTGGGTGAGTATCACGGCGGGGGCCAGCGGTTCCGGCAACGGGACCGTGTCGTATTCGGTGACGGCCAACACGGGCAACGCCCGGACCGGTACGCTGACCGTGGCCGGGCAGACGTTCACGATCGTCCAAGCGGGGCAATCCGCCCCACCGGTAGGCGACACTCCGGCGTCGGTCATCTTCCCCGTCAGCTTCGCCGGGCGGTGGATCCATCTCTACCTGTGGGAGAACACGGCCGGCCAATGGCGGAACATGGGCGACTGGGCCAAGCAGTTCGCGCCCACGCAGGTCTGCATCAGCAATATCGTGCAGAACCAGTACTACTGGCTCGGCATTTTTGACTACACCTCCGGGGCATGGTCCCACTGCGAGTGGATCGCGCGCTTCGACACGGGCAGCAACGGGCGCTACGTAGGCCACATCCAAAGCAGTCCGTCATCGCAGCTGGTCGGGTTTCCGAAGGATACGATCCTGCTGCCGGGCACGACGGGCCACCGCATCCGGCCGACCTTGGTCAACCTGGCGACCGGCGCGTGGAACTATGACCTGCCGGAGTTCACATCCGCGGGATACTACCAGCTGCAGACCACCTCGTGGGATCCATGGCTGTGGCTCGTATTCTATGACAACACCACCGGCCGCTGGTTCTGATGGGGCCAAACCTTGCCGTCGGCTTTTCTTTCGCACCAGCAGTCGGGGCCGGGCGCCACGAGGAAATGTAACGCCCATTCGCGGTAATTCGCGGTCCGGACTCAGAACGTGATCCCCCGGCTCCGGCGAGACAGGGGGCGAATCCTACGCAGGCCGAAGACCGCAGGGGTTAACTGGCCAAGTCCGGAAGAAGGGATCGAGCAAACTCGACCCCTACCGGCGAAGTGCGGACTTTGCGTCTTACTTCTCGACTAACACCTCAAAGTGTCTTGTCCGGAAAAAGGGAGCGAGCATCCGCCTCCGCCAGCCTCAGTTATAACCGAGCCGCAATGCTTACTTACGAGACATCGGCTCGTCCGCCGGATCAGGGCGCGGCGTCGGCGGCGAGTTCCTGAAGGGCTGAGTGCGCCGGCCGGTGATCACCAGCAGATGAGCGTCATAGCAGTATTTGCAGCCGGGGTCGGACTCATGATGGAAGGCCAGGCCGTGCCGCCGGCAGGGAGCCGGCCCGCGTCGGCGCTCTGTGGGGCGCTTCCGCCGCATTTTCTTTTGCCGGGCGCGCCACGCAGAAGACCGTATCGCGTGCCGCAGCCTTGCTTGGGAACTCGTTTATACTTCATGTCGGTCACCTGCACCTAGAAACGGGGTGGCTTTGGCGCGGTCCGGTCCGCTGGCGGATAGCTGTTTCTATGAGGGTTGAGTGCTGAAGCATGCGGATTGAATGTTAACCGAGCGATCTTTCAGCTTTGATGGCCGACAAAGGTCGGCTAGTCTTGATCATTCCGCTGGTTTGCCTTTCGCCGTCTGCCATGAGTTACTTCATATTTCAATTAAAGCGGCCCGTGGTCGCTTTTTCCGGTGATCACTTCGCTTTTCGCGTTCATGATCTCGCGAAGGACTATCGCACCCACCCGGCCCAGGCGCAATGCGCGATTCCGTAGGTACCATGACTGTACAGTCATGTGTGAATACTAGAACCGCAGAGTCTTGCCCAGCCAAGCCTGCACGCGGGCGGCAACGCTGCGCAGACGGGTCACGCGGGGGTTCCACACCAACACCACTTCGCGCGCCAAGGCTTTCAAGGCCGATGGATTCAGCTCCCAGACCTGCCCGTCCGGCAAGGCCATGCGGGCCAGCGTGGGGAGAACGGCGGCATAAGTCCCTATCGCCACGGCTTGGGCGGCTTGTGGGAAAGACTCGCACCGGAGATGCTCATTCAATTCCACGCCGGCCTTCTCCGCGGCCGCGTGGAAATGCCGATTGAAGTCGTCTTCGCCCGCCAGCAGCGCCAGAGGCAATGTGCATAGCAAATCCTCGTAACGGACCGCCTGCGGTTTGGGGTGCAGCGCGGCGGGCACGTACAAGGCATACCCCATGCGCCCGAGCGTGACCGCCTTGAACTGGCGCGGAACAGCGCCGCGCCGCACAACGCCGAAGTCCAGCCGCAGATCTCCCAATTCCCGGATCACGTCCGTGGTCCGCATGTTGCGGACGCGCAGGCGCACGTTGGGAACGGCCACGCGCAGCCCGCCAATGCGCGGCAGGATGAGCCAATGGATCAGGCTCTCCCCTGCCCCGATGGCATACACCACCGGCTCGCCCGCGGATTCGGCAGCGAAATCGCCCAGTTGCCGGAAATTCTCACGGACAATCCGCGCCAGCCGTTCGCCCGCCGGAGTCAGCGCCAAGATTTTTCCCTGCCGGCGGGTCAGCTCGGTTTCGAAGTATTCCTCCAGTTCCTTGAGCTGGCGGCTGTACTGGCTCTGCCGCACCGGGTCGCCGCCGACCGCGCGCGCGATGCTGCCAGCCTCGGCCATCTCGACCAGCGACCGCAGCCGTTCCAGCGACAGGCCCGCTTGGAAAACAGTTTGCTATACATGACTGCGAAGTAACGTAGCCGGCGAAGTCTCGCTTGGCAATGTCGTTGATTCCCCTCCCTGGTCGCTAGGGTATAGCGTCCCCGCCGGGCCAGCGGTAAACAGAAAGATTGACCGCGGATTACGCGGAGGGCGCGGATAGAATGCGGGTGGCGCTTGCATTCGCGATAATTCGCGACCATTCGCGGTCGCTACCGCCCACACGGGGCGCGGGCGTAGCTTGGCCGCGACTCACCGCAAAACGGTTCGCCCTGCCATCTGGCCGGCGCTGCCGAAAGGTTTATGGTTCGTATCTGCACACTTGAAACAGCGGCATACCGGAGGTGTCAAAGTAGGCGTAGGTTTTGGGCGGTTGCGGCTTGTCGGAATCCGGGTTTGTCGGAAACAGGTTGGACATTTTCCAATCCATCGCGGCCACGATATCCTCGACCGTGCAACCTGCGTGACAATGGCGCAGCGTTTGCCCGTCGCGGCCTTTGGCAATGGACGGGGACGGGGTTTGGTCATCAATCCTGCTGGCCAAACTTGTCAGGCCAGGTTCCCGCCCCACCGCTGATGATTGGACGAACCGCGCGGTTTGCGGGTATATTGCATTGGTGTTTCGCGAAAGCACTGCCTGATGGCCAGCCTGAATAGAATGATTGCCGGCAGCGCCGCCGTATGCGCCATGGCGGCGTTCGGGCAATTTTTGCCCAGTCCGAATCCAACACCGCCGGCGCCTATCCCGCCTATTCGACTGGAAATCGGCGAATTGGCGGCGACGCGCACACCCGACATTGCATTGAATGGTCGGGCCGCCGCACCCGGGAATTTGCGTTGTCTCGTGCAGTGTATCGGTCCCGTCCAACCGGAATGGAAACACGCTTTGATTCAAGCCGGCTGCATCCTGTGCGGCTATGTCCCCGAAAACGCGTTTCTCGTCCAAATGGACGCCAGGCTCATTGCCGACATCAAGGCGCTGCCGTTTATTGCGCGCATTGTGGAATACCGCCCGGAATACCGGATTCAGCCGGCGCTGACTATCCGGCAGCGAGCGGCCAAGACTAACACGCTGCTGCGTGTCACCATTCAAACCTTTGATCCCACGGATATCTCGGCGGCATCCGCATCCATCGTTCAGGCAGGCGGCACAATCCTGCTCACCGCCGCCGGGCGACGCTGGGGGCTGGTGCGGGCGGATATCCCAGCCGGCGCTCTTCCGGCCTGCGCCGACTTGCCCACCGTGCAATGGATCGAAGAATATGTGCCACGCGTGTTATTCAACGATTTCGCCGCGCGCGGCGACCACATGAACGCGACGAACGTCTGGGCCACCCGTGGATTGACTGGGGCCGGCCAGGTCATCGGCCACGCCGACACCGGGCTCGACATCGGCTCACTGACCGGCATCCATCCCGATTTCAGCAACCGCATCCGCGCCGCATTTGCCCTTGGCCGTCCCGGCGACTGGAGCGATCCGGACGGCCACGGCACCCACACGGGCGGCTCAATCCTTGGTAACGGCGCGGCCAGCACAAACCAATTCCGCGGCCTCGCCTGGCAAGCCGAACTGGTGCATCAATCCGTAATGGACCGCTATGGCGGCCTGGGCGGGCTGCCCGCCGACCTGAACGAGTTATACCGGCAGGCTTACACCAATGGAGCGCGCATTCATTCCGACAGTTGGGGCTCTTCCGTTTACGGCCAGTACACTACCGATTCGCGCCAGTCCGACGAGTTCATGTGGGACCATCCCGATATGTTGCTGGTCTTCTCCGCCGGCAACGACGGCCGGGATTACAACCGCAACGGCGTGGTGGACGGCGATTCGATGGGCGCGCCGGCCACGGCCAAGAACCTGCTGTCAGTCGGAGCAGCGGAAAATGACCGCGCGCCCGGCTCCGGCGGCTATTCGGCCTACACCTATGGCGAAGCCTGGTATTACAATTTTCCCGTGGCGCCGCTGAACAACGATTTCATTTCCCGCAGCTACGATCTGACTCATCAAGGGATGGCCGCGTTTTCCAGCCGCGGCCCGACCGATGACGGCCGGATCAAGCCGGATATTGTCGCGCCCGGAACCGACATCATCTCCTGCCGCTCGCGCGCGCCCGGCGCCGGCAGCGGCTGGGGATTGCATCCCAATGGCGCCTACGTGTTCAGCGGCGGCACCAGCATGGCCTGTCCCTTGACCGCCGGCGCGGCCGCGCTGGTGCGCCAGTTCTGGATCGAGAACCGCGGACTGACCAACCCCAGCGCGGCCCTGGTCAAGGCCACCTTGCTGGCGGGCGCGCGCAGTCTCGCCCCCGGCCAATACGGCACCAACTTATACCGGGAAATCCCGGATTCGCCGCGGCCCAACAATGTCGAGGGTTGGGGACAGGTCAATCTCGAGAATTCGCTTTTCCCAGCGCCTCCGGCCGCGCTGGTGGCTTATGCCGACGAAACTGCGCCGGCCAGCGGCGCCATTCGCGAGTATCCGTTCCGGGTTGATGCCGTCGCGCCGCTGACGCTCTTGCTGGCTTGGACTGACTATCCGGCGACGGCCGGCGCGGGCAAGAAGCTGGTGAACGATTTGGATTTGGTGCTGGCCACCCCGGACGGAAGCCTGCGGCATGCCAACGGCTACACCACGTTTGATCGCACCAACAACGTCGAGGGAATCGAACTCGCCGCTCCAGTCAGCGGCGTTTACACCGCGCGGGTGCAAGCGTTCAACGTGCCCTACGGGCCGCAGCCTTATGCGTTCGTGGCGCGCGGCGCGATCGAAGTCGCGCCCGCCATCCGACATACGCCCTTGCCGAATACCTGGGTCACCAACCAAGCTTACGAAGTGTTGGCCGAGATTACTTGCCCCACCGCGTTCGACACCAATTCCGTTGTCCTCTATTGGAGCACAAACGGCACGGACGGCGGATTCACGGCAACCCCGCTAACCTGGGTCTCCAACCGCACCTATCGCGGATTCATTCCGGCGCAACCCCGCCACTCGGATGTTGGCTACTACATCAGCGCCGGTTCGGGACAATTCGCCGCGCGCGATCCCGCGGATGCGCCGGCCGCTTTGCATCATTTCGCCATCACCGTCCCCTTGTGCCTGCGGATTCAAGGGAATCCGGCCGAGTGGCTGGCGGTAACCCCCGTTTATGGACAGCACACCGTCGGATCCGGCGTCACAATCCGGGCGGAAGCCATGGCCTATTCCAACCTGGCTGCGGATAGCCGCATCGCGCTGGTCGGCTGGACCGGCCAGGGCAGCGCGCCCGCCGTCGGAATATCCAATCAGTTCGAGTTCGTGCTGCGCGCGGATTCCGCCATTGCCTGGAACTGGGTGACGCAATGGGCCTTGTTCCAGACCGCGACGGTCGCCGGCCTGGTACAGACCACCACCTGGTGCAATGCGGACACGACGGCCGCGACCCTCTGCGCGCCGGGAGTCATCGCTCTTGGCGCAACCAACTACTGCTTTGCCCAATGGAATCTGGACGGCCTCCGCCAGCCCAATCGTTTCGACGTGGCGGTCAACCCCATCACCAACATTAATATGACGGCCAGTCATCAGGCTGTGGCCGTTTATCTGCCGGAACAGGAGGACACCGCCACCAACGGGCTGGCGGACTGGTGGGAATTATATTATTTCGGGCGAACCGGCGTGACGCCTGACGCCGATCCGGACGCGGACACTTATGTCAACGCGGCGGAATTCGCGGATCGCAGCAACCCGCGCGACGCCAGTTCTTATCCGTGCGCGCCGGTTATCCAACACACACCGTTGGCCGATCCACAACCCGCGCCCGCGCCTTGGCCCGTTGGCGCCGTCATTACAGACAATTATCGCGTGGCCAACGCGCGCCTGTTCTGGAACCGCGGCAGCGGCTGGCAAAGCGCTGAAATGACACCGCAGGCCGGCGGCACGCTCTTCACCAACCGCATTCCCGCGCCGGGCGCAGACACCGATGCCTTCCTTTACCTGATCGAGGCGCGCGACCCGGCCGGTCTGACCGCCACCAGCGGCCCGCACGCCTTTTCGGTCCATTACCCGCTGGCGAGCGCAACCCCCACCAACCTGGGACTCCTGCCCCTGCCGGCAATGACCGCCGTTGATCAATATATCCTGCTAACCAACAGCGGCAGCGGCTGGCTAAATTGGACTCTCTCCATTCAAACCGCAGGTTTGGACGAAGACGTGGAGCATGGCACCAACGGCTGGAACCATACCGGCGGCAATGACCTTTGGCATATCTCCAACTACCGCTATTGGGACGGCGCCCACGCCTGGTACAGCGGCAGCGATGCCTCCCACCGCTATCTCGATAACATGAATGCTTCGCTGATCACGCCGCCGGTCCGACTGGGGCCGGAAGCCACGCTGACTTTCCATCATTGGGCCAGCATGGAATACGACTGGGGCATTTACTACTGGGACGGCGGTATTATCGAATTGAGCACCAACAACGGCACCACTTATGCCCAGATTTTCCCGATTGGCGGCTATCCGCACCGGATTACGGCCAATCCCGCCTCTCCTTTCGCGCCCGACACCCCCTGTTACGGCCGAACCGACGGCTGGCAACCGGCCACTTTCGATCTCGCGGCCTGGTCCGGCCAGACGGTCCGTATCCGGTTCCGATTTGGTTCAGACGGCTACGTGGTGGACGAAGGCTGGTACATTGACCGGATCGTCGTCACCCCATTCGACGCGGACGCGGCCGATTGGATTGCTCCGGTGCAGACCACCGGCGCCGTCCCCCCCCGCGCGGCGTCGAATCTCGCGGTCCGCTGCGACACCGCCACGGTGCCATGTGGCGAGCAGCGCGGCGCCCGGCTGCGCCTGGCGCATAACGATCCGGTAAATCCTTCAGCTTTTCAGATCCCGACGGCAGTGACTAACATCAGCCGCGCCATCGCCACCGCCCCCGGACCCCACGGCGCAATCATCCCGTCCGGCACCGTCTATGTGATTGCCGGCCAGTCCACTGTTTTTCTGGTGCGGGCGGACTCCTTCTATCACGTCGCGGCGGTGGCCACCAACGGGTACTCCCTGCCCGGCCCGTTCAACGGACCCAACTACTGGCTGGCGTGGAGCAATATCACGGCCTCCGGCCGCCTGACCGCGGAGTTCAGCGCCAACATCCTCTCCAACGGCGTCCCCGAATGGTGGCTAGGGCAATACGGGCTGACCAACATGGACTTGCTGGCTGAGTCGGAAGCCGATCAGGATCATGACGGAATGTACACCTGGCAGGAATACGGATCGCTGACCGTGCCCACCAACCGGCAGTCGGTAAATCTGATGGCCTGTTCCGTGACGCCGTTTACGGATGCGGCAGGGCCCGGCTTCATCGTGGCGTGGTATAGTTTTACCAATCAGTATTATCTCTACAGCCTGTTCGCCGCGCCCGATGCCGGCGGAGTTTTCACTTCTGTCGCAAGCAACATTTTCGCCACTCCGCCGATCAATCTCTATACCGACCGCCTGAACGCGGCCGCCGGCCGCGTTTACCAAATCCGGCTGCAGGAGCGCAACGGGAACCTGTAAGCCCAAAGGGGCTGATTTTATTCATTCCGGCCCGCCGCGGCAGACCAAGTCAGGTACCCGGAATCCGAAAGGTTACCGCCGGATGAAAGATCGTGACGTCAGATCCAACCCATGGCGGGCGTCGTGCCGGATGACCTGGGATATGCGCGATTGTTGTCGCGGGCTCACCGGTTCGCCCGACCGGCGGCAACGCAGGCGAGGCTGCTGCGGCCAGCCTGCGGCAAAACCAACGCCGCTGGATCAGATTTGGCGCGGCTCAGCCCGCCTGCAATGCCAGCGCATCAATTAACTTCTTGAGCTTGTCGCGCTTTTCCAGCAATTCGCGTTTCTTTTCGCGCTGCTGCTCCACGACATCCGCCGGGGCCCGGCTGACGAAATCCATGTTGTCGAGTTTCTTCGTCACCCGCTTGATCGCGTCTTCGACTTGATCCAACTGCTCGCCCAACTTGCGCGCCTCGGCCTGGATATCGAAGCCCTCAAGCGACAGATAGATCGTCCCCAGCGGCGTCAGACTGCTGGGCATCGCGCGCGCCGGCTTGAAGGCAGGGTCAATGGTGAACGCGCCGGCCTTCAGCATGGCCGCAATGGCCGCGCGATCCGCCTGGAAAGCCGCCAAATGCTGCTCGCCCGCGGGCCGAACGAAGAAATCCACCTTCTGCGCCGGCGCAATGTTATAGTCGGCGCGCAGTGTGCGGCCGATGCGAATCAACTCATGCTTCGCGTCCACATATTCCACCGCGGTTCGCGCCACGCCCCATTCCCGCATCGCCGCGGCGTCCGGCGCCTCCGGCCAGGGGGCCCGCATGATGAACGGATGGGTCGTGGCATAGCCCATGCCATGCCACAACTCCTCCGTCAGGAACGGCATCAGCGGATGCAGCAGCCGCAGGGCGCGCGCGAACACGAAATGCATGACCTTGAGCACCTCGGCGCGACGGCGCTCATCCGCGCCATACAGCACGGGCTTGGCATATTCCACGTACCAGTCGCAGAACTGGTGCCAGAGGAAATCATATAGCGTCTTGGCATAATCGTTGAAGCGGAACCGTTCCAGGTTCTCGTCGCAGGCGGCAATCGCGGCGCGCAACTTGGCCAGGAGGTGATGATCATCCGCGGCCAGCGCGGCCGGGGCGAACGCCGGCCGCTCCGGGTCCACCGCCAGGTCCTTCGTGTGCATCTGCATGAACCGCGCCGCGTTCCAAATCTTGGTGCCGAAGTTGCGGCCCACCTCGAATTTATCGGTTGAGACATACACGTCCTGGCCGGTCGCCGTCAGCATCACGAGGCTGAAGCGCAGCGCGTCGGCGCTGAAATCGCGGATGATATCCAACGGATCAATCGAGTTCCCGAGACTCTTGCTCATCTTCAGGCCGCGGTCGTCGCGCACCGTGCCGTGAATATAAACCTCGCGGAACGGAATATCGCCCATGAACGCCAGGCCGGCCATGCTCATGCGCGCGACCCAGAAGAAAATGATCTCGGACGCCGTCACCAGCGTGTGGGTCGGATAATAGAACTTCAAGTCGGCGTTCGCCTCCGGCCAGCCGAACACACTAAACGGCCAAAGCCATGACGAAAACCAGGTATCGAGCACGTCCTCGTCCTGACGGATATCCGCGGCGCCGCACTTCGCGCACTGATCCGGCCGGCCCTTCGCGGCCCACTCGTGACCGCAGGCGTCGCAGTAGAAAACCGGGATGCGGTGCCCCCACCAGATCTGGCGGGAAATGCACCAGTCACGGATATTTTCCATCCATTCCAGATATACCTTGGTCCAACGCTCAGGCACGAAACGAATCCGGCCGTTCTTGACCGCCTCGATCCCAGGGCGGGCCAGCGGCTTCATTTTTACAAACCATTGGGGGGAAAGCCGCGGCTCGACCATGGTCTCACAGCGATAGCAGTGCCCCACCGCATGCGGGTGCTCCTCGATCTTCTCGATCAACCCGGCTTCCCGCAGATCCTCCAGAATCTTTTGGCGGCAGACGAACCGGTCCAGCCCGGCATACGGGCCGGCGTTGGCGTTCATCGTGCCGTCGTCATTCATCACATCCACCGCCTCGAGACCGTGGCGCTGTCCCATCTCGAAATCGTTGGGATCATGCGCCGGCGTCACCTTGACGCAGCCCGTGCCGAATTGGGAATCCACAAAATCGTCTTCGATCACCCGCAACTCGCGCTGGAGCACCGGCAGCAGCAGCGTCTGGCCGACCAGATGGCGGTAGCGTTCGTCGCGCGGGTTGATCGCGACGGCCGTGTCGCCCAGCAGCGTCTCCGGCCGCGTCGTCGCCACCACCACAAAATCTTTCTTCTTCCCGCCTTTGACCGGGTAACGAATATAGTACAGCTTGCCGGCCAGGTCCTTGTGCACGCTCTCCTCGTCCGAAAGCGCGGTCTCGCAGCGCGGGCACCAATTGATGATGCGCTTGCCGCGGTAGATCAACTTCTTCTCATAAAGCCGGATGAACACCTCGGTCACGGCGTCGCTCAACCCCGCGTCCATCGTGAAGCGCTCGCGCGCCCAGTCGCACGAGGCGCCCAATTTCTTGAGCTGGTTGATGATTGTCGCGCCGTACTGCTCGCGCCACTGCCAGACCCGCGCGATAAACGCCTCGCGCCCGAGGTCGTCACGCGTCTTGTTTTCTTTGCGCAACTGCTTCTCGACAACGTTCTGGGTCGCAATGCCCGCGTGGTCGGTGCCCGGCACCCAGACCGTGTTGAATCCGCGCATCCGGCGCCAGCGCGCGAGCACGTCCTGGATCGTGTTATTCAGGGCGTGCCCCATGTGCAGGATGCCGGTCACGTTCGGCGGCGGGATGACGACACAATACGGCTTGCCGCCGGCGGCCGCCTCGCTATGAAAGAGCTGATGTTCCAACCACTGGCCATACCACTTGTCCTCGATGGCCCGCGGATCGTAATTTTTGGGTAGTTCAGACATGATGTCCATCCAGATTAGCGGCTAAACATAATTCAGCATGCAGGTCATCTGCGCTTCTTCTTCTGCTCCTCCAGGAACACCTTGTACTCCACACTGTCCACCAGCGCCTCCCAGGAAGCCTCGATGATGTTGCCGGAGACGCCGACCGTGCCCCAGCTTTCGTGGCCGTCGCTCGACTCGATCAGCACGCGGGTCTTGGCGGCCGTCGCCTCCTCCGGATCAATAATCCGGACGTGGTAGTCGGTCAAATGCACCTTGGCGATCTCGGGAAAGAACCGGGTCAGCGCCTTGCGCAACGCGTGGTCGAGCGCATCCACCGGGCCGTCGCCCTCGGCGGCGGTGTGCTCCGGCTCGCCGTTGACGCGCAGCTTGATTGTCGCCTCCGAAATACACGGCTCGCTCCGGGAGCGTTTCTCGACGATCACCCGGAACCCGTCGAGCTCGAAAAACGGCTTGTGGGCCTTGAGCACTTTCTGCACCAGCAACTTGAAAGACGCCTCGGCCGCTTCAAACTCGTAGCCCTCCTTCTCCTGTCGTTCCAGCTCGCGCAGGATCGCCTTGACCTCCGGCGAACTCTTGGTCAGGGAGAGCCCCATTTCGACCGCCTTGAGGAATATATTGCTCGCGCCCGACAGCTCCGAGACCAACACGCGCCGCTGGTTGCCGACCAGCGCCGGATCGAGGTGCTCGAAACTCTTCGCGACCTTGCGCACCGCGTCCACGTGCATCCCGGCCTTGTGCGCGAACGCACTCTGGCCGACAAACGGAGCCTTCGGGTTGGAGCGGATGTCCGCCATCTCGTCCACGAATTGCGACACCTCGCGCAACTGCGCGAGGCTGTGCTGGCGCAGGCAGGCCAGGCCCATCTTCAGCGCCAGGTTCGGGATGATCGAGCACAGGTTGGCGTTGCCGCAGCGCTCGCCGTAGCCGTTGATTGTGCCCTGAACGTGCGCCGCGCCCGCCCGCACGGCCGCCAGCGAGTTGGCCACGCCCAATTCGCCGTCGTTGTGCGCATGAATGCCGACCACGCCGCCGACCGCCACCACCGCCGACGCCGTCATTTCCGCGATCTCATGCGGCAACGCGCCGCCGTTGGTGTCGCACAGCGTCACCACATCGGCTCCAGCCTCGCGCGCGGCCCGGATCGTGGCCAGCGCGTAATCGCGATTATCCTTGCACCCGTCGAAGAAGTGCTCGGCGTCGTAGATCACTTCCTTGCCGCGTTCCTTAAAGAAGGCCACGGTGTCGGCAATCATTCGGAGGTTCTCCTCCGGCGTCGTGCGCAACACCTCGGTGACATGCAACAGCCAGCTTTTGCCGAAGAAGGTCACCACCGGCGTCCCGGCCGCGAGCATCGCCTGCACCCCCGCGTCCTCGGCCACCGGCGTGTTCGCGCGCCGGGTGCTGCCGAAGGCCGCGACCTTGGCATGCTTCAGGGGTTCGCGCCGGATTTCGTCGAAGAACTCCATGTCCTTGGGATTTGAGGCCGCGAATCCGCCCTCGATGTAATCCACCCCAAACTCGTCCAGCCGCCGCGCTACGCGCAGCTTGCCCTGCCCGGAGAACGAAACCCCCTCCCCCTGCGCGCCGTCGCGCAGGGTCGTGTCGTAGATGGCGATCCGCTTGCTCATGAACCTCTCCTCACCCAAAGAAGGCGTGATATAGGGCCTTCACGGCCTTTTTCCGATCCACTTCCTTTACGCCGAACATCATGCTGATCTCGGACGAACCCTGGTTCATCATCTCAATGTTCACGCCGCTCGCGGCGAATGCGTGCGTCGCCTTCGCGGCCAGACCGACCGTGTACCGCATGCCCTCGCCCACGACCATCACCAGGGCCAGCCCGCGCTCGACCTCTACATCGTCCGCTCCCAGTTCTTGCTGAATCCGCTCAGTCACCCGCGTCTCCTTGGCCGGCGTCAACTGGTCGCTCCGCAGGATGACACTGGTGCTGTCAATGCCCGAAGGCGCATGTTCATACGACAGGCCCTCCTCCTCCAAAATCTGGAGCAGCCGCCGGCCGAACCCTACCTCCCGATTCATCAGATACTTGCTCAAAAAGATGGTGCAAAAACCGTCGCTGCTGGCAATGCCCACCACCCCGCCCGCATGATAGGTGCGTTCGGGCACCACCAGTGTGCCCGGCGCCTCCGGCCGGTTCGTGTTTTTGATGCAGATCGGCACATTGGCGCGCACGGCGGGCACGATCGCCTCGTCGTGGAACACGCCGAAGCCCGCGTAGGCCAGCTCGCGCAGCTCGCGGTACGTCAGCAGCGTGATCGGCTGCGCATCCGGAATGATGCGCGGATCCGCCGCGTACACCGAATCCACGTCGGTGAAATTTTCATACACGTCGGCCTTGACCGCCGCCGCCAGGATGGCGCCGGTAATGTCGGAGCCGCCGCGCGGGAAAGTCACCACGTCGCCCTGGCGGGTGTAGCCGAAGAAGCCGGGAAAAATCGTGATGTCCTTGCGGTCGCGCAGGGCGGCCAGCCGCGGGTACGACTCGTCCAGCACTTGCGCGTTGCCCGGCTCATCGCTCAGCACCAGCCCGGCGTCGCGCGGGTTGACATACTGCGCCGGCAACCCCTGCTTCGTGAACGCCGCGGCCACGCAGCGCGCGCTGTAGTCCTCGCCCGCCGCCTTGATCGCATCGGTGAACCGCGCGGCCTGCGACCGATCGCCGGCCAGCCGCGCGCGCAGATCACGATCAATCTCGCCCACCAGCTTGGCGGGCAGGTCGAGCGCCTTCTGGATATCGGCGAAACGCGCCACCACCGCGGCCGCCTCCGCGTCCGCCGCGCCCCGCTCCAACATCGCCCGCGCGCAAGCGATCAGGAGGTCCGTGACCTTGATATCCTCCTTCGTGCGCTTGCCGGGCGCGGAGACGACCATGATCCGCCGCTCCGGGTCCGCCCGCGCGATCTCAATCACTTTCAGGATCTGGCCGGCATCCGCCAGCGAAGTCCCGCCGAACTTGGCCACTTTCATCTTGGGCTCCTGTATTCCATGATTTTCCAATGATTGGAAAAATTGCCGGCCCGGGTTTCCAATGATTGGAAACTTTACCGGAAATCCTCGATTCGCAGCCGGACCGTCGGCGCGCCGACAACGTCCAGCGCGTCCATCTCCGCCAACGCCGCGCGGAAGTTTTGCTCCCGCGCGGTATGCGTCACAATAATCACCGGCACGTGCTCGCCCGAGCGGGCTTCCTTTTGCATCACCGAGGCGATGCTGATCTGGTGGCTGCCGAGCACCTGCGCGACCCGCGCCAGCACGCCCGGCCGGTCAAGCAGCGACAGCCGCAGATAGTAGCGCGCCTCAATCTCGCCAATCGCGCGCAGACGACCGACCGTTTCGGCCCGCACCCGCGCCGGTCCGCGTTGCCGGGTGCCGCCGGCCAGGCTCCGCGCCGCGTCGGCCAGGTCGCCGAGCACGGCGCTGGCGGTGGCGGCGCGCCCCGCGCCGCGGCCGTAATAGAGCGTGTTGCCGACAATGTCGCCGGTCACGAATATCGCATTGAAGACCCCGCCAACGGCGGCCAGCAGGTGCGCGTGCGGCACCAGGGTCGGATGAACCCGGACCTCGACCTCCCCGGCGGAATTTTTGATAATGGCCAGCAATTTGATTCGATAGCCCAATTCGCCGGCATTGATGATATCCTCGGGCGCCAGATTGCGGATGCCCTCGACCGACACGGCGGCCATCGGCACCGGAAATCCATAGGCCAGCGAGGCAAGCACAACCGCCTTGTGGGCCGTGTCCACGCCGTCAATGTCCAGACTCGGCTCGGCCTCGGCATAGCCGGCCCGCTGGGCATCGCGCAAAACGACGTCAAATGGCGCCTGTTCCTGCTCCATCCGGGTAAGAATGTAGTTACAGGTGCCGTTCAGGATCCCATAGACGCTTTCAATCCGGTTGGCGCAGAGCCCTTCGCGCAAGGCCTTGATGATCGGAATGCCGCCGCCGACGCTGGCCTCGTAATAAACCTCGGCGCCATGCTCGGCCGCGAGGCGGTGAATTTCCGCGCCATGCTCGGCCAGCAAGGCCTTGTTCGCCGTCACCACGGGCTTGCCGCGGCGCAAGGCCTGTAACATTAAATCCTGGGCGCTGCGGGTTCCGCCAATCAGCTCGATCACGATGTCCACGGAGGGGTCATTAACCACGGCGGAGGCGTCACGGGTAAGCAGCGCGCGGTCCACGGTAACGCCGCGGTCGCGTTCGAGGTCAATATCCGCGATTCGGCGCAGGACCGGCCGCACGCCAATCCGCTCGGCGAGCAAATCGCCGTTTTTTTGCAAACCCTCCACCACCCCGGCGCCAACCGTGCCGAAGCCCAAGAGGCCCACCCCGACCTCTTTTTTTTGTTCCGTATTCACCATTCACCTTCCCGCATTCGTGCATAAAAAAACCCCTCTTGCGAGGGGTGCGGCAAGCGCCGGAGCTCAACCCCCGCAAGGGACTTCCGTTACCGTGATAATGATGTGCCCGCTCATTTGTCCGTCCATCCTCGTAACCCGTAAAGGCTGTATAATTTACTTCAAAAGCCGGCTAAGACAAGCGGAAAGATGAACCTTATCGCTTGGACTTTAATTTCCTTGGCGCAGCCTTGCGCTTGAGTTGGCCGCCGATCCGGCTACAATGCACCCCCATCGTGAGATCACGGATAAAAGCCCATAAACGCTCCGCCCGGCCCGGCTGCGGGCGTCCGGGTGGCCTTGTCCTGTGGTTCACCGGCCTGTCCGGCTCGGGCAAATCCACTCTGGCCGAGGCGGTCGCCGGGCGCTTGCAACACGCCGGACGCATGACCTTCATCCTGGACGGCGACAAGGTCCGCGCGGGGCTTAACCGCGACCTGGGCTTCTCGCAAAAAGACCGCGCCGAGAACATCCGCCGCGTGGCGGAGGTGGCCAAACTCTTCGCTGATTGCGGCGTCATCTGCCTGGTGGCGTTCATTTCACCGTTTCGGGCCGAGCGCCAGCGGGCGCGCAGAATTATCGGCTCCAACCGTTTCATCGAAATCCACGTGGCCACCCCGCTTGCCGTCTGCGAGGCGCGCGACGTCAAGGGGCTTTACCGGAAGGCGCGGGCCGGGGCCATCCCGGAGTTCACCGGTGTCTCCCAGCGTTACGAGCCGCCGCGGCGACCGGATTTGCGGATTGACACAACCGACGGGAAACTGGATGAGCAGGTGGGGATGATAGTGCGGAGGCTGGCGAAACGGAAAAGATAGCCATTATCTTCTTGCTCTGGGATCTTGCTCTCGCCCAGTAAAAGCAAGCGAACAGAGTAGGAGTAAGATTCCAGAGTAAGCGTTTCATGGATCACCTCGAACAACTGGAAAGCCAGAGCGTCTACATTCTGCGCGAGGCGTATAACCGCTTCAAGAACCTGTGCATGCTCTGGTCCATCGGCAAGGACAGCACGGCGCTGCTATGGCTCGCGCGCAAGGCCTTCCTCGGCCATGTCCCCCTCCCCCTGGTCCATGTGGATACCGGCTACAAGATCCCCGAGATGATCGCGTTCCGCGACCGGCTCGCCCGCGAGTGGAAACTGAATATGGTGGTCGGCATGAACCGCGCCGCCCTGCGCGACAAGCAGACCTTCCCCGACGGCGCACTCAGCCGGGTTGCCTGCTGCGGCGTGCTGAAAACCGAAGCGCTGAAGAACACGCTCTCCGGCAAATGGCCGCGGCTGGTCATGAACCATCATACCGGCCAGTATGAGGAGGAAAAGAACCCCGAACCCTACACCGGCGTAATCCTTGGCATTCGCGCGGACGAGGAAGGCAGCCGCTCAAAAGAGCGCTACTTCTCCCCGCGCGACAAGAACAGCGACTGGCAAATCGCCGAACAACCCCCGGAGTTCTGGAACCAGTTCAACACCGACTTTGCCCCCGGTACACACGTGCGTATCCATCCCCTGCTCGACTGGACCGAGCTGAACATCTGGGAATACATCGAGCGCGAGCGCATCCCGGTGACCGCGCTTTATTTCGACCAGGGCGCCGGCCGCCGCTATCGTTCGCTCGGGTGCGGTCCGTGTACCAATCCGGTGGAATCAACCGCGAAGAATGTCGCCGAAATTATCGCCGAACTCCGCAGCGGCAAGTTCGCCCGTGTCGCCGAGCGCTCGGGCCGCGCCCAGGACAAGGAGGACGGCGGCGGCTTGGAAACGCTGCGCCGAGAGGGCTACATGTAACTCGTGCTCATGAACCGCACTCGTCCTCGCGCTCGCTTCATCACGGTGTTCGGCGAGCGGAATCCGGATGAAACCCAGCGATGCCTAGACCCATCGAATAAGCCGAGATCCCCAAAACCCATAACCATGAACCTTATACTTTGAACTCGATCCCTGACAGTTCCCTCGAGAGAGAACGCTTGAGCCTGGTCATTACCGGCCATGTGGATCACGGCAAGAGCACGCTGGTCGGACGCTTGCTGGCTGACACCGGCAACCTGCCCGAGGGCAAGCTCGAGGCCATCCAAGCCTACTGTGCGCGCAACTCGCGCGAGATGGAATACGCTTTTCTGCTCGACGCGCTGAAGGATGAGCAGGCCCAGGGTATCACGATTGACGCCGCCCGCTGTTTTTTCAAAACCGCCCGGCGCGATTACATCATCATTGACGCACCCGGCCACATCGAGTTCCTGCGCAACATGGTCACCGGCGCCGCGCGCGCGGACGCCGCGCTACTGGTGATTGATGCGCACGAGGGCGTACAGGAAAACTCGCGCCGGCACGGATATTTTCTGGCCATGCTCGGCGTCGGCCAGTTCGCCGTCGTGGTGAACAAGATGGATCTCGCGAATTACGATACCGCGGTCTTCGAGCGCATCCGCGCGGAGTTCAGCGCCTTCCTGGCCAAGGCCGGTCTGACCCCGACCGCCTTCATCCCGGTTGCCGCGCGCACGGGCGAGATGCTTGCCGATCGCGGCGACCGAATGCCATGGTACGCGGGACCGACGGTGCTGGAAGCCATGGACGCGTTCCGGCGCGAACAACCTCCGGCGGAGAAGCCGCTGCGGTTCCCAGTTCAGGATGTATATAAATTCACCTCGGTCGGCGACGAGCGGCGGCTGATCGTCGGCCGGGTGGAATCGGGCGCCATCGCCGCCGGCGATCGGGTCGTTTTTCATCCCTCCGGCAAGCAGGTGCGCGTTCGCTCCATTGAGGTGTTCAGCGCGCCGGCGCGCGCATCCGTCGCCGCCGGCGAGCCGGCGGCCATCACGCTGGATGAGCAGATATTCGCCTGCCGGGGCCAGGTGGTCGCCCGCGCCGACCAGCCGGCGCCGTTGTCCGGCGCGCGCCTGCGCGTTGATTTGTTCTGGCTGGGCAAGGCGCCGTTGGAATCGGGCAAGACCTACAAACTGAAGCTGGGCACGGCCGAGACCTCCGTCCGGCTGGAACGGGTCATCCGCGTGCTCGACGCTTCCAACCTGGAGCTGAACGATGCCGCCGCGCAGGTGCGCCGCAACGAAGTGGCGGCCTGTGTATTGCGCTTAAACAAGTCCATCGCGTTTGACCTGCACGGCGGCGTCGCCGCGACCAGCCGGTTCGTGATCGTGGACGACTATCGCATCGCCGGCGGCGGCACGATCCGCGAGAACCTGCCGGAGGACAGCGCCTCATTGGAGCACGAGCAGTTCTGGCGCGAAATCAAGTGGGTGCGCGGCCGGGTCACACCGGCCATGCGCGCCGCGCGCTACGCGCAGCAAGCGGCGCTGGTGATCATTACCGGTCCGCGCGGGTCCGGCCGCAAGGCGCTGGCGCACGAACTGGAGCAACACCTGTTCCAGCAAGGCCGCCTGGTCTACTTCCTCGGCATGGGCAGTATCGTCCACGGCTTGGACGCGGATATCACGCGCACGGACTTGGACGGCCACGAGGCCAACCGCGAGCACATCCGCCGTCTGGGCGAAACGCTGCACATCCTGCTGGACACCGGGCTCTTGGTGATTTGCACCGCGCTGGATCTTTCAGGCGCGGACCTCGCGGCAATCCGGGCGTTGGTCAGCCCGGCCCCGGCGCTGGCAATCGTGATGGCCGAGGAGAATACCATCGGAGCGGACTTGCGCTTCGCGCCAGGCGGAGCGCCCTCCGCTGCGCTGGGCGCCATTTTCGACCATCTGCGCCAGGCGGGCATCCTGCCGGCCGCCCAGTAAGCCCACCCGGCCGCACCGGCAGCCGATCCGGCTTCACAACGGACCATCGCCGCGAGCCGGGCCTTCCATCACCATGGCCAAATAGGTCCGCGCGCGGCTCATCCCCACGTAGAGCCAAGCCGGAGGATGGGCAACCAAGCGGGTCGGGTCCACATCCACCATGACGATGGCGGTGTTCTCCAAACCCTTGAAATCCGGGATACGCGCGAAGCTGATACGTGGCGGCGGAAACCCGCGCATACTGAATTCGTCCAATTGAATGACATCGAGCGCGAGCGGTTCGGATAAACGCGAAGCGCACGACTCGATCCAGGGGCGGGGCGAAAGGATGGTAATGTGGGACATGCCGACGCCCGCGGCAAGGAGTCTCCGAATGACTTCTTCCGTCCTGCGCGCCGATGACTGGGGCCCCTCGGCTTCGATCACTTCCACCCGCGGACCTTCGCCCTGTTCCGGATGGCCCATATCACACCCCGTGCGCCGCTGAACTTCCTCAACAATCGGACGTGTGTTTCGACAATTCCGCGTCAGTGGAACGTTCATTGCGCCCAGCGAGCGAAGATATTCCAAGGCCTTCGGATCCCATCGGCCCACCAATCCAGTCTGGTTGTTGCGGTCAAAAAAGAATGCCCATGTGCCGCCAGCAAGACCGCCCGCTACCATTTGGTCCAGGATGGCGAGGTCATCCATGTTCATCAAATCCTGCGCCTCATCAACGATCAGCACCTCCGCGGGGGCCGCTCGATCCCCCGCGCGCCGCGCCTGGCCGATGCTTAAAACCTGCAAGGCCGCATGACTAATCCGCGCATCAAGGAAGTTCCGCAACCAGGGCGAAGCGCAACAAATCGTCACCTTTTGATCTTCCGCGAGCTGCCGGCGCGCCAGTTCCAGGGCCAGGAAGGTTTTACCGGTACCGGCGCCGCCGCTGCACAAGACACGCGGGTTAGCGGCCAGAATATCAACCGCAAGGCATTGGTCTTCCGTCAACGCGGCAAGCGTCTGCTCGGCCGCATCAAGGGCGCCTGCAAGGGAAGGCACCTGCTCGAACTGGGGCCGGAGCACGCCCATCAGCTTGCGCAGCACTTCAGGCCGCACCGGGTTTGCCGCCGCATGGCCGGCTTGCTTCCGGTAATAGCGAATAAGATTCTCCAACCATGGCGCCAATTCACACATCCAACGTTGATCGGCGATAGTGGCGTCCTCCCATTCCACGCTGGCAACGTCGAAGACGCAATCGGGCAGGACAACCCCCCAGCCCTTGGGGATGTCATTCAACTCAGCGATTGGAATGTGTTTTCTCAACTGATCCAACAGCGCGAAGAAGTTCCCTTGAACCTGTCGGAAGGGCCCTTCATGATGCCGGTAAACTTGGCCCGTGCGATCCGTCATCGTCCACACTCCATCGGATCCTCGCGATACTCCGCCGCCCTTGACTTCCAAGGCATAGAGTCCCGCAGGGCCCACAATGACAAAATCGAGCTCGCAACAGGCCTTGTATGCGTGGCGCGGTAATCCCAAAGAATGGAGGCAAATTGTGGCGTCTGACCACGCACAGTTCTTCAGGGCATAAAAAACTTTCCGTTCCGCCAGGCTGGCTTGACTTGACGGCGATGAAGGGATCATTCGCATCATCCGAATTTCCTATGCCCACGGCAGATCCAGCGCGATGCGCAGCACCGCTGACTTGACCTTCCTCCCCGTGGTCTTGATGGTGCGAACCAGTTTGCGGGTCGCGCCGCGTTTCCCAGGTCCGGCCTTTATTTGCACTTCGATGCGTTGGGCGTGCCGGTCGTGCGCTATCTGGCGCAGGCCCCGCAGGTCAATCTTCTCCGTCAACGCGCGCGCAACCTCGGCCAGGATGGCCGCCAGTTCACTTTCATCATCCGCCCACGCAAATGCGCGTTCAGGGAATTGGACCGAACCGGGAAGCCGATTGGCCAGTCTGGCCATTGCGTAACCCACCGCAAGCTCGGCTTGGGGTTCACCCCGCAAGGACGTCGGCAGGCGACTCCAGCCGTTAAGCGCGCCTCGCAGAATATCCGCCATCAAAAGCGCGTCGGGCGTGGGGTTGCACCCGCTCGGCGGCACGCGCTCATCCCGGTATTCCGAATCGAGGAGGAACAGGAGCAGTCCATGGAGCACAGGCGATCCTTGCGCCAAGACCACCCCTGGATCCTGATCTTGAAGCACGGATGCGCGAATGGCCTGCAACCGTTCGTGCAGCGCGGCCTGGCGCTCGGCGGATGTTGGCGCGGCTTGCTTGGCCACATGATCCAAGAGGGCCTCCGGCGCAAGACCGGCGCCCCGCTGCAGCTTAACCAAATAATCAAGCGTGACCGAGAGCAATAGCGCCTCGGGGTCATCGGTTTGGCGCCGCTCGTCCCGGATCCAGGATTCAATGACCCGCACCACTTCGGGCGCGAGATTGCCAGCATCCACATTGCGTTTCGCGGATGGAATGCGCCACTGGGGAAACTGCCGGCGGATGATTGCGGCGCCGGCATTGCTGGTGGCGTTCAGCAGCGCCGCCAGGATACCGCCCATGGCGTCCGCTCGACGCATCGCCACCATGGAATTCGCCTGATCCGCGCCTTCGGGAATGAGGGGAGCAACTGGCGGTTGAAAATGAATATTCGCCACTTGGGAAAAAGAATGTACGCGCATCAGCAGATCAGCCCGGGTGTTGGACATGGTGAAACAATAGCTCTCAAATCGTGTGGCGGCTTCCTTGCTCCCAAAGTAAACCGGGCCGGCATCCGCCAGTGGGACGGCGCCTTGGACCAGCAGAACCTGTACGCCAGCCGGGATGGTTGGAAGCGACACCGACTGCGGTTGTCCGGCCGCATCAAGACCGAGCACCCTGTCGCCCCGCCACAAGGCCGCATGGAACTCGATCAGAACGGGCAGATCGTTAGGATCGTGCCGCGTCACGCAGTCAAGCTGCTCGAGCGGCGCGCCGCCCACGAACAAGGGAATGTATCCCGGCACAGCTTCTTGGAAATCCGGGGTAAACTTGGGCCATCCGCTCTTCGGGCGCACCAGTCCGGAGCCCAGGATGCCCAACAAATTGGTGGCATTGGTGGCATAAAACAGGCGCAGTTCTTCCGGCGCCCGGCTCGGCGCCGCCCAAGGCCCCATTCCCGGCAATAATGTGTCTCTCATGGATTCACCTCGTACGATCCAGGCTGCTTCGATTCAGCACTTCGGGCCCCGGCATGTCGGCCAGAACCGGGCACTCCCGTGTTCGGTCATGAAGAAGATACAACCGCTCCCGCGCGCGCGAGGTGGCGACATAGAGGATCATCTTGTGCGCGGAACTGTCGCGCCGGATATAATGCTCGTGCAAGTCCGCGATGAGCACACTGTCAAATTCCAACCCCTTCAAGCTCTGCTGATTCAGCAGGATAATTCCGGGCGCACTGAAATCCACGCGGGTGGGATGGGCTGAGCGATAAACCTGAAATGCAACCTGGCTGCGGCGGCACAACGGTTCCAATTGGGCCCGCATAATATCCTGGCTGCGGTTGTTGGCGGTGACAACCGCCACCAGGAATTGCGGATGCAGGCGGACGTGGCGCAAAATGCGTTCGGCAAAAAAGCGGACATCGGCGTAATCAATCAGGTATGGAACGGGACCGACCCGGTTCGGTATATCAGGTTTCCCGGACTCCAAACCCACATAGAACTGCTCCGCCACTCTGGCGATCTGCTGCGTATTGCGTTGATTGATATGCAGGCGCAGGCGATGGGCCTCGGGGATCAGCAATTTCTCGCAGATGGTCGCAAGCGTGGAGTTCTCCGTTTCATTGAGCATCTGATTCTCATCCGCAAATACCATGATGTGGCTGAAATGCAGGCCGGCGTATTCGTAGAAACCTGGCGCAAGATCCTGGCCTTCGTCAATAAAGAGCGGCGTTGAACTGGGCGCAACCGGCGGGTTGCGAGCGGCACAGGCATGCAGAATGCTCGGCCAATCGTAACGAAATCGCCGCACGCAGCCGTCCGCGCCAACACATTCAGGCGGCCATTCGCCATAATGCCGCTTGTAGTGCAGGACGAACCAACGATGGTATCGCTGAACCTCCAGGCGGATGCTCCGCCGCGCCAGCATCTGCTGGCAATAATCGTTCAAGAGCCGATTGTACATGAGGATGCAGGGCGGTCGGTTGCGCTGCCGCATCGCCACGGCGCGCAGCAGCGCGACCACGGTCTTGCCGGTTCCCGGCGGGCCGTAGATCAAATATCGTCCATCGTCCGGCAGACGCAGGACGCGATCCTGATCGGGAGTCAGGTCTTCGAATCCCGGCATGTGCAGACGAGGCATGTCAGGTTCGCTCCGCTTCGTCGAACAGCCCGCAAGCATCCGGTCCGGGGCCGGCCACCACGAGACTGCGATCAAGCAACAGATTGCCGCACTCGCAGCTTGTCTCGGGCAGCAGGCAGCAAGCGTGACACGCGGCGCGATTCAAGCCATCTGTGCCGCGCCCTTCATGCTCGCCGCAGACCGGATCGAGCGCGCACCATTCAGCGGCATTTACGCCGCGCAGCAGCAAGCGCATGAATCGGTCAGGCTCGGCGAGTTGGGCGATGCCGCCCAACGAACCGCCCGGTTCGCCGGCCGCCAGATAAATCAAAACCCCGGCCATGCCCGCGTCACCGGCGCTGAAATAGAGCCGCTCGCGCAGGGCCGCGACGGGATAGCCGCACTCGAATTCCATTGCGCGAATCAACAGGTGCGCCAATGTATGCAGCGCCACAAAAGCCGGGAGCAGGTTTTCGGGCGTTTCGAGGCGCTCCTTCATGAACGAAGCTTCATACCGCCGGCGAACATCGGCCGTCCGTTGCTGAACGGCGGGCCGATCGTTCCAATCCAGCAGGGCGCGCCGGTTCAGAGTGAAAAAAATCCCTTCGCCAAAAAACTCAGCGACCGGCAACCAGGAACTTTGGCCCACCAGGTCGGCGGGCACCAGCCGAACCTGGCCGGCTCCCAACGGACGTACGCGCGTGAAACCCTGCAAGGCCCGGACCTCCCGCAGGCGCGGCGCCCCAACCAGTTCATGCACCCGGCGGCCCGCGGCTCCCCGGCTCTTGCCCGGTTTTTGGCGTTTGAGGAAGTCACACCAGGCGTCGGTCTGGGAAACCGTGATGAATCGTTCGTACTCGCGGTAGTCTGGGATGCGTTTCAAAAAGGCGCGGTATTCTTCCGCGCGCAAGACGTGACTTTTGGCGATCGGGAACATCGTGGCCGGCGCGCAATCCGCTGTGTCGCGGATGGGCGCCAAGTGATCGCGAACCGCTTCGGGCGGGCAACGGAAATGCATCGCCAGCGACGCGATCAGATTCCTCACCACCGGATTGGCCAGCCCGTGTTCTTGATACATTTCCTGGAGTCTTTTCCAGTCGCCATGCTGGCGAAGTTTCCGGCCCAGGTCATCGCGCGGGTTAAGGCGCGATTCGGGGGGGATGTCGAGGGCGCTGATCACAACCGGGTAATGAACGAAGAAGTCGCCCAATCCCGCCACGGCCAGCGCGCCATCCGGGCCCGCTTTTGCATCACAGGGCTCTTCATTGCGCAGCCACGGCTGATTCCCCGGACACTTGACTGACTCCAGGAACTCCCGGCTCCGCAGCGCGCCCAAGTCCATGTTTGCATGGCACTTATCGCAGCAAATCCGCGCCCGGTGTCCTTTGGCGTCCGCCGAGAGAAACCGTAGCTGGTCAAAGGCGCGGCAGGTAATCTGCCGCTGCTCCTTCGCCGCGCGGTGGACCAGCATTTGCCACGGCAAGTCCTCCATGTGTCCGTTTGCGCAGACCATGACCCAGGGCATGGGCGCGAGAACAATACCGGCTTTTTGGCATTTTTCACCGGGACAGATCATCGCATCCTCGAGCCGACCATCACTGGTGGGGTCCGCGTACATGCGCCGGCACTTGGGGCAGTACATCCAGCGCGGGAACCGCACGGCTGGGATGCGGCCGCCGACCTCCACCGCGCCATGCTTTTCCAGCGCGGGCGCCTTGCGGAAGGAGAGCCCGCCGAAAAGGCGGCTGAGGCGAGGCAGGTCCACGGCATCGCCGTCCTGCTCCCAAAAACGGATGTCGCAGGGCGCCAGCGAGTGTCCGCCGATCTGCACCAGCGCGCCGACGGCGGCTTGGTAGATCGCCTGGGACTGCCGGACTTCAAGCTTGATCCGCGGCACGGCCCCTCCCCTCTGGCGCTCTGTGACGGGGGCGCACCACACGAATGTGGGCGGTTCGATCCACGCTGCGCATGGACTGCATCGTCTCCCATAGTCCCTTCTCGGGCGGGTCATAGATGTTGCGCAGCAGGCCCGGCAGCGCCAGGTCCCGGCTGCGATAATGGAGCGCTTGACCCTTGTGCTGGGTCCATTCACTCAGCAGGCGCTCCACCTGGTCTTGGACTTCCTTGGCAACCGTCGGATCGGCGCGCCGGCAACGGGCCAGAAACAGATCCACGGCTTTTCGGATCCTTCCGTCGGCGGGGTCCATCCGGAATGCGTCTTCATTGCGCCGGAGTCCCACGCCGTGCCGCATCAGCATGACCAGCGCGGCGTGCAGCGCTCGGTAGCGCGCCGGCGCAGCGAACGGCGTCACACTGGTGGGTTCGACAAAGCGATAAAAAGATTCATGGTAAGGGCGAAAGTTCTCGAAATGAGACAGGTCGCGCGGCCGGCGCCGGTTGTAATTGGCCATCACGATTCCCGGCACGCGATCACGGCCAACACGACTGCTGGCCTGGATGTACTCGGCTGTCGTCAGCGGTTGGCCATTAACGATCATGAGCGCCAGGCGCGAGATGTCAAGGCCGACGGACAGCATATTGGTGCAAAGCACCAACCTCGTCTTTGGCCTTTCTTCATGCAGGGATAGCTAGGAAGAGGGCGGAATCAA
>CAZMXS010000058.1:0-30427 GCA_964570325.1 uncultured Verrucomicrobiota bacterium | reverse complement strand
CGGGGCGGGCGGGGTTGGCGGAAATTTGGTAGCCGGCGGGCGCGGCCACATCGAGCCACCCATCCGCCGCGCGGCGGATCGCCGGCATCTCCAAGTCCAGCGTAGCTGTCAGCAAAGTGGTCGGTGCGGCGAACGCCGCCCCGGCGGTCAACCCCGCCCCCAACACCAGCAATCGAAATCCAACCGGCTTCATTGATTAACCCCTCGCCTGAATCCCGTCATCGGCACATCATCGGATTATGGAGTAAAACGTTTTACCTACTTGGCGGAAAAAAGTAAAGAGCGAATGAAAAAAAGCAGCGGGGAGAACGCAGGGGAAGCCTGCGGCCCGGTGCGGCGAACAAGATTCGCGTGCGGGCTAGCGGTGTTCCGTCCACAGCACCGCCGTGACGCCGCGCGGGTAGTAGCGGCTGCCCCGCGCGATGCCGGCGACCATCTGGTCGCTCCAGGCGTAATAGGCGTTGCGCGGGTCGCGCAGCCATGCGGCGTGCGCCCGGTCGGCGCGCGCGCCGATGGCCGGACCACGCAGGCCGAGAATGTCCCGCGCGACGAACTGGCAGAGATAGATTTTGCTCAGCCAGGAGTTGTCGCTGGTGGCGCTGATTTTCCAGGCGCCATCCGGGAACAGGCACCGGCCCGGTTGCAGGACGGCCTGCAGGTGGCGCCGCAGCGCGGCCATCAGCGGGCCGAAGCGGTCGCGCGGCCGCAACCGGTTGCGCATGCCGAAAACAAACGGAAACACCAAGCCCTCGATGGCCGGAATAATGCCGCGATCCGCGTTCGCGCCGAGAATCGCCGGGATGGAGCCATCGGCGCGCGCCTGGGCGCGGATGGTCGCGGCCGCGCGCGCGGCCTGGGCGGCGGCCGTCGCGGCGCGGCGTGGCTCGTTCAGTTCCCCGAACATGTGTTCCAGTCCGAGATAGGCCGCCCAGGTTTTCACCGCCAGGTACAGGTTGCGGCGCGCCTGGCCCAATGCCGGATCGAGGCTGTCATAAGTGGTGATCTCGCCGCCGCCCTGGCACCGCGCGCTGTCCGCGTCCATGACGCCGTCGCGGCGCGTCGGGTCGGGGTGGTCGCGGTTCTGCAGGCTGGCCAGGCACTGGCGCAGGAGGCCGCGCCGTGCGCGCAGCCACCGCCGGTCGCCGGTGTAATGCTGGTAGCCCCAGGCGCAACAAATCCAGTTGACCAACTGCTCGTGCGTCATGAAAGAGAAGCACCCATTCCGGCCGGGTTGCTCGTAGGCGGATGTGCCGGGCGCGGCGAACACATTGGCCACGCCCATGTCGTGCGTGAACCCGATGCCGCCCGGCGCCGCGGCCGTTTCGCCCGGCAGCCGGACGGTGTCCGTGTATTTCCAGTGCCGGGCATACCCATCCAGCACATTGCGCACGGTCCACGGGTTCATGCGTAATTCGAAGAAGAGTTGATCGGCCGCGAGGTCGAAGGTGTTCATCATGCGATATTCACCCTCGTTGACCACCCAGCAAGGGCGCTCGCCACAGTCCAGCAATTGTGTGCTGCCGTAATAACTTTGAATGGCCTGCGCGAGCATGAACCGCCGATCCGGACTGAGCCGCGCCAGGCGGAAGCCGGCGGCGCAATCCAGCGCGCGTTTTTTCAGCGCGGCGAAGCGGTCTAGCGTGAAAGCGCAAACGGCTTCGATATTGTGGAAATGCCGGGCGTACGCATATTGCGCCGGCCGGTTGGCGGTGACCATGCCGCCCCGGTAAAAACAAACGGCAATGCGAAAGGTTTTCTTCTTCCGCGGCGGAACCCGAAACAGTAGCGCGCCGACGCCGCCGAGCCCGAACTGGCGCTCCGCGGCGCTGCGCGCCTGAAGGATTTGTTCCAGATCATGTCCCAGGGCGGAGACGGCTTTCGCCTCCCGACAGGCCAGCGCGGTTCGGAGTCCCTGGCCGACGCCGATGAAAAGACCGCCGGCCGGGTCGTCCAGACGCCGCATACCGGCGGCGGGGTCGGATCCCTGGTAGGCGAAAAAGGCGGTCCGTGTCCGCGCGCCGCGGGTGTTGTTGACCGTCAATTCCACGAGCACGGACGGGACGATGGCGGCGCGCAGTTGATCGGCGGAGGCGCGGGCGGGATCGGGAACCGGACCCAGCGGCGAAATAATTCGGAACGTCAGGTCGCCCGCGCGCCAGGTGTCATCGGCCAGTTTGAAGTCGCGGCGGATGGCCGACCGTGGAAACGGCGTCAGCCGCGCGGGCGTTTTCTTTTTTTCGCGGCCCGCCACGTCGAAACGCCGGGCGGCGTCTTCCGCGCCCCGGAAAAATGGCAGCGCCTGATAGCGGCCGCCCGCGCGTGTTTCCACGCCGATATAAATATTTTCGTTGGCGGGCGCGCCGATTTCCAGGCCGAGCCCGCCGCTGGCGCCCGGATAGCCGAGGGTGAAACTCGCGAACGCGCCGATCGGCGAGTGCTGGGTATTGAAAAAGATATTGGCTCGCATGCGCATCGCATAGCACATTCCCCGCGCTGGATCGAGCCCTGCTCAATCTTTTTATTATCGCGCCCTTCCGTGTTTTCTGGTAACCAACTGGTTGTTAAGTTTTCAACGCGGGAGGACATCATGCAACGCGTATGTCTGGGGGTTCTGTGGTCGCTTACCCTCTCCATGCTGGCCGGCGCCCAATCGCCCGAACGGATCAATTATCAAGGACGCTTGATCAATGGCACCAACCTGGTCAGCGCCGCCGTGCCGATGGTCTTCCGGCTTTACCCGCAGCCGGCCGGCGGCAACCCGCTTTACCAGGAAACCCAAACGGTCACAATCGTGGACGGCCTGTATTCGGTGCTGATCGGGGAACAGGCGCCGGCGCCGGGCGCGCTGTTTGCCGCCCTGACCAACGACCCGGTCTATATCGAGGTCGAGGCAAACGGCGCCCCGTTGACCCCGCGCCAGCGCGTCGCGTCCGTGGCCTACGCCTTCAACGCCGACAAATTGGATGGGTTCAGCGCCGCGGCTTTCGCCACCGGCACGCCGCTCTATGTTGAAACGGATCCGGTCTGGACCGCGCAGCGATCCGGTTATGCGACCGGCACGCCGCTTTACGTTGAAATTGATCCTGTCTGGAATGCCGAGAAAGCCGGCTATGCCACCACCAGCGCGTTGGGCGCCGAGGCCGCCGCCCGCGGCGCGGCGGACGGGGCATTGAGCAATGGGCTGTCTGCGCTGGATATCCGGACCGTTCAGACGGAGACCGGTAAAGTCTCGCGGACCGGCGATTCGATGTCCGGCCCGCTGACCATTCAGGACGCGGCCGCGGACAACGCGCTGATTATTGGAAGCACGGGCGAGGTCGTGCAGATCGGGCGCGAGGCGGACGGCGCCGGGTTGGGCACGGCGGTTGGCTATGGAGCCGACGGCAGCGAAACCGGCGTGGCGGTCGGCGTCTATGCGCTGGGCTATAACGAAGGCGTGGCTGTCGGGTGGGACGCGCGCGGCGCGCACTACGGGGCCGGCGTCGGTTACATGGCCTACGGCCAAAATGAAGGGGCGGCCCTTGGCTATGGGGCCGATGGCATGGACTACGGCGCAGCGGTGGGCATGGGGGCGCGGGGCGCCGGTGGCGGAGCGGCGATCGGTCGCGCAGCTTTCGGCGAGAGCATGGGTGTGGCAATCGGTTATTACAGCCGGGGCCGCTACGGGAATATCGCCGTCGGCCCATTCGCCCAGGCTACCGGCCTGGCGCAGATTGCGATTGGGCAATTCATCACCAACGAGGTAGACCACAGCGCCGCGTTGCGCGGCACGTTATACTTGGATGGGGGCACCGCCGTTCTCTACCGCGCCGCGTTTGGGACGGGCGACTGGGTCAACCTGATCGGCCATCTGGCCACCGGCACGCCGCTATACACCTTCACGGAAATAGATCCGGTATGGGGCGCGGAAAAAGCCGGTTATGCGACCGGCACGCCCATCTACGTTGAAACGGATCCGGTATGGGTTGCGGATCAGCCCGGCATCCAGTCTCAGATAGACACCAAGGCGGATTCCAACCTGGTCTGGGGCACTTTTGCGCCGCAAGCGGCGCTGGCCGCCGAGCAAGCCGCGCGGGTCGCGGCCGACGCCGCGCTCAGCAACCAGATGGCCGGCAAACTCGAAAGCAATTACTGGGCCGCCGCCGATGCGACCACCAACTATGTGAAGCGAACCGGCGACACGATGAGCGGCCGCCTGACCATCAACGTCGGCGCCGGCAACATCCTGCAGATGGATAACGCCGGCACCGGCATTCAGATCGGAAATGCCGCCACGGCACTGATTCACGGCGTGGCGGTTGGTTATGATGCCAATGCTTATGATTCCGGCGCGGCGGTCGGCAGCGGGGCGCGCGGCAACCACGGCGTGGCGGTTGGCGTGCAGGCCAACGGGGAAAACGGGGTGGCGGTCGGCGGCTTGGCCGCCGGCAGCAGCTATGGGACGGCGGTCGGCGCCTCGTCCAGGGCCGCCAATGGCGGCGCCGCGCTGGGCTATGACAACGACGGGCGCGATTACGGCGTGGCCGCCGGCGCACAGGCGGTTGGCCGCGATTTTGGCGTCGCCCTCGGGCATACGGCGGACGCGCCCTTCGGCGGCATCGCCATCGGGCGCCTGGCCCGGGCGGCCATGACCAACATCGCCATCGGGTGGAAGGCGGTGGCATCCGGCGGGCGGGATCGCATTGCGATCGGGCGTGAAGTGATCAACAGCAACGATCAGTCCGTTGCCGTCCGCGGCACGTTGTACCTCGATGGCGGCACCGGCATTTACTACCGCGCGGCGTTCGGCGCCGGCAACTGGAGCAATGCGCTGTATTTCGCCGGCAATGGCAACATCGGGATCGGCGAACCGAACCCCACCAATTGCCTGGCCGTCAACGGTTCGATCAAAGCGCGCGAGGTGATCGTCAGTCCGTCCGACTGGTCGGACTTCGTGTTCGCGCCGGACTACCGCCGGCTGCCGCTTGCGGAGGTGGAGCGCTATGTCCAGGCCAATGGCCACCTGCCCGGCATTCCGTCCGCCGCGCAGGTCGCCGCCGGCGGGATCAACGTGGGCGACATGCAGGCGCGTCTGCTGCAAAAGATCGAGGAACTGACGCTGGAACTGATTGACCTGCGCCGGGAGAACGCGGCGCTCCAGCGCCGGCTGGACGCGCTGGAGGCCGGCCGATGAAGCGGATTGGCGTCCTGCTGCTGTTCCTTCTGCACGCGGCCGCGGCGCCCGGCGCATACCTGGAAACCTGGGATGACGAAGCGCGGACCAATCATAACTGGCGCTTTTGGGCATGGGGCTCCGGTTGGACCGGCGGCGTCAACATGGTCTATAACCGTTTCGGCGGGATCGGCAATTTGAACTACGTGCGGACCTGGCCGCTGGAATCCGCGGAACCGTGGCTGGGCGTGTACTGGCCGGCCTACACCGAGGACACTAATCCGACCAATCGCCTGCGCGATCCGGCGCAGGATTTACAGCTCGACAAGGATTCCATCATCCGGGTGTACTGCCGGACGCTGAGCCCGACGGACACGCTGTTCAATGGGGCGGTGTACTTTTTCGTGGGCGAGTGGATGACCAACGGCAACATGGCGTTCTATCGCCACAGCACGCCGGTGACCGTAAACACGAACGATTGGGATGTTCGCTCCACGATTGACCTCCGGCAGGGAAGCTGGGTGACAATCAGCAATGTCAACGGCCGGCCGGTGGAACAGGTGTATACGAATCCGCAGCAGTACGGGTTCGTGATCGTGGGCGCGACATCGTGTCCGGCCGGTCAATTGGGCTTCGACAACTTCAGTTCGCTGGCGGGCAGCCTGGTATTAAGCAACCTGACGGTCACGAACTGGATGTTGCAGGCGGCCACGAACACCATCACGGCGACCAATTGGGTCACGGTCGCGCCGGCTGGGGATCTGGAACTGCGCGCCGGCGCGGCCATCAGACTGGCGCCGGGGTTCCACGCCCGCAGCGGCAGCGTCTTCCGCGCCGTAACGGATCCGGGTCTGTAAGCTGGATCTGGCGGTCTGAACCGCGCGGCGAGCGCCAATCATCCACAATAAACGGTGGGTTGGTCCGTTTACTCTACCCGGAGGCCGGTCATACCGGTATCTATAAACTCTGAAAGGAGCGGTGGATGGCCGGGGTCGGGTCATGGCGGCGGGGATTGCTGGCGGCGGTGTTCCTGGCTGCCGGTGCCGCCGGCACATCGGCCCAGGTTTCCATTTTTCGTCCGAAAATAGGGGTGCCCGAATTCGCGTTGACCGGCGGCACATTCCGGATTGAAATCGAGGCGGCCTCCGGCCTGGCTTCCAACGGCTGGTCGGTGGTGGTGACCCATGACCTGCGCGGCTGGACGTGTGCGGTCGAGCGGGTTGAATACGGCAATTATGTATACTGCGACAGTCTGCCGGGTTATCGCGTAACCGCCCGCGCGCCCGGCGATATTGCGCCCGAGGTTTTCAACCTGGTGGTGGGGCATACGGCGGCCGGCGGCGCGACCAACCGCCACTGCGTATCCATCCTGCGCTACTTCGAGACCAATTTTTACATCCTGCATTACGCCGACCCGCAGGCGGAGACGGACGCCGCCACGGCGGCCAACGGCGCCGGCGGTTCGCATGGCAGCATCCAGGCCATCCAATGGGCGGCATGCGCCTTCAACCTGATCAACCCACGGTTCATGTTCAACACCGGCGATGAGGTGGAAAACGGCGTGGCCGGCTACTATCCGAAATACATGGATGCCGTGGATGCCTTCACTGTGCCGCTGCTGGTCACGCGCGGCAACAACGACGCGGGTTATGCGTTTGACAGTTGGAAGCGCGACATTGGCCAGCCCACGTACTCGATCACGATGGGCTCTTTTTATGTCTGCATGAAGGACTACAACGCCAACGAACACCTGGCCTGGTTCACCAACGATTACGCCGGCTCCTTCACCAACACGCAGATCAGCTTCCGCCTGTTCGGCCAGCATTTTGTCGGCGCCGGAAGCGCTTACAATCCGCCGGCCGGCCAGTATCCGGATTTGATGCTGGTCGGACACAATCACACCTTTGCGACGCTCGCCACCAGTCCCTATTACATCCTTTCCTCCGGACCGGGATGGGACTACGGCGTGGTCGGCATCTTTGAGTTTTTCAAGAGCGGGAGCGGCTGGACCTGCTCGAACAAGACGATCCACGGCGGCGCCAATAAATTGCCGGTGTACGGCGACTGGGGCGCGCCGCGCAAGGTCACCAACACCTTCCTGCGCGCGAACGACGGCACGGCCGGGACCAACACCGCTTATATCACCAATAGTCTGGCCTACGACTTCTGGGATGGCCGCGTGCGGTTCCTGATGCGCAAGTCCGCCGCGGGCTACACGGTAACCGGCGGCGAGAAGATCGCGGAATACGATTACAACGGCGGCACCAACACCGCCGTGCTGGTGAAAGTCAACATCGCCCGGCAGGCGCGGACAACGGTGACTGTGTCCGATGCGCCGCCGGACACAACCCCGCCGGACCTGGCCATCCGGTTCCCCACCAACGCGCCGGTCTTCCGCACCGGCCAGTCCAACATTCTGATCGCCGGCACGGCCGCGGACAACAGCGGCATCACCGCCGTCACGTTCCAGGTCACCGGCGCGCGCGTCATGTCCGGCGCGGCCCTGACCGGCCCGGTCACGTTGATCCCGGCCGGCGCCATCTGGAAGTATCTGGACGACGGGACCGACCAGGGGACGGCCTGGCGCGCGCCTGATTTCGATGATTCCACCTGGAGCGCCGGTCCGGCCGAACTCGGTTACGGAGATGGCGACGAGGCGACGGTGGTCAGCTACGGGCCGTATTCCACCAATAAATACATCACCACCTATTTTCGGGCGGTGTTCCTCAATCCGGGGCCGGCCGTGCTGACCAACGCGCTGGCGCTGCGCGTCAATCGCGATGATGGGGTCGTGGTTTACGCCGATGGCATGGAAGTTTTCCGCGACAACCTGCCGGCGGGCCCGGTGACGTACCTGACGCCGGCTTCCAGCACCAGCGGCGAGGGACAATGGTTCGGCGCCAACCTGGCCTGCCCGACCGGCGCGACCTGCGTGCTGGCCGCGGAGGTTCACCAGGCCAATAGCACCAGTTCCGATATGAGCTTTGATCTGGCGGTGGAAACGGACCTCGGGTCCACGTGGTGGCTGACCAACCGGACATGGGCCGCCGGCGCCAACACGATCACCATGCGCGCCTATGACCTGGCCGGCAACATTGCCACGGCGGCGCTCGAGGTGATGGTGACCGACGATGTGGATGACGACGGCATCGCGGATGATTGGGAGCAACGGCATTTCGGCGCGGCGGGGGCCGATCCGAACAGCGACGCGGACGGTGACCGGCTAAACAACCGCCAGGAGTTTATTGCCGGCACCGATCCGACCAATTCCCGCTCGCTGTTGATGATCGGCGGCGGGGCTGACGCCGCCAACATGGTGTTGAGCATTTCGTCCCATTCCGGCCGCCTTTACAACATTTATTACAACACCAATTTACTGACGGTGGACGGCTGGCAATTGCTGACCCATGATATCGCCGGGAACGAAGACACGATCGAAGTGCGCGATCCATTGACGGAGGTCCGGCGCTTCTACCGGATAGATGTCCGGCGTCCATGACGGATTTTCCTTGCTTATCGCGCGGGCATCCTGCCCGCTTCACCCCACGATTCATTCCGAGTTTCACCTGCCCGCCTTTTGTGTCCGCTGCCTGGGGAAGGGACGGACCGCCGAGCCATCCGTGAGTGATGGTGAGTCGTATTTTTTACGGCTGGCCAATCCGGCTCGGACGCCGTTATGCTGACACCGGGCGGTAATAGTGATCATGGATTCACGGCTTTCAAATGTGCCCGATGCTCGCGGACGGCGGGTGACTTTTTGTGTAGCGCTGGCGGCTTTCACTTTCCAGTTCGAGGCGTTCGTCGTCATTGTCGCGTTGCCCGCCATTGCCGCGCATTTTCACCTGTCGGCCGCCGGCGCGGCGCTGGTGCCGGTGCTGTACCTGACGGCGGCTGCGGCCGTCTTTATCCCGGCCGGCCGTTGGGGCGACCGGCATGGACTCCAATGCGGATTCATTGCGGGCGTGACCCTGCTGCTGGCCGGAATCGGTTGCGTCTGCCTCGCGCCCAATGCGGCGGCGCTGCTGGCTGGGCGCGTGTTGCAGGGGTTGGGCGGCGGCTGCATGGTGGCGCTGGGTTATGCTTTGATTCCGACCTGGCTGCCGGCGGACAAAACCGGCGCGGCGCTGGGCGTGGTTAGTTTCGCGGCGGCCGCCGGTCAGATGGCTGGCGCGCCCGTTGGCGGGCTGCTGACTTCCCTGCTCTCCTGGCGTTGGGCTTTGCTGGCGACGGTGCTGCTCCCGGTTGGACTGGTGTTTCTTGCCGCGTGGCTGATTCCGCCTGATCCAGCCGATAGCGCCGGCCGGGGGCCGCCTGCCAATTGGGCCGGACCGATTTTGTTGGCGGCCTGGCTCGCGGCGCTGTTGCCGGGTATCGGCCTGGGCCGCATCTGGGGTTGGACCTCGGCGCGGACGCTGGGGTTGCTGGGCCTGGCCGTGGTCGCGCTGGCGGCGTTCGTTCGGCATGAACAGACAAGCGCCGGCCCGCTGGTCCCATGCGCGATCTGGCGGGTTCGGGCTCTACCGGCCGCGCTGTTGACCCTGGGGCTTGTGCGCGCGACCCTTGGCGGCATGGCGTTCACAATCCCCTTTTTCGTCGAAGCGGTCTGCGGGAAACCGCCTGCGGTTACCGGGCTCGTGTTGCTTGGATATACGGCAATTTGCGCCGGCATTGCCCTGCAGGCCGGCGCCTGGTCCGACCGGGTCGGCTCCCGCCGGCCGATTCTGGGCGCCACGCTGACCGGCGCCGCGACATGCGGCGCATTGGCGGCGTCGGCCCCGCTGGCTAATGTATGGCTGACCGCGCTGTGGCTGGCGGTGTTGGGGATCGGCGCCGGTCTGTTCTTTGCGCCGAACAATCGCTTCATCATGACCTGCGCGCCGGCGGGACAGACCGGCGCCGTTGCGGCCCTGCTGGCCCTGGCGTTGAACATTGGAACCGCCGTCGGCGTGGCGCTGTTCGGCGCGTTGCCGGGTGTTTCCCTGGTGGCGGCGCCCGGCGCCCGCTTTGTTCCTTCTTTCACCCTGGCGGCGCTGCTTTTCGCGGCGGCCGCCGCGCTCAGTCGCTGGACTTATGCGCCGGCGAAGGCCGGCGGCGGATGAATCCGGCGCCGCCCAACGCCGCCGCTGCGCCGGAACCAGCGCTCGCCGATTGGAGCGCCGCCGCCCGGCCCACGCTTTTCACCGCCTCCGCGCGGCCGCAATTGATTACTGTCATATTGCTCGCGCACCTGGCGTCGCCGCGCCTGTGGGCGCTGGCCGCGCGCGCCGTGAAAACGGCTGGCCCGGATTTCGCCGCGCGCATCTCCGCCATCTATCATTTCGTGAACCGCAAGTTCCTCCATGCCTCGAAGCAGACCTTTGGGCGCCTCTGGGGCTTGCAGGATCGAGACCTGCTGACCGATCCCGTCGAGCGCGCGGAGAGCGATTACGCCATGTCCGCGCTTTTGCAGTGCATGCCGCAGAGTATCAGCGACGCGCCGACTGTCGCCTTGATGATGAACGTGTTGTGTCAGGGCCAGTGTCCGCAATACGTCTACCCGGCCATCGAAGTGATCCAGGCGCTGCCGGCCGTCTGCCCCGGCGCGTCGCGGCGGACGCTGGGCATCACCTCCTGCCTCGACGAGTGCATCCTGATGGCGGCGCTGGCTGTGGCCGCCGGCGTCTGTCGGTTCGCCGATCTGGTTTTCATCGGTTCGCTGTTTCACTATTCCGTCTTCATCCTGACGGACGGCGGCGCCTGGCTCAACGGCAAGCGCGGCATGTTCGACGGCGCCACCTGGCGCGCCGCCACCGCCGGCCTGGCGGCGGCCGATATTCAGGCGCTCTTTGACCGCCAACTGGTCCTCTGCGACCGTTTGATCACACCGGGCGGCTGGTGCCGCCTGCCAGACGGCCCGGTGACGCTGGCCGCTCCCCGTTGGACGGCGCTGGCGGAAAAGTTGGGCCGGTTTGTGGGAACCGAGCTGCGGCAGGTGCGCCGGGCGTTGGAGTGCGCGGCCGCCGCCGCGCACCCGGCGGATGCCGCCCCGCTGCTGGCGCAATTGGACGGCTGCGGCAGCGCGGAGGAGTTCGCGGCGCGCCTTGAAACATTGACGCGCGCGACGGGGCATCCCTTGCTGGAGGCCGTGCGCTATGCCCGGCGCGCGCCCGATGTCCGGCAACCGGAAGCCTACCTCCTGGCGGCCGGGCGCGGTTTCCGCGTTTTGATGCGCTCGGCCCAGGTGCTGGTCCCCGCCGATGCGGTCGCGCTGGCCCGGGAGATCAAGGGCGAGGTTTCCGTCTTTGGCCAGACCGGCCGGCTGGCCCTGCCGGATGAGAGTATGTTGCTGGGCGTTGCCAGTCCCAGTGAAAGGGCGCTTTTGCTCCACAGCCTGCTGCGGCTTTCGCCGACGCTGGCGGCGGAGGCGGTGCACGCGGCCCGGCTGGAAGGCCGGCCGGACAATTGGCGGCTGACCTGGCATGGCCGGCCTCTCGCCGATTGAGCGCGCCCCGCCAGGAACCAAAGATTTTGCTCGAATAAGCGTGGCGGGCCATGAGTAAATGAGGGTGCGCCGAACCGCGAAGAAGGACTGCATCATGCCCGCAAAGAAAAAGGCTAGCGCCGCCGCTGCCCGGATCGAGGAAGTCAAGGTCAAGGGAGAGGAGTTGCTGCAGAAAATCAAGGCCCTGATCAAGGAGGGCAACGTCCGCCAGATCACCATCCAGGACAAGCAAGGGCGGACGCTGGTTTCCATTCCTTTGACCATCGGCATCGTCGGCGCGGTGTTGGCGCCCGTTCTGGCGGCGGTTGGAGCGCTGGCCGCGCTGGTGACCGAGTGCGTCATTCGCATCGAGCGGCGATAAGCTGGGTGGTCCGCGGGGGAACTGGCCTGGCGGCCATGATCTCCATTGGCGGCATATACGCAAAAAAATGGAGCGTTTGCGACTGCCGAACGATGAGTTTCGCGCGCGTTTGACCCGCGCGGATATCGAACGTATTTGCGCCGCCCACAACCTGTCCCCGCCAGTGGAGATTCTTCCCGAGCGCGGCGGCAACAACAAGGTGGCCTATCATCTGGATGGGCGTCATTTCCTGGCTTTCGTGTTGGGCGGTGACATGCGGGCTGAGCTGGAGCGGATCGCCATTCTCACGCGCCTGGGATGGATGCCGCTGCCCCGCATCGTGGCGTGGGCGGAGCAGGATCCCGTGCTGGCGGCGCCCTATTATATCCAGGAGGAATGTCCCGGTGTCCGGCTGGACCGGCTGTGGGAGCAAAGCGGGCCGGCGGAACGGGTCGGCCTGCTTGAGGGATTGGGCGCCGGTATGGCCTGCTACCACACGATCGGCGTGCAGGAACTCCGCCGCGCGCGGAATGAACTGGGACTGAGGCATGTGGCGCCGCACCTCGACCAGCCGCCCCTGATCTATGATGAATGCGAAACGCTGTGCCGTCGCCTGCGCAACCTGCGGCCGCTGGCGGACCGGTTGCAGTCGCTTGGAGTCGAGGCGCATGCGGCCATGGACGCAGTCGAGAAGTTGTATAAGGCGCGCATTCGCCGCCCGCCGGCCGCGCGGTTCGCGCCAGGGCTTGTGCATGAGGAGCCGTTTGAAGAGCATTTCTTCATCGCGCGGAAGGCGGATGGATATCATCTGGTCGGTTGCGTGGATATCGAGGGCCTGCTGGTGGCGGACGGTATTCATGATGTCGGCGCGATGTATATGTCCATGCTGAATTTGGCGCCGGAGTATTACGCGGCGTTTCGCCGGGGTTACGAGCAATTTTTCCCGTTCCCGCCGGATGCGCCGGAGCAGTTGCGCTTCCACGCCATCACCCAGGAAATCCTGTGCCTTTCCCTGATGGTCGGGCATACCGCCGACCTCGAGCGCGAATTCGAATGGCCGCGGACGCCGGTCGCCGAATGGGTGTTGCGCTGGGTCCGCAACCGCTTCTGGCGGCTCCAGGGCTGGCTCGATGAAACGCAGCGACCCGACCGGGCGTTGTTTCGCCCGGATGTCGGCCCTTGGTAAACCGCAAGCCGCGCGCCAGGCGGAGCATGGGCATTCCTCCCGCGGAGCATTACGGGAAAGGCGATCGCTGGATAAGCGGGCCGGTTGGCCTTGCTTTTCAGGGAAAAACAACCAAATCCTACGCGCGCGCGGCATCCCAGCGCCCGAGCGCATGGGTGAACTCCTGCGCGATGCTGGCAACCAGGTCCGCGGGCTTGGCCGCCGCCGGGAGGACATCGAATGTGTAGGTTTCAATCTCCAGGTGTGGGACGACGCCGGACCGGAGCACGGCAAATAACTCCGGTGCGAGGTCGGCGGCGGTTGACCGCAATACCGGCGAGCCGGTCCAGTGCAGCGGCACATGGAAATGGGTTCGGATAAGGGTGGCCGCCGGCAGTTCGGGCAGGTCGCGCAGCGCCTCGGGCAGGTCGGGCCAGGCGCGAACCTGACCGTCGGGCAGCCGGGCGCGCACTTGGTGAAGATAAACCGGCTCGGCGAACGCGGCCAGCGCCGCGCGGGCGGCGGGGGTATTATCCGCCTCCAGCGCATGGCTCCATTGCATCTTCACCACCGGTCGGCCGGCCAACCGGTATTGGCGCAACGCGGCCAGGGGATCCTCAAAAGCCAGCGCGGCATGGCAGGTGTCAAGGCAGATGCCCAGATGGCGGCTGGGCGGCAGCAATTCGAGCCCCGCGTCGCCGCTGTGCTCCAGCCAGCCGTCCGGCTCCGGCTCCAAAGCGAGCACGATTTCCCGGCCCGCGGCCTGGTGCAATTGCTCGAGATGGCCGGCGCAGTCCGCAAGGTGCCGCCGCATGACGTGGACTTGCTCCCGGGCGCGAATCCAGGCGCGATATGAGCCCGGCGCCGTGCTGATGCTGCCCGCGACGCCGGCGGGCAGCAATTCAGCCAGAATATTGGCCAATTGGATCGTGTAGTCGCGGCGCTCCGGCGCGGTCCAGTCCGGCGCGTACACCTGCTCTTTCACGCGCGCGCCATGAAAGGCGCCGTAGGGGAAGCCGTTGAGGGTGAAGACATACAGATTCTCGTCCGCCAGCCAGCGCCGAAACTCGGTCGCGCGGCCGGCGGCGCCCAGGGTCGCCGCCGCGGCGCGCCCCAGACGCAGCCCGAGGCCGAAGGCCCGGCCGGGCGCGACGCGGTCGCGGACGCGCCGGGCTTGGTCGCGGATGGCGGCAAAGTGCTCGGCCCACGACTCGCCCGGGTGGATGTTCAGGCAATAGGTCAGGTGAACGGGCGGCTGGGTTTGGATCAACATGGTCCGGCCGGGGAGGAGGTGCGCGCGGCGCGCCCGCCCGCGAATTGCTGGAGTTGCCGGAGCGCGCGCGCGATGAGTTCCGGATCCATGGCATGGATTTCCTGCTTCCGGCCGATGCGCTGCGGCAGCGTGACGCACAATTCGCCGCCAAGGTGCTCTTGGAAGTCGCGCAGGCCGTCAAGAATCAACAGGCGGCCGCGGCGGTCGCGCCGGCCGAGTTCGTCATACCACAGCCGGACGCCGGCGGCGCGCAAGCTGGACAGGATGGCCGCCAGTTCGCGCTCCGTGAGCCAGCCGATCAGGCGGGCGTAAATCGAGTCCAGCGCGATGCCGGCGCCGACGGCCTGGCCGTGGCCGATTCGATGGCGCGAAAGCGTCTCCAGTTTGTGGGCCGACCAGTGCCCGAAATCGAGCGGGCGCGCCCGGCCGAACTCAAACGGATCGCCGGATTGTTGGATATGCGCAAGGTGCAGCCGGGCGGAGCGAACAACCATTTCTTCCAGAATGGGGCGGTGGCCGGCCCGCAACTCGGCAGCGTGGCGGCATAGGAAACGAAAGCCGGCGGCGTCCTTGATGATGGCCACTTTGAAGGCCTCGGCGATGCCGGCGGTCCATTCGGCGGCCGGCAGGCTGTCCAACAGGTCCAAGTCGTTCAGTACGGCGAACGGCGGGGCGAAGGTGCCGATGAGATTCTTGCCCGGTCCGAAATTGACGGCGGTTTTGACGCCCACGCCCGAGTCGCACTGGGCCAGCGCCGTGGTCGGCACGCGTACGACCCGCAGACCGCGATGCACCAGCGAGGCGGCGAACCCGACGGTGTCCAGCACCGCGCCGCCGCCGACGATGACGACATAGGAATGACGGCACAGCCGCCAGGCGAGCAATTGCCGCGCGATCCGCTGCCAGAGCCGGTTGCCCGCCTTGCCGATTTCGCCGCCGGGGACGCACACCGGCCGGCCCGCCAGAATCAGCCGGTTCGCGTGGGCGCGAAAATAGCGGGCGATGCCGGGCAGCAGACCCGGCTGCGCCGCGGCCAGGCCGGAGTCGCAGAAGACGGCGGCGCGGCGCGGCGGCGGGTCGTCCGACGCGGAAAGGATGTCGGCCAGGAGCGGATTGTCCGGGGCGAATACCCCGCGCGTGAAATGCACGGGATAAGCGAAAGCCACTGAAAAAGCGGCCGGGATGCGGCGCGGGCGGACGATTATCTGGCGTTGCGCAGTCATGGTTGAAATGGGAATACTGGCCGATGATAAGAACAAGTTGGGAAACTGAAAACTGGAATTTGCGGAAGGAACCCGCACCGCCGGTGGAGCGGTGAAAGGCGAGGGAACGTGATTATTGGATTATTGCATGCGTCTTTGAGCATTCCGGAGGCGAATTCGCTGAAAGACAAGCGCATGGTTTTGCGCAGCGTGAAAGATCGCATCCGCAACGAGATCAATGTCAGCGTCGCGGAAGTGGACAAGCAGGATATCTGGAAATCCGCGGAGGTGGCTTTCGTCACGGTCGCGGCCGAGAAGGACGTGGTCGAAAAGCGGCTGTCCGCCGTGAGCCGGATGCTTCAGTCCAACCCGCGGCTGGTGCTGTTGGATTATGCGACGCAGTTGCTGTAAACGCGCGCCCTGACCGTCCGCCGCGCTCGCGGTCATCCGCGGCGCGGCAGCCGCTCCATCAGTTCCGCCAGCGGCAGGCCGACCACGTTGCTGTACGAACCGCGAATGCCGCGGATCATGGCGCCGCCGCGTCCCTGGATGGCGTAGGCCCCGGCCTTGTCCAGCGGCTCGCCGGTGGCGATGTAAGCCGCAATCTCTGCGTCGGCGAGAGGCTTGAACTCCACTGCGGTGACGACCGTTCGGCTGTGCTCATGCCGACGGCCATCCGGCGCGACGGTGAGCACGCACAACCCCGAGATTACCCGGTGCCAGCGGCCGCTTAACGCGCGCAGCATGGCGCGCGCCGCGCGGCGGTTCCGCGGCTTGCCCAGGATGCGATTGCCGATGACCACGATCGTGTCGGCGGCAATGATGATTCGGGCGCGGTTTGCCGGGCGCAGCCGCTCCGCCACGGTCCGGGCTTTGTCAACCGCCACTCGCCGCGCGTAACGGCGCGGCGATTCGCCGGGCTGCGGCAGTTCATCGAGGGCGGGGGGGCAAATCCGAAACTTCAGCCCCAATTGGCGGAGAAAATCGCGGCGCCGCGGAGACGCGCTGGCCAGGATGATTTCCGGATCATTCGACCGGGAGTGGCGATTTGATGGCATAGGCTTTTCCTCCCGCGCCGACCAAGAGGCGGTAGCCGCCATCCAGGACAGCGGCCAGCGCGGCCATTTTCAACGAACGCAAAGGGGTCCAGGCGGCCCAGCCGGTGATGGGCCGGGCTTCGCCCGCCGCCTGCAGCCACCGGTCGAGGCCGGCGACCGAGTCCACCGCGCCGTCCAGCGAATACAGGTTGATCTGGGTGATGCCGCGCCCCAGCGCAATACCAACCGCCTCCTGCAGATCGTACACGGAGCGCATGCCGTCCAGATAGCTCATAAAGAACTCTCCGCCGCCGAACAGCTCAGCCCGGCGGGCGTTCTCCGCGATGTGCCGGTGATCGCCAATCAGGCCGATGTCCAACGCGGCCCGTTCGCCGAAATAGCGATGGGCCAGCGTGGCGTATCGGTTAATCATGGCGGCGTAATCCGCCTGGGAAGCGCGGTAACGGTAGGTGATGAAAGAGGCCTGGTCCCAGGCGATCATGGTGAACGGGGCGTTCATCGCGTCCTGCACCGCCGTGTTCCCATGATGCAGAAAATCCAGGAAAACCCGATTGGCCGCGCCGGAAACCGTCACCCCGCTCCGGTGGAGTTCAGCGATCAGGTCATTCAACGCCGCCACATTGGCGGCGAATCGGGCCGGGTCGCTTTCCGCGCGCATGATTTGGACCAGGCCGGCAGGCCGGACCCGGCGGACCTTTTCAAACAGTCGCCGGCCCAGCAAGGGCGAGGGCTCGCAATCGAATACGATGGCGTTTAGTCCCAGGTGTTCCTGGTTGGACCAATCCAGCAGGCGCCGGCAGAAATCGCGCGTAGGCGCAATGCTGTCTTCGCCGACGTAAAGATGTTCCTCGTAGGGCAGCAGCAGCCAGGCGGTCAGCGGCACGCCCTGCGCCCGGGCAGCGCGGCAGACGGCGGCCAGGTCGGGCCGGCCGACGTCTTTCGGCTCGATGTGCAGGATCAGTCGGCAATCATGTTTTTTCAGCACAGGCAGGTGCGCCAACACCTGTGAATAGGGGAGGAATTCGCACCAGATGGCCAGGCGGGGGGGCGCGGCAAAACCCGCTCCGGCCAGACAATGAAAAATGGCCCACAGCAGCAACCCGCGTGAAAACAAACGGAACACTGGCGCCGGCGGATGAGCGCGGCGCAGCCGATGGCGCGTGGCGCGCGGCGTGGTTTTCCGGCTCATGCCGGTGTTTCCTGTTTTGTTTGCAGCCAGGCGCAAAATGCGCCATCGGTGCCGGTGTCCGGCGGAAACAATGCGCGCGACTCTTGCAGCGTGAATGTGGGATTACGTTCCAACCAGCGGCGGATTTGCTCCTCGTTTTCCTCGGGTTCCAGACTGCACGTGCTGTAGATCAAACGGCCGCCCGGCCGCACAAAGCCCGCCGCCGTGTCCAGTATCTGGCCTTGCGTTTTAACCAGTCGCGCCAGCCGGTCAGCCGAAAAATGCCAGCGCGCATCGGCGCGCCGCCGCAGGACGCCGGTATTGGAGCAAGGCACATCGAGCAGCACGGCGTCGTATGCCGGCGGCAGGCCGGCGGACGCGAGCGCCTCGCGGATCGAAGCCGGATAGCGCGCGTCGGCCGCCGCGATCCGTACCTCGGCCCAGGCCAGGCGCGTAAAGTTCTGCCGCAACCGCGCCAGCCGATCGGCGTGGATTTCCAGCGCGACCAGGCGGCCCGCGCGTCCCAGCCGGTCGGCAAGCGCCGCCGATTTCCCCCCCGGGGCGGCGCAGACGTCAAGGACCGTTTCGCCCGGTTGAGGATTCAGCAAATCAATGGCGGTTAAGGTGGATGGATCCTGAACATAGAACCAACCGGTGTCAAAACCGGGAAGGGACTCAATCCGCACGCCGGCGGGGACAATCAGACAATCTTCGGGTCGGGAGGGATGCGGGTGGGCCGCAATCCCGGCGGTTTTCAATAGATCCTGGAACGGCTCACGGGCAATTTGTGAGGCATGCCGGTGAATGACGGTTTCGGGCCGCCGATTGTTCCACTCGCACAGGGCGCGCGCGCGCGACGGGCCGTAGCGCTTCAGCCAGCGCCGGAGCAGGATGTCCGGATGGGAGAGGCGGATACCATCGGCTTGTTCTTCCAAGCGGGCGCGCCACGCCGATTTTTCGCGGAGCGCGCGGCGGAGCACAGCGTTGACCATGCCGGCGGACCCCGCGCCACCAATGGCCTTGGCGGCGGCAACGGTTTCGTTGACGGCGGCGTAGTCCGCGACATCCGCGAGCATAAAAATCTGGTAGAGCCCGATCAGCAGGCAGGCCAGGATGTCGTCGTCCGGCAAGCGGCGGCACAACTGCCGGGCCAGCCAGCGCAGGGCGCGGCTTTGGCGGACGCCGCCATAGACCAGCTCGGTGATGAAGGCGCGGTCCCGCGTCACGGTGTCCAGCATGCGATCAGGAAAATCGCCTGATTTCAGCCAGGCGGCGATAATCCCGGCCGCGACGGCGCGGGATGACGCGGCGGATAGCGAATGATTTGCCGGTGGCATGGCGGCATCTCATACCCGAATGAAACGGAATATGCAACCGGGGCCGTTGTCAGGCCGCGGCAACCGGGCAATGGAGTTTGCGCGCCGCTGTTTTTTCTTTTTTTATGTGTCCGGCAGGTGGTATATATCTACCTTGAGCACGCACAGGCATAACCCATAGGAGGTGCAAATGAAGCGTTGTCTCATGTTGGTGGTGGCGGGTGCAGTGTTGGCGTTCGCGGGCGCGGCCCTGGCATCGGAAGCTCCGGCGGCGGCGGACCAGGTGATGCAGGATGTCGAGTCCTCGATGATCAAGGAAGTCGGTTATGATGCGGCGACCCAGATCATGACGATCAAGTTCGAGAAGAATGACGCCACGTATCAGTACAAGGGCGTGTCCGAGGACGTCTACAAGGCCCTGATGGCGGCCGAGTCCAAGGGCAAGTATTTCCTGGAGAACATCAAGGGCAAGTTCGAGACCGTGAAGGTCGAACAATAAGCCGCGCTTTTTCCTGTTTCATCAATCAAACACCGTCCGGAAGTTTCCGGGCGGTGTTTGTTTTTTCCGGGCGTTTATTCGGCGACAAGTTCCAATAATTCGCCGAAGCCGCCGGTGTTGAGCAGCCAAGGGCGCAGCCGCCAGCGGCCGGGCGCGGGCGCCTGCCAAGCCACGCGCGTGCTGCGGCCCGGCGGCAGGGGGTTCACCGGGATCCAGGCGGCAGGGTGCTGGTCGTGGTCGGCCTTGATCCAAACCGTCCGGTTTTTTTTCTCTTCCGCGCCGGCAAAGGCGGCGGCGCCGGTATTGATCAATTCCAGCGATAGTTTCTTGCCCATCGGCACGCTGACGGTCGCGCCCGGCGCGCGGTTGGTGGCGCGGCCTTCGATTTCGATCCAGCCCCATTCGGCATTGGCGTGCGCCAGCGGCGCCGGGTTGCGAAATGGCGTGCCGCCGATGGATTCCAGCGGCATGATCGTGGTCGGTTTGGCGAAGGCGGTCGGTCGTAGTTCTGGCGGCTCGCCCGCGGCCATTTCACGCGCATATTTCGGGCCCCACTGGTGCAGCAACGCCGCGAAACCGGCGGCCTCGGAGTAGCGGTCTATCTCGCGGCCTCTCCACGGCCGCGGGAACAACTCCTTGCCGCGGGTGCGGTGCGCCAGCTCGCGGAAACGCTCGGCGGCCGGCCGCAGGCTGCCGTCGGCGTTGAGCAGACCGTCGCCGTCCGCCCAATCCCCCAGTCCGGCGCCGACGCCGCATGCCGGCAGCACCGCGAAGAACTGGGCGAAGAAATCCGCTTGCGCCTGCAGGTTGCCCGGCTGCGGCGCCGTTCCGGGAGAGCAGCGGGCGCCGCTGAACGCCACCGGGCGGCCGCCGTTGAAACCGCGGGTGTAGGCGGCGACAAAGCCCAGTTGGGGCAGGCGCGCGGCCACGGGCGGCCATTCGCGAATATCCGCGATCGTGAAGTCCGCGTGCGCGCCGCCCAGCGCGGGATCCATGAGCAGCGTGCCGCCACCGGGATTGGCGGGGTCGGGGATTTCAAAACGGGTGGCGATCATCTGGCGCAAACCGGCGGCGAGGATGAACCGCTTGAGGTAGCCGACCTGGCGGCTGAACCAATCATCGAGGAACCGGCGGTAGACCGCCAGCGCATAGCCGCGTCCCCGGCCGGATTGCAGTTCGGCGACGCCGGGCGCGCATAACTTCCCGCCGGAGCGCCAGAGCGGACCGCCGAGCAACTGTTCCGCGCGTTCCGCCGTGCCGTATTGCTCGCGCAGCCAGGCCCGCCAGTCCCGGTCCAGCCGCCGCAGCGTCTCATCCCGCGCCGGGCCTGGCGAACCGGTCAAATCCATGGCAAAAACAGCCGGCTCGGTGGCCAGCCGCGCGGCGGCGCACCATTGCGCCGCGCGCTCCAATTGCGGGGCGCGGGGCTGCAGCGCGGTCAGATGCAATATGACGCCGATTTTGCGCCGCGCGCATTCATCAAGGACAAATCGGAGTTGCGGGATTTCGGCTTCGCTGCGGCAGGTCAGATATAAGGCGTTGACGCCGGTTTGGCTCAAACATTCCAGGTCGCGACGAATGGTTTCGGGGTCGAACCAGGCGGGGTCGAGCCAGCCGCGCCGCCCTGGGAAAAACGGTTCGCGGTCCGCGCGGGCCGGTTCGTAATCGCCCCCCAGTAGAAAGGCCGGCTGATGCCCGAAGCGGAAGCCGGGTCCCAAGGCGGAGATGGTCTCGTAGGGCGCGGGTGGCCCCCGCGGCGGAATGATTTTCAAGGGTTGCTCCAGCACGTCGAGAGTTTCGTTCTGGCCGCGCGCGTCCTGCAGCACGACGCGCAGGCGGTACTCCTGCGGCGAGCCGATGACTTCCGGCGCGGGCCCGAGCGTCAATTCCACTGCCGTGCCCGGCGGCCCGGGCGCGGAGACGACGCGCCGCTCGGTGCGGTTGGGCGGCGCGACAAGTTCGGCCATGATCCGGGCGGGAGCCGGCGCGACGCGGGTGGTTGTCCAGCGCGCGCCCACGCGGATCATTTCGCCCGGCGCCAGGCTGAACGCCGGACTGCCGGCGGCATAAAGGAAACACCCGTTCAACAGGCGCTGCGCGCATGCGGCCAGCATCCGGCCGGCTGCCTGTCGCGCTCCGCGCACGGGGTTGACCCCCACCCAGCCAATGGCCGAGGCGATACCGCCGGTGGCCACCGTGACGCACACGGATGCCGGTGCGCCGACGGGTTGGTCGTGCGCATCCAGAGCGGTGGCCAGCGGCAGCAGCCGGGCCCGCGCGCCAAGGGCGCCGCCCAGGCCGCTGGGGCCGGGGAGCGGCCCCTGCAGCGGCTGGATACCGGCGAAAGTGGCGCTTTTTTCGCCGGCCAGCCGAATCCGCCGGCACGCGAACTCGACCCGGGCCGCTGGCGTTCCGAGAATGGGGATGGCCGGCCAGCCGACGATCTGCCAGGGTGGCCGTGGATCTTTCACCAGCCGTAAATCCGAAAGGGCGAACTGGTGCGCGCCGGGGCTTTGGGGCCCATATTCCTGTGATAAACCGGCGGTAACCGCCGCCAGGTTGGTCAGCGAGAAGTGATCGTCCGCCGCGCCGCGGTTTGCGCCGCCCCCGGCATAGGCGAAGGCGCGCTCGTGCACAATATGCGCCTGCCAGTCGCGCGTGAGCGCAACGGTGTGAAACCAGGCGGCGCCGTCCCGTTCCACGACGCGCAGGAAAAGCCGCGTGGTTTGCCCATCGCCGCGGCAATGAAAGGCGATGCTGTTCGGCGCACCGTGGATTGTGCCAGGCGGCACGGCATCCAGCGTCAGCGTGTCCCATTGCTCGAAATCCTCGACCTCCACCGCGACCCCTGGCCAGGGCAGGCCCGCGCCGTGCGCTACCTTGACCGCGCCGCGCAGCCGGCCCGAATCATTGCCGTGCCGCCAGGTTTGGACAGAGGGCAGGCTATTGTCCGCACTGGCTGCGGCGATGACCTGCGCATATAGTTCCGCTTGGGTGTGCCACGCGCCATCCGCCTGGAAGACGCGCGCGGCGAAAGGGTCGCGCCCGAAAAAGAGGACCGGCCCGCCGGCCGCGATCAAATCTTCCAGCACCGGCCAGGCGTCCACCGGGAAATACTCCACCGCTGGAACGACCAGCACACGCCTTGATTGCAAGGCGGCCCGGCCGGCGTCCACCGCTGACTCCATCGGGACGACTAGCGCGCCGCGAAAGGTGTCGCGCGCGACTTGGAGCGCCATGGCGCAGGCGGCGTTGGTCAAGGCCGGGGCCAGGATCAGCACGGAATCCGCCGGCAGCGGCTGGGGCCCCGCGCCGCCGGGCCTGCACCCGCCATTCAGCGCCAGGGTGGCGGCGAGCAGCGCCCCGATGGCGTAGAGCGGACGGACCGCATGGGCGTGGCGCCTCATGGTGCGCTCACGGCAGTGTCTCCGACAACCTTCCGAACTCCGTATAGATAAAGGTCGCGGATTTCGTCCGGCGTCAACTGACGATTCCAGAACGCCACCTCATCGAGCGTTCCTTCTGCGTCAAACCGGGCGCCATGCTCGCCGCTATAGCGGTCGTTCATCAGCCGCAGCGGCAAGTCGGTATTGAGCGGCAACAACCCGAGCCGCGGCACCTGGCTGGTGGCCTGCACGCCATTCAGATAGCCATACATTATATTATCCGGCGCGGAATAGGTGTAAACGACATGATTCCAAGCCCCACGCGCCCAGCCGACGTCCAGCGGGCAGATGAACTCGAAGTTCTCGCCGGGATCCGGCACCGCGTATTTGAACACGATCCGCCCGTCATCGCGCAGCGAAATTTCCCATTCCCGCCGGTTGGAGCGCCGGCCGGGCCAAAGTTTCTGGATGATCCGCCCGTTGCGCTCGCCCTGGCGGAACCAGAACTGGATGGCAAAAGAGTTGGTGAACTCCAGCGCGGCGGTGTGCGGGATCTCGATGTACTTTTCCCCGCGCCGGTCGAAAAGGCCCGCCTGCCCGAATGTGCCGTGGCTGACATAGGTCAGGGGCCCGTACACCGTGCCGTGGTTGGCGCGCGGGCCGGCATCCTCCGCCGAACCGTCGAATGGATACCAGGCCACTAGCTCACCGCCGCCGGCGGCTGGCGCAGCGGCCGGCTCCTCCTCCGCGCCCGGCTCGCGCACCCGCAGTACGACCATGATTTCCCGGGGCAGTTCCTCCGATTCGCGCACCGCGACAGTCAGCAGGCCCGTGTAGGCGCCTGGCGCCAGGCCGTCGGTGTTGTAATCAATGCGGATGCGATCATGCTCGCCGGTGCTGTTGCCGATCGTCGGACTGATCCACAGCCATGAAACCTTCCGCGCGATCGCGTATTTGAGGTTTCCATGTCCGGCGTTCCAGATCTCGAACACCTGGTTGGAGGCGCCCTCGCCGGCCGCAACCGATTGCTCAATGCGCGTCGCGGAGACGGCCAGCGCGGCGACCGGCTCGTAGAAGCCGGTGAATGCCGCTCGTCCGCCGGGTTCCACCCGGAATGCCTGTGCCGGCGGCGCCTTGTGATAGGGAATCGGTTCGAAGCGCAGGCTGTAATGGCCGGCGGGCACCGCCAGCCGCGCGACAGACCCTGTGCCGGACCGCGGACCGGTGAACTCGCGGGGCGCATCGGTGAACGTCCAATTGCCTTCCGCCGGGCTGACCTGAATGCCCAGGTAGCCGACATCCTGCGCAAACTCGGCGGCGACGGCGCGCGGCCGGTCCATGACCACCTCGGCGGGATTGCCATATTGCCAGGCGGGGTCTATATCACCCCGCCAGACGGCGAAACGTCGGCCTTCAAAGGCGGCGGCGCGGACCGTGGCGGTGGCGCCGGCCGCATACCAGCCGGCGGCGGCGCCGACTGCGCCGCCCGTGCCGGCGGAGACGCTCAATTCATATTCGGTCGCCCAGTTCCAGGCGAGTGTCGAATCCTCCATGATGGTGAAGTGCACCGTCGGCTCCGTGCCCGCTGGGGGAACGGACCCGGCGCCGGCCCAACCGCGGCACACCCGCCGGACCCCGGCGGTCGGGCCCGGCGCCGCGATTTGCAGCGCGCGGGCCGCGACCAGCGTGCCGCTTTCCAGCTCATGCGTGCCGGGCGTCGGTTCGACCGCCGCCACGTCCGAGACAATTACCAGCCGGTGGCGGTCCACCGCGAACGTGGCCGCGATACTGTGCGGATTCGTCACCGGCGCGAACGTATATTCAAAAACATTGGAGCCCGGGCCAAACACGCCGACCGGCCGCCCGTCCACCAGGACGCTTTCGATGTGATGCCGCTCTGCGGCAACCACGCGGAAGAACGGCCGGCTGTTCCGGTCGGCTTGGATCGCGCCGGCCGGTTCAATCGCGCCGTGCGCGCCGGCGGTCGCCTGGATCGGCACCGTGTCGCGCTCCAAGACAGGCGCAATTGCGCGCGGCCGGTCCATGATCAGTCGCAACGGGTTTTCCAGCCGCCGCGCCGGCTCCACATCGCCGGTCCAGCCGGCGAAGCGGACGCCGTCATCCAGCGCGACGGTGACCGTCGCGGTGGCGCCGGCGACGAGCCAGCCGGAATCGCCGCTTACCGCCCCGCCGGAGATTGCTGGCACATCAAGGCGATACTCCGTTTCCCATTGCCACTGAATTTCGCCGTTGGAATCCATGGGGAAGCGAACGGCCATATCGTTGCCGCCGGACGGCACGCAACCGGAACCAACCCAGCCCCGGGCGATGTGGCGGACTCCGGCGCGTGGGTCCGCCACCGCCGATTCCAACAGGCGGGCTGTAACCTCTGTGCCGGCGGCCACCGTGTGCGTTCCGACGGCCGGCTCCGCCTGGCCGTGGTCGCTGCTGACGGTCAGCGTGTACTGATCGCCGGCGAAGTATGCGGTGATCGTGTGATCCGTTTCCGCGGGAGAGAAGGTGTAGTCGTAGGTCCGACTGGATTCGTCAAACTCGCCGACCGCCTCGCCGTCCACCACGACTTTGGTGATGTGCGAGCGCATATCGGCGCGGACACGGAACGTGGCCTTGGCATTGCGTTGAAGCGCTACCGCACCGACGGGCTCAATGCGGCCGTTGCCTTCCGCGCGGGCGGTGACGACAACCGTGTCCGGCACGAAGCGGGCGCCGACGCGGCGCGGGCGATCCATGACCAGGTCGAGCGCGGGTTCGGCCGGTTGCGCCGCCGGCGCGCCGTCGAGCACCCAGCCGGCGAAGCGATTGCCGGCCGCCGGCTCGGCCCGCAGGGTGACCGCCGCGCCGGCGGGATGCCAGCCGGCCGCGCCGGTGAGCCGGCCGCCGGTGACGGGATCGAGCTTGAGTTCGTAGCGGGTCTCCCACAGCCAGCGGATGGCCGCATCGCCGGTCATCACGAACCGGACCAGCGTCCCCGTGCCCTCCGCCGGGACCGCGCCGGAACCTGACCAGCCGAGGCAGATCTGGCGCGCGCCGGTCTCCGGGTCGCTCACAACCGGCTTGGCCACGCGGGCCTCGACGCGGTCGCCATGCTCGAAGACGTGCGTGCCGGGCGCGGGCTTGACCTCGCCGGCGTCCGACTCAACGGTTAATTCATACTGGTCGGCGGCGAACGTCGCCGTGATCGTGTGCGGCTCATCCACGGAGCGGAAGGTATGCTGATAAGTCGTTTTGCCCGGCCCGAACTCGCCGGCGGGCTGGCCATCAACGCTAACGGCGGCGATATGCGCGTGTTCGTCGGCGTGGATGGTGAAGACGGCGTCCTGGCCGCGCAGGACGTCCACTTTGCCGACGGGTTCGATGCGCCCGCGCGGCCCGGCCTGGGCATTGATGACGACGCCGTTCCATTCGAAGCGGGCGCCGACGCGGCGCGGGTGATCCATGACCAGGTCGAGCGCGGGTTCGGCCGGTTGCGCCGCCGGCGCGCCGTCGAGCACCCAGCCGGCGAAGCGATTGCCGGCCGCCGGCTCGGCCCGCAGGGTGACCGCCGCGCCGGCGGGATGCCAGCCGGCCGCGCCGGTGAGCCGGCCGCCGGTGACGGGATCGAGCTTGAGTTCGTATTCTGGCGTCCACTGCCAGGTTATGGAAGAATCCTGTTCAAGAGTGAATATCGCCACTGTCCCAGTACCGACGGGTGGGGCAGAACCGGTTCCCGTCCAGTTGGCGCAAACAAAGCGTTCCCCATCGGTCTCGGAATCCGCGGCGGCAACCGTCAGCCGGGTGGTGATAATCTGGCCTTCATTCAGTTGCCATGCGCCAATGCGCGGATCGGTTTCGCCATACGCAGATTCGATTGAAAGGCGGACTAGATTGGGGGCAAACGCGGCGGTGATGGAGCGCCGATTGGTTACGTTGCTGAAGGTGTAGGTGTAGGCGGCGCGGCCCGGCTCAAACTCGTCTGGTATGCGGTTATCTACCGTGACGGTCGCGATCTGATAGCGGGGCGCCGCCTGGATGGTAAACTCCTGCGATGCGCCGTGGGCGACCCGCACGGCGCCGGTGGGGGCGATGGTCCCGCCTGGACCGGCGCTGGCGGTAATGGTGTGGGTATCCACAGTGATGCGCAGGGCAGTGATGACGAGGCCTTCCGCGGCGGTTTGCAGGATGGCGCCGACGGTAAAGCGGTCGCCGGGCGCGACGCCGGTGAGATCGTCGGCCAGATCGGCGGGCAGATAGAAGGCCACATCGCGGCCACGAACGCGAAAATAAGTTTGTCCATTGATGCGGGTTGTGGTGCTGGCCAGTTCCTGAAACTCATCGCTGAAGACAAACGAAGTGGACCAGAACTGATGCAGATTGCGGGCTAGTTCGGCGTTGTTGGTGATGACATGGCCGGAAAAACCGAGCCCGGAAACGGTCCATGCCCATGCAAACAAGCCCAGCCAATATGCTTTTTTCACTTTGTTTCCGCCTCCGCGCAGGGCGTGTCACCCCGGGTTCAGATTTCGATATCCAGCCTTGAGCTTTGCACCTTGAACTTGGAATCCAAAAAAAAGCGCATGACCTCGACGGTGCCTGGCGGGCCGCCGGCGGAAGCGACATAACCGCCAGCATGGCGGATGGCGGCCTGCACTTCCGGGATGGCGTCGCCCGGACAGCCGACCAGCCGGACGGCGCGTCCGTCGAGCATGCTCAAGTCATTGAAATGATCGCCGATGGCGAGCACTCGATCGGTCGGGAACCCGCGGGTTTCCGCGTAATGCCGGAGGGCGTTGCCCTTGCCGGCCGTGTCCGGCAGGATGGAGAACCAGCCGCCGTTATGTTCGATGACATAGCCGGTCAATGGCGCCAGCCGGCGCTCTAACTCGGCCTGGAAGCGCTCGTGCAGGGCATCATCCATTTTTACATTAAAGGCGGTGTACTCGTCGGTGCAATAGACGTCAGGGTGATAACGTTCCAGCAAATCCGGCAGGTCGGGTGCGAGCTGATCGCGGACGGCGCGTCGCAAACGTCGCAACTCGCCGACGATATAAGTGTTCCAGGGTTCGAGTGCGCGGTACGCGCCGGCGTGCCGCTCGAAGATCAGGCTTTCGCAGCAGAGGAGGGCGGCGGGCATATAGCGCAGGCCCTGCGCACGGGATCGCTCTAGCACGCCCAGTTGATCTTCCCGCGCGCGCCCGCTGTTCGTGCACCAAGCTACGCCGAGTGACTCGAGTTCATTCAGCATGGCGATGGCGGCGGGATGGAAACAGCCTGGGGGCTCATCGTAGCACATGATCGTGCCGTCGAAATCCAACCCTATCAGGACGGGCGGCTTCATAATTGTGATCGAGTCTAGCATAGGGAAAACAGGATGACAAAGCCGGCGTGGCAGCGAATTACCTCGCGCGGCATTTTGCGTGGCGCCCAGCTCCGACTGGGGCGCGTGGGTTGACTGACAGGGGGGGTATACTTGGACTCGCGGCTATTGTTCTTGTTCCTTGTCATACTGAAGCGAACAGTGCAGCCGAAGCCGGGCAATCGCGTTTCGGTCGGCGCGGAGAGATCCAGTTTCATCACCTTTCTTGACGAAATCAATAAACGACGTACATTTAATAAATAAAATCTATCGGCAATATGTAATTATAGCGCAACCAATTTAACATGAGCATATTATGAATACATATCAGGATATTACACAGGCGATTGGCAAGACCCCGTTAGTGCGGTTGAACAAGCTGATTGATCCGGCTGAAGCAACTGTTTTGCTCAAGCTGGAGTCGCGCAATCCTTGCGCCAGTGTAAAGGATCGGATTGGCTTAGCCATGATCGCCGATGCCGAGCGGCGTGGCGTGTTGAAACCAGACACCGTCATTGTTGAACCGACCAGCGGCAATACTGGCATTGCGTTGGCGTTTGTGGCGGCTGCGCGCCAATACCGATTGATCCTGACCATGCCGGAATCCATGAGCATTGAACGGCGCGCTTTGCTTAAAGCCTTGGGCGCCGAGTTGGTGCTGACGCCGGCCGAGCAGGGGATGCGGGGCGCGATTGAGAAGGCACAGGATATTCTCGCGGGCACGGCAAACGGTTGGATGCCCCAGCAATTCGAAAATCCCGCCAACCCGGCGGCGCACGAGATGGCCACCGGCCCGGAGATTTGGGCGGACAGCGGACAGCGGGTGGATGCAATCGTCACCGGCGTCGGCACTGGCGGAACGATCACCGGGATCACCCGCTATATCCGGAAACAGAATCCAGACTTTAAAGCCTATGCCGTGGAGCCGGCGGATTCCCCGGTGATTAGCGGTGGTAAGCCGGGCCCGCACAAGATTCAAGGGATCGGCGCCGGATTTGTGCCGCGCAATTTGGACATGGCGCTTCTCAACGGCGTGGTCGCCGTGACCAACGACGAAGCCTTCGAGTGGGGTCGTCGGCTGGCGCGCGAGGAAGGGGTTTTCGCCGGCATCAGTTCCGGCGCGAATGTCTGTGCCGTGCAGAAAGCCATCCGTCAGTTTGGGCTGAAAGGCAAGACGATCGTGACCGTGGTGTGCAGCTTTGGCGAGCGGTATCTTTCAACGGCGCTTTACAAGGATTTGTAAGCCGGCTGATAATCCCAACACGGCTTGTTCCAAACTTCATCTTGCGAGAGCATGAGCCGGACTTTGCACATAGACCTGGCGGCTGATAAGCTAGTCGGGATGGAGAAGGATGCGCCGCCGTGATTGATGAAATCAAGCGTGGCGCTGCCGCCGATCCGGAATCGGCTCAGGCGAAAGCATGTTGTTCGATTAGATGAAGAACAAAAGGTGGCGGTATGAAACGCAACACCGCATTGAAGATTTTGAATCCCATCCTTGGAGTTCTCGCTTTGAATCAGATTTTCACAGGCCTGTTCAGCGACGCGCTCCCCCGCGAAGCTTTTGAGATACTTCATGAAGGCGGGGGAATCCTCTTCGCTGTCATGGCCCTGCTTCATCTGGCGTTGAATTGGGGCTGGGTCAAAACAAATTTCATCAAGAGCAGTTCGGTTACTGGGTAGCCCCAAAAAGCAGAGGGGTCACATCTCCAGATTCAAGTATTGAATGATGACCAACGAGATTGTCTGGCCCACTTTTTTGTCTGCTCCATGCCCGTTGGAGAAACCCCTTGAAATCTTGAATCTGGGAATGTGACCCCTTCCCTCTCTCTATTCTTGATTCTTTAGATGTGACCCCATAACTCCCACTTTAGATGTGACCCCATAACTCCCACTGCTGTTTTCGGGTGGCGTGCGCCTTCGGCCCTCACCGGCCAAATCCGCTCATTCCCCGGGAAAAGCAACTGTGCGCCCAATTAACGTTCGGCGACAAACTTTAGAAAAGTTTGACAAAACGCCAGGCTTGACGGCGCT
>CAZMXS010000057.1:0-30991 GCA_964570325.1 uncultured Verrucomicrobiota bacterium | reverse complement strand
GGGCTCATGGCCCGCCGCTGGGGGGGCGCCGCGGGGGCGGCGGCCGCGGGGGCGCGGCGAACGTCGGCGTAAGCGGCGGCTTTGATTTTGTCAATCAGCGCGACGGACATGTCGGCCACCGAGTAGGCGGAGCCGGGTTTGCACATCACGTCCACCGCGCCGGCTTCAATTGCCTGCAGCGCGAGCGCGCCGCCTTTGGGTGTCAGCGAAGAGACGATGATCACCGGCAGCGGATGGTAATGCATCAGCTTGCGCAGAAAAGTGATGCCGTCCATCCGCGGCATCTCGATGTCGAGAATAACGACCTGGGGTTGGAGCGCGACGATTTTGTCGCGCGCGACATAAGGATCCGGCGCAGTACCAACCACCTCGATGCCGGGGTCGCGGGCGAGTTCGGTCATAAAAACCTGCCGGACGATGGCGGAATCGTCCACGATCAAGACCTTGATCGCTGATCCGCTCATCCGTGGTCCTCGAATAGCAGGATCACGGGCATGTTGTCCACCAGCATCCCGTGCGCGCCGGGCCGGGCGGCGAAGCGGCGCCAGCCGTCCTCATCCAACTCCGCCAGATCGGGGATCGAGAGGTTGAAGACCGCTTGCGGACCGGCGAGTTGTTCGACGAACTCGCCACAGGCAACGTTGAGCATTTCCTTGAGGGCGTCCTTGGCGCCGTCCGCGTTTACGGCGGTGGATTCGATGCCCAGGATGTTGGCGGCCAGCAGGTAGCACATGTCGGCCGGAGCGGCCACCTCAAGCCGGCCGCGCCGCGGGCCATCGAACTCGATCCGGGCGCAGAAAGCCGGCGAATCCGGGATGGGCAGTTCGGGCGGGGGGGTCGGTTCGTTGAACATGAACGCGAATTTCTCCAAGACTTCCGCAAAAACATTTTCCAGCAGGATCTGTTCCTTGTCCGGGTCCACGGGGCTTAGCCTCCTTTCGCGGCGCCGGGGCCCGCCTCCGCCGCGGCGGCTCCCAGAATGCGCTCGACCACCTGCTTGAACTTTTCGGGTGTGAAAGGCTTGTTAAGATATTCGCGGACGCCCGCGGCCATGAGTTCGGCGATCCGCGTCTCGCTGCGCTCGGTCGAGACGATGACCACCGGGACGGTTTTCATGAGGCCGTCCGCGTTCATTCGCCGCACCATCTCGATGCCGCTCATCACGGGCATGTTGATGTCGGCCAGCACCATGTCAATCCATTGGGCATGCAGAATGTCGAGCGCCTCGCGGCCGTTACGCGCCTCGTGAATGGCGCCGATATCAACGCCTGACACGGTGATCGCCTTGGCGATGAATGATCGCGCCGTCACCGAGTCGTCCACGATCAGGATGTTGTATGCCATCGCGACCTCCTTACGGCTGCAAAAGCGGCTGAAGCAGCCGCATCCGTTCCAGCGCCCGGCTGGCGACCAGCTCCAGCGTGGTTTTCTTCAGGCCGAGATTGTCAACGGCCACCTGCGAAAGCCCGTAGTCCAAGCCGTCAATCCCGGTGCCGATCCCTTCGCTGTAGGCGAGGAATTCGGCGATGTGCACAATCGCCACCGTGTTTTGCCAGACCCCGGCGTCCTCGGGCCGGTGATGCCAGCGCGCGGCGGCCACAAGCTGGGCCGGGAAGTTCCAGCCGTCAATAATCCGCCCGCCCGCTTCAGCGTGGTGCAGGCCGAGTGTCTGCGCCTCGGCGGTGTCGTATGTCAGGCGCTGATCGCGAACCCGCGCGCGGATGTTTTCCTTTTCCGCGGCGACGCTTTCGTCCGTGATCAGTTTGCCGAGATCGTGCAACAGCCCCGCGGTGAACAGCATGTCCGGCGTGTCAATGGCCAGCGCCTTGCAAATCTCTTCCGCGCCGAGCGCGGTGAATAACGAGTGGCTGAGCAACTCGTCAGGCCGCAGTTCGTAGCCCGGCAGCGGACGCGAGAGGCGCCGGCCCATCCCGGAAGCGACGATCAACTGGAACAGTTGCTTCAGGCCGAGGCGCACGATCGCCTCCTGCAGCGAGCTGACCTGGCGCTGGGCGCCGAACTGCGCCGAGTTGGCCAGACGCAGGATGTTGGCCGTCATGCCCGGGTCCATCTTGATTCGGCCGGCGATCTCCAGCGCGTCCGTGCGCGGGTTGTTCAGCATCGCGATCACCTGCGCGACAAACGCCGGCATCGCCTCGAATTTGCGGATGCGCTCCTCAATTCGCGCGCGCTGCGGCAGCGCCTGCGCGCCGCCCTTGCCTGGTTGGGCGCTGTTCATAGTTCCTTCTCCATGCCGCCGGATTTGACCACACATCGCCCAGTCCCGATTTCCAGCCGGACCGTGCGCGACGCTGTCCCGCCGATGTCCTCGGCGGCGATCAACATGCTGTTTTTCCAAAGGATCTTGCGGAAGACGGTGTAATTGCGCTCGCCGATCTTGAACAGTCCCTTGCTGTCGAGGACGCTGGAAGCGCCCGCGATGCGGACGATCAGGTTGTTCTTACGGCAGCCGCGCGCGAAAATGTCGGTCAGCAACTTGGTTGTGCCGGTGTCTACGAACATGCACGGCGTGGTGGCGGCCTTCTGGATATCGATCTGCGAGAGCGGCAACATGCAATGAATCAACCCGCCAATGCGCAGTGTCGGATCGTAAACCGTCACGCCCAGGCAGGAGCCCAGCGAATAAGTCACCAGCACGTCGTCGGGGTTCGACGACACCGCCATCTCCGAAATACCCACGATGATGTTGTTCATCCTGACCCCGGCTCTGCCTCAATCCTTGACATAGACCGATGGCTCCACGGATTTGAAGTCGCTCAGCATTCCCGACAGACTTTCCGCATGCCCCACCATCAGATAGCCCCGCGGTTTGAGCAGGTCATAAATCGCAGCCAATAAACGCGCCCGAACTTCGTTGTCGAAATATATCATGACATTGCGGCAGAACACCACATCCAAAGGGCCTTTCAGCGGGAAAGGCGGATGCGCCAGGTTGATCCGCCCGAAGGTTATCATGGCTCGCAGCATGTCGTTAACACGGTACACAACGCCATCGTCATGCCGCTCGCGCAAAAAGTATTTCACCCGAAAGGGGCGGGGCACAGTTTCCAGTTGGCGCTCCTCGTACACGGCTTCGCGGGCCCGCTGGATGACTCGCGTCGAAAGATCAGTGGCCAGGATTTTGGCATCCTGGGTGTTGCGCAGCGCTTCGGCCACGGTCATGGCGATCGAATAGGGTTCCTCCCCGGTCGAGGCCGCCGCCGACCAAATCCGAAAACGCCGCTGGCCCGCTCCCTCCCATTGCTTAAGATAGCGGCCCAGCAGTTCAAAGTGCCGCTGCTCGCGAAAAAAATGCGTCACATTCGTCGCAATTGCATCCAGCAGCGCCGTCACTTCGTTGCCGCTCTCATCCGCCGCCACCAGGTCGTAATACGCGCGGAAACTGGCGAGCCCCAATGCGCGCATCCGCTTGCCCACGCGCGCTTGCACGAGCGCTTCTTTCTTATCACCCAACGAAATCCCCGAACGTTCGTAGATCAGTTCGGTGAATTTTTTGAATGTTTTTGCGTCCAGGCTGTGCGTTTCAGTCATGCTTCGTTCCGTCACGTGCCCCAGCTAACCATCGCATTCTAAACGACATTCATTATCCGGTCGAGGCCGAATTCTCATTTTTGACCGAGAAAAAATACTTTACAGAAGTTGTCAACAGTACATATATTATGCGGCGTGATTTTTCAGGGCTACAATATCTTGTCGCTATCTGGGGCGGATCGTTTGATCGTAATTGACGAAGCGGAGGTGTTGTCCGAGGTGGCGATAGATAATTTTCACTTCAAAGTGACCCTGAATCCGGTTGAGCAGTCTTCATGTATTCTGTGGTTTCGCGACACACTGGTGGATGACTGCTTCGAGGCGCTCGGCAAGTTTACGCACTTCGACAAGCGCAATGTTCTGGATTTCATCGTGCGCTACTCGACCAGCCTGGCCTTGCGCGAGGAGATCGAGCGGCGCAAGTTTGAGCGGCGGATTGAGACCCTCTCTCCCTCCATTTTCCGCCAGATCGAAATGCTCGAAGGCCGCAAGAAGGAAGAAGCCTATCGGAATATCTTCGACCTTGACGCGATCATCGAAAAGCGCGACTTGGTTCGCAAGCGCAAGATCATGGCCAAAAAGTTTCACCCCGATGCCGGCGGCGATGTACGGGCCATGACCGTGATCAACGAGGCCTACGAATACCTGCTTTCCCGCGCGGCCGGTTGAGGGAACTTGTTTCGTAACCGCAAAGCCGTCCGGAGATTCCTTAACCGCCGGTTGGCAGCAGACGGTTTTGGAGTGGCAACTTAATTCCCGCAGGCCGGTTTAGGCAGGGAATGGCCCGCTGATTACTGATTATTGATTACTGGCTCCTGGCCGCCCGACCGTAGTTCCTCGTCCTGCCCCCGCGCCACTTCGATCTCCAGGATATTGCGACCGTGTTCCCGGCGGTAGCGCATCGCGTTGACCATCCGGCGTACCAGATGGATCCCTAATCCGCCGATCTTGCGTTGCGCAATATCCGCGCCGGTATCCGGGTCCGGCGCCGCCAGCGGATCGAATTCGTGACCGTCATCCTCCAGCGTCAGCCGCGCCCATTGTGGCGCGACCGCGGCGCGGATAACAATCTCATGTTCGCCTGCGTCATCGTAGCCGTACTTGATGATGTTGGTGAGCATTTCCTCCAAGGCGAGGTTGACGGAATAAGCCGCGCGCGGGTCAATGGCGTGTTCGTCCAGGAATTGCCCGACCGCCAGGGCTGCCGGTTCCAACTCGTCAATACGGTTCTTGACCGTCAACTGGAGCGTATCCGCCATGGGCGATCCGTGTGCCTGATAGATAAAACATACGCCCGCGCCGTCGCCAACCGCAAATCGAAAATCGAAAATCGCGGCTTGGAAATGAATTGACCTTCAAGCGGCTGGCGGCCACATTAGCCTCGTTTTGTCCATGCCCGGACCCGGGCGGAGGTTGCTTATATGGATATCGTGGCTGAAAAAACGGGTGAACCTTTGATCCTGCGCCTGAAGGGGCGGCTTGACGCCGCCAGCGTGGCGGGTTTTGACAAGGAAGTGGATAAATGGTTGGGGCAGGGCGCCAAGCGTGTAATTGTTGATCTGGCGGCGCTCGAATACATCAGCAGCGCCGGGCTGCGCAGTTTTCTTTCTGCCGGGAAGAAAATCAAGAATCTTCAAGGCCGCATGGTTTTCTGCGGCTTGAATAGCGTGGTCCGCGAAGTCTTTGAAATGTCCGGGCTGGACACCCTCTTCACCATCTGCGGCAGCTTCGATGACGCCGCGCAGCAGGTCAACGGCTGACTATTGCCGAATTGCGGTTGGCGATGAGGCCTTTGACCCGCCCGGCAATCGCAAACCGCAAATCGGCAATCCCAATTCTCCCTAGAAGTCTTTAAACTCTTTCTCGTCGAGCGGGATCACTTCTTCAGGTTTGGCTGCCTTGTGCGCGGCCGCCGGCTTGGGCGTTGTCGTATGGTGTTGAGGCAGTGCATGGTGGACCGCCTTCTGATGGCCGGCTATGGGTCTCTGCCCGCCACTCGTGGCCCGCTGCCCCCCGGTCATGGCCCGCTGTTTATTGATCACTTGCCCCGCCTGGCTGCCCGCGCCGCCGACGATCGCCATGAGGTCCGCGACCATCGCGTTGAGCTCCTGCGCCTGGCTGGACAGCTCCTCGGATGCGCTCGCCGATTCCTCGGCGTTGGCCGCGTTCTGCTGCACGACCTTGTCCATCTCCGAAACCGCCGTATTCACCTGGTCAATGCCCTGCGCCTGCTCCTTCGATGCCGCCGCAATCTCGCCAATCAGCGTCGCCACCTTGCCCGCGCTGTCCTGGATGCCGGCGAACACCTTCTTCATGTTCTCCGCCACCGTCACGCCCGACTCGGCATGGCGCTGGGAACCTTCGATCAGATCCGCCGTGTTCTTGGCGGCTTCCGCGCTGCGCCGGGCCAGGTTGCGCACTTCCTCGGCCACCACCGCGAACCCCTTGCCCGCCTCGCCTGCCCGCGCCGCCTCGACCGCCGCGTTGAGCGCCAGCAGGTTGGTCTGGAACGCGATCTCGTCAATTGTCTTGATGATCTTCGCCGTGTCGTTGGCGGCCGTCTTGATCTTGACGATGGCGTCGGACATCTGGTCCATCGCCGCCGCGCCTTCGGCCACCGTCTTCTTGGCCTCGGCCATCAGACTGTCGGCCTTGCCGGCGTTGTCCGCGTTTTGCCGGGTCATCGAAGCCATTTCCTCCAGGCTGGAGGACGTTTCCTCCAGGCTGGAGGCCTGCTCACTGGCCCCCTGCGCCATCTGCTGGCTGGCGCTGGAGACCTGACCCGAGGCCGAGGTCACCTGTTCGGAGCCGGAGCTTAACCCTTCGATCACTTTGTTAATCGGGCCAGTGATGGAACGGGTGATGAAGATGGCCAGGATGATGCCGACGATGATGGCGACGACCAGCCCGATGAACATGGTAGTCGAAGATCGGGACAGGGAAGCGGCAGCTTCCGCGGCGGCCTTTTGTGTGTCTTCCATGCCGGAGAGCGCGGTCTCCTTGGCGGCGTCGAGCACCGCCTGCGCGGCCACGCCGCGGTCCTTGTTCAACTGTTCGCGGGCAAACCACTCCTCCATGAAACGCTGCATGCAGCCGAGGTATTCCGCGCCTGCCTTGCGACATTCCTCGATCTGCCGGAGATTGACCTCCTGTCGAGTGATGGCTTTGAGTTCGTCCAGCTTGGCGTTGACGGTGTCAAAACGTTTCTCGGTTTCCTGGAAGAGCTTGGTATCGCGTGTCGCGATCGCCTGCCAGGTGCCCAGCCGGATCCAGTTCCCTAGATCAATGACATCGTTGCACAGGTTAATCTTCCGGACCCGCTCCTCCAGCGCCGCAGCGGCCGCATCGCCGGTAGCGCCGGCGGTTCCGGCCGTGTAGGACTTGATTTCTTCCTTCATCGTCTTTTGCTGCCCTTCCAGAAATTCATAGCAGACCTTCATGTACTTGTCGGCGGCGGCCAGCGAGGCTTCCTTCTCCTTGGTCATCGCCTCCGTGCGCGCGATCGTCTCGTCCAGCAGTTTCTCGTATTCCAGCGCCTTGGTTTCGGCCTTGTCCGTGTTTTGCCGTAGCACCGCCATGTCAAACTTCGTCGCGTGATCCCGGGCTTCCTTCAGGAACTTCTTCACGTCCGCCAGATAGCCTTGCGCGGCGGTCAGATAATGCTTTTCATCCGACAGGACATATCCGCGCGCCTGGTACATTGTCAGCAGCGACATACGTTCGATGTTGTTCGCCACCCCCACTTCGGGCACGTTCTCGTTCGCCAGCACATTGGCTGTCTTTTTGACGCTGTTCATGCTCACGAACGCCAGCCCGCCCAGCACCAACGCGATCAGAATCAGCAACCCGAAGCCTACTCCGATTTTTGCCGCCAACTTCATGTTCTTGAACATGGCTTTTCTCCTTGCTTGGTCCGCCTCATACTAAATGCCCGCCACCGCCGCCAGTTCGCCGGCGGATAATACTTTGTCCACGTCCAGCAGCATGATCACCTTCTTGCCCACCTTGCCCATGCCCAGGATGAATGCCGTGTCTACGCTGGTCCCGAACTCCGGCGGCGGCTCGATCTGCTCGGCGGTGACATCGAGTACCTCCGAGACTTCGTCCACGATGGTGCCCATGATCACCACCGCCCCCGCGCGCTTGACCTGGACGACGATCACACAGGTCTTGTCGGTCGTCTCCTTGGTCTCCATCCCGAATTTCAGGCGCAGGTCAATCACCGGGATGACCTTGCCGCGCAGGTTGATCACCCCCCGGATGAAGTCCGGGGTGCGCGGCACCTTGGTGATGTCCATCATCTTGATGATCTCCTGCACCTTCAGGATCTCGAGGCCGAATTCTTCGGCCGCGAGTTTGAAGGTCAGGTATTTGCCCGCCAGCCGGGCATTGCCCGCGTGGGCTTCCGTTGCGGCGCTTGCTTGGCTCATATTGGCTCCTTGTTCGCGAGGGTTCGCGCGTATTCGGTGCGATCACGATGCGACTTCACCCGAAATACGACCGCCCACAACTGGGAGTATATGGCTTGGCCGGCTCCGCGGCAAGCCCGGAAAACAAGACCAAAAAACGGGCCATCATAATAGGGTGCCGCGTCCCCGTCCGGTCAACGTGGCTCACCGGCCCCGGATTTGCGCATAGAGTTTATTGAGCAGCAGATTCAGGCGTGACAACGGGCGCGCGCGCCGTTTGCCGGCGTAACAGTTGTAAGTAGGCGCCTGTTCAGCCCGCCGATAAATATCAGCCGCCGATCCATTTGCCGCCGGTTCCGGCCGCCTACTGCGCGGCGCTGATGATTTCATCGGCGGCGGCCGTCTGTTGGTTGACTTCCGCGATCAGCGCGGGGATGTCATCCACCGACAGCCCCGTGTCAAACCAGGCCGACTCGACAAAGCGGCTCGGGAAGGTGCCGACGCCATTGTCAATACCCTGGTTGTTACAGGCAAAATTCGCAAGATGCACAACCTGGCACAGTCGCGCGGACGGGACGGAAGCCCGGCCGGGTTGATGGTGATACCGGGCTGCCTCAGCAATGGGCGCGGGTACGTTCCAATGCGCCAGCAGATGCCCGCCGACCTCAGCGTGGTCAATGCCGAGCACCTCCTGTTCGACCTCAACCAGATCCTTGCTTTCATGGTGGGCGTAGGCCACAACTTTGCTGTATGGCTCGCTGGCATACCAATCCATGATCAACACCCCGAGATCATGCAGCAGTCCGGCGGTGAACGCCTCATCCGACGGTTCCGGAATCTTCGCCGCATGGCGCTCCACGATCTGCGCGGCGAAACCGACGGCCAGCGAGTGCCGCCAGAAGCGGCCATGATGAATCCGCTGGCCGCGGCCAAAGGCACGGATGACCGCCAGCGAAAGCACCAAATCGCGCATGCCTTTGAAGCCGACCCGCATTACCGCCTGGGGGATGGATGCGATTCGGACCGCGCCGCCAAAAGCCGCCGAGTTGGCCAGCCGCAGGATGCGGCCGGAAATGGCCGGATCGTATTGCACCACTCGCGCTATGTCCGCGGCTGACGTGTTGCGGTCCGCGACCATCCGTGAGAGCCGCAGCACAATGTCCGGCAGGCTCGGCAGGTCACTCGCCGTGGCGATCTTCTTTAAGATGTCATCACGAAAGGACATGAGCGCTAATATGGGATGCGGAATATGGAATGCGGAATACAGCCGGATATTGCCGGGGTATCTGTCGCGTCCGGCCGCTGCTGTTCAATGTTGAATCTCCATTCTTCACGGTTCAATCCCTCCACCCTCACACTCCATGCCCCAGGCTTTGGGCAATCTTTTTGATTAAATCCTCGGGCGCGAACGGCTTGGCCAGATAGCTGGAGGCGCCCGCCTGAATGGCCTCGATCACGTTCTGGCGCTCCGATTCGCTGGTGACCATCATCACCGGGATTGCGGCCCAGCGCGGGTCGGCCTTGATTTTCTTGAGCAGTTCCAGTCCGCTCATCCCGGGCATGTTGATGTCCAGCAGGATCACCGAGATATGGGCGCTCTCGGCCTCGAGGATTTTCAAGGCCTCGGCGCCGTTGGCGGCGCCCAACGTCTCGATTCCCATCACCCCGGCCGCGCCGGCAATGATCCGCCGCATGGTGCTGGAATCGTCAACCGAAAGGATTTTCATGCGCCCTCTGCTTTCCGATAATAGATGGCGTCCTTGTATTCGACAATCTTGAAAGCGGTGGTGAATCCCAGCATGGATTCCGACGCGCCCAGGAACAGCAAGCCATTCGGGTTGAGGCTTTCATGGATTTTCCGGAATAGATCGCGCTTGAAATCGTCGGCAAAGTAAATGGCCACGTTACGGCATAAAATAATGTCAAACCGGCCCAACGCGGCGAATCCATCCTGCAGATTGAACTTGCGAAAGCTGACGCGTTTCCGGATGGCCTCATTGAGCACCCAGGCATTGCCCTGCTTGGTGAAATAGCGGTTGCGGTGGTATTCATCGAGGCCGCGCGATATTTCGATCTGGCTGTAGCGTCCGGCGATCGCGATGAACAACACGCTGGGGGAGATGTCGGTGCCGACGATCTCGAAGGCGTCCGGGGTGGCGGGGCCGTTGGCGCCCGGGCCCAGCAGGGTGTCAATCAACATGGCCATCGAGTAAGCTTCCTGGCCCGTTGAACTGGCCGCGGACCAGATCCGCACCTTCCGGATGCGTCCGGCGCGCAAGTCGTCAATCAGCGCCGGCAGGATGCTTTCACGCAGGGCAACCCATGGCTTGCCGTCACGAAACCAGAGCGTTTCGTTGGTTGTGATGGCGTCTATGATCTGGTCGCGCAGCGCGCCGGTTCGATCATTCCGCGCCTTCAGGTGGAATTCCTGGAAGTCTTTGCAACCCGTTTCCGCCACCAGTTGCGCCAGACGGCTTTCGATCAGATAGGTCTTGTCGCTGCCGACGGTGATGCCGCAGTGTTCGCGGATATAGTCGCGCAGCAGGGTGAACTCTTGGGGACTGATGGTCACGGGAAGGAATTGTGCTTTGCCGTGTGCGCTTTACGAATGAATCGCCTTAAAAGCCAATGTGACATTTGGAGCCGCATTTCAAATCCGAGTTGGATATTCACCTGCTTTTTCATGGATCGCAAATCGAAAATCGCCAATCGCTTACAGTCGGCGCTTCACAAGCGCCGTGATCCGATCCGCCAGCGCGTCGAGCGGCACCACCTCATCGGCGAGGCCGCGCTCCACCAGGGCGCGCGGCATGCCGTACACGACACAAGTCTTCTCGTCCTGGGCCAGCGACCAGCAGCTTTTTCGTTTTAATGCCGCGACTCCCGCCGCGCCGTCCTCGCCCATGCCGGTGAGGATGACCGACAGGATTCCGCCGTTGAAGTGCGCCGCTACCGAGCGGAAGAGCACATCCACGGCCGGTCGGCAGGAGTTGACCGGCGGGGAGTCGTTGAGGGCGATCAACAATTGCGTGGCATTGGCCGGGTCGGCGCGCACGGTCATGTGTCGCCCGCCGGGCGCGATCAGAACGGTATTGGCCGCGACCAGTTCGTTGTCCTGCGCTTCGCGCACGGGAAGGGCCGAGAGGTGACTCAGGTGCTGGGCCAGGGACGCGGTGAAATGAGGTGGCATGTGCTGAACAATCAAAACCGGACAGCCCAGATTGGCCGGCAGACGCGGCACGAGCGCGGCCAGGGCGTTCGGGCCGCCGGTGGAAACCCCGATGACCACGATCCCAAAATTGGCGGGTTTGACGGAAACGCGGGGTGGCGGCGGTGGGGTGGGCGCCGCCGGCGCCGCGGTCGAGAGCGCCGGGCGGCGGGCCAGGCGACGGATGCTGAGCAGGCGCAGCACACGCCGCAGATTATCGGCGATCTGCCGCATGCTTTCGTTGGCAGCCGCGCCGGTCGGCTTGGGAATGAAATCCAGCGCGCCCAATTCCAGCGCCTGGATCGTCACCTCTGCGTCGCGTGTGGTCGCGCCGCTGACCATCACCACGGCAGTGTCGGGGAATGACTGGCGGATGTGCCGCAGTGTTTCTACGCCGTCCATCTCCGGCATGAAGACATCCAGCAATACCAGGTCGGGACGCGCTTGCTCCATTTTTCGCAAAGCCAGCGTTCCGCTGGGCGCTGTGCCGATGACTTCCGTTTCCGGCAGACTGGCGACGGCATCGGCGAGAATCTTGCGGTAAATGACCGTGTCATCAACGATCAAGACTTGGATTTTATCTTCGCCGGCCATCTGGAAGTAACGCGGTGTTACGGAGTTTGACAATTCCGCATAGAGAATACGAGCGGGCCCTCAACCTGTCAATGGATGCGGTTGAAATACGTTTGCCGTTAATCTTGGCAGGCCAGCCACTCAGGCTAAGCTGTGTCGGGCAGGCGGCTGCTTGTCACATCCGGTCTGGCCGCCAAGTGGGATTAAGGGTCTCGCATTGTGTTTTTCAAGCGAGGGCATTACCGAGTTTCGATGCTCAACCAGTCACGCGCCGAAAAGAGAATCTCCGATCAGTTTCGTGGGTAGCAGACGATATCCCTCGCTCCCCCCGGCCTTCCCGCCTTCACCATTCCCCTAGACCTTGAATTGTCCGACGATCTCCTTCAACCGGCTGGCGATCTTGGCCAGTTCTTGCGCGCTGGCGTTGGTCTGCGTCGCGCCTGCCGCTACCTGTTGGGACGCCTGATTCACGCCCTGGATGTTCTTCGAGACTTCATTTGCGCCCGCGGCCGACTGCTGGACATTCCTGGCCATCTCATTGGCGGAGCTGGAGACGCCGGCAACTGTTTTAGCGATCTCGTTGGTTGTCGCCGACTGCTCCTCCACCGCCGCCGCGATCGTGCTGGAGATGTTGTTGATCTCCGCGATCACCTTGGTGATTTCCTCGATTGCCTTGACCGCCGTTTCCGTGTTGCCCTGCATGTCCTGGATCTGGCGCGTGATCTGCTCAGTCGCCTGCGCGCTCTGGCGTGCCAGCTCCTTGACCTCGTTGGCGACCACCGCGAAGCCCTTGCCGGCCTCGCCGGCCGAGGCGGCCTCGATCGTGGCGTTGAGCGCCAGCAGGTTGGTCTGGTCGGCGATGCCGCTGATCACCTCGACCACCTTGCCGATCTCGCGCGCGCTCTCGCCGAGCTTGGCCATGATGCCGCGGGTCTGGATCGCCTGATCGTTGGCCTGGTGGGCGATCTTGGATTCCTTTTCGCAGTTCTTGGCCACCTCGTTGATCGAGGAACTCATTTCTTCGATCGCCGAGGCGACGGAACCAGCGGATTGCGACATGTTTTGAGATGCGGCCGCCATGACGTTGATATTATTGCTCAATTGGGAGCCGGCATTCGTCACCGCCCTGGCTTGGGCGTTCATTTCTTCAGCGCTGGATGCCAGTTCGTTGGAGGTCGCGGTAAGTTGCTCCGAAGAGGAGGCAAGTGTGGCGGTGTGCCCGCCAATGTCGCGGATGATGCCTTGCAGCTTTTCCACGAAGGTATTGAACCAGCGCGCCAAACGCCCGATTTCATCCTGGGACACCGCTTGCAGGCGGCGCGTCAGATCGCCCTCGCCTTGTGCGATATCCTTCAGCATATCAGCGGCAATCCGCAGGGGGCGGATGATAGCGCCCAACAGCACCCAGAGCAGCGCGAGTGCCAAGCCGGTGCACAGCAGTCCGGCGCCGATAATGACAACATTGGCGTGATGGCCCGCTTGAGCGATCCGCCTGCTGGATCCGAGGAATTCATCTTCGTATGAGCCGGCGCCGATGATCCAGTCCCAGGGGGCGAAATAGAGGAATCGCACAATCTTCCGGCGTGGCGCCGGATCCTCCGGGTTTTTCCAAGGGTAGCTCGCTTCGCCCATAGCGCCCGGTTCGAGCCCCAGCGCTTGTTTGACGATGTCCTGAATAAACAGCCGCCCATCCGAATCCCGGATTTCCCAGATGTTTTCGCCGTCACGTTTGCCGTCTTTTGAGATTATGTAGTGCCCCTTGGAATCGAGCACATAAACATAACCGGTTTGGCCCACTTTGATGCGCATGATGGCTTTGCGCAGGCTGGTGGCGCTATCTTCGCGGACGCCGACAAACAGCATGCCGACCACGCGCCGGCCCTGGTCATAGATCGGTTCGTAAGCGCTGACATACCAGGCGTTCACCACAAATGCGCGTCCGACATAACGTTCGCCGCGCAGCACGGCAGCGACCACAGGGTTGGGTTTGCCATCCGGATTGGATGCCGGAATAAATGTTCCGATGGCACGGCGTCCTTCGGGCGTTTGCACATTGGTGGCCACCCGCAGCATGTCGCCGCTCTCATCCATTTTTTGGAAGAGAGTACAAGCGCCGCCGACCAGCGACTTGACCTTGTCCACCAACAGGGCTTCATTTTGTGAATCAGAGACTTGCCCGATCCAACGGTCACCGATCAATAATCGGGGCAAGCGTACATTGATTTTTTCTCCCGAAAACTGGTTTTTTGCTTCCCAAGATACTTCAGCTTCTTTGTCGTCAATCCGGGCGCCGCCCATCTGGGCCAATTGATCGTGCGCCACATTCAACGCGGCAACCACAGATTGCTCCAACAACTCCTGCTGGGCCTGCACGGTGGCATAAACCCCCTGCGCGATATGATCCAGATCGGATAAGGCCAATTGCTGGCTTTCCGTCCGCGCGATATTGGCCATACTGACGGTCTGGCGATAGATGATCGCCACAATCAACAATACCGAGAACAGCAAACAGGCGCCGGCTGCCAACGCAATTTTGAGCCGAATGCTGATTTTCATCGTTCGAGCCCCCCCTGTAGGATAATCTTCCCAACGTTATGATTCTATTGTTAACTGAAATTGTGGAGGCAAGCAAAAAAGCCTGATAATAGCAGAGCGGCTTACCTCTCTCGATTACCCTCTGACCGACAGCCCTCGCCCCTTCGTCGGCGCGCGCTCGCGCCCCTCGTTTCTTCAAGTGAATGTCCGAGCGCGGAATAGCAGTTTGAGAAAGAATAGGTGCAGGAAAAATCGCATCAAAGAGAGGCCGGGTTGATCACTATTGATTGAATGAGCGCCCGCCCCCCGGCCTTCCCGTCTTCCACCATTTCCCTAAACCTTGAACTGTCCGACGATCGTATTCAGGCGAGCGGCGATCTCATTCAGGTTCCGGGCGTTATTATTGGTGTGCGTGGCGCCGGAGGCCACCTGCTGCGAAGCCGTGTTTACGCCCTGGATATTTTGCGAGACCTCGTTCGCGCCCGCCGCCGATTGCTGGATGTTGGCGGCTATCGTTTTGGTGGCGGCGGAAACGCTGCCGACGGTTTTGGCGATCTCGCTGGTGGTGGCCGACTGCTCCTCCACTGATGCCGCGATCGTGTGCGCGATCGAGCTGACTTCTTCGATAATCCGGGTGATATTGTCTATGGCGGTGACAGCGGTTTGCGTGTTGCCTTGAATGTCCCGGATTTGTTGCGCGATCTGGTCGGTTGCCTGCGCGCTCTGGCGCGCCAGCTCCTTGACCTCGTTGGCGACCACCGCGAAGCCTTTGCCGGCCTCGCCGGCCGAGGCGGCCTCGATCGTGGCATTGAGCGCCAGCAAATTGGTCTGGTCGGCGATGCCGCTGATCACCTCGACCACCTTGCCGATTTCGCGCGCGCTCTCGCCGAGCTTGGCCATGATGCCGCGGGTCTGGACGGCCTGGTCGCTGGCTTGTTGGGAAATCCCGGATTCCTTTTCGCAGTTCTTGGCCACCTCGTTTATAGAGGTGCTCATCTGCTCAACCGCGGCGGCAACAGAGCCGGCGGAGGAAGACATGCTGCCGGCCGCGCCCGACATCGCGTTGATGTTGGCGGACAATTGTTCGCCGGCAGTCGCCACGGTGCGGGCCTGCGCGCTCATCTCTTCGGCGCAAGTTGCCATCTGATTGGAAGCGGCGGACAGTTCACCCGCGGCCTTGGCCATCGCCCCGGTGTTGTCCCGGACCGCCTGCATGATTTTCTGCAGTTTGTCAACGAAGGTGTTGAACCAGCGGGCGGTCTCGCCGATCTCGTCATGCGAAGTGATGTCGAGCCGGCGGGTCAGATCCCCTTCGCCCTGGGCGATATCCTTGAGCATATCCACCACTTTCTTCATCGGCCGGCTGATGCCGCCCCGCACCACCAGCGCGATGACGACGGCGATGACGATCACGGCGATAAGCACGATGAGGAATACCACGCCCTGAGCGCGAGCCAGGGCGGAATCGCAGGTCTGATGCCCGGCGGTGATGGCCGACTCGATCTGCGCGCGGGTGGCGGCGCTGATCTGGTTCAGCTTCTCCTTGGAAATCTTCACCAGCAGCATGCCGTAGAATTGGTTAAGCGTCCATTCGGGATGGAAACGGATCATATCCGCATCCACAAACAACGGCTCATACAACAGCTCCTCCGTTTCCGTCTCACGAAAGACCGTGCTCCGGCTCTGCCGGCCTTCTTCCCAGACGTCGCGCTCGATCGCGCGGCCTTTGGCCGCCGGCGAGGACGACAGCTCGACTTTGCCGTCCGGCCCGTAGAAGGAAAACTCTGTGAGTCCTTTGATCATGGTCAACTGCCGGGCCAGATGCATGAACTTGGCGCCTTCGCCGGGCTGCAGCGCCTCGCCGACCGCGATCTTGATCAGGTTGACAATGTCGGCCGCGAACTCGCGATTGATCTTCCGGAAACTTTCGTCGGTCGTTTCCCGCATGGCGGCCATGCCCTGTTCAATGCCGCCCAGGGCCCGCCGCGAGCCGGCGGCGGTCAGACGGAAGGACGTGAACTGGATCAGCGCCACGGCTACAATAAAGATGGCCAGGAAGATCAGGAACATGCGTTTGCCGAGACTCATGAATGGCCTCCTTTCCGGTCGCTTTCCAGATAGTCCACCGCGTGGGTTAGCTCGCCCTTGCGGTAGAATGGGAACAACTTGCTCTTGGTGAACTGCGGATGGCTGCAGCCGATGCACGGGGCTGACGCCCGAATACACCAGTTGGCGCCGCCGTTCCACTGGCGGCGCGGGCATTCGGTATAACTGAGCATGCCCAAACATCCCAACTTGAAGAGACGGCCGTCGTCGCCGAACTTTTCCGCAAAAATGTGCTTGGAGTAGTAGTGGAATCGCGGGCAGTTATCATGGGTCGAGTGCGCGTAGTACATATCCGGCGTCAGAATTTCCGGATTGACGGCGGGGTAACCATGACCGGCCAGATAGGCCAGGGTGCCGACGATGGAATCGGGGTGCACCGGGCACAGCGGGCAGTTCACCAGAAAGCGCTCGGTGGCAATCCCGTGCTGTTTCATAAACTCCATCAGGCTCAACGCCCCGGTGGGGTTGCCCTCGGCCGCCGGGATGCCGCCATAGGTGGCGCAGGTGCCCGCGCCCATCACAAACTGGGCGCGCCGGATCATCGGTAGCAGCAGGCTGGCGAAATCCTTGCCGCCGATCATGCACGCCTCCGGCATGGCGCCGGGGATCGAGCCCTCGACTACCAGGATGAACGGCTCGGCGCCGGTCCCCATTTTTTCCATCACCTCCATCGCGGTTTGTCCCTGCGCCGCGGACAAAGTCTGATGGAAGACCAGGGAGATGATTTCCGTAACCACGTTGGCAATCCCGGGCCAGTCGGAGTTCAGCAGGGACACCGAACAGCCGCTGCATGACTGGCCTTGCATCCACACCACGCGCGGCAGGCCTTTGGCCAACTTTTCCAACCCGGCGGCAAATACCCGGGTGTAATGACCGGAGAGTCCCGCGCCAGCCGCCAGCAAAGAGCCGATTTTCAGAAAATCACGGCGGGTCATGTGTGCATTCATGTGGACGCTTCCTTTTCAGTGATCAGTAACCCATAATCAACAACCATCTGTCGGCGACGATAATCGGTGAGCCAACTGCCGTCATTATTGTTTACCATTTATTACTCTTATCGTTTCGCTTGTTACTCTCCGCCTAATGGATCGCACAGGCCAGGCAGGGATCGAACGAGCGGACCACCCGGCCGGCCTCCAGGGGTTGCGCCGCGTTGGCCACCTCGACCCCCTCCAGCGCCTTCTCGACCGGTCCGGGTTTGCCCGCCGAATCGCGCGGCGAGCAGAACCAGGTGGTCGGCACCACGCACTGATAGCGTCGGATCTTGTAATTTTCGATGGTGATCCAGTGCCCGAGTGCACCACGCTCGGCTTCGGTCAGACCGTAACCGGCGCCTTCCTTGGGAAGGTTGAAATCCTGGGCGGGCGATTGGTTCAGGGCGATCTCGTCCAGCCACTGCATGGCCGCCCGGTAGACCACGCGGGACTCGATGGCGCGGCAGAAATGCCGGCCCAGCACGGAATATAGTTTTTCGGCGGGCACTCCCAAGGTCTTCGCGACCGCGCCGACCTCCGCCGCCAGCGGACCCGGACGCGGGGCCTTCAAGTCCACGATGGTGCGCGCCAGGGGGCCTACTTCCATCGGCTGATTGCGATAGCGCGGCGCCTTGACCCACGAATATGCGCGCCCCTTGCGCGGATCGGCCAGCGTTTCTCCCTGGGAGGGATGCCGCGCCCCCCCCGTCTCCTGGAAGCGGGAATAAGCGACATCTTCGGTGATTGCGTTGACGTCCAGCGCCTCCCATTTACCGTCCACTACCGTGCCTCCGGCCGTGAGCGTGCCGCCGGACTCATCGGTTTCGAATGCCCCGTAGGCCAGCATGTTGCCGTAACCGCGGCCGAGATCCCAGTATTGTGGGAAAGCCTGCGCGGCGGTGACGACGTCGGGGATATAGACATCCTCAATGAAGGCGGCAATGCTTTCCAGGCGCGCGCGATACGTCAGTACGCGCTCCTCGGTCGGAACCTGAGTCACGCCGCCGGGCACCAGCGCCGTGCTGTGCGGCACTCGCGCGCCGAACACGGCCGCCATCTCGTGCGCGATGCGCCGGATATCGAGCGCCTGCAGGTAGTGCGCGATCAGGGCGCAGTTGGTGTCGGTGTCGGCGACATAGTCGCCTTCGTAGCGGGGCAGGAACGGGGCAATCGGATAGAGTTCGGTGCCATTTTTCGAGCGCGCCAGCGCTGCCTCCGCCCAGGCTTTGACATTGCGCAGGGCGCGGTCCTTGCCTGTGTATTTCAACACGGCGGTGATGTCCACGAAATCGAGCGCGCTGAGTTGGTAAAAGTGAATGATGTGTGAGTGCAGGTAGTTGGCTGCAAAAATCAGGTTGCGCAGCAAACGCCCGTTGCGGTTCGGCCGGATGCCATAGGCCATCTCCTGCGCCTTGCAAGAGGCGATGCCGTGGGCGATCGGACAGACACCGCAAATGCGCTGAGTGATCTGCTGCGCATCAAGCGGGTCGCGGCCCTCCAGAATCTTTTCAAAACCGCGAAACATCTCCCCTTCGCAATGGGCGGCGGTAATGCGGAAACGTTCCTGGCCCTCCGCCGTGGTGAACGGTTCGGCCTCGGTATGAATGGCCAGATGGCCTTCGATGCGGGTCAACGGACTAATGCTTATGGTTTTAGCCATGGGACTCTCCTCGGTCAGGAACCGCCGACGGAACAATGACATGAATCAACATCTCAACCGGCCGAACACCGGCCGGCTAATCAGCGCGCGCTGAATGGGATTGAATGTTGATTAAGAATTGCAGCATGAACAGCCGCTGCGACTATCCCTTCTTTCGCACATGCGCTGTAATAAAACAGGCATGGCGATTTATTATTGCTTTCGCCGCGGAAAGGGAAGAAAAAAATTAGCAAATTAGAAACAAATTCGAGTCGGGCCCAAATCAACCTGCGAGTGTTGGCTCGCCAGTTCCGGCAAGTCAACCATGCTTGGCTGACTCGGAGTCGGGCAGGAATGCGCGACGTACTATTCCACACTGGACGCGAGCAGCCCTCATGGAACACGGGTGTTTTTCCCGCGTAACCCAATGATGACGAACTCCTTACGTTTTGTCGCAACGGGTTTGCACGGGTATTGGCAAGCGCGTTGCGCTCCACCCGGCTTGGCCGGTTCCAAAAAACCGCGCCCCATCCGCCGGCGGACGGGGCGCGGGATGACGTAGGGCTATTCCATTATTTCTTTGAGGTGACGCAGGCGCAACCCAGCGACTCTGCCGATCGTTGACTACTGATTACGCTCCTCCGGGATTTCCGCCTGCGCCAGTCCTCTAGACCTTGAATTGTCCGACGATCTCCTTCAACCGGGCGGCGATCTTGGCCAGTTCTTGCGCGCTGGCGTTGGTCTGCGTCGCGCCTGCCGCTACCTGTTGGGACGCCTGATTCACGCCCTGGATGTTCTTCGAGACTTCATTTGCGCCCGCGGCCGACTGCTGGACATTCCTGGCCATCTCATTGGCGGAGCTGGAGACGCCGGCAACTGTTTTAGCGATCTCGTTGGTTGTCGCCGACTGCTCCTCCACCGCCGCCGCGATCGTGCTGGAGATGTTGTTGATCTCCGCGATCACCTTGGTGATTTCCTCGATTGCCTTGACCGCCGTTTCCGTGTTGCCCTGCATGTCCTGGATCTGGCGCGTGATCTGCTCAGTCGCCTGCGCGCTCTGGCGTGCCAGCTCCTTGACCTCGTTGGCGACCACCGCGAAGCCCTTGCCGGCCTCGCCGGCCGAGGCGGCCTCGATCGTGGCGTTGAGCGCCAGCAGGTTGGTCTGGTCGGCGATGCCGCTGATCACCTCGACCACCTTGCCGATCTCGCGCGCGCTCTCGCCGAGCTTGGCCATGATGCCGCGGGTCTGGATCGCCTGATCGTTGGCCTGGTGGGCGATCTTGGATTCCTTTTCGCAGTTCTTGGCCACCTCGTTGATCGAGGAACTCATTTCTTCGATCGCCGCCGCGACTGAACCGGCCGAGGTGGACATTTCCTGCGAAGCCGCCGCCATCGTGTTGATGTTGGCAGAGAGCTGCTCGCCGGCTGAAGCGACGGTCCGTGCTTGCGAAGTCATTTCCTCGGCGCTGGATGCCAGTTGGGTGGACGTGGCCGAAAGTTCCTCGGAGGCCGATGCCACGGTGTTGGAGTTTTGCGCGAGTTCCTTCATAATTTCGCGCAGCCGATGGGCCATACTGTTCATAGTCGCGGCCAGTATGCCGATTTCATCCCGTTGATGGAGATCAATTTGTTGAGTCATGTCGCCCTCGGCGATCTTGGTAGTGGCCTGGACGGCGAGGCGAATGGGTTGTGTGAGCGCCCGCGTGATAACAAAAGCCAAAATGACGGCCAGCGCCACCGCAATAGCCGCTCCGCTCCAGAGCACAACGCGTGTGAGCGACATAATCCGGTTGGCTTCACTGTTGGCGATTGCCACTTGTTTGTGCTGCCATTCAACGAACTCTTGCACGCTTCGGTCAATGGCGGTCTTAAATTGGCTGGATTGGCCGGAGTAAATTTCGATGGCTTCTGCATCCTTGCCCGCATAGGATAATTCCAACATGCGATTGTTCGCATCCCGCGCGTCGGCAAGAGCCGACTTGATATTATTCAGCAATTGCTTGTCTTCCTGAGTGGCGGCAGCGGCCTCCATCTGCTCCATGTCTTGTTTATAGCGGCCGCGGTATTGTTCGATGATTTCCTTGTACTTTTGCTTCTGCGATTGATCGCGGCTGAGCAGTGTGTTTGCCATGTTGAGATAAATGCCCTCCACTTGGAGGTTGAGATGGCTGGCCGCCAACGCATTGCCGGACTCTTTATGGGAATGTTCCAAGGATGTCTTGACTGACGCCAGGCCCCAAAGCGCAAGCATGGCTAAAGCAATTAGCAAAAGGACAACCAGACCAAAGCCGCCGCCGACCTTCACTCCAATTTTCAGATTATTCAACATAGAAACACCGCTTTGGATTAACTTTGTTCACATTTATGTACGTTTATACTTTATTAACGTGTGGCTTCGTGAAAAAGCAGCCCTGTTATTAAAGACGCTTGAATCAAAGACATATCTGCCTTTATCTCTTCCGCCAGTTTCACTGTTCACTCACCTCTCGCTTCCGGGATTTCCGCCTGCGCCAATTCTCTAGACCTTGAATTGTCCGACGATCTCCTTCAACCGGGCGGCGATCTTGGCCAGTTCTTGCGCGCTGGCGTTGGTCTGCGTCGCGCCTGCCGCTACCTGTTGGGACGCCTGATTCACGCCCTGGATGTTCTTCGAGACTTCATTTGCGCCCGCGGCCGACTGCTGGACATTCCTGGCCATCTCATTGGCGGAGCTGGAGACGCCGGCAACTGTTTTAGCGATCTCGTTGGTTGTCGCCGACTGCTCCTCCACCGCCGCCGCGATCGTGCTGGAGATGTTGTTGATCTCCGCGATCACCTTGGTGATTTCCTCGATTGCCTTGACCGCCGTTTCCGTGTTGCCCTGCATGTCCTGGATCTGGCGCGTGATCTGCTCAGTCGCCTGCGCGCTCTGGCGTGCCAGCTCCTTGACCTCGTTGGCGACCACCGCGAAGCCCTTGCCGGCCTCGCCGGCCGAGGCGGCCTCGATCGTGGCGTTGAGCGCCAGCAGGTTGGTCTGGTCGGCGATGCCGCTGATCACCTCGACCACCTTGCCGATCTCGCGCGCGCTCTCGCCGAGCTTGGCCATGATGCCGCGGGTCTGGACCGCCTGATCGTTGGCCTGATGCGCGATCTTGGATTCCTTTTCGCAGTTCTTGGCCACCTCGTTGATCGAAGAGCTCATCTCCTCGATCGCGGAGGCGACAGAATTGGCGGAGGTGGACATTTCCTCCGAGGCCGCCGCCATCGTGTTGACATTGGCGGAGAGCTGTTCGCCAGCCGAGGCCACCGCGCGCGATTGGTTGCTCATCTCCTCGGCGCCGGACGCGAGTTGGGTCGAGGTGGCGGAAAGTTCCTCAGAGGCGGAGGCAAGGGTGGCCGAGTTCTGCCCGAGTTCGCGCATGATGCCGCGCAACCGGGCGCCCATCTCGTTCATTGCCCGGGCCAGCAGGCCGATTTCATCTTTTTGATCAAGATCAATTTGCTGGGTCATGTCACCCTCGGCAATTTTACGGATAACCGCAACCGAGCGGGTGATTGGCCGTGTCAAGCTGATGGTCAACAGGCCGCCCAGAACAACGGCTACCACAAAACCGATTACGGTGCCGGCGAGACTGCCGAACTTGGCCGCTTTGGCGCTGCGATCGCCTTGCGCGAGCGATTGGCTGGCCAGGTCTTCGTTAATCTCCGAGAGTTTAGTCAGCAGGCCGAAAGCCTTGATTTGTTGCTCGCGAGTCTTGACCATAGCTTGTTGATACATCTCGTCATAGATCTTCTCAGCTTTCAGGGCTTCTTCGCGCATCGTTTGGAACACGGCGATTGTTCGCTCCGCGGCCGGCGCCATCCGATCCTGAAAAGTTTTAAGCGCGCCTTCCTTATCGCCGGCCGCCATCTGGCTTTTGATTTCCCGTACGGCGTCGTGAAAACTCTGATGATTGGAGGCATTATCCGCGATCAACCGTCTGATGACCGGGCTGGTTACCCGGTCGGACGCGCACCATTTGCCATAATTGCAAGCCGTATGATCATCGCCGCCCGCCATGGGTTGATTCTTTTCAATCAGCATCAGCGCGGCGATTTCTGCTTTGAAATGGTCGGCGATGAATTGATTCAGATCCCGGAGCAGGGCCGCGGGGTTGCGCATGCCCATTTCATCCAGCCTGCGGGCATCCGCGATGAATACATTGTTGTCCTTGCGCCATTCGGCAAAGGCCGCTTCATATTCCGCCGCGATCTTTTGCTCGTCCGCGGCGGCCGGCAAGGCTTTATATCTTTCCCATTGTTTGGCGTACTCCTCGCGGGCCTTCTCGATATTGTCGAATTGTCGTTTGAAATCCTGATCGTTTAAGTCCGGGCTCATCAGCGTCCGCATTGCGACGCGCACCCTTTCCTGCGCGGTCATGGCTGTCTGGATGGCATCCACGCTGGGCATGCGGATCTTGCCCACCTCATCCAGGCTGGCGTCCAGTTTGTTTACGCCGCGATAGCCGATGAAGCCCACCACGAGGGTAATCAGGGCGACCAGAATGAATCCACCGATCAATTTGCTACCAAGCTTGATGTTTTTCAGCATGGGGTATTACTCCGTATGGATGCCGGCTTTCGCCGGCTGACAGACTCTTTTATTTTACCGCGCCTCGGCCATTTCTTCAAGCGCCAGCAATTCAGCGACTTTAAGCGTAATCAGCAACTGTTTCTCCAGCTTGACTATGCCGTCCAGGAACTTGCCCTTTACGCCGCCGGCGTGCGCCGGCGGCGGATCAATCGCGTCGGCGTCCACGGAGACAACATCCCCGATCCGGTCCACCAGCAGGCCGACGAGGTCCGCGGCGAGGTTATCCAGATCCACCCCCGACACGGCGTTGCGCTCCACCTCATGGCGGGTTTTGAGGACGATGCAGCTCGAGTCGCGGCTGATCCGGCGCGCGCCGATGTTGAGCCGGACGCCAAGATCCAGCACGGTAACGATCTGGCCGCGCAGGTTGATCAACCCGCGCACATAGGCGGGGGCGCGATCCACGGGCGTGATGTCCATGTTGCGGTTGATTTCCCGCACCAGCAGGATATCGAGGCCGAAGAGATCGTCGCCAAGATAGAAAGTGATGAATTGTCGGTTTGCCATTTTACGCCTCCTTTGAGCTAGTTATCAGTAATCAGTTATCAGTGGTCAGTGACCAGTGATCAGTAATTGGTTGTGAAGTATTCCGCGGCGGACTCGCGGAGTATCATGGGCTGTTGTCCGCAGAACATGTCGGCCTTTTCCATCATGCTCCCCAGCATCCTTCCAATTTCGGCGTATTGATTGACCAGGCGGGCTGTTTGATCCGGGGTTAAATATCCGCAATCCATGGCAGACTCGATCCAGTGCTGGGTTTCCTGCTGTTCCGCATCGGTCAGCTTGCTGACAAAGTGCTTTTCATAACGTCTTTTGGCCCACGCTTCCGCTATTTGCGCGCCAAGCGATCGGGACGCTCTCAACATCTGGTCTGTAATCGAATAGACTTCCTCTCGTGGAAACCCGCGGGACACGGCAAACACTTCCCGCGCCAACCCGCGGCTCTTCTGATACACCACCAAGTCTCTGAACCCCTTCGCGTAAGCCCTTCCCATCTACCTTCCGTTTTTGTTGTTGCCGCCCACTGATCACTGATTACTGATTACTGTCCAGGTTCACCAATTCCGCCGCGCTTGTTGTTCCATGCGCGCCGCCGGCCACCAGCTTGGTGCTGCGGCCGCCGGCGAAACGTTCCAAGGTCGCGCGCAGTTTTTCCTTGTCAAGTTTCACCTCGTAGGCGTCCACGCCGGCTTCCAGGCCGCGCTGGACGTAGTTCTCGGCCGAGAGGGCGGTCAGGGCGATGATCGGAATATGCTTGAGTTTGTCGCTGCCCCGCGCGCGCTGGGTCAGTTCAAACCCGTTCATGCCGGGCATTTCAATGTCGGTGAGCAGAATGTCGTAATCATTCTGGTTCAACCGATCCCATGCCTCCAGGCCATCCTCGGCCAGGTCCACCTTCAGCCCGAACTCCTTCAGGTATTGCGAGACGATCGTGCGGAAAAAGGCCGTGTCCTCCGCCAATAACACGCGCTTGCCCGTCAGCGCCGCCTGCGCGGCATTGATCGCCCGATAGTGTTCGGGGTCAGCCGCCTCAAAGAGGCTGTAAATGTTGACGAAAATGGTCATTTTTCCGTTGATCACAGCCGAGCCCAGGATGCCGGTGCCGCTGATGTTGTCCTCGTCGAGCGTTACCGCGCTCTGGATCGCGTCCTCGACCTCGGTCACCACGATGCCCATCGGATGCTTGACCAGTTTGGGCACAATGACATGCAGGAATTCCGGGTCCGGTCCGGGATTCGCAATGGGCATAAAATCGTGCAGGCGGATCAGGCGCAGCGTGCTCTTGCGATACTTCAAGTATTCCTTGGTCCCGACTTTCTCGATATCCCGCGCGCGGATTTTCTCGATGCGCGCCACCATGACCAGGTTGATGGCAAAGGTCTCTGCTGCGGAATTGCGGAAGATCAGCAGCGACTGGGTCTCTCCGGTGTCCATGCGCTTGGTCTCCGCACGTGCCGCCTCTTCATCCTCGAGTTCCGCGAATTGCAAGCTGGCGATCCCGGCGATGCCGCCGGCGTCCAGGATCATCGCGACCTTGCCGTCGCCCATGATCGTGGCTCCGGAGTAGCACTTGCAATTCTTGAGATACAGGCTTAACGGCTTGACCACGATTTCCTCGCTGTCGTGCAGATCCTCGACGATCAGCCCGAACCGGTTGTTGTCCACCTTCAGGACCAGCGCGTAGCCGGCGGCGAGCGGCCGGGCGGTCGCGGGCTCCTGAGCGCTGCCCCCTGAAACCTGAATGGAGGCGTCGCCGGCGGACCGGCCACTGTTTACGGATAACGGATTCCCGATCACGGATGACGGCCCGCTGCTTGCGGATGCCGGCTCCAGATTCAACAGTTCCGCGAGGCTGACCAGCGGCAGCAGCTTGCCGCGCAGGCGGATCACGCGCGCGCCGCGGATGGTCTCGATCCGGTGCTGGCTGCCCAGCCGGACGATTTCCTCCAGGTTCACCTGCGGCATCGCGAAGCGGCGGCTTCCAACCCCCACGATCATGGCCGGGATGATCGCCAATGTCAGCGGCAGGCGCAGGCAGATGCGCGTTCCGCGGTTTAGTTCGGAATCCAGTTCGACGCTGCCGCCGAGCTTTTCAATGTTGGTTCGGACCACGTCCATGCCGACCCCTCGGCCGGAGACATCGGACACTTTGTCGGCGGTGGAAAAGCCCGGCAGAAAGATCAGGTTGAAGAGCTGCCGCTCGTTCATTCGTTGGGCGTCGTCGCTCTTGAGCAATCCTTTCTCCAGCGCCTTGCGTTTGATCTTTTCGGCGTTGAGTCCGCGGCCGTCGTCCACCACTTCGATGTGTACCTGCCCGCCGACGTGGCTGGCGGAGAGGCGCACCAGACCGGTGCGCGGCTTGCCCGCCTGCTCGCGCTCGGCCGGCGTTTCGATCGCGTGGTCGGCGCAATTGCGAATCAGGTGCGTCAGCGGGTCGGAGAGCATCTCCAGGATGGATTTGTCCAGCTCGACATCCTCCCCCGAGGTCTTGAGATCAATCTCCTTGCCGAGCTGATGCGCCATGTCGCGGATGATCCGATGAAACTTGCCCAGGATCGAGCCGACCGGCTGCAGCCGGGTGCGCATCACCTTCTCCTGCAGGTCGGAGGTGACCAGGCTGATATTCTGCAGCAGGGCCGGCATGCCCGTGATTGTTTTGGCGGCGGACTCCGCGGTGCGCAGGAGCTGGTTGCGGCCCAGCACCATTTCGCCGGCGAGATTCATCAGGTCGTCCAACAGCGCGACCGAGACACGGATTGTGTCGTCCGATTTGCGGCCGGTCTTGGCCAGGGCGGTTTCAGCCGGCGGTTCGACGGGTTGCAGGGTTGTGCTCATGGGCGGCTCCTTCTCGATAATTGCGGGCGGAACAGATGGCGGCGGCGCGACCGGCGCCGGCTCAAGTTTCGGGGCGGCCGGTTGCGGTTGCGGTGCGCTAGGGGCTGGCGTCGGGACGTCGGCGGAAGCCGGTTTCGGCGGCGGGGGCGCCGCGGGACTGGGCGGCGGTTCCGGTGCGGGGCCAAGGATCAACTGCTTGATCTGGTCGGGCTGGACTTGCTCGATCTGATCCGGCGGCACCTCCAGCGCAATCTGCATCAGGTCCGGCTCCAGCACGGTCGAAAAAATAAACACGCAGACCAGGTCGGGCTCCAGCGCGTTCTCCAGGCCGCGGATGCCGGAAATGTCGGTGTAGGAATCAAGGAACTGGCCGAGCGATTCGATCTTCTTGACGATATCGAGCGGATTCTTGCCCTTGTCCTTGATGTCCTTGTGCGTATAGAGGCGGACCTTGTAAAAGAAGTGGCCGCGTTTGATGCCATGCTGCAGCAGGGAATCGTCCACCTGGGCCCGATATGCGGCCTGCGGCGCGCCGGCGCTGGCGGCGGCCGCGGCGCTGGATTTGGCGGCGGCCGGCTTTTCGCCCAGGAACGTCTGCAGGTTTTCCACCTCGGCGTCAATCGGCACCTGCAGGCTGTGATCCACGTCGTCCACCATCACCCGCAGCTTGTCCGTCCCGGCCAACAAGGCGTCCACCATGGCCTGATTCGGGGTGAGGGTTTTCTCGCGGACGCGGGACATCAGACTCTCCATCACATGACTGAGTCGGGAGATGGTTTTCAGCCCAAAAAAGCCGGAGGCGCCCTTGATGCTGTGCACCGCGCGGAAAATGCGGTTGACCAGCTCGCTGTCGCTCTGGTTGCTTTCGAGCGAGAGCAGATCCGGCTCGAGCCGGTCAAGGTGCTCGCGCGACTCTTGCACAAACATCTGGATCAGTTCTGTATCCTGGCCGCTCATTCGATGCCAAAATAAGCCGTCAGTTTGTAAAGCTCAAACAGCCGCCGAATGGCGGGCGAGGGCTCGATCACACGGAAAACTTTATTATTTTTTCGACATTCCTTGTAGAGACCGACGAGCAGGTTGACGCCGAGCGAATCAATCACCGTTACCCGGCCCAGATTGACAACGAGGCCCGTGAAGTTCTGGGCGCCACTGAACCAGGACTTGAACTCGTCGTACAACGCCTTGACATTGACCGCGCAGAGGGTCTCGTCCATTTCAGCAACCAATTCGTCGCCCTTGACTTCACACTTCATGGCGTATTTCTCGCTATAGCGGTTCTGACGAGCCGTGTGAAACGTCGTTAACTATCGCCTATTTTAACCGATACTTGCTCGGTTTGTTAAGTCATTTTCGCTTTTTTTGTAATGACGGGTTCTGCTTCCTCTTTAGGTCCGCCATTCCTGGCTGATCTGCTTGCGGCCGGGATGCCCGAATTTCCACGCCCGCGCCGGCTCCCTGCGCGCTTAACGCCGGAAATGAAGATGGACGCCATTGCCGCTGATTTCAAACCGGTCGGTGAAGCTGTGGGCGGTCAACAGGCCGCGCCCGCCCGCGCGCAGAGGCGACGCCTCACGCTCCTCCGCCAGCAGTTGTTCGAGGTTGAAACCGGCGCCTTCGTCAGTCACGCGGACATCTATGGTGCGCGCTGCGCGATCGGCGGCAATCTCGATGCGGATCAGGGATTCCAACGTCTCGCGGTTGCCGTGCAACGCGGCGTTCAAGACCACCTCGCGCAGCGCCGCCGCCATACACTCCGTCTGCTCGGCACTCTGGGCCGGGCCGAAATCGCGGATGAACTCCAGCGCGCGGCGGATGGCCGGCTCAATCTGCCGGCGAGCGCTGCTCAGCGCCAACTCAAGGCGGGGCGGGACCGGCAGTTCGTCGGCCACGGTTGCCGCCGGCTGCTCGAACGCCAGCAGGAGCATATCATCCTGGGTAGTGGTCGAATCCAGCCATAGCGATTTGACGAGTGTGGTCAGCGCCACGGCCAAGGCTTGCGCCTGGTGTTCCTGCCAGACACGTTCGAGCGTCTCCCGCGACACGGCCTCCTCTACGCCATCTGTAAAAAAGAGCAGGCGGTCGCCAGCGGCCAGCGGGATCGTCTGTCCGTCAAAGGCGGCCTTGTCGAGCATCCCGATGCCCATGCCATCCAACTGCAGGCGCATGAGCGCGCCATCGGCGCGCATCAGCAGGCCGTGGGGCAGACCGGCGTTGGCGGCCTCCAGCCGGAATCCGGCGCGATGCCACATCAGCGCCAGGACGCAGTAATGGCGTTTGCCCGGGGTTCGGCTGAATTGGCGGTTCAGGCGGTCAAGCATTTCCAGCGGCGCAATGTCCGGGGTGAGTAGCGCACCCAGCAAGCCCTTAAATTCGGCAACGTTGTAGGAGCTTTGGATGTCATGGCCGGCGGCGTCCACGAGGGTGAGCAGGTAGCGATCGCCGCCCAAAGCGTGCCCATAAGCAAAATCGCCGCCGGCATCAGCCAGCGGCCGGTACCATAGGGCGAGTTCGCCGGCCTGGAACAGCGGTTCAAGGTCCGGGGCGTTCATCAATTCGGCTTGGGCTTCCCGTACGTTTCGGAGGTGGCCGGTTGCTTGCCGCAGATGGCGGCGGAACGGCGAGGACATGGTGCGTTGAATGCTGGCCAGCAGGGTGGATTGCTGAATCGGCTTGTCAAGGTAGTCCTCTGCGCCCAGTTTGAGGGCTTGGCGGACGGTTTCACGGTCCTCGCGGCCGGTCAATACAATCGCCGGCAAAATCGGAAATTCCTTTTGCGCGACGCGGAGTAGTTCGAGGCCGTTCATGCCGGGCATGTTGATATCTGTAATCATCAACTCGATGTCCGATTGCGCGCGCAGGATGCGCAAAGCTTCGAAGGCATCCGGGGCGGTCACGGGGGTGTGGCCGTCCCCGGTCAGGATCCCTCGCAGCAGGGTCAATGTGACCGGATCGTCGTCAACGATCAGGATTTTCATGAGTTCGCAGTTGGAAGCCGAAAATTGGAAATCGGAAACATGAAACCGGAACCCTGAAGGGGGAGATTGCGCTCATCACCTAATTCGCCGCTTATTGCCACATATCAACATCGAACCCGAGCTTGCGCAGTTGGGACATGAGGTCTTTGATCTGGATTGGCTTGACCAAATAGGCTTCGCATTGGTCTTTGAACGATTGCATGATGGTTTTGGGGTCGTCCACCGCGGTGGTCATGATCACGCGCGCGCCGTCGCCCGGATCAATGCCATGAGCGGACTCCAGCCGACGAATTTCGGCCAGCGCCGCTTGCCCGTCCATGCCCGGCATCTTGATGTCCATGCAGATCAATTCGTACGGGGTGTTGTTTTCCAGCGCGAGGCGCGCGGCTTCAACCGCCTCCGAACCATTGACGGCAACATCGCACGGGCCCAGCGGCTGGAGATAAGAAAGCAATATTTTACGCCCAATGAACTCATCTTCCACCACCAGTATGCGCAGCGGTTTCATCCCAATTACCTCCTGACGAACCGAGGCCGAACAGGCAGGGCCAATATACAGCTGAAAATGGGATTTGGAAACCGGAAACTTGCGTCTCTGATCGGTTGGGAGCACGGGCGTCCCCGCCCACGGGGGATAAGGAATAAGTCGGAGTGGCGGCGCCCCTGTCGAATCCATTCAGCCGTCCGCTTCTTCCCTGGCCAACTTGTGCCAGTCGGCCGTTTCCAGGGCTTGGACCAAATCCTGAAACTGCTTTGCCAACTCCGGCAAAAGGGGTGTCGCCCGCTCGGCGACGCCGTCCTTGCCCGCCATCTCGATTGCCCGGGCGCAGGCGGCCATTCGCGCGCCGCCCAGGTTCAGCGCGGCGCCCTTGATCGTGTGCGCGATCCGGTCAGCCGCCGCATGGTCGCGCCGGGCGATGGCAGCCTCGAGGTTGTCGAGCATGCCCGGAAGGTCGCGCTTGAATGCGCCGATCACTTCGCGCAGCAATTCGGGGTTGGCGCGTCCGAATGAAAGCGGCTGGCGCGGATTGAGAATGGGTTGGGTTACGGGTTCAGGCGGGGCGGGTGG
>CAZMXS010000056.1:0-31403 GCA_964570325.1 uncultured Verrucomicrobiota bacterium | reverse complement strand
CCGGAGCCTATCTTATCACATACTAGTTGTCACTCTAATTGTGAATACTCAATAGAGGAAGCGGCACGTGTTGAGGCTCGTCATTCGCCATTAGCGACCGTGGAGTTCATGCGAAGTCGCCGGAACCGGCCTGGGCCGAAACGGTGCTCCCCACGGAGCCGCCGGGTGCCCCGGCCCGGAAAAAATGCGATCCATGGTTTAACATTCAACCGGCCTTGCGTTATGCTATTCGTTTTATGAGCCCGTCCGTTGCAGACCGTCTGGACGCGGGCGCGCCTCGCTGGAGCCAGCCGGGGCGGGCCCCGCGCATCCTGCTGGCCAGTGTCTTCGGCCCCTATGGCGTGGACGACGCCTTTGGCCGCAAGGAAAACAAGATGGAGCTGTACCACAACCAGGTCACCCGCCTGCAGGGCGCGGCCTCCTTCCGGTTTCATCATCGCTCGTTCGGCCTCTACTTCATTGCGGCCAACATCCACGCCGACACCACGATCCTTGACCTCGCCTCCCGCGCGCGCTTCATCCGCGAGATTCGCAAAGGCTATGACATCGTCGGGATTTCGTTCATTACGCCTAACTTCGTCAAGGCCCGTGAGATGGCGCGCCTCGTCCGCCGGCATGCGCCCGGCGCGCTGATTATTCTCGGCGGCCACGGCGCCGCGATCGAGGGCGTGGAAAAACTGATCCCTTGCGACCACGTCGTCCGCGGCGATGGCATCCGCTGGTTGCGCCGGTTCCTCGGACAGGATCCGGACGCCCCGTTTATCCATCCGATCCTGCCCTGCAGTGAGCGCGAGCATGTCTTCGGCATCCCGATTCCCGGCGCGGCGCCCAGCATCCTGGTTCCCGGCCTCGGCTGCGTCAACGGCTGCAACTTTTGTTGCACGACCCATTTCTTTGAGAAGGCCTACGTTCCCTTTTTGCGCACCGGCCGCGAGATATTCGAGGTGTGTTGCCGGATTGCCGACGCGCGCGGCACGCCCGAGTTCTACATCATGGATGAGAACTTCCTGAAGGAGCGGACCCGCGCCCTGGAACTGCTGGCCGAAATGGAAAAACACCGGCGCTGGTTCCGTTTCTATATTTCCTCGTCCGCCGAGGCTGTCACCGCGTTCGGCGTGGACAACATGGTTCGGCTCGGGGTGATGATGCTCTGGATTGGCGTCGAGGCCGAGGACGACACGGCCTACGCCAAAAACACCGGCGTGGATACCGCCCGGCTGGTGCGCGAACTGCGCGACCGGGGCATCTCCGTTCTCGGTTCGGCGATGCTCTGCATGGAACACCACACGCCGGAGAATATCACCCGCGACATTGACTATGTCGTCGGCCTGCGAACCGATCTGGTCCAGTTCATGCTCTACACGGGCATGCCCGTGACGCGGCTCTACGAGGATCACAAAGCGCGCGGGCTGCTGAAGACGGATTTGCCCTACGAGGAATGGCACGGGCAGAATTGCCTCAACTGGAATCATCCGGCTTTTCCCGACGGTCAGGCCAAGCGGTGGTTGGACTACGCATTTCGCCGGGACTATGAGGTCAATTCCAGTTCCATCTACCGAATGGCGGAAACGGCCCTGCGCGGCTACCGCCATCTGGCGGGAATGCCGGCGCGCGATGCCTGCCTGGAGACCCGCCGCCAGGAACTGGCGCGCCGCGCGCGGCTCTATTCGCACATCCTGCCGGTGGTGGCCCGCCACGCGGTCAACGCGGAAGAACGCGCCCGGGCGCGCGCGCTGGACGCGGAGCAACAGAGCCTTTTAGGGCCGCTCACCCTGGTTGAGCGGGGCATGCGTTGGGGGGCGCAATTGCTTGCGCGGCGCTGGGATCTGCGCGTGCGCTGGTTCGGCGACACCTTGCAGCCCGCGACCATCGTCACCCGCTACCGAGCCAACGGCGCGGCGTCGGGTTTACCCCGCGTCCAGCCTACCGGACATCAGGCGGGGTCCATCGAAAAAAAGACGAAGGTTCCTTCTTCTTGAGGTAGACCTCGACCACATTCGTCCGTCCGGCCACCACGCGCACCGGCTGGCGAAATGGCTCGTAGCCGGAAAGCTCGGCGCTCAACGTATAGGACCGCCCTGGTTCCAATTCCAGGTTCCCCGGCCGGATACGGCGCCCGTCCAGCAGGCAGTTGGCTTCCGCCGGTGTCAACACCACCCGCAGCACGCCGGTGCGCGGCGGCTCGGGAACCGGTTTGGCGGTGGTGGCCGGGCTGGGCGCTGCGGCTGGCGGGCGGGGTTGGGTCGCGGTCACGGCGGCCGGAGCGGCGGGCGGGCCGGTTTTTTCAGCCGGCTGCGCCGCGGGCGCCTGGGGTGTCGGCGCGGTATCGCGCCGGGCGGCGTGTTCCATGCCGGTCAGCACCAGCTCGCGGGCGCCGCCACCGCTCAAGCCGAGCACCTGACTGGATGGTTTATAGCCGTCCGGTCCCTCCACCCGCAGTGTCCAGTCCGGATTGGCCGGGTCGTACGGGACCAGGAAATCGCGGGTGGTGCCGTCGCCCAGTTCGGCGCCATCAATGCCGCGGCCGGAAACCTTGAGCCGCACTCCCGTTCGGTTCACCACCCGCAGCAGGAATGTCTTTTTCTGGGCGGTCCATTCATCCTGCAGCGTGCGCACCGTCCCGGTCAGGATGGCGCGGGTGTCCGGCAGATTGAGCAGCAGTTCCGCTTGCTTGAGCCGCGTGGCGCGGTTGGCGAGGGGTTCGCGCTGGAGGATTAGCGCGCGCAACTTGCCCGTCAGCTCGGTTGCGGCCAGGTTCCACTGGGCGCGGACATCCGGGTCCGCCAGCGCCGCCGCGTCGACGGCGGCCAAAGCCTTCACTGCCCGGGGCCATTGCAACGGCTCCTCCTGCAGCGTGGCGCGGGCCTTGGCCAATTGGTCCAGTCGGGCCTGCTGGCGGGCGGCGGCGGCCTGGGATTCCGCCGTCTGGCGCCGGGTCCGTAATTCGTCCACCAGCGGCTGTAGCTCAGGCCGTCCATATTTATCGGGCACTTTGGCGATAAACGCGGCCAGCTCGCCGGCGGCGGCGTCGCCAGGCGCCAGATCGAAAGCTTCGTAGTGCGCATTTGCGGTGGCGGCCAACTGACGGGCCAGCGCCGCATAACGGTTACGAATATCATCCTCAACCGCTTGGACGCTGGCGGCATCCGGCGCCGGTTGGGCGGTTTGCCGCAACAGCACCAGGCTGGTTGCGGCGGATTCCAACTCGGCGGCGCCCCGGGCCGCCGCGACCTGTCGGCGCAGGTTGCCGATGCGGTTGTCGGTCTCCACCTGCGCCCCGGCCACCCCGAGCATCCGCAGCGCCTCATCGAAGGCCGGCCGCGCCAGCGTGACCAGGTTCGGCGCCCGGACCGGCAGGCTCGTCAACGCTTCCTGCTCGCGATCCGCCGGTTCCTTCGCGGCCAGCCGGGCCATGGCGGCGTCACGCCGGGCGGCGATATAAGCGGCGGCGTTCGAGGCTAACATGCCGGCCAGCGGCGCGAGGATGCGCTCGCGCTCGACGCGCGGCAGTCCCGGGCGGTCCGTGCCGCGCATGCGCAGGTACTCGCCGGCCGCCGTCTCGGTCTGCGCGAGGTCGGCGTCACTGGCGATCGGCGTCGGCAGGCCGCGCGCGATGTTTTCCGCCAACTGGATGAACTCGCGGTTGGCCAGTTCATTCTGCATCCGGAACATCTGGGTCTGGGCCACGGTCTGGCTCAGGCCCAGCCGGCCGGCGTCGGCCTCCACCAGCTTCCAAGTGTTCATCAGCCGCTCGATTTCGGGAATATCCCCCGCGTACAGCGCATCGCTGAACGCCGCTTGGAACAAGTCGGGCAGGGCCTCTGCGCGCCGCGCCAGCACCTGCCGCTGCCGGTCGAGCGCGCGGAGCAGGTGCGGCCGGGCCGCGCGGGTCTGCGCGATTTGGTCGAAGGCCAGCAACAGGCCGCGAACATACGATTCCGTCGGCGCGGCGGCGCCGGCCTTGAAGACCATTTCGTCAATGCGCGCCAGCTCCGCCTGATCGCGCAGCCGGGCCTCCCGGCCGGGCCCGGCGAAGTAGTACCACCCGGCCGCTCCGCCGCCCGCCAGCAGCAGCAGCGCGGCGGCCGCGGACAGCCACGGCCAGGGGCTGGGCACCCCGATGCGCTGCAGGTCGGCGAGCATTGCGGCGAAACTCGGGTAGCGCTGGTCGCGTTGGGGCCGGGTACACTTGATGATGAACGGTTTGACCGATTTGAGCTTCTTGAAAACCGGATGATCGAACAGCATTTCCGGCGGCGCCTGGCCCGGTTTCCAGCGCGCGAGGTATTCAAAGAGCGTGTTGCGCGTGGTTCGCTCCGGATCCTTTTCCTTGCGCCGGTCGGACGACTCCTCCTCCGGCTGCTGGCCGGGATAGGGCAGACGACCGGTCAATGCCTGGTAGAAGGTGATGCCGAGGCTGAAAATGTCGGATAATTCGTCGCCGCGGAATTCCGGCTCGGTGATGAAATCCGGCGCCATGTAGTCGAACGTCCCCTTGTAGCCGATCGTGCTGGCCTGCCCCTGGTTCTCCTGGCGGGCGACGTCGAAGTCAATCAACTTGGCCTGGCCGGCATGGGTGATGAAAATGTTGGAGGGCTTGATATCGCGGTGGACGATTGAGCGTTCGCGTGTGTGAATCAGCGCCGCGAGGCACTGTTCCATGATCGCCTTCGCCTGCTTCCATGGCAGGCCGCGCGGGTGCCGTTTGAGCACCTCCTGGAGCGTTGCTCCCTCCAGCAGCTCCATGACCACGCACTGGGACTCGTCCCACTCGCCGGAGTGCCAGACGAACGAGTCGCGGTAGCGGACGATGCTGTCGTGCTGGAGCTGGCGCAGAATCTCGACCTGGCGGTGGAGGCGCTCGAGCGATTTTTCATCGTGGCCGGGCAGGCTCAGCATCTTCAGCGCCAGCACCTCGTCGCGTTTGACGTTTGGGTTGCGGTCGCTGACGCACCGGACCTTGTAGATCCGCCCCTGCGCGCCCGTGCCGATCAGATCGAGAATCTCGTAATCCCCGATGTTCTCTTGGGATTCCCAGGCCATTTTGCCGCCAGGCGATTTTCGATTATTGAATTGCGAGCGGAGCCCGGCATCCGGCCGGCTCTTATCCACACCGGATATCCAATACCAAATGCCGGCCGCGCCCGCGAACAAAGAATTTTAATTTCGCTTTTGGAATCGGACGGGGGGCGCCTATAATCGCGCTCCACAACCAGCGGGGATTCATGCTCCACAACGAGTTCAGTTGGTCCAAGAGTCGCGACCAGGTTTTCCGCGAGTGTTTGCGGAAGTATTGGTTCACCTATTACGGCAGTTGGGGTGGGTGGGAGCCCGGCGCCCCGCCGCGCGTCCGCGAACTGTACATCCTGAAAAATCTCGATACGCGGGCCACTTGGGCCGGCCGGCACGTGCATACCGCGATCCACCGTGCGCTCATGGCGGCCCGGCCGGGCGGCGCGGCGCCTGCCGCCGACGCGGCCGAGGCGGCCGGCGCGGACATGCTGACGGCTATGCGGCGCGAGTTCGCCGATTCGCGCAAAGGCCGCTACCGCGAGGATCCGCGCAAGTTCCGCGGGCTGTTTGAGCACGAGTACAAGGTCGAAGTCTCCGATGCCGCCTGGAAGGAAACCGCCGACCATGCCGCCGCCTGCCTGCGCTGTTTCTTCGCGTCCGACTTGCCGGCCGCCGTCCGGACGATGCCCCCGGGAGACTGGCTGGAGGCCGAGGAGCGCGCGAGCTTCATGCTCAACGGGCTCAAGGTGGTCGTGGTGCTCGATTTCGCGCGGCGGCGCGCCGACGACATCCTGATCTATGACTGGAAGACCGGGCGCGGCGGCGCGCCGGACCGCCACGACCTGCAACTGGGCGTTTATGCGCTGTACGCTATGGAAAAGTGGCAGGCGCTGCCGGGGCGCGTGACGGCGATCGAGTTCAACCTGGCCGAGAACCAGCGGCGCGCGCAGACGCCGGACGCGGAGCGCCTTGAGGAGATCAAAAGCTATATTTTGGATTCCGCAGACGAAATGCTGGTTCCGCTGGCCGACCCCGCACACAACATCGCCCGGGAGGAGGATTTTGACCTGGCGGAGGACGAAACCCCCTGCGCGCGTTGCGTGTTCGTGAAGGTGTGCCCGCGGTTCGCGGGGTGAAGCGCGGCAGGCAAGTCAAACAATCAAAAAGCGAGTACGAGTACGAGAATGAGTACGAGTACAAATGGCGGGATCAAGCGGAGTTGGCGGTGCGCCGCCGGGGCGCTCCGGCTGGGCGGATGCCTGGCGCTGGCGTGGCCCGCGGCCGCGCCGGCGCAGGATGTGCCGCTTCGGCCGGGATTCTATCAGGTGCCCGGCGCGTCGGCGACCGACCAACTGCTATACCAGAACCCCGCCGCCACCAGCGTAGTGGCGGCGGGCTCGTGGGATATGTGGAGCGGGCGGGTCGCGCTCGTCCGCGGCGCCAGCAACCTGTGGGCGCTCGCGGCGCGCGCGCTTGGGGCGCCGGCCGGCCGCTATGAGTATAAATTTATCGTCAACGCGGCCTGGGAACCGGGCGATAACCGTGTCCTGTACCTGGCCGACGACGGTCTGTTCGAGAAGCCGCCGGAGATCATCCTCAATGCGACAGTGGATGATTTCGACCAGATCAATGTTCATTTCCGCCGCGGCGTGACGGGCGCGGAGCAATGGCGCGTTCGCCTTGAACCCGTGACGCCGCTCCGGGAATGGCGGCTGTCGTCGCCGCGCGAGGAGGCGCGCCGCCAGGGATACCTGATCAATGGCGGGCTGATCACCTTTGTCTTTGACCCGGCGACCTACGGGATTGAGCTGCCGCCTGGCGCGCGCGTGGCGGTTGCCGGCAATTTCAACGGTTGGGACGGTGCCGGCGGCGGCGGCCGCTGGCTGCTGCGCGACGACAACCGCGACGGCCTCTGGGAACTGACCTGCCAATTGCCGGGGTTGCGCGCGCCCGCCGGCGAAAAGGATCTGCTGTTCAAGTTTGTGGTCAACGGCAGCCGTTGGCTCCCGCCGCCGGCCCAGGCGCTCAACGCCGTCAGCGACGGCAAAGGCAACACGAACCTGAAAATTGACCCGCAGGCCACCGGCGGCACGACGCTGAAGATTATGGCCGCGGAGCCGTTGGACCTCGGGCGGAATTATACGGTGGTGATCGAGGGCTTGTTCCCGCGCCCGGCCCGCTGCCTGACCACGCCTGGCGCCGTCTTCGACCGACTCCATTCGGCCAAGGAGTTGGGCGCGCTGCTTGATCCGACGAATCGCGCCACCACCTACCGGCTCTTCGCGCCGCGCGCGACCGCCGTGCGGCTGAACCTTTACGCGGGGCCCGAGTTTGAGGTGTATACGCCGGCCTACCGGCGCATTGCCCCGATCGAAAGTTACCCGCTTTGGCGCGACCCCGAGGACGGCGTTTGGGAAATTTCACTGCGCGGGTTGGACACGGGCCGGTATTACGCCTTTACCGTGGATGGGCCGGTCGGCGACGGCGAGTCGTTCAACCCGTTGGCGCCGGTCGGCGACCCCTATGCGCGCGCGGCCGCGCAGGCGAACCAGAACACGATCGTGATGGACCCCGGCGCGACCAACCGCTGGTTTGGCGGCTGGACCGATCAGGATTACGTCCAAGCGCGTCCGCAGGACACGCTGATCTATGAAATGCACGTGCGCGGCATGACCATGCACCCTTCTTCCGGCGTGCCGGAGAATCTGCGCGGCAAGTTCGAGGGACTGCTCGCCACCCTCGGGGCCGGCACCGGCCTTGATCATTTGAAGCAACTGGGCGTTACCACGATCGAACTCCTGCCGACCTGCGAGTTCTCCGGCGGCGAAGACCGCTATGACTGGGGGTACGCGCCGGTTTATTACTTTGCGCCGGAATCATCCTACGGCCGCGATCCCCAACACGGCTCGCAATACTACGAGCTCAAACGGCTGATCAACGAACTGCACCGCCACGGCCTGGGGGTGATTCTGGACGTCGTCTTCAACCACGTGGGCGGGCCGAACATCTTCGCGTTGATTGACAAGAAATACTATTTTCGCCTGAACCCCGACTTTTCGTTCAGCAACTTCAGCGGGTGCGGCAACGACATTCGGACCGAGGCGCCGATGATGCGGCGGCTGATTGTGGACAACATCCTGTACTGGATGAAGGAGTTCCATGTGGATGGATTCCGGTTCGACCTGGCCGAGCTGATTGACATGGACACGATGTTGGCGATCCGCGACGCGGCGCGCGCCATCAATCCCCGGGTGCTGTTGATCTCCGAACCGTGGAGCTTCCGCGGTGAAAACAAGCACCAACTCCGGGGCACCGGCTGGTCGGCCTGGAATAACGATTTCCGCTATGCGACCAAGGATTTCGTCATGGGCCGGCAGTTCCGCAACCGCGACTGGCTGGCCAAGCAGATACTCGGCTCGGTCGAGACGTGGACGGCCAACCCGCTGCAAGCCGTCAACGAGATCGAGCGGCACGACGACATGGCGCTGGCCGACGAGTTCGCCACCCGCCCCAATCGCGACGGCCGCGACCTGCAGGCGAACGATGTCGCCTGTAACCGGCTGGCGGCGACGATCCTGTTCACATCGCTCGGCATACCGATGATTCACGAGGGCCAGGAGTTCCTCCGCAGCAAGCATGGCTTTTCGAATACCTTCGACAAGGGCGACGAAGTCAACGCCGTGCGCTGGACGGATCGCGAGCGCCCGCTGGCGGCCGAGGCGTTGGCGTATTACACCGGCCTGATGCGGCTCCGGCAAAGCCCGAAGGGCGCGGCCTTTCGCGTGGGCCAGCGTCCGCCGCCGACCTATTATCAATGGCTCAAGCCGGCCCATCCGGCCGCGCTGGGCTACATCGTCAACGCCCCGAAAATCCACGACGGCGCCGGGTTTATTGTGCTGTTGAACTCCAGCGCCGAGCCGGTGAACTTCCAAGTGCCTTTTCCCGCCGGCCGCTGGCGGCTGATCGGGGACGGCGTCCAGATTAACCCGGATGGGATCGCGGGCGCGCCGGACTTCGATGGCCCGCGCACAGTGGAACTGCCGGTGCCCGGCATTCGGGCCTATATCTTTATGAACGGCTTCCCGTGAACAACCGGAACGGCTGATTAACCCGTCCGCCGCGGCGTTTTCACCGTTACGGCGCCGGCGTCCACCGCAAGCCGTTGTCCAGATTTTCCTCCAGGCGCCAGCGGTAAGGGCGGCCATTGTGCTGGACGGTAATCGTTTCGCCGGGATGGATGACCTGGCCGTTGACCAGGATCGAGGGGCGTCCCTTGCCGCGGGCCACCGCGCCGGAAACCCGGATCAGCTCGCGGGATTGACGCCAGTCGGCGGACAATTCGGCGGCGGCGGGCGGCGTGGATTCAACCGCCGCAAGCGCCGGTTCCGTTTCCTCGGCGTGATTCTCCGCCATTGGCGGCGGCTCGGGTTCCGGTTCGGGCTCCTCTGCGGTTGGCGGCACCGGCGCCGGACCGGCCGCGCGCGCCGCGGCGCTGGTGGGAAAAGCGGCCCGCATGGCCGAGTCCACCATGTCATCCATGTCCTTGATCAGATGCGCAGTTTCGGGATCAAGCTGGGCTTGGGTTTCCGCTGGTTTTGCACCCAGCAACTGCCGGGCGTTGTTCACCAGATTGTTGCCCCGGTCCCCGCTCAATTTGGCCCGAATGAAGTTATAGCCGGTGGAGAAGGCCATGAACAGAACCAGAACCAGGAGGGCCTTGAGGAACGGAACCCAGCAGAACTTCATAATCATGAACACGAAGAAGGCCATCATCAGCGCCAGCGAACCGAGCGCCCAGATGCTGAAGGCCACCTCCGGCGGCAGGCCGCGGTCGAGCAGGCAGAGGAACAACAGGCCCGGCAGGGCAATGTTGCCCAGCGAAATGAATGCGGAGACGATGGCCACCTTGGCAAACTCAAAATCCGCCTCGTGCCGCGCAATGAAATACAACAGGCCGCACAGAACGAACGCGTTCAGGAAAATATCAAACATCATGCCAAAGAGCATCTGATTATCCTTTCCGGATCGCCGTCGGCCGGCCGGCACGGTTCATGGAGCATCTTCCGTGAACAGGAACTTGAGATCGTCGAGGGTCAGGTTCCGGGCGAACTGCTCTTCGCCCAGCACGTCCTCGGCCAGCGCGCATTTGTTCTTTTGCAGGGCGCGGATCTTCTCCTCCACGCTGTTCTTCACCAGCAGGCGGTAGGCGATCACTTTTTCAGTCTGTCCGATCCGATGGGTACGGTCAATGGCCTGCCGCTCGACGGCGGGGTTCCACCAGGGATCAAACAGGACGACGTAATTGGCGGCGGTCAGGTTCAACCCGAATCCGCCGGCCTTGAGCGAGATCAGAAAGATCGCCGCGCCGGACGCGGCCTGGAAATCGCGGACCAGGTTGCCGCGGTTTTCCGTTTCGCCGACAAGGTAGTACACGGGCCAGTCCCGGGCGCGCAGCTCCGCGCGCGCAATGTCGAGCAGCGCGACAAATTGCGAGAAGACCAGCACTTTGCGCCCTTCCTCCATCAGCGGTTCGAGCAGTTCCAGCAGGGCCTCCATTTTTGCGGCGCCGGCCGGGCTTTCCGGGTGCACCAGGCGCGGGTGGCAACAGATTTGCCGCAGGCGCAGCAGGGCGGTCAGAAAATTCAAGCGTTCCTGGTCGAGTTGCTGCTGGGTTTTAATCTTCAACAGGCGCTGCTGGGCCAGCTTCAACTCGGCGCGGTAGAGAGCCCGTTGCTCATCCTCGATCTCGCAATGGATATCCTCCTCGATGCGGTCCGGCAGCTCGGGCGCGACCTGCTCCTTGGTGCGGCGCAACAAAAAAGGCCGCACGCGCGCGGAAAGCCGCCGCCGCGCCAGCGGGTCGCCGCGGTCATCATACGCGCGCGCGAACGCGGCCCGGTTGCCGAGCGCGCCGGGCATGGCATAGGCCATCAAGCTCCATAAGTCCAGCAGGCGGTTCTCGATCGGCGTGCCGGTCAGGATCAGGCGGTGCTCGGCTCGCAGGCCGCGCGCGACGCCGGCGGTTTGCGACGTGGGATTCTTGATATACTGCCCCTCGTCCAGGATCGCCGCGCGCCAGCGCAGCGGCTCCACGACGCCGGCGAGCAGGCGCAACTGGGTGTAATTGATCACGTGCACGTCCGCCGCCGCCTGGCGCGCCGCGAACTCGCCCAGTTCCGCTGCCGCCCACACCTTCACCCGCAGCTCGGGCGCAAACCGGGCGGCTTCCTCGCGCCAGGTGTCCATGACGCTTTTCGGGCAGACGACCAGGGCCGGCGGCCCGTCCCCCGGCGCGCCCGGCTCGGCGCGCAGCCAGGCCAGCCAAACCAGCGCCTGCAGGGTTTTTCCCAGGCCCATGTCGTCGGCCAGGATGCCGCCAAAGTGGTGGGCTGCCAGATAGGCGAGAAAATGAAAACCGTCGCGTTGATAGGGGCGGAGTTCGGCGCGGATGCCGGCCGGCACGTCCGGGGTGACACGCGCCCGGACTTCCGCGGCGCGGCGCCGGATGCGCCGGACCAGGTTCGGCGCCAACAGCGCGGCGGCGGACTCGTCGGCCAGTTGCAGCGCATGCAGGCGCTGGGGTTCGGAGTCCAGGTCGCGCGCGCCCAGCCCCAGCCGCGCGAGGTTTTCATGCTGGGCGTCCGTCAACTGGTAGTCCAGGCGGCGCCAGCCCTTGCCGGCCAGCCGCACATAGGCGCCGCGCGCGTCCATTAACAGTTTGATCTCCGCGGGCGTCAATGTGGCGTCCGCCACGTCCGCGATGACACGCAGGTCGAACCAGTCCGGCGCGGCTTCCGTGGCTTCGAGCCGCAGGCGCGCCTCAATGGGCGGGGCGCGCAGGCTGGCCAGTTCCTCTTTCAGTTCCACTGTAACATGTGGCGGCAGCGACTGGAGCCAGGCGGCAAAGGCGGCCGGAAAAGCTTTGGTGGCGCGCAGGGTGAATCTCTCGCTTTCGGGATCGAACCGGGGATCGAGCGGCGCGAGCAGTTGTTCCGCGCCGGCCAGAGCGGTCTGGTCGTAGACGGTCCAGCGCCCGTCGCGGTCCGGCGCGCTGCTCCAATTGTGGCCTGTGGTTTGGCTCGGCGCCCAATCGCTGCCGTCCCAGCAAGCCACCAGTTGCCCGTCCTCTGACCGGCCCATCAAGCGCAGCGTGCAGATCTCGGTCCGGCTGCCGGGGAAAAGCGGTTCGAGCGCGGCCTCGATCTGCAGGCGAACCGGCACACGCCGGATACGTTGTTCCAGATGGGGGGGGAGTTCGAGCCCCAGGGTTTGCAGCAGGTTGACGCCCGCGGGACTTTCCAGCGCGGCGCGGGGAATGCGGTTCTCCATGTGCAATTCCAGCAGATCTCGCGGCAGTGTGTGCGGCACGGTGTAGACCGTGTCCGGTCCGACCACCAGAATGGGTTTGGCGTACAGGATAATCAGGGGTTGGGGCAGATCCGATCCGTCCGCCAGCGTGAGTTTGAGCCGGTAATCGCCGTCGGGTTCGGCCGGCGCGGTCAGTTGCCAGCGCAGTGGTTCGGCGGCGTATTGGAACGGTTGCCCGGCGGGGTTGACCACGCAACCGCGCAATTCCGGCTGCCGCAGGACGGCGTGCAGCGCCGGTTGGGGCGTGGCCCCGTCGAGGTTGGCGTGCGGGGCGTTGTAGAACTGCCAGACGCCATCGAGCATATGCCAGAGCAACAACTGGTCCGGCGACAAATCATACTGGCCGGCGATGATGCCGGCGCGCAATTCCTGGAACCGCCGGCTCTTGGTGATAGGGGCGAAATCGTCATCGTTGGCGCGGCGCAATTCCAACTGCATGGCGCGCGGCAGCAGGCGCAGGCGCAGGTCCAGCCGCTGGCGCGCGGGGGCCGGGGGAGCGGATGATAGATTGCCTAACAGGCGTTGCCAGCGCTCGATTTCCTGGCGGCGCCGCCATTGAGCCAGTTTCTGGCGAACCGGTTCGAGATCGGTGATCGGCGCCATGAAGGCTGGGAGCGGCAGGCCGCGGCGCTCGAGTTCGCAGGCGATATACAACCAGAACTGGCGCAGGGAATCCGGCTTGTGTTCCCCAATTTTCAGCGGCGTCCAGGAGTATTCCCCTTTCAGCACAAAACCCAGCCGGCCAAAATCATGCACCGTAAGGGATTGGCCCGATTGGCAACGGGAATAGATGGCCTCCAACTCTTCCAAGAAGCGCCGTTCAGCCGGTTTCAGGCGGCGCTGATGCGCCGCCGCCAGGTGGGCCGCCAATGCATCCACCTCGGTTTCCGGCGGCAATGGCGCCGCCGCCGGGTCGGTTGGCGCGCCGGTCGGCAACCCGGCCGAACGGGCATCGCCCAACAAGGCCAGGCCGACGGCATAGACATGCTTGCAAATGGGGCCGGCCGAACAAGTACAGGCGCCAATCCATTTTTCTCCATTGCATTGCAGGCGGACGCGATGCGTTTTCTGGTCGCGCACCTCGGCGCAGAAGCTGCCGGCATGGGGGCCGGGCCGGAGGTTTTCCATGCGGCGCAGGCGCATCAACCGCTCGCCGCCTTGTACGCGGCCGGTGGGGAACTCATTCAGGTAGTCCGCCAGCAGATCGCGTGATTGGACGGATAAAGGAGTTGTCATCGCGCGCGGCACTATAGTGGCCCGCGCGGCAGCAGGAAAGTTCTGTTTGCGCCCCCGGCCCCGGCCCCTGCCGCCCGCAATGGTTGGCTTGTCCCTCCGCCGCGCCCGGAACGAGATTCTTTGGATTTCAGCGGCGCCGCACAAATACATACCATTTTCCGCCAGCTTCGTATAAATATATGGCCGTGCCGATGAAACAATTTGAAAATTTGACCGCTTCGGAACTGTATTGCCCGCGATGCCGCGTGGCCCGCCCGGTGCGGGAACGGCTGCTGCTGGTGTTGCCGCACGCGGAGTTGCACGATTATCGCTGCACCGTCTGCGGCGAATCGCTGGGCTCGCGCGAAGTGCGGACGCCGCCGCGGCCGATGATGGCCGCGCTGCCTCCGCCGCCGCGCGCCGCGCGCCGCCGCCGCGGCTGAGGAGCGGCGCCGATGTCCTCCCCAACCCGAGAGCGCGCGACCTGCGGCGGCTGCTGCACCCGGCTGGTTGACTTCGGCGTCACGCTGGGCGCGGCCCGCATTCTCGAAGGGATCAACCTGCACGTCCACTGCGGCGAGTTGACCGCCATCATCGGCCCGAATGGCGCCGGCAAGACCACGCTGTTCCGCGCCATGCTGGGGGAGATTCCGCATGCCGGCCGCTTGAGTTACGTGCGCGCGGATGGACAGACCGCCTTCGGCTGGCCGAGGATCGGTTACGTCCCGCAGCAACTGCAACTCGATCGGTCGGCGCCGGCCACCGTTGCGGACCTGTTCGCCGCGGCGCTGGCCCGCCGCCCGCTCTGGACCGGCCGGTCACGCGCCCGCCAGGAGGCGACCCGCCGTCTGCTGGCCGCGGTGGATGCCGCCGACCTGCTGGAACGGAAACTCGGCCGGCTCTCCTGCGGGCAGCTCCAGCGCGTCCTCCTGGCGCTGGCGTTGCAACCCTTGCCGGACCTGCTGCTGCTCGATGAGCCGATCGCCGGCGTGGATCCGGCCGGCATTGAGCTTTTTTACCGGACCGTTTCGGAACTGCGAATGAACTATGACCTTTCGATCCTGTTGATCTCGCATGATCTGGCGGCGGTCGCGCGCGTGGCCGACCGGATGGTTTTCCTGAACCGCACGATCATCTGCGACGGCCGGCCGCGGGACGTGCTTTCCGACCCGCGGGTGCGCCAGACTTTCGGCATGGACTTCGCGATTCCCGCCGAGGCGCAGGCCGACGGCGTTTCCCACACCGCCTGGAAGCACCGGGAGGGCGGCGCATGACGCTCTGGCACCAGTTGGCCGGCTTGCTGCCCTTTGAATGGGCCCAGTTTGAATTTATGCGCCAGGCCTTGTTGGCCGTCCTGTTGGTGGCCCCGGTATTTGCGCTGCTCGGGTGCATGGTGGTCAACAACCAGATGGCCTTTTTTTCCGAGGCGCTCGGGCATGCGGCGCTAACCGGCATTGCGCTCGGCGCGCTGGCCGGGTTGGCCGACCCGCTGTGGGCGATGATCCTGTTCGCGGCGGCGCTGACTTTGGCGCTGGCCGGGCTGCGCCGCCGCAGCGCCGCCTCCATGGACACGTTGATCGGGCTGGTCATGGCCTGCGCCGTGGCGCTCGGCGTGGCGCTGCTCTCGCGCGGCGGTGGGTTCAACAAGTATTCGCGCTATCTGGTTGGCGATATCCTGACGATCACCCCGCCGGAGATCGGCCGGATGGCCTTGATGGCCGGGGCCGTGGCGGTGGTGTGGCTGGTTTTCTTTAATCGTATCTTCCTGGTCAGCCTCAGTCCGTCCTTGGCGCGCAGCCGCGGCATCCGCGCGGGTCGCATCGAACTGCTGTTCGCGCTGGTCGTGGCGCTGGTGGTGACGATCAGCATTCAATGGGTTGGCCTGCTGGTGATCAATGCCATGTTGCTGTTGCCGGCCGCTGCCGCGCGCAACCTTGCGCGTCACACGGCCGGCTATGTCGGCTGGGCCGTGGTCATCGGTCTGGCGGCGGGCCTGGCCGGGCTGGTGACTTCATATTATGCGGACACGGCGACCGGCGCCACGATCGTGCTGTATGCGGCGGCGGTTTACGGGATCACGCTCATCCCGCGGCGGGGATGACCGCGCCCGCGCGTGCGGGAAAGATCCTGGATGTGGTCATTTATCGAATGCAGGCGATACAGCCCAACGGAAGAAGACTGGGGTGGTCCATTCGCCGGCATCATTGGTTAACGCGATTTCACCCCAAGGCATTCGCTGGACGGTCGCGACGGTGTTGGACCAGAAATTACCGGTGAGGTTGCCGGTTCGCTGGACGATATAGCGCTGATCCTGAAGCGCGAAAGCCGAGAACCGGATCCGCTCCGCCGGCCCGGCTTGCGCCACGGTCATCGTCGGGGCGTGTTCCTGAATGGCCAGCGCGTTTGGCTCTTCGCGGGCAGGGAGCAGATAACGGAGGGCCGCTGGCAGCCGCGCGCGCCAGGCCAGTTCATCGTGCCCCGCGCCGCAACCGATCCGCATTAGCAGATCGCGGTTAACCACGCAGCCATGGCCGAGAAAAATATCATAGCCTTCCCAGGGCTTGTTCCAATAATCGGCATCGGGAATCTGCAGGTGCTCGTCCGTGCCGGTGTCCAGATAAAGCCGGGCGTTCGGTTTGGCCTTGCCATAGAGCGCCGCGGTATAGTTGGGCGCGCGGGTCAGGCTGGGCGACATCGCCAGCATGCCGCCGAAAACATTGGTGTCGTAGGTCAGGTAAATGCTGGAGAGCCCGCCGCGGGAGGACCCGCCCACCAGCGTGTTGCCGCGATCGTTCAATGTCCGGTAGTTGTAATCCAGGGTGGGGCGTACGTTGTCCACGACAAACTTCATATGCTGATTCGCCATGCCCTGCCCCTCGCCCGTGACAAAGTCATTCGTCGGGGTGTATTCCCGCCCGCGGTTGGTGATGGATTTATCCATGCCGACGATGATGCACTCGCGCATCCGGCCCTGGCTGATTTCCTTGGTCGCGATCTCGTCGAGGTTCCATTGGTTGGCCGGCGACTCGCCGGGTACAACCGAGCCGGCGAAGATATTCTGTCCGTCATGCATGTATAAAACGGGATAGCGTTTCCAAGTGTTCGTGTCGTACCCGCGCGGCAGGTAGATCCGGATGTTCCGACCGGGAATGCCGGGCGCGGTCGAATTAACCCAGTTGGTCAGCAGGCGCGGTCCGGTGACCGTCGCCGGCGGCCAGTAGTTGTAGATCTGCTTGTCCTGAAGCAGAAACACGTCGAGGTCGGTGTAATAATTATTATTGAAATCGGAATAGAGCGGATTGTCCCAGAGAACCCCGCCGCCCGCATAGCCGTTGCAAACGAACTCGAGCGCCTCGCCGGCTTCGCCGATCCGGTCCACGCGATAGAGATATTCCCCGCCAAAACGGCCCGCGCCGGCGGTGGTCATCGTTTTTCCCGTGAACGAAGCGCCATCGCGATAGACGATCGAAACATTCGTCCAAGTCGAGTAATAGAAGACGGTTTTTCCGGTATAGGCGGCCGCGGGCTGGGCGGCGACCATGTTGGTGCGGTTTGGGCCGGGTTCCCACAGCACATTCGCCGCGTCGCAGTAGCGGTTGGAGGCGGCATGGCGCGCGATGAATTTATACTCCAACACGGTCCCCGCCTGGATGCCGATTTGTCCGGTCCAGACATTGCCCGCCGTCCAGCGCAGTTTGACGGCGTTGTTGGTCGGGCTCCACGAGCCGACATCGGGGTGGCTGCCGACAACGTAGACGTTGGAGCCGTAGCCCACATCCCACGTTACCTGGAAACCAACCGTTTCCCGATATGGGGAGCGGGCATCGGCATGCGGGATGTTGATGAAGAGCAGTAGAATTATTCCAATGTGTTTGTTCATCTGCCGTTTGATTGCCGAATCATGATTTCGCCGTGCGATGGCAAATACCGATGATACCATCCACCGCCACACGCAGCGTCAGACACCTTATATTGATGTATTATACCCCGCCGCGAGGGTCTTATCCAATCTCCGTCGTTCACCGCGGATGAACGGCCCCTGGCACATCCGCCAGGACACGAAAAAGATCTCGCGGTCTGTTGCAAAGACTAGGTATGCTCTCATTTAGTTGTATGAAGTTGATCATTCAGCCAACCCATCGTTCTCTTCCGCGTCCGGGTTTGTTTATCAAGGAGATCGCTTCCCCATGAAATGGCATGCACTCTGTCTGGCCAGCTTCTCCATGGTTGCCAGCGCCGCGCTGGCCGGATCGTTCCCCGCCTTTTTCCGGGTCGCGGGCTCCGCCACCGCGCAAATTACCCGGATCCAGGCCGATGGCACGATGGTCTGGACCCATTCTCCGCTGAACGCCACGTGTCAGGTACAGACTGCCATGACCCTGATGAACGGCGGCGACTGGCATGACTATGATCATCTGATGGTGACGGCGGAGGTTTGTTCGGCGAAGCTGTTCGATCCCGCCACGCCTGACGGCATGGTATTTGTGCCGGGCGGTATTTTCCGCATGGGCGATTGCGCCGGCGATCACGCCGCGGATGTGTTCGGCGAACTCAACGAAGATCCGGTGCATACCGTGCAGCTTGACGCATTCTACATTTCCGCGCGCGAGATAACCCAGGGCGAATGGGAGCGGGGGCGGAATTGGGCCCTCGGCCACGGCTATGCGATCGGTTGCGCGGGGAACGGCAAGGGCCCGGATTATCCCGCCGGGTGTATCTGCTGGCACGATGCGGTTTTATGGTGTAACGCCAAAAGCGAAATGGAGGGGCTGACGCCGTGCTATTACACCGATGCGGCGCAAACGACGGTCTACCGCTCCGGCACGCTGGACTTGTCCAGTAATGCGGTTGATTGGAGCGCGTCCGGATATCGCCTGCCTTGCGAAGCGGAATGGGAATATGCGGCCCGCGGCGGATTGCGGGATGCGCGGTTCGCTTTCGGCGCGACCATTGCGCATACACAGGCCAACTATTTCAGCACCACCAACCAGGCGTATGATGTCAGCGCCACGCGCGGCGGGCATCCGGATTATGACGCGGGCGCGCCTTGCACCTGCCCGTGCGGCGCGTTGCCGGGACAAGGCTATGGATTGTTTGAGATAGCCGGCAACGTGCGCGAGTGGTGCTGGGACCACAGCGACGGGGCGCGGCAACCCTGTGATACATGCAGTGGTGCTGGACAGGTTGCCTGCCCGGACTGCGGCGGAATCGGCCATACGGATTGCGCGACCTGCAGTGGAACCGGGCGGGTGACCTGCGATGAGTGCAGTGGGACCGGTTCAATTGAAAGCCCATGCAGCGCTTGTGGCGGTTCCGGTTTGGACATCTGCCCGACCTGTAGCGGCGGGGGATTCGAGGAGCTCGTCTGTGCCGCATGCAGTGGTTTGGGCTTCTATACCTGCACCGGTTGCGGCGGCAGCGGCAATGAGCCCTGCGGCGCCTGCGGCGGCAACGGGAGTGTCGTCTGCCCCTATTGCGGGGGGAATGATCCGGACTGCCCCGTGTGTGGCGGCGTCGGCCAGGTGACTTGTTCAAGTTGCGGCGGCAGCGGCCAGCAAACCTGCTCGACTTGCGGCGGATCAGGGGAGGAGACCTGCGGCGCCTGCGGCGGCGCCGGGACGGTGAATGAGTTGTGCTCGACCTGCAGCGGAGCCGGTTCGGTTGCGTGCGCAAACTGCGGCGGAACGGGTCTGATCAATTCCACCTGCGAGGCCTGTAGCGGCGCGGGGAACCTGGCGTGTCCCAGTTGCGGAGGTTCCGGGTCCGTGGTCTGCGGCCGGTGCGGCGGCGGCGGCCATGAGGACTGCTCAATCTGCAGCGGCCGCGGTCAGTTGTGGCACTCGGATTACTATGCCCAGTCCGCCGCCGCCAACCCGCGCGGGCCGCTCATGGGCGACAAGCGCATTGTTCGGGGGGGCGCCTGGGATTCGGATGCCGATACCTGCCGTGTAGCCCATCGCAGGGAAGTCGCGCCTACGGATGTTAACGCCGCGATCGGATTTCGTCCGATCCGGGCGGCGCGGCCATAATCGTTTTATTTATCGAATGCGGGAATGCGGCCTGGCGCAAGAATACGGGGGAATTGAGCGGCTGAAGTCATGGCTTGCATTATTCTACTTCAAGGTATTCGCCGGCTGGCGGGCTGTGGATCATGCCGCGCGAAAGCCGAGTCCCGGTCCCGACCAACGGCCAAGCCGGGCGCGCCCGCCACGAGGCGTGCCGTTTTGCCCTGCGCGCGTTGACACGCCCCAATCCGGCCCGCGCCCGCCGTGCCGCGGCCCGCGTCCAGTCGGCGCGGGGCGCCACGGGAACGGCCCCGGCCGTTCAGCCTTCCCCATGCGCGGGTTCATCCGCCGGGTGCATGGCCAGGCAGATACTGACGCGACTGTGGAAAATTTTGCTTTCGATGGCCTGGCGTAGCTTTTCCGCCACGGCATGCACTTCGGCGGCCGGGCGGTCCGGCGCGAATTCCAAGGCAATCTCGATGAAGACCTGGCTGCCGGCCCGGCGCGAGCGGATGCCGTGCAGGGCATGGTAATCGTCGAAATGCCGCGTCAACTCGCGCAGGATCAAGATCTGGTGGGATTCCTCCAGCGTGCGGTCCATTAGATCATAGACCGAGCTTTTGAAGATGCCCAGCGCGGCCAGCAGGATGGAGCCTGCGATGATCAGCGAGGAAATCGGGTCAATGACCGTCGCCCAACTGAACCGTGCCAGCAAGGTGCTGAGGCCCAGCGAGGCCAGGATGAATATATTGGCGGCGGCCTTGGTGAGGAAAAGCCGCGCCTGCGCCGCCATGATGGGCGAGGACTCGGCCCGGGCCGCGTGGTAGTTTTTCCAGCACAACCCGCCATTGACGGCGGCATAGACGACCTGGGAGATGATGCTGATCGTAACCCCGATGCCGCTGATGTGCGCGGGGTGCAGCAGGTTGCGGATGGCGCTGAAGATGATCACCGCCAGGCAGACGATCATCAACAGGCTGACAAACAGGCTGGAGATGTTTTCGAGTTTGTCCAGGCCGTAGTCGTACTGGTGTTTCGCGCCGCGCTCAATCTGGCGGATCGCAAACCAGGCCATCAGGACGGCAATGAACTCCAGGGCGGTCTTGAAGAAGTCGGCGAGGATGACGGTGGATTGCGACAACAGCAGGCAGAGCAGGGTGACCAGCGTGTCCACCAGGCCGGCGATCACGCCCATCAGCGCCGCGCGTTCCTTTGATGCGCCGCTGCCGGCGGAGGCGATCACGGTCATGGCGTTTCCTCGTCCAGTTTCTGGCGGACCAGCGTCGCGAGCTGCTCGTGGCTGAACGGCTTTTGGATCAGGGTAACATCGCCGGGCACAATACCGTGTTCGGCGATCGCCGTTTCGGTGAAGCCCGACATGTAGATCACCTTGAACGGGGGGCGCTCGGCGGCCAGCCGCCGCGCCAATTCGGGCCCGCTCATCTTCGGCATCACCACGTCGGTCACCAACAGGTCAATCGGGCTCGCGCAACGGGCGGCCACTTCGACGGCGGTCAGGCCGTTGTCGGCTTCCAGCACGGTGTAGCCCAGATCCCGCAGGATACGGCAGACAAAGCGGCGCAGCACGTCCTCGTCCTCGGCCACCAGGATGGTCTCGCGGCCGCCGGTGATGGGGGGCGCGGCGGCCGGCGCCTCGATGGGGCCGGTCTGGTTGGCGGCGGTATCGCGCGGCAGCCAGACCATGAACAGCGTGCCTGCGCCCGGCTCGCTCTGGAAATCAATGGCGCCCTTGAATTGCTGGACAATGCCGTAAACACTGGCGAGCCCGAGCCCGGTGCCCTGGCCGACCGGCTTGGTGGTAAAGAACGGCTCGAAGATGTGCGCCTTGACCTCGGCGGTCATGCCGGCGCCGGTGTCGCGGACGGTCAGCAGAACGTAGTCGCCGGGCTTGAGCGATTTACGGCCGGCGCAGAAGGCGGGGTCGAGTGTGACGTGCGCGGTGCGGATAGACAGCCGGCCGCCACGGGGCATCGCGTCGCGGGCATTGACGACCAGATTCATGATCACCTGCTTGAGCAGGGTCAGGTCCGCCAGCACGCGCCCGGCGCGCTCGTCCGTTTGGATGACCAGCTCGATATCCTCGCCCAGCAGGCGGTGCAGCAACGTCTGCATGTCCAGCAGCAACGCGTTGATGTCAAGCGGGCGGATGTCCATCATCTGCCGTCGGCTGTAGGCCAGCAATTGCCGGGTCAGGTTGGCCGCGCGCTCGCCTTCCTTGACGATGACCTTCAGATTTTCGCGGATCGGGTGGGAGTAGTCCAGCCCATCCATGGCCAGGGTCGCGAACCCGAGGATCGAGGTCATGATATTGTTGAAGTCGTGCGCAATACCGCCCGCCAGCCGGCCGACGGACTCGGTCTTTTGCGCTTGATAATACTGCTGCTCGATTTCGAGTTCGCGCGTAACGTCGCGCTGGACGCCGACGAAGCTGATGATCGCGCCGCCCTCGTCGAGGATCGGCGTGATGGTCGTGTCGCACGTGACCGCGGCGCCGTCCTTGCGCCGGTTGATGAACCGGCCTTGCCAGGTGCGGCCCGCTTGGATCGTGGTCCACAGCTCGCGGTAGACCGCCGGCGTTTGCCGCCCGCTCTTGAGCAGGCGCGGGTTGCGGCCCAGCACCTCGTGTCGCCCGTAGCCGGTGATTCGCTCGAACGCGGGATTCACGTAAAGGATGTCGCCGTTCTGGTCGGTAATCAGTACGGCGTCGGCGGTTTGTTCGACCGCCATGGCCAGGCGCGCCCGCTCGCGCTCGGTCTTGCGGCGCTCGGTGACGTCCCGCACAAAAACCAGGTCGGCCGGCCGGTCGGCATAGGTGGTCAGGCCGGCGTTGACCTCGACCTCAAAACGTGTGCCATCGGGCCGCATGATCACCGTTTCGTAAACGGGCGGTACCGTCTCGCCGGCCATCCGGCGCTGGTAGCGCTCGCCCACCCGGGCCCGCTCATCCGGGGCGATGAAATCCAGGAACGAAACGCCGAGGGCCTGCTCCAGCGAAAAACCGGTCAGGCGCACCAGCGCCCGGTTAGCGAATTTCACGACGCCATCCTGGATGATCAGGATGCCGTCGTTGGCCCGCTCGACCACGTTGCGGTACTTGTCCTCGCTCTGGGCCAGCGCCGCGGCGGCCTGGCGCCGCTCCAGGTAGGTTCCGATGAGGCCGGCGCCCGTCTGCAGCAGGCGGACATCGTCCTCGCTCCACTCAAAGGCGGGGTCGGGATGCGCGAAGATCAGCGAGCCGAACCAGGCGTCTCCGGCGAAAATCGGCAGGATCAGCGCGGTGCGGACGCTGTGCGCGGCCAGGCGCGCCTGCTCTTCCGGGCCGAACTCGCCGGCGCGCGCGCAGATCCAGCGCCCGGCGCTGAGTTCCGCGCGCCAGTGCTCGTAATGCGCGCTCCAGGCGGCGGGCAGCGGCGTGAACTCCGGCGCGGGCTGGTCGCCGGCCAGCGTGGTGCCGGCGTCGCAGACCACGCGCGTGCACAGGCCGCGGGCGGCGTCGCGTATGTTTTCCACCAGCAGCACGCGGCAGGCCAGCGCGGCCTCGCGCAGATGGCGCAGGGCCTCGTGCAGATCGCCGGCCTCGAACAGGGCGCGGGCGCAGGCCGCCAGTCCTTTCTCATAGCGCAGGCGGGTCAGCAGCCGGGTTTGCGCGACCAGCCGCTCCTCCTCGATGCCGATCGCGGCCGCGCAGAAACTCAGCAGCTTGCGGTCGCCGGGTCCCGGCTCGAAATCGCCCGCGAATAGCACGGCGAGGACGCCTCGCGGCTGGCCGTCAAAACTGACCGTGCGGCCGCAGTAGGTCTGCAGCCCGTGCCGGTTGACCAGCGGGCTGGTCAGCCGGTAGGCGCTGGAGCTGAGGTTACGGATCACGACAATGCGCTCGGGCGAGTGCGCCAGCACATCGTGGCAAATCTGGCCCTCGGCGCGGTCCAGCAGGGGCAGGTCCGGCGGCGCCTGCCAGCGGCCAACCATACACAGCAGGTCGCTGTCGAGGCGGTTATACAGGGCGCAGGTTCCGCCAATCAATTCGCCGCAGAGCGCCGTCAGCCGCTGGATGTTCTGAATGGGGTCCGGGCTGAATTGGAGAAAGGATTCATTGACCCGCCGCAGCCGGTTCTCCGCCCGCTGGCGCTCTTCCGCCTCGCGCCGCAATCGGCGGTGGGCCAGGCAGCCTTCCAGCGAAACCGTGAACTTGGCGACGACATTGCGCAACTGGTTGATCTCGGTTTCCGGAAAGGCGTGTGTCCGATTGGTGGCCAGCAATTTGAGCAATCCGATCCGGCCGAGGCGGAAAACCAGGAAGGCGCCTTGGTGGACATCGCGCTCGGTCAGCAATGCGGCGAATCCGGGGTCCGCGGCCGCGACGGAGAGGGCGTCGCGCTCGCCCAGCTCCCGCAGGAGCGGGTGGTCGGGCGGAATCTGGTCCGTCGCGGGCCGCGATTGCGGATTGGCATAGACGAGTTTCAAGTTGCCGCCCTCCGCGCCGACCGGCGCGGAATCCGGTTCGGGTGATTGCAACAGGGTTTCGTCAATCCAGACCGAGGCATAGCCCAGGTTTTTCCGGGCCATCAGCGTCCGCAGGAATCCATCGCAGTCGGCCTGCAGATCCAGCGACTGGCCGACGGACAGCGACAGCTCATAGAGCCGCGCGATGTCCGCCGCGACGTTCTGGGGTTCCGGCTCACTCATCGAATAATGCGCCCACGACAATGGTCTTGTTGAAGAACTCCAGGAAGCCCTCGCCAAAGGATGAAATTTCGCCCAGCGTCAGCATGCCCTCCAGTGGGGAATCTGGGTGATCCAGGCTGGCGCCGACCGCCCGCAGTTCATCCGCGAACCGGTCGCCCAGGTACAGCGCGCGCGAAATGCAATCGGCCACCAGCGCCAACCGCGCCGGGCCGGCATGCCGTTGCCGGCAATCGGCGGCCGCCTGGCCGGCGGCGGCGATGAGCTGGTCCGCGCGCCCCCGCAGGATATTCAACGCGGTGTTCTCGGGGATTTCGCCGACGCAGACGATCTCGCCCGCCGCGTTGACGCTCACCGGATCGCGCACCACGTTCTCGGCGTTCTCCTTGACGATGCCGAACGGGTACGTCCGGCCGACATCCGCGAACTGTTTCAGGGTGAAGCGGGTCTGGAGATCCCGGCTGACGATTTCCTGGTAAACAGCGAATGCGTTTTTCCAGTTCAGCTCACGGATCACATTCCGGCGGGTCCGCGTGGCCACGACCGGGCCGGCCACCTTTTCCCAGCCATGGCGTACGCCCAGCGCGGAGGCCCAGCGCGTGAACAGCACGATTGCCGCGTTGCCGGCGGCGCCCGCCGGTCCGAACAGGCACGGCATCGGTTGCAGGCTTAAAGAGCCGGCGCCGCCGCCAAGATAGTGGATGGAACCGCCAAACCGGCGGAACAACTCGGCGAGGAAAGCACCAATGTTGGGGGCCAGCCCATCCACCAGCACAATGGCGGTCGGCCGCCGCGCCAGCGCGTCGGGCGGGAGTTTGAAATCGGGCAGATCGAGCGTGCCCTGGTCCAGACCGGCGACCATCACCGGCGGAGCCAGATGGGGCAGGCGAATGAGCACGGCGCCCGTGTCATACCGGCGGCCTTCAGCGATTAGCGCCGGGAAGAATCCGCCAAAAAATGAAACCGGGATCGTGTTCAAGGCCGCGACCAGATCCGTGAGTTCCGGCCGGCCCTTTTCCGCCAACAAGATCAGCAGTGTTTCATCTTTTCGCGGCGGGTCGGCGCGGATTTGCCGGACTATTGCATTGGGCGATGAATCAACAAGATACATGATGCCCTCCAGTTCTTTTCCTGGCCCTGTCCCGAATCATAGCGGCCCGCCCGGCGGACGGAAAGCATTTTCAACGTGCCGCGTGTTAACGCCTGTCGGATTGCGGTGTAAAATAAAAACGAAAGCGCGCGGGCTACGGGGTTTTCAGAAAGAACGCCCAACAGACTTGGGCGCCAGGGTGCGGGCGCTGGCTGGGCGCTGGTCGTTAACAAAAAAAGGGGTACAGGTGCGCGAACGATATCGGTCGTTGGGGCTGGCCGGTTTGCTGGCGCTCGCGCTGATCGCGCCGGCGGCCGCTGTCGCCCCGGATGCCGCCGCGCGCGCATGGGGCGACCGGCTGGCACAGGACAGTGTGCGGCTGACGGCGCCGGACGCAACCCCGGACGCGCCGCCGCCGGCGTCCGCGCCGCCGGCGGAGATTATGGCGGCATTGTTCGCGCGGGCCACCGGCCTGCCGGCTGATCAACTGAAGCTGGCGCCGGCCGTGCGGAGTGCCGTTGACCGAGGCGGCGAAGTGTGGTCGCTCCATTATACCCCGGTGATCGGCGGTCGGATGTATGAGTTCGGTGTCCGGCGGCGCGTGGCGGGCATTAAGCCACTCTATCTGACCGTTTCCAGCTTGCCGGCGCAGCCGGCGGCGGATTTTGAAGCGGCACGGCGATTGGTTGCGTCGCTGTTGCTTACCGACCGGGCGGAACCGGCCGAGTTTTCCGGCTGGCTGACGCCGCTGGATTCCGCCCATGCGCGGCTGGTTACCTGGGGCGGGCGCGCCGTGCACACTCCGTGGACGGATTACTGGCTGTTCTTTATTGATGACGCGCCGGCGGCCAACTGGGCGCACCCCTGCCGCTACGTGTTCGTGGCGCGGGATCTCACGGCGGTGGCCGTGCAATATGCGCTGACCCCGCTGACGGTGGAATCGGACGCCCCGACCGGCCCGGTTGGGGAAAACCTGCCGGTGTTGATCCCGTACCGGGCCCCGGCGCGCGCCGCCACTCCGGACGGCCCGCCGCCGGCGGTGGCGGGCATCCGCTATGACGGCGCCGTTTCCAACTGTTATGCCGTGATTGTTTCGGGCGGTTACGACACCAACAACAACCACATCCGGTACTGGGGCGACGCCGCGTTCATCTACAGCACCCTGACTAAAAAATACGGATATAGCGACCAGCATATTTTTGCGTTGATCGCGGATGGGACGAATCCGGCCATTGACCGCAGCGACGGCACCAGTTCTCCCGTGGATCTGGACGGCGACGGCGACACGGACATAGACAACGAAGGATCGGCCGCCGCGGTGAGCAACACATTGGTCCAGTTGCGGACGATCCTCAACAGCAACGATCAGCTTTTTGTTTTTTTCACCGACCACGGCGGCCCGACCGCCGGCGGCGGCGACTGGGACACGGAATTGAACTTGTGGATGTACCAGGTGCTGCGGGATGTGACGTTGAAGAAGTTGACCACTAATTTCCCGTGCCCGGTCCTGTTCGTAATGGAGCAGTGCTTTAGCGGCGGATTTATCAATGATCTGAATCAACCCCAGCGCGTGATCGCCACGGCCGCGCCGAACGACGCTTCCTCATGGGCCGGCGGCACGTCGCCAACCTATGATCAATGGTGTTACTATTGGACCGCCGCGATGCGCGGCTTCTACCCCGGGGTCCAGCCGTGGCTGGACGGCGCGGCATGCGATGCCGATGCCAACCGCGATGGCTATGTGTCGTTCCAAGAAGCATCCGCCTTTGCTTACACCCAGCGCTATTACAAGGATATCCCCCAGTATTTTTCGGCGCCCACCGGCCTCGGCGCGCGCGTGTTTCTGGTGGCCCCGCCCGCCGGCCCGCTGGGGATTGACCACTATGTTTTCAATCATCAGCCCTCACCCCAGACGACCGGCCAACTGTTCGCGGTGCAGGTCGCGGCCGTCAACGTCTTTGATTCGCTCGCGACCGGGCATACGGCGCGGGCGGCGCTGCGCGTGGATCCGTGGGTGCGGTGGACTGAGGTCGGCCCCGAGCATGGGGCCTGGGCCATGCCCTTCCCGACGTATTATCACGATGCCCGCACCCAGGTAATCTATCTGACCAACGAGCTGGGCGCAGCCAAAACGCTGCGCGCGCTGGCCGTCAATATCCAGACCAAGCCGCTCCAGATGCTCAGCAACTGCACCATTAGAATCAAACACACACCGCTGGCGGCCTATCCGCCCTCCCCGGGATGGGAAAGCGACGGATGGACGACGGTGTACCAGGCCCATCCCACGGTCACCAGCACGGGTTGGATCGCTTTCGTATTCACCAATACCTTTGCCTATAACGGCGTCAGCAACCTGCTTATTGATTTCAGTTTCAACAACTCCGCCTACACGGAAAACGGTATTAGCGCGCTTAGCTCGGGCCTTGTCTCGCGCACGTTGTACTACACAACCGACAGTGGTTACGGGAATCCGCTGGCCTGGTCGGGTGATACGCCGCCCCCGCAAGTATCCGTGGCTTTTCCGGCCATCCGACTGGGCAGCGCGCCGCCTCCGCCGGCGGTCGCACCCACGAATCTGCCCGTTTTCACCAATGGTTGTTGGGCGGGTCAGGTGGCCGTGGCGGGGCCGGCGACCGCCATTTGCCTGCGGGTGACCGGGACCAACGCCAACTGGTCCGGCATCAGCGAAACATTCCATGTGCTGAGCTATCCGTTCAGCCTGACGACCAACCGTATGTCCGGCGCGGGAACCGAGTTTGTATTGCGCTGGCGGAGTGTGGCGGGCGCGCACTACACGTTGCTCTATGCGCCGGTTGTCGCCGATGGCTTCCAGACGTTGCGGCCGCACATCGCGGCCACACCGCCGCAGAATGTGTACACGGATCAGGTTTCCGGGATTAACCGCCGGTTCTATTGCGTAGCGGAGGAATAGTCGCGCGCGAACGAGAAATCTCGGATCGGTATTTCGGGTGAGAGACAGGTGCCGGTTTTCTTGTCAGCGGCCGCGCCGATAACTGATTAAAACCAGCGGCTCGCTAATTACTATATCGCGGCCGATCAATGCAGAACGATCCCTCGACGCCCCATCGGCCCGGTTCAACGAACAACAAAAATCGCCGCACTTCATCGCGGCCCGGCCGGATCAGCGGCGCTTTCCGCGTGTCGAAGCGCAGCGTGGTCCAGACGGTGTCCGAAGTTGAATCCAGCGCGTCCAGATCCTGCTCGAAACCGTCGCGGCACCAGAGTTTGCCCAGCAATCGGACCCGTCCGCGCACGTCCACCTCAATATATCGGTGCAGCGCCACCATCTGCGGGTCCACCTTGAGGAAGAAATAATCCCAACTGCTGGCCTTTTTATAGTTAATGCACAGGCATCGTCCGCCGCACCCATTATCGGCCACTCGCAATGTCCAGTTGGTGTTCCAGTTCACCAGGGCGTTGCCCGGGCCGGCCGCGAAATCGCTGATGAGCAGGTCCAGCGTCCCCGCCGCGGGCGTGGTCTCCGCCGTATTCGACCACGGCCCGCGCCGTCCCCGCTCGTCAATCGCGGCGACGGCAAATTGAGCGGGCTGGCCGCCGGCCGCCGGCAGCAAGTGCCGCTCCGTTCCGCCGACCGGCGCGTTTGGCGCCAGAATCGTTTCTGTCGCGGGCCCGCGCCCATCCGCCGGCGCGGTCCGGAGGCGGAAAGCGGCGGCGCCGCGGCCTTCCTCGTCGGCCGGCGCCGTCCATTCCACAGCGACGGCCCCGGGAACCTTGGCCGGGCGGGCGCGCAGGTCGGTGACGGCGGGCAGCGTCTGAAGTTGCGCACGTGCTTCAAGCGACAGGTTGTCTATGGCCGGCGTTGCGCCCGCCACTCGTCCTGTCAACCGGAGCCCGCAAATAGCGGCGGTTGACGGGGCGGAGGGCACCGCGAAGAAATGGTCCACCCATTCGCCATCAGTCAATGAGCCGATCGTTTTCAACGCGACCGCGCGGCCGTCCAAGATCATTTCGCAGCGCCCCAATTCAAAGTCGCGTGTCCACACCGAAAGATACTGATTGAAATGAAACTGATGCAGGTTGTTTCGGGTCAATACGCCGTCAATACGCATTTCTTGTTTGGAAGTCGGGTCATTAGATGGTTGTAGTGCAAGACACCGGCGGCCATGCTGGGGGCGGTCATCGCTGGCGGCCACGGCGCCGCCGGTTGCGGTCCAGACGGCATAGGGGGGCGCTTCCGGCGGCAGTTCGAAGTCGTCCACCACGCCGCTCATGCGCGCGCGGCGGACGAAATTGCTCGTGATGGTCGTGCGTCCGAACAGATCCCAAATCAGGCCGCTGCGCGCGTTTTCGATCAGCATGATTAGCGGGCCTAATTCGATGCCGACATAGAGGGGGCTGACGAAGTCGTTGCGGGCGTTGACCGAGCTGGTGAAGCCGTAGCGACCCCAGACGCGGTTGCTGTAGCGTTGGAGGACGTACTGCATCGCGTTCCAGGCGGGCGCGGGGACATGTGGCAGCGCGCCGGCGAAGGCGGTGCAGCCGACGGTGCCATCGTTCATGATGGAGCCGGGCGGCGCCGAATGGGAATAGGTGTCCCGGCCGAAGCAATCGGTCAGGCCCCAGAGTTCCGGTGGATAGCCGTTTTCCTGCATGTTGAAAGCGCGGTCGGCCAAAATCGCGTTGACGGTATCAAGGAAGTAGTCCAGCTTGCGGTCGCGCAGACGGCTGAACGGAATGAAGGCGGCGGGCACCTGCCGGCAGAACAGCGCGCCGGCCATCGCGCAAGCAAAGCCGCCGTATTCATCAAAGCCGAAGGAATCCACGTATTGTTCCCAAGTGGCGGGCGGGATCGGGTGAGTATCGGAACCGAGGGCGAGGGCGTAGATCAGCAGGGAATTATCCGCGAAGCCGACCATGTTGAAGCCGAGCAGGCCATCCGTGTCCGGGTAGTTTTCCGAGACACCGCGCGGCACCCACCCGAAAGAAAGCAGGCCAGGCGATCCGTCCGGGTTACGAGACACGAACTGGTCCCATTGCACATTATCATAGATGCGGCGCGCCAGGGTGGCCACTTCGGTGTCCTTGAAATACTCGCCGGCCACGACGGCGCCGGCGATGAAGTCAGCGCTATCGCACATCGCGACACAATCCAGCGGGAGCATTCGCCCGGTTTTACCGTCAAGATAATGCCAATAGAGTCCGAATCGTCCTTCCGCAAAAGGGTCGGCGGGATCGGCCGGGTCGTCCCAGAAGGCGTGCAGGATTTGCCGTGCGCGCGCATAGCCATCGGCGCGGGGGATCCAGCCGTGTTCGACGCCGATGCAAATGGCGGCCAGCTCGAATCCGGTGGCGGCGACCTTGCCGGTCCGGTTTTCCGTGTGGTCAATTGCGATGCCGGTCTCGGGATAGACCTCGGTCCAGAAGTAATTGACGATGCGGCGCTGCAATTCATCAAAAAACCGGTTTTGCTCCGGTGTGAACGAATAGGGGGCCAGACAATCCGGTATCGCCGCCGGCGGCGTGGCCGTCCTGCAACCAATCAGGAACAGGGCCGGCAGCATGGGCAGCAGCAGCCATCGTGTGCGCATGGAGATGACCGTAACAGGTGCGCCGGCAATGGGCAAGCCACAGTCTGTTCTCGTACTCGTGCCTCGTACTCTTACTCGGAACGCAAGCAGCGCAGCGCCTGTGGCGGTTCCTGTCCGGCGCCTTGGGCCAAACGGTTCGCGCGTGATCCTGGCCCGTCTGCGGCGTTGTCACGGGGGCCGCGGACAGGAGTCCAGCGGCCCCCGTTCCGCCTGGCCGCCGGGCCAAGCTGACGCGCTCCCGTTTGGGGGCTCGCGGACTCGCCCGACCCAATGCGCCGAACGCGACGCCCGCCGTTGGTGGGGCGTGATTTTCCCCGCGCCCAGCCGGCCAGCCGGTCGTGGGACGCTTGCTTGCGCGATGGCTCATCCCCTCGTACTCGTGGCTCGTACTCTTACTCGGAACGCAAGCAGCGCAGCGCCTGTGGCGGTTCCTGTCCG
>CAZMXS010000055.1:0-31616 GCA_964570325.1 uncultured Verrucomicrobiota bacterium | reverse complement strand
GTAGGTGCGCACCCCCCCGCCCATGCTCCAGGCGAAGTTGCTCGCGACGACGCAGTTGAGCAGCGTGCCATCCACGTAGAAATACGCCCCACCGCCCTCCGACGCCGTGTTGGTTTCGATGGCGCTGTTGACGCACACGCCACCTTCGTAAAATGCCACGCCGCCGCCTTCGACGTTGCCCTCGTTACCCTGGACCGCGCAGTTGGAAACCGTGCCGCCATACAGCATGGACACGCCGCCGCCGCGGTTGCCGGCTCGGTTATAGCGGACCCGGCTGCCCGTTACCAGGCCGCCGTTGAACATTTGCACCCCGGCGCCCTCTTCCGACGTGTTGTGCCGAATATCACAATTCGTGATGATACCGCCGCCGTACAACAGGACGCCGCCGGCGTAGTTCGGCGAATCGTTGCTGTAGATGTGGCACCCGGCCACCCGGCCGCCGCCGTTAAGCACCACGCCGCCGCCCTCGCCGCCGGGGCTGTTCCGCGCGGCCCCGTGCGCAATCCCAAGACCCTCCAGCGCGGCCAGCGGGTGGTCGAGCCGGAACACACGGTGGTCGGCGGCGCCGCTGACCACGGTTACGGCGGGCCCGCCGACGCCGCTGATCAGGATCGGCTTGTCCACGACCAGTTCCGCGCTCTCGACGTAGCGGCCGGTGTTGACGAGGATCGTGTCGCCCGCCGCCGCCCAAGCCAGCGCCGACCCAATGTTGGTGGCCGCATCGGTCCAATTGGTGAACGGCGCGACATGCAGGCCGTTCGTCGCGACGTACCGGACCGCGGCGTCGGCCACCGCCACCGTGACCGTCGCGGCGGCGGAACCCGCGTTATTCCAGGCCCGCAACACCACCTCATACACCCCGGTTGTTCCCCAGGATTGCGCCAGCATGAGCGCGTTGGTGACCACGCGCGGGCCGGCGGCGGTCTGGGCCCGCCACTCGGTACGGGCGGCTTTGCCGACTACGACCGCCCAGAAATCCAGCGCCACGCCGGGCGTGGTTTGGAAGGTGGACGCGGCAATGGCCGTGAACAGACCGCCGGTCAGGCCCGCCGGATAGAACTCGTCGCACCCGACGTCCACGCGACCGCCGAAGATGCGCGGTTCGCCATCCACGTCCACGGTAATGCCCGCGGTATAGGCGTTCGACCCGGCGTTGACGCATGGGACGTTGGTCAGCAGGTGCGGATTGTATAGCGAGGCCAGGCCGGGTTCGGCGGCAAAGTTGCCCGGACCCGCCGGCAGCGGCGTGGCGCAGACGTTGGCGAAGGTAATGTCGCTCCCCACAGCCAGCCAGTTCGGGCCCATCGCGGCATGATTGTAATACAGGATCGAGTTGCGCACCGCGCCGCCGCCCTCGCAGTAGACGCCGCCGCCCTGGGCGAAGGCCCGGTTGTCCACGAAAGTGGCGTTGACCACCTCGCCGCCATAGTAGCAGAGCGCGCCGCCGCCGAACATCGCGGTGTTCCCCGTGAACCAGCAGTTCTGCACGGAGCCGCCGTAGTAACAGACCACGCCGCCGCCGTACTGGGCGGCGCCGCAACTGGCAAACCGGCAATGGCGCACGACACCGCCGCCGTTGAGCAGCACGCCACCGCCGCCGCCGAACGCATCCGCCCGGGCCATGGCGTTGGTGAAGGTGAAACCCTCAATCAGGACATTGGTGTCCAGCACGAAGAAGCAGCGGTAGTTGCCTTGCCCGTCCATCAGCGTGTGTTCCCAGCCGTTCACGCTCCGAATAGTCAGCGGCTTCTCCACGAACACCGCCGGAACCTCGCGATAGACGCCGTTGGACACCAGGACAACGGCGCCGGCCGCGGCGGCCGCTACTCCGTCGGCGATGGTCGTCGCGGCGTTGGCCCAGGAGGCAAACGGCCAGACGTGCCCGCCGCCCGGAGCCACATAATTCGTCATGGCTTCCATCACGTGAACCGTGACCGTGGCGGCCGCGGAGCCGGTCAGATTCCACGCCGTCAAAACCACCGCATAATCGCCGGGGCTGTTCCAGGACTGTTCCACGCTGGGCACGTTGGTGAAGCCGATCGGGCCCGCCCCCGTGTCCACGCTCCACGTCAGGCCGGCAACGCGGCCCTGCACGTCCGAAACAAAGGTCAGCGGCGTCTGCACGATGGCGTTGGTCGCGTTGGCGAGGATGGCGGCGGTGAGGCCGCCGACCAGGTTGGTGGCGTGCACCTCGTCACAGCCGATGTCCGCGGCCGCGCCCCCGATGCGGGGCTCCAGGTCTATATCCGGGCCCACCGCCCAGGCGTTGTTGCCCGCGTCCACGCACGGCGAGTTGGTCAGCAGGTGCGGGTTGGCGAGGCCGGCGAGCCAGGGGTGATTGGTGATATTACCGATCCCGCCGGGGTCCGGGGTGACGGCGCAGTACGCGTAGGCCGGGCCCGCGCCATCGTGGTACCAGTTTGGCCCGAACACGGCCTGGTTATCGTACACGATGGAGTTCCGGAGCGCGCCGCCGGGATCGCCCCAGCACCCCCCGCCGCGGAAGTGACACAGATTGTTGACGATGGTGCAGTGGATGACCTCGGCCGCCGAGCCCCAGGCGTTCAGGCAGATGCCGCCGCCGAGGTTGGTGGCCAGATTGTAAGCCACATAGGTGTTGACCACCCGGCCGTCAAAAAGAATATGGACGCCGCCGCCGTCGTTGGCGGTATTGCCGGTGATGACGGAGTTGCTGATCGCGCCGGTCCCCGAAATGGCCGCGCCGCCGCCCTGACCGGCCGCATTGCTGCTCAAGACGCACCCGGCCAGGAGCCCGCCGCCGTCCAGGTACGCGCCGCCGCCGGACCACCCGCCGCGGTTGGCGCGAAATGCGCAATCCAGCGCCCGGCCGGAGCCGCTGACGTAAAACCCGCCGCCCTGCCGGCTGGAATTGCCGATCGCCTGGCAGTTGCTCAGCACCACGCCGGCGCGGTCCACGTATGCGCCGCCGCCCGAGGCGTTGTCCGCCCGATTATCCGCAAGCGTGGAGTCGGCCACCAGGCCGCCGCGCGCGAAGTAGGCCCCGCCGCCGTTTTCCCAACTCGTTGTGTTGCCGGCGATGCGGTTGCGCCGGTGCGTGCCGCTTGAATCGAAGTACACTCCGCCCCCGCGGCGGTCCGCCGTGTTGCCGACGATCTCGCTGTCCAGTACGGTGCCGCCGTAGTAATGGAACACCCCGCCGCCGTTGTAGCCGGAAATGTTGTTGCTGATGACGCAGTTCTGCACCAGGCCGCCGTAAACCAGGGCGATACCGCCGCCCCCGATGGAGCTGGACCAGCCGCTCACCCGATTGCCCACCGCCAGACAGTTGCTCAACATGCCGCCATAGTAAAGATACGCGCCGCCGCCGCGGTAAGCCGCGCGATTATTGGTAAAGATGCAATCGCGGAAATTGCCGAGGGTGTGCACATAAGCGCCGCCGCCACCGCCCGATGAAGTGGCGATGGTGGCGTTGCTGTAGAACACACAGCCTTGCACCTCGCCCCCCAGCAGGCAGTAGATCCCGCCGCCGGCCGTGTTCGCCTGGTTGCCTGCCAACCGCGACTGGTAGAGCGCTCCCCCGCCGTTGAAGTACACCCCGCCGCCGTTTTCCGCCAGGCAGTTGACGATCCGGCAGTTGGTGATGACCGTGCCGCCGACGCACAGCACGCCGCCGCCGTTGCCCCCGCTGTTCCCGTTGGTGATGGTCAGCCCCGCGAGCCCGACGCCGGCCGCACTGATGTTGAACACCCGCTGATTACCGCGCCCATCCACGGTGACCGTCTCCGGCCCGTTAACCGACCGGATGGCCACGGGCTTGGCGACCAGCACTTCGCTCGTTTGGAGGTACAGGCCGTTGCTGATCACCACCACGCCGCCAACCGGCGCGGCGGCGACGGCCTCCTGAATGTTAGTCGCCGCCGTCTCCCAGTTGGTGTACGGCGCAACCGGCGCGGAGTTGGCCGCGTCCACGTAGTTGGTGTAGGCATCCACGATCGTCACCGTTACCGTTGCCGCCGCCGTCCCGTCCAGGTTTGCAGCGGACAGAACGACCGGGTAAACCCCCGCCGCCGGCCACGCATAGCTGACGGCAAGGGCGTTGGTGAAAAGGTTGGTGGCGCCGGCGTCGCCAAACTGCCAGCCGAGCGTATCGGCCTTTCCCGCCACGTCGGCCGTGAACGGCAGCGCGGTGTTGGCCACCGCGGTCGTGTAGGTCGCGATGATCGCAACGGTCAACGTCCCCGTCATTCCCGCGCTCCAGTATTCGTCGCAACCGATATCCACCCGCGCGTTATTGGTGCGCGGCTCGCCATCCACGTCCACGGCGATGCCCACCGCGTAGGCGTTGGAGCCGGCGTCGAGGCAGGGCGAACCGGCCATCAGGTGCGGGTTCCGCCGGCCGGAAAAGAGCGGCGCGTTGGTGATGATATTGATGCCGCCGGACGCCGGCGCGGGGGTCAGGCAGCAGGTGTCGTATTGGAATCCGCTGTACTCGTTGTAATAGTTGGCCCCCTGCGGCGCCTCGTTGTAGTAGACGATCGAGTTGCGGATGCGGCCGCCGGAACTGGCGTAGACCCCGCCTCCGCGCACGGCGGCGGTGTTGCCCTGGACGGTCGCGTTCACGAGGTACCCGTGCGTGGAACCGTACACGTACGCGCCGCCGCCGGAGTGGTCCGCGCGGTTTCCCGCCAGGTGCGGGTTCAAGGCCACGCCGCCATAATTGAGATGCAGGCCGCCGCCATAGTAACCGGTGTTGTCGAGGAAGAGCCCGTTGCGCAGCGCGCCGCCGTAGTTGCAATAGGCGCCGCCCCCGCCGCTACCGCACCAGTTGCCCCGGAAGACCGCATCGTCCGCCGCGCCGCCGCGGTTGAAGTACGCGCCGCCGCCGTAGCTGTTGGCATTGTTGTATTCAAAGCGCACGCACGCGGCCGTGCCGCCCTGGTCGAAGTACACGCCCCCGCCGCTTGAGGAGGCGCCGTTGCTGGCGAACAAGCATCCGAGCAGCATGGCCGCGCCGCTCACGTACGCGCCCCCGCCGTTGTTGGCGGACTGACAGGTGGTGATCCAGCAGTTGCTCAAGACCCCGGCCATGTCCAGGCGGACCCCGCCGCCCGACCCCGATCCCACAAAGCCATCGCTCAGCGCCAGGTCGTGCAGGCGGGCATCCTCGCCGACGATCTGGAATATCCGGTGCAGCCCCAGGCCGTTGATGGTCGTTGCCGCCGGGCCGTTGACGCTGCGGACCGCGCACGGTTTGGCGATGACGATTTCGCGCGCCTCACGGAACACGCCGTTGGAAATCAGCGTCACCCCGCCGGGGGGCAGCGCCGTGACCGCGTCGTACACGCTCGTCGCCGCGGTCTCCCACGTGAGGTAGGGCGCCACCGCCGTGCCGTTCGTCGCAACGTAGTTGGTGAACCCGGCCAGTACCTGGACCGTCACGGTGGCCGCGGCGAAGCCATCGTTATTGAAAGCGGCCAGCGTCACCGCATAGTCACCCGGGTTTGTCCAGGCCTGCGTTTCGGAATAGGTGTTCGTCGCACCGCGCACGGCCCCGTCGGTCTGGATGGTCCATGCGGTTCGACCGACCTTGCCCCGCGCGTCCGAGTAGAAGGTGAGCGGCAGCCCCGCCACCACCTGGGTATGAGCCACGCGGATCGCCGCGTACACCGCGCCCGTCAGGCCGGCCGCGTAAACCTCGTCGCAGCCGATGTCCACCGCCGCGCCCAGGATGCGCGGCTCGCCATCCAGGTCCACTCCAATCCCGGCCGCGAAGACGTTGGAACCCATATCCATGCAAGGCGAATTGGTCAGCAGGTGCCAGTTGGCCGCGCCGGCCAGCCACGGCGCGTTGGTGACATGCCCGCCGCTCGGCCCCGGCGCGGGCGTGACGCAGTTCGCCACAAAAACGTGGCCGCCGCCGTTGGTCGCGAGGTTTGGCCCGACGAACGCGCGATTGTAATAGATGACGTTGTTGGCGCTGGTGATGGAATAGTTGCCATACAGGCCGCCGCCGAGCGGCGCCTCGTTGTCGAATAGCGAGCAGTTGAACAGCGCGCCGCCAAAAGTTCCCCGAACCCCGCCGCCCTGCCCGGCGGAGACATTCCCATACAGGGCGCAATTGCTCAAGCTGCCCCCGAAGAAGCAACTCACCCCGCCCCCGCCGTCGTACTCGGTCGTGCCGCCCGCGCGGTTGCTGTAGATCAGGCAGTGGCTGATGGCGCCGCCGTAGTACAGCTCCGCGCCGCCGCCGTCGCCGGTCTTGGCTATATTGCCGCGGATCTCACACTGCACCACCGTGCCCGAGTAGCTGACATCCACGCCGCCGCCGTTCCAGTGGGAATCGTTTTCCGCGATCACACAGCCGCGTACGCTGCCGCCGTTGTGCAGGAAGATTCCCCCGCCCGAACCGGCGTAGTTCGTGGCATGGTTGCCGATGATCGTCGAATCCAACACCTGACCACCCGAAGAGCACATCACGCCGCCGGCGTAGCGGCCGCTGTCGCCGCCGGCAATAACGCAGTTGGAGATAATCCCGCTGAGCCGGATGAAGGCGCCGCCCCCGGCCATGTCGAAATACTGCCAGCCCGAGGTGGATGACGCGCCGTTGGTCAGCGTGAAGCCGGAGAGGGTTGCCCCCTCCGCCAGGAAGACGGCCCGCACCGCCGTCCCGCCGGCGGGCCCTTCGCCCTTGATGATGGTGTCCGCCGGGCCGTTAACGCTCACCACCTGGACGCCGTTGGTGATCAGCACGCGGCAGGCGGCAGTGTAGCCTGGCATCGGACGGGCGCCCGTGTCATACACCCCATTGGTCACCACCACCACATCGCCAGTGGCACAGGCGTCCACCGCCTCCTGAATGGTGTGGGCCGCGGTGCTCCAGTTCGTATACGGGGGCGCGGCCTCAGGGCTGTTGGTCCATACATACCGGATCGTCTGCGCGTCAGCGGCACTCGCCGCAAACCCCAACACCAGCGCCAGTCCAAGCAATCTCATCCCGTTCACCCGCCACCTCCATGCTGCTCGAGCGATGATATGCAAGCGACATCATGCTGATTAACCTAAAAAAGACAAGGGCTCAAGCCGGTAAAAATGGGTTGGCTCCGCATCGGTCGCCGAAGAGCAGCGCAGACTGAAGCCGCGCGCGGCAAGGAACGCGCCAGCGGCGGATTATTCCTCGGCGATTTGCTCCGCGCCCTGCTCCACAGCGGCGACCGCGCGGCGGCGGCGGCTGGCCAGCGCCTGCCGCACTTCGCCCAATTCCGGGCAGCGCAGAATAGCCGCCGCCGCCAGGTAGATCGCGCCGCCCAGCCCGATGCTGGCGAAAACCGCAATGATCTGCGTGATTTTCGCCGGCAGGGCCACGCCGGCCAGAAAGCGCGCGAAGACGCCATGCAGCGCCGCTACCGCCAGTCCCATCAGCGCCGCGGCCAACAGGGAGCGCGCCATGCTGCCGCCCACGGCGCGCCAGTCCAATCCGCCCAAACGCCGCTGGAGGCACACCGCCAGCGTGACCCCGTTAATGCCCTCCGAGATAACCGTGGCACAGGCCAGCCCGGCGTGTTTCCAGCGCAGGGGCCAGATCAGGATGAAAGTCACATTCAGGATGAAATTCAGCAGCACGCAGATCAGGCCGATCCGCACGGGGGTGCGGGTGTCCTGCATGGCGTAAAACGCCGGAACGAACACCTTGGCCAGGCAGAAAACCAGCAGGCCCGGCGCGTAGAACTTCAAGGCGAGGGCGGTCAGGTCCGTCGAAGCGGCGTCGAACCGCTGCCATTCGAAGATCATCCGGACGATGGGCTCTGCCAGGGCCAGCAGGCCGATACTGGCCGGCGCCATGACGAAGAACAGGTTGCGCAGGGCGTGCTGAATGGTCTGGCGGATTTCGCCGTGCAGCGCGTGCGCGGCATGGCTGGAGAGCACCGGCAACAGCACGGTGCTCAACGCCGTGGCCAGGATGCCTTGCGGGAAATACAGGAGGCGCTCGGCATAGAAGAGCGCGGCCGGCGCCCAGGGCCCGATCCAGACCGCCAGCAGGCTGTTGATCATCACATTGACCTGCGTCACCGCCAGGCCCAGCGCCGCCGGGCCCATCAGCGTGAACACGCGAATCACCCGCGTGTCGCGCAAATCCAGTTGGAATCCGGGCTGGTATCCGCGGCGGATCAGCGCCGGCATCTGGATGCCGAGTTGGACCACGCCGGCGACGAACACCCCCCAGGCGACGCCAAAGATCTGCTCATCCGGGGTCGCGCCCAGCCGCGGGCACACCCCCAGCACGAAACCGATCCAGATCAGGTTCAACAGGCTTGGCGTCAGCGCGGGCAATGTGAACTGGTGATAGGAATTGAGGATCGCCATGGAAAGGGCGGCCAGGCAGATAAACATCATGTACGGCAGCATGATCCGCGCCAACGGCAGGATCAGCGCCGCCTTGGGGCCCAGGTCCGGCCGGTGTTGCGCCACGGTGAGCCCGCCAATCCCGGCCAGCACCACCGCCAGCAAGGCCAGCCCAACCAATGAGATGACCTTGCGCGCCAGCTCCCAGGCGGCGGCCTCGCCCGCTTGGCGGCGCGTCGCCATGAACACCGGCACGAAGGCCGAGGACAGCGCGCCCTCGCCGAACAGCGCCCGAAACAGGTTGGGGATGCGGAAGGCAACCACAAAGGCGGACATGGCCAGCGAGGTCCCGAAAAAGCCGGCGGTCAGGAAGTCGCGGACCAGCCCTAACGCGCGGCTGAGCAGGGTGAACGCGCCGACCAGGAAGGCGGAGCGCATGACCCGGGTCGGCTCCATCTTACCGCACCAATCCCGTGATCGCCTGCCCCTCCAGCAACTCGATCGCGGCCTTGTACACTTCGTCCGGCGTCACGGCCGCCAGGCTTTCCGTGGCCGCCGCGCTCGCCCGCGCCACGTCGCGCGCGCGCTGCGCGCTGTGTTGGAGCACACGCTGGGTCGCGCCCAACGGGCCTGTCCGCGCCGGATCGGTGACGCCGAATATGACCACGACCGGCGTCCCCACCGCCGCGGCAACATGCACCCCGCCGCTGTCGTTGCCGATAACCAGCCGGCAGGCCTTGAGCAAGGCAACCCACTCAGTCAACGTCAGCGTCCCGGCAATGGCCAGCGCGCCCCGGCCGATTGCTCCTGCGATTTGCCCGCACAACGGTTGCTCGGCGGGGCTGCCGATGACGACGACCCCGCATCGCCATTCCCCGGTAAGCCGCCGGCCGAGCCGGACAAACGACTCTTCGGGCCAGCGTTTGGATGGGCCGCGCGCGGCGCCCGGAATCAGTCCGACGCAGGGTTCCGGCAGGCCGGCGATGGTTTCACGGGCCCGCTCAGCGGCGCCGATCGGCACCGTCAAAACCGGCCGCTCCAGCGGCGGGGTGGCGTCGGGAAAGAATAAATCCAGGTATTCATAAGCCTGGTGGCGGCGGCCCGCCAGGTTGCGGGGTCGGACCACCCGCGTGAGCATCCAGTCCCGCCAGTGGCCGGGCAGGCCAATCCGTTCGGGCACGCGGCCGAGAAACGGCACCAGCGCCGAACGGAAGGAATGGGGCAGCACATAAGCGCGGTCAAAGTTCTTCTCCTGGATGGCGCCGCCCGCCGCCAAGGCGCCGGACAACCCGGGTTCCAGGATCATTAGGGAATCCGGCGCAGCATGCATTTTCCACAGTTCGGCCAAGCTGCTTTTCACCAGCAAAGTCAAGTGCGCCTCGCGGTGCGCCTTGCGCAGGGTCTGAATCGCGGGCATGCTCATCACGGTATCGCCAATCCAGTTGACGCCGCACACCAGGATGTTCTCGCCTTCGCGCTGGCGGGTGTCCGTCATTTGAAGCAGATCCGCTTGATGCAGGCGTAGAAATCTTCGACGCCGCTCAATAGTTCGATTTCAACACGCAGAAAATAAATTGGCAAGTCCCGGCGGTCAATCCGCGGGAAGCGCACGGCATCTTTCTCAGTGGTAATGATGGCGCGGGCCCCGCGGGCCAAAGACTTGTTGATCATGTCAATGATCTCCTGCTGATTGTAGCGATGGTGGTCGGCATACCGCTTGTGGTACAGCAGGCGCCCGCCGAGGCGAATCAACTCTTCCTCAAAGCCCCGCGGAGAGGCGATGCCGGAGATGGCGGCAATGTCCAGGCCCTTGAGCATGGCGAGCGGTTTCTGTTCGCCGGTGTAGAGATCCTGGAGGTAGCGGGCGCAATGCCGGCACTCGGCGATTTCGGCCGTGGGATTCAGTTGGCGGAGCTGCTTCTTCAGCTCTTCGGACCCGGAGCCGTTGCACTTGGTGATGAAGATGAAAGTGGCGCGGCGGATATTACGCACCGGCTCGCGCAGGATGCCGCGCGGCAGGACGCGGCGGTTGCCGAACGGGTTGGTCCGGTCCACCAACACGATGTCAATCCGGTGGCGCAGGCGCAGGTATTGGAAGCCGTCGTCGAGGATCAACGTGTCGCACCCGAGCTTGCCGGTGGCATAGCGGCCGGCCTTGACGCGATCCTTATCCACCACCACCGCGACCTGAGGCAGGTTCGAAGCCAACATAAAGGGTTCATCGCCGCTCATCTCGGAGTCGAGCAACAGGCGCTGGCCGTCGGACACGACGCGGGGCGGGGAATGCAGCTCGCGAAAGGTCAGGCGATGGAGCAGTTTTTCCCAGAACGGTGGCTCGTATTTCTTGTAGCCGCGGCTGAGGATGGCAACCTTGCGGCCGTTGCGCTGAAGCGCGCGGGCGAAGGTCTCGACGATCGGGGTCTTGCCGGTGCCGCCGACGGTCAGATTGCCGACGCTGATGACCTGGCACCCCAGCGTGTGATGGCGGAGGATGCCGCGCGAATACAGCCACAACCGGATTTGGATCACCGTCGCGAACAACAGGGATAGTTGCGTCAGCAACCAGCGCAGGAGCGTGGCCGAACGGCCCCGGCGGCGATCTTCGATCACCGTCAGGATATAGGTTTCCAGTCTTTCCAGCCGCCTGTCCGCCATATTGGATTCCAGTTAAATTAGGGAATTGATGCGTCTCCCGCCAGTAATGGGTGATCAATGATGAGCCTATGCTGCCATTCCTTGGGTGAAACCGTCAAGCTGTCCGGTATCCCGCTCAACCGGGGAATAGCCGTTCATGTCTGCGCCAGACTTCTGATTCGGGTTGTCGGCGGGCGCCATGGAGACGCTTCGGCATCACTATTGGGGCTTGTGTTTTCAAGATCGGGTTGCCGGTGAACCGCGAGCGTGATGCGAACATAATCGCGGCCCGGCCTCAGGCGTTACGACTCGACAGGAGGAATGAATAAAGTCAAAGATGCGCCAGTTTGGGAACCTGAACCATGCTTTCCGCCAGCTTGCGAGTTATACCCGAGAATTGGATCAATCCGATCCCGTGGCATATATATTTCGCGCAACCTCAGCCATTGGAAATAGATGTCGGCTGCGGTAAAGGCCGCTTTTTGCTCGCCCGCGCCCGGGCGCATCCGGAGATCAATTTTCTGGGGATTGACCGGATGCTGCGCCGCATCCGCAAGGTGGACAACAAGGCCCGGCGCGCACGGCTGAATAACATTCGTCTCTTCCGGATGGAGGCTTATTATGCGGTTGCCTACCTGGTTCCGCCGGAATGCGTGCAGACTTATTATATCTTCTTCCCGGACCCCTGGCCGAAGAAACGCCATCACGAGCACCGGCTGTTCAACCCGCGATTCATGGACGCCATCCACCGTTCCCTGCAGCCGGCCGGCCAATTGCATTTCGCGACCGACCACGGACCGTATTTCGACGAGGTCCGGGAGTTGTTCCGGCAGGACGGCCGGTTCGCCGAGATTCCCGCCTTTGAACCCACCGGCGAGGAGCGCACGGATTTTGAGCTGTATTATGCGGGCAAAACCGAAATCGGCCGCTTATCGGTGGTCAAAAGATAGGCAGCCGTTGTCTGTTTTCCCGGCCGAGCCCCGCGCCCGCCATTCCAGGACGCCAACCTGCTCCTGGTTCAGTTGGTCGGACGGCCCCGCGGAGATGCGTTGCCCGACCAGTTGAGCCGATGTTTTCAGCGTCGGGCGCCCCGTTCATGGCGCAGCGGCTCACCAGGCAATAAGTCGCAGGAGAAAAACATACAGGTAGCCCAGCAGGTAATGGGCCGCGGCCACCCCCACCAGCGTGCGGTGCCGGTGGAAGAGCCAGCCGAAGTACAAGCTCGCAACCAGGGTAACCAGCATCGTAAAAGTTGAATAATATACGTGAGTGATCGCGAAAATCAGGGCCGTCAAGAAAATCGCCATAGCGAAAGCATGCCGCCCCGGCACGATGCGCTGAATAGACGTCTGCAGAATCCCCCGGGTGGTGATCTCCTGGATGGCCGCAATCGGGATGTAATAGATCAACCCTACCAGATCCACCGGTTCGAATAAGGGCGCTCCGTAGTGCGCGGATCCAGGCTGTCGCGTCAGAACCCACTTCAACAGGATCCCCGCTGCCGCCAGGGGGATCCCGGTCAGAGTCGCCAAACGCAGGGCCAGGGCCCATTCCTTCAAGGTAAAGCCCCATTCCCGCAGCGGTCGGCGATGCCGCTTCATATAAAAGAATGAAAATGCGAAAATCGTCACCACCAGCCCCAGCATCATGAAAGATTTGGTGTTGTCCGTGATTTTTCCCGCCACGGCCAGTCCATAGAGAATCGCGAAGTACACGCAAAGAACCGCGATGATCACCGCGAACAGGAGCCCGCCTTCCGCGCGCAAGGCCATCTCGGCTTCCAGGGCCTTCTTCTGGCCGTTCAACTCATCAATCATCAAAGCCCGTTGGTATTCCCGGCCCTCGATCTTCACACACATCAGCCCCAGGGCCTCGGCTAGCTCCCGCCACGCGGGGTCGGTGGTTTCGGCGGCGGTGATCTGGAACAGCTTGTTGGCCGATTCATAATGCCCGCGCGCCACTTCCATCACCGGGTCCGCCAGTTGCCGGGCCATCGGGATCGCGGGACATGGTTCCGCCATTTGGCCGTCGGGCGTTGCTCCATCAGGGGCGTGTGCTTGGTTCATATTTTCCACGTCTTAACCGCCCATCTCGCTGGTCGGGATGAGATCAGGATGAAGGATACCGATTATTCGATGAGTAGTCTATTTCAAGGAGCCAATCCGGCAATCCGGGACTTGTTCACCCCGGCATGGCGCCCAAGTCCGCTGGGCGCCGGGGGACTGACTCCCTGGCATACGGCTCCGGTCGCGCGCGGGTGATGGAATACTCCACTCGCGCCCGCTCGTGAGTCCACTGCCGCCATTCGAGAATCCGCTTGCCATGCAAGCGGAGATTGATAGCTTGCGTCTGATGAATCCGCGTTTTCGCCCCTACATTCTGTTGCGCGACCGGATCGCGGTCCTCGTCGGCAAGGATATCAAGCTCAAGTACAACTCGACCGCCCTGGGTTTTGCCTGGTCCGTGCTGACCCCCTGTTGTCAGAGCCTGATCTACTACTTCGTGTTCAAGGTCGTCTTGCGATTCACGACCGACCATTATCTGCTGTACTTGCTCAGCGGCACATTCCTCTGGCAGTTCTTCTCCAACGTGGTCCTGATGAGCGGCAATGTCTTCCTGCAGAATGCCGGTCTGCTGAAGAAGACCGCCTTCCCGCGCAGCCTGCTGATCTTCGGCACGTTATGCACCGAGAGCATCCATCTGTTGATGACCCTGCTGATCCTGGCGCCGCTCATGTACTGTTCCGGCGTGGTCCCCGCGTGGTCCGCTCTGGTCAATCTGCCGTTGCTGCTGCTGGCCCTGGGCCTGTTCGCCTCCGGCCTGGCGCTGACATACGCCTCGGTGAACACGTATTTCCGCGACACGGAACGGATCGCGAACCTGTTTTTCCAGTCATGGATGATGCTCTCGCCGGTGTTCATTCCGATGGAAGCGGTGCCGGCCCGGTACCTAGCGCTCTACCGCTGCAATCCGATGACCCCCGTATTGGAGGTGTGGCGCAATATCTTTTACACCCCCCGGCTCGACCCGGTCCCGCTGGCGCTGGCGCTGGTGGCGGGCGGCGGCGCATTTGCGGCGGGCTGGGCGATTTACCGCAAATGCGAGCCGCGCCTGGCGGAGATGATGTGAGGAACCGTGCGCATGCAACCGGCCATTGAAATCCGCCACCTGACCAAGCGGTTCGTAATTCATCGCCGGCGCTATGGGCTGCGGAACATGGCGCTGCAGTTCGCGCAGTACCTGCGCGACCACGCGCACGCGCAGACCTTCACCGCGCTGAATGACGTCTCTTTGAGCGTGGCGCCCGGCGAGCGGCTCGGGATCACCGGCCACAACGGCAGCGGCAAGACCACCCTGCTCAGCATCATCGGCGGGGTGCTTAAACGCTACGAGGGCCAGGTCCAGGTGCGCGGCCGGATTGGCATGATGCTATCCCTGGAGGCCGGGTTCTGCCCGGAACTCTCCGGGCGCGAGAACATCTTCCTCAACGGAATCCTGCAGGGCAAGACCCGGCGCGAGATGCAGGCGTTGATGGATGATATCGTTGATTTCGCCGACATCGGCGAGTTTATTGATTCGCCGGTGTACCAATATTCTTCGGGGATGCAGATGCGCCTGGGGTTCGGCATCGCAACCGCGATCGCGCCGGAAATCCTGCTGGTGGACGAGGTGATGGCGGTCGGCGACAAGGAGTTCGCCGAGAAGTGCCACGCTCGGATCAGCCGGCTGCTGGCTGGCGGCACGACGCTCCTGCTGGTCAGCCACGATCCCGCGGTCATCGCGGAATACTGCACGCGGGTCATCCGGCTGGCGCATGGCGCGGTGATAACGGACGAGGCGGTTCGCTGAAACCGCGTTGGGAACGCGCCGGAGGCAAGCCTCGTGCTACGGGAGATCAGCTAAACAATCCGGACTGCCCGCTTTTGGAGCAGGCGCCGGCGCAAGTACGCCATCAGGCCGCCTAATCCGGCGAATCCCAGCAGGCTGACGGTGGCGGGCTCGGGCACGGTGTAGACAAAGCCTGGCGAGCCAATATCAAACGTGGGGGTTTCCGATGTGGCCCACGCGCCATAAACTCCGTTCGCGCTGCGGCCGAGCGAATTGCCGTCCGTGTCAAAGGTAAAGGTTCTGCCGCCGTTGGGGGCGGATTGATTGCCCGTGGCGGCGGTCGCCAGTTGGTTGGATGCCGCATCGTATACATAGAGCACATCGCCGGCCGCGCCCAAACCGGGCCAGGCAACATATGTGAAACTCTCTTGTCCCAGAATCTGCACCCCCGCGCCCAGTCCCCAGATGGCCCGGAAGGTCTCGACATGCGAAGTGGTTTCCTCAATAACGATCAGGCTTTCGCCGGGAGCCAGGGAAATACCCGCGTTAAAAACCACGCTGCCCGCAATCGCGCTGTCGTCATCCCAGGAATAGCCGGACAAATCCACGGCCGATCCGCTGTTGTTGTACAATTCCCACCAGTCGCCATTGGCCCAGGTGTTGGTGTGCTGGCTGTTGGACATGGCTTCTGTAATCAGCAGGGCTTGGGCCGAGCCGGCGGCCATAATAACCGAAACAATAAAGACCAGCATTCTCGTCATGTTTCCCCCCTTGCGAATAGTCAATTGAAACGTAGGCTTTCTCCGCTGGATTGTATAGCGCTTTATTGTTCAGGATTTGTTTGCGGCGCCGTCGCGGCGGCGCTAAATAACCCGCCATGAAGCGCATCCCGCTCTCGCTGATCGCCGCCAGCCTGCCGCTGCTGGGCGCGGGCTGCGCGCTCACTTCCGAAAAGTTTGTGCAACGCCAGGATCAGCCCGCCATGCCGGGACGCCTGGCCGCGCGCGCCACGCCCGCCGCCGGCAACCGGATTGTCAGCCTCGACTGGCATTTCGACCGCCACGACCGCGCCTTCGCGGAAACCGTCCTACAGGCGACTGATACGGGAGAGTACCGCGTGCGGTTTGACTTCGCGTTCAACTCGACCCGGCTCAACTATACATCCGATGTTTTTCGCCTCGCTGCCGCCGGACCAGGCGCGCGCGAACTGGGTCCGTTCCCGGCCGGTGTGCCGGGACCAGCCTTCGACCAGGTCTTCATCGCACTGGACCGCCGCACAGAGGGCGGCTGGCGGCAGGAACACCTGATTGACACCTTCTTCTTGCGCGACAGCCGGCGCGTAAATGACGCGGCCCTGCGCGAACTGGGCATCCGCGGCACAACCGCCCGCGAACTGCTGGAGATGTATGCCCCGCTGCTGAAAACCGATGTGACCCCCAATCCCCGCGCCCAAGTGTTCTATATCGAGCATGGGCCCAAGAACATTGAACATGTCCTGGCAGCCGGGCGCGGCAGCACAAATGCCAGTTTGTTACGATTCCATGACGGCGCGGGTTTTGCCGCGGTGCCCAATCCCGGCGCGCGCGACCTCTTGGCCTGCAACGCGGACAAAGACCTGGCGTATCTGGACTTGGCCGAGGCGTTTAATGACCGCTTCAGCCACTGGCGCGATTTTGTGGGCGGCCTGACCAATACCGTCTATGCCCGGGCCGTGCTCGACGATGTGCATCTGCCCGGCCTGGCCTGCACTAATGCCCTGATCCTTCAGTACTGGCTGCCTTGGTACGTCAATCACCTGGCCCTGCTAAAAATTGACCCCGCCGGCCGCGCGCCGATCTGGGACATGGGCAATTACCACGAAGGCGAAGTCGAAAACATCAGTATCGTGCTCGTGCCGACCGATGGGACACTCGTGCCGGCGCTGGCCGGGTACGCCAAGCATTTCAAGGGCTCGGTCACGCCTTGGGAAAATGTCCGGAAATACATGGATGAAACCCGGATCACCCGCCATCCGGTCGTTTACGTGGCCAGCGGTTCGCACGCATCCTTCTTTTCTCCATGCGCGGTGGAGACCCCTTTTGGACTGGGCATTGATCGAACCTATCACGAAGGCGCCGGTTACTGGTTCGGATTGGACGCCGGCGACGCAACCTACTCGCTCGAAGTGCTGCCCGCCGTGGACGAAGTGGGACCGGACGATTCCTTCGGCTGGCTGCGCTTCCGCGGACGCTATGGCGACACCTTTCTTGTCAGCGGCGGCAGTTGGCTGAATTGCAGTCCATTCCTGTTCCCTTATGTCCGCTATCCGCGCATCTCCCTGCGCGCCCCGTGGATCGCCGGTTCTGGCGCGAACCGCTGGATTGATCCGGGCAGCGAACTGGAATTCTGTGCCGCCTTCGGTCTGCTTCTCGGTTATGACCTTGCCCCGCTGCCGTTCCGGGTGGATACCCACCGTCTGGCCGTCCGGCGCGCCGGTGCTGACATTCATCTAACCGGCATAGACGTGGAATACGGGCAGGCTTTCCCCATGCCGTTGGAGGAAATCCGGTTCTATTATCAGGCCCAAAACGGCGATTGGCTGTCTTGCGGCCGCTATGACCCGCGCCGAGAGCCACCGCCCGAACTGGTCGTGCCGGCATCCAATGTGAATGGGCAAACAACGCGTTTTTTTGTCTGCGATGCGATCTCCACGGCTGTCCAGCGCAAACCGCCGCTGCCGCCGGACGCCCATTACGGAACCGCCGAGTACCTGCGGTCGGCCCAATTCAGCGTTGCGCTCAACGGGTTGGCCACCGTCGCCCCCGCGCCGCAGGCCGCAACTCCCGAGCCCATCGGCGAGGCCGTGCCGCAAGGCATCGAACGTCTGGCCATCACCGGCCCGCCGTTGTTGCCCGGCGGCGGGACCGCCCATTACCGCTGCCTGGCTTTTTACACCGGCGACCGCGTTGCGGATGCCACACGGCAAGCGCTATGGAACTTGGGAGAGAATCCGGTTGCCGGAACAACGCTGCTGACCAACGCGTTGACCGCGGGTTTCGTGCTTTCCAACACGCCGGTCCGGGTCACTGCGGTTTATGCGAATAAAATGGCGGCCTGTGACGTCATGCTGACTGGGGCGGATGCGGACCGCGACGGGCTCTCGGACCAGTATGAAGCGCACAAAGGCACCTCGCCCAACAACCCGGACACTGATGGGGACGGCATTTATGACGCACAGGATCCGAAACCGCAGTAGCTCAATCCCGCAACGCGCAGCGGTGCCGCGCATATTCCAGCTATTCCCGCGACTGCTCGGCATCGGGCTCCTGGCCGTGCTCGCGCTGGGGTCCGCCGCTTGGGCCGCCGACCCGCCCGCTACGACGTTTGCGGCCTATGACCTGGGGTTTGCCGACCCGGCGGAAATCATTGAGCCGGTGCGCGCCTTGGTCGGTCCCGATGGAACGGTTACGCACGATCGGGCACGCAACCGTTTGCTTGTGGTCGCCACCGCGGAAAAACATGCGCAAGTGAAAGCGCTGTTGGACGCCTTCAACCGGCCGCCGCGAAACGTGCGCATCGAGGTGCGGATAACCGGCGCCGGCGCGGCCGGTCGCCGGGCGGCGGAGCTGAATGCCGACGGCGGAATCATTCGGGAGGAGGGGATGACCCACTCCACCATCCGGGTGCGGCCGCGCATTGAGGATCGCACGTCGTCGGTTTCATCCGACATTACCCAGCAATTGCTGGTGGGAAGCGGCCGGGAAGGGGTATTGCAGATCGGCGAAAGCGCTCCTTATCTGGAATGGATGGTGGACTACGGCCTGCGCTACGGCGACATCACCGAACGGGTCATCTGGCAGACCGTCGGCTCGCAGCTCGTGGTTGAACCGGTGATTGTGGGTGATGGCCCGATGATTCGGATTCGGTTGACCCCTGAGTTGAGCGGCTGGGCGGACGGCAAGCCGTACAATGTGCGCTTTGCGCGAGTCTCCACCGAAGTGGTGGTCCGCAGCGGCCAAACATTCCAGATCGGTGGCCAGACCGAGTCGCAGGACTTCTACGAACACTTCCTGGTTGGAATGAGCGCAGGTGAACTCACGGGCAACCTGCAAGTGTTTTTGACGCCATGGATCGTGGAGTGAGCAGGTGGTTCCCTCACTGCTTCCGCCAGCAGGCGGAGATTCAGGATGACGAATGCTTTTTCTTATCTATCCGGATTAATGTCGCAGCAACCCCGTGTTCCCGCTGACTACTGATTACTCATTACTAGCCCCCTACCCCAATCGCTTTTCCAGCGCCGCCAGCTCGTCATGCATACCCTTGGGCATGGCGGCGCCGAACTTGGCGAAATGCTCGCGGATCCCGGGAAGTTCGGCCTTCCAGCCCGCGATATCCACGCGCAGCAGTTCCTGCATGTCCTCGGGGCCGGCGTCCAGGCCCTGGGTATCTATCGCGTCCGCGGCCGGTACGTAGCCAATCGGAGTCTGGACCGCTTGACCGGTGCCCGCTACACGCTCGAAAATCCATTTCAGCACGCGGCTGTTCTCACCGAATCCCGGCCACAGCCACTTGCCAGTTGGCGACTTGCGGAACCAGTTCACGTAGAATATTTTCGGCAGCCTCGCGTTGGGCGCCCGCCCGGGCATGGAAAGCCAGTGAGCCAGGTAATCGCCCATATTGTAGCCGCAGAACGGCAGCATGGCCATCGGGTCGCGCCGAACGACACCGACTGCGCCGGATTGCGCCGCCGTGGTCTCGGACGACTGGATCGCGCCCAGGAATGTGCCATGCTGCCAGCTCAACGCCTCGAACACCAGCGGAATGACCGATGGCCGACGGCCGCCGAAAAGGATCGCGGAAATCGGCACACCCCGGGGGTCTTCCCATGCGGGGTCAATCACCGGACACTGCGCCGCCGGCGTGGTATAGCGAGCGTTCGGGTGAGCCGCCTTCTTGCCGCAGCCCGGAGTCCACGGCTCGTTGATCCAACTGGTCAACTGCGCCGGCGGCTCGTCGGTCATTTCCTCCCACCAGACATCGCCGTCCGGGGTCAGCGCGACATTCGTGAAGATCGAGTTGCTAAGCAATGTGCGCATTGCGTTTGGGTTGGAGCTCATTGAAGTGCCGGGCGCTACTCCGAAGAACCCAGACTCCGGGTTGATCGCGTAGAGCTGGCCGTCCGGCCCGAACTTCATCCAGCAGATGTCGTCGCCGACGCACTCGGCCTTCCAGCCCGGAATGGTCGGCGTGAGCATCGCCAGGTTGGTTTTGCCGCAGGCGCTCGGGAAAGCCGCCGCCACATAGATTTTTTTCCCCTGCGGATTGGTGAGCCCGAGAATCAACATGTGTTCGGCCAGCCAGCCTTCCTCGTGCGCCATGGTTGAGGCGATACGCAGGGCAAAGCATTTCTTGCCTAGCAACGCGTTGCCGCCATAGCCGCTGCCGAATGACCAGATTGCCCGTTCCTCGGGGAAGTGTACGATGTACTTGTTTTCCGCGTTGCAGGGCCAGGGCACGTCCTGCTGTCCGGGGGCGAGGGGCATGCCGACAGAGTGCAGGCAACGGACGAAGTCGCCGTCGCCCAGCACGTCCAGCACGACCTTGCCCATGCGGGTCATGATGCGCATGTTGCAGACGACGTAGGGTGAATCGGTCAGTTCGATTCCGATGTGCGCGATGTTTGATCCGAGCGGACCCATGCTGAACGGGATCACGTACATGGTCCGGCCCCGCATGCAACCCTTGAACAGCGGCTTCAGGACCGCCTTCATCTCGTCGGGCGCCCGCCAGTTGTTGTTGGGACCGGCAGCTTCCTTGGTGGCCGCGCACACGAAGGTGCGATCTTCGGTGCGGGCGACGTCGCCGGGGTTGGAGCGACACAGGAAGCTGTTGGGGCGCAGCTTCTCGTTCAGCTTGATGAACGTGCCGCTCTTGACCATGCCGGCGGTCAGCGCGTCGTATTCCGCCTGCGACCCGTCGCACCAGTGAACCTGATCGGCCGCGCACCAGTCCGCCCATTCCTTTACCCATGCCAGCAACTTTGTGTTTTTCATCATGAATCACCCTTGTATTTATCAGCATCTGTCTTGCGAAAAAACCATTGCTCGGTTCCCGCTTGAGCGCGTGAGATTAATGATGCTTCGCGGCAAATGGAAGGAAAAAGGAATGAAAAAGCGCGGCCTGCCATGCCGATAGGGTCAGACCTAGACACTAGACATTAACCCGGCAGCGCTTAGCAATCTGATCGAGGCGCAGGCGTAGATCCGCATCTTCGATCAAGCGCCGGGCCAGGCGTCGCCGTTGTTTTCCGACCGCGTGTTCGCTAACACCCAGAACCTGGGCAACCGCGCGCTGACTCAAGCCGCAGACGCGACAGGCCATTTCGATGGCCACACTCTTGGCTTCGCCGGCGCTTCGGCCATGGCGTCGCAGGCTTTCCATCGCAACCCCATAATGCCGGGCTGTCAGCGCCAATACATCCGTGATTTGCAAGTTGTGAGCCCCCGGCCAATGAATGTCCTGCTTGCGCGCCACACGCTGGCGTTCCTCCCGAATCATCGTTTCGATTTGCTCCACATGATCATCATCGCCAATGGCATACAGACTCTTGGCGCAGGCTGCCCGCATCCATTCGTCATCGGTTGCCAGGCAGCCCTCAACATAACGCCGATAGGCGCGAGCATTGGCGGCGGGCGTGCCCTGGCGCATCAATTCCAGCCAACGGTAGTCCACGAAATCCGGGCGCGACACGGCGGAGATATAGCTCCGATAGCTGCTCCAGGCATAACGTTTCAGGAAAGCGCGACGCTCGTCTGCACTGCGGTTCGCAAATGCGCGTGTTTTGACCGGGTTGAGATGAATATAGCGGGTCAGGCGCAACAGGTATTCGTCGCCTTCGACCAACTTGGCCCCGTAACGCCCTTGGAAACAATGCCCGGGGCGCCGGTGCTTGTGCCGGAAATACATGGCATACGCCGTATTGAGTCGCTGCATGAAGGCCGTGATGTTCGCTTGCGGTGTCTCGACCAGCAGGTGATAGTGATTGGGCATGAGGACATAGGCGTACAGGAGCACCCGCTCGCATTCCAGTGCGCGCTCCAGTTGCGCCTCCATTTTCGCATAATCGGCCGGCGCATAAAACATCCGCCCGCCGCCGTTGCCGCGACAGGTGACGTGGTACTTCGCGCCCGGGAATGCTTTTCTTAATGCTCTTGCCATATGCTGTCTGAAGCCTCTTTCTTTACCAAAGCTTTTGTCTATTGTCTAGGTGCGGCCCTATCTGTCCTTCTCCCGCGCCCTTTGGGTGTTGGACTTCGATCATGCCGCCCAGCACGTCAAGGCCTTGGCCGAAGCCATCGGCGGGACCGATACCCCGGCATCCCGCCGACGCTTTAAGACTTGGCGCCGAGGTCTGCTCAAAGGCCGCGTGGCCCGCATCCTCTACGAAGCCCGCTCGGCCCCACGGGTGGCCGACGCCCAACAACGGGACAGGGAGCTCGCCTACTTGGAGTCTCATCGAGCCGGCATGGACTACGCTCGCTTCCAAGCCCAAGGCATCTTCATTGGTTCGGGCGGGGTGGAGGCGGGGTGTAAGACGGTTGTATCCAAACGCCTCAAGCAGTCCGGTATGTTCTGGCCCCAAACCGGTGCCGAGAACGTTCTGGCCCTACGCACCGCGCTTTACAGCCACCAGTTCAAGGCCATCTGGAATCAGAACCGCGCCTCTCTCCTCAGGGCCGCGTGAAAGAATCCGTCATGCACCCAACCCAACAAAACCAATACACTATTTATGTTTGGCCAGTTCGCTCTAAGTGATAGAGTGCCATTTTGTCCCTCAGCTCAAGGAGGCTAATGAAGTTCAACTTCCGGTCGGCGTCGGCTCGCGAGATATGGTCACCCATCAGGATGCGCGGCGGCCACCCGTCCGGTTGCAAGCGCTGGTTGGCCGCGGCGCTGCTGCTGTTGCCGTTTCCGCGATCCGTTCGCGCGATGCAGGAATTCTGGGTTTCCCCGGGCGGCAACGATACGAATCCCGGCACCTATGCCGCGCCATTTTACAGCCTGCCGCGCGCTCGGGATGCCGTGCGCGAGGTGGAGGCGGATTACAGCGGCGACATTGTGGTGAATCTGTTTGGCGGCGTTTATCGGCTCACGAATACACTCACCCTCGATATGCGCGATTCCGGGCGCGGAGGATCCAATGTGATTTGGCGGGCCGTGCCGGGGGAGCAGCCGGTGATTTGCGGTTCACGTCAACTGGGCGAATGGCAACCGCATCCAACACTGACCAATATCTACTATGCCGCCATTGCCACGGGCACCCTGGCGCGGCAATTGTTTGTCAACGAGCAACGGGCTACCCGGGCGGGCACATCCAATTACCCAACCAGTTTTCTGCCTGTGGCGGACGTGGGGATTGAATACATCGTGGTGACCCAGTGGAATGACTCGGCCTGGGCGGATCCCGCCGGATGGCATAATCCGGGCGAGGTCGAGGCCCTGCTGGTCACGCAGTGGAAAATGATGATTTGCGGAGTGGCTTCGGTGCAGGTCACGGGGAGCCTGGCCGGGTGTCTGGTCATGGATATGCCGGCCTGGACCAACGCAAACTGTTTTTACCAGGAGGATCCGCTGCAGCCCGGCGTTTTCGGTCCCGGCATCTGGAGCTTCTGGCAAGTGACCCGTTTTGAAAACAGCCTTTCCTTCCTGGATACACCCGGCGAGTGGGCTTTGGATTCCCATCTCGGCCGAGTTTATTACATGCCTCGCCCGGGGGAGGATTTGACTAACGCTACTGTAGAATTACCGGTGGTCGAGGCTTTGATCGCGGGTTGGGGCGAATCCAACAACCCGATCTCTAACGTCCGCTTCGAGGGCCTGACCTTTCGCTATGCCACATGGTTGCGCCCCAGCGGCGGGGAAGGTTATGTAGTGGACCAAAGCGGCATGTATCTGGTCGGCACGAATGCGCCCAACATTATCGGCCACATTCAACCCAACACACCGAACGCACCACCCCGGCTTGATCGGACGCCCGGCAATCTCCGGTTCCAATATGCCCGGCACATCGTCTTGGCCAACAATGTCTTCGAACACCTTGGCGCGGTGGCGCTCGACTTCGACACCGGCAGCCAGAGCAATTTGGTTTGCAGCAACCGATTTACCGATATCTCCTCGTCCGCCATCCAAATCGGCGGAATCACGCAAATTGACCATCATCCGCCCACAGCGGCCCAGTTGACATGCGACAACACCGTCTTCAACAACCTGATCCAACTGACCGGCTGCGATTACTTTGACTCCGCGGCGATTTTTATTGGCTGCGCCACGCACACGACCATTCGGAACAACACAATCACCAACACCCCATGGGCCGGAGTCGCGCTCGGTTGGGGTTGGGGGCTCCTCGATCCGGGCAGCTATCCGGGTGTGCCGGGCGGGTATTCGGGCATGTGGGGTTTCTATACTAATGCCAGCGCCACCCGCCAGAATGTGATTATCAATAACCGGTTCGAGCAGTTCCTGCAGGTGCTGTGGGATGGCGGCGCGGTTTATACGACCGGCTTCCAGGGAGATTCGGCGGAAAACGGAACGCTGATCATGGGCAACGTCGCCATCGGGAAAAGGCCCAAGGCAGGCGGCAACATCTTTTATACCGATGGCGGCAGTCGCTACGTTACCTTGATCAACAATGTTTCCTTCAATAATCCGATCGGAAAGTTTGATTTCGGTCCGCCGCCCAACCTGTTTGCTCCCTTGCCCTACTCGCTCTTGCCCAGCCTGGCCAACATCTATGATTACGGATCGGATTACGGCGGCTGTCGCACATTCGGCGATATAGTTTATATTCATAATTTCTGGCAAAATGATTCGTTTTTCAACATTTGCCCATACACCGGGCCCAGCGGCACCGTTCATCCGACCCGCATGGTTTACCGCAACAATCACGTCATCGCATCGTTGGATGATGTTCCCGCTTTCATTCTCCGCCAGGCGGGTTTTCAGGGGATCGCGCCGTGAAGCGCGCCGCCGCCATCTTCCTGTTGGCCGCCGTCATCTTGGGGATCCGGGCCGCGCCGGGTTGGGCGGCTGAAGTAATTGGCTGGGGCGCCGATTACAGCACGAATGCTAGCGGTGTTCCGGCGGACTTGTCCAACGTGACCGCCATTGCCGCCGGCGGTTTTCACGCGTTGGCCCTCCGCGCGGATGGTACGGTGACGGGTTGGGGAGACAACACCGACGGGCAGTTGTCCATACCGCCGGATGCGACAAGCGTTGTGGCCATCGCCGCCGGCTTTTTTCACAGCCTGGCGCTGAAATCCGACGGCTCCATCCTGGCATGGGGTAGCGGCTATGCCGGCTTGACAAATTTGCCCCCGGGCCTGACCGGCGCGGTGGCCATTGCCGCTGGCGGTTTTCACAACCTGGCCTTGACCGCCAACGGCCGGATCACGGCTTGGGGCGAAGATTCCGCCGGGCAATTGAACATGCCCGACACGCTTACCCGCGCCACGGCCATCGCTGCCGGGGGCTTGCACAGCGTGGCGCTGCAACCGGACGGCACCGTCGTGGCATGGGGTGACAATCTCTCGGCCGGACAACTTGCCGTGCCCGTGGGACTGACCGGGGTTGTGGCGGTTGCGGCAGGTTTTTATCACAGTTTGGCCTTGAAGCATGACGGGACGGTGGTCGCCTGGGGCGGCAACGCTGAAGGACAATGCGCCGTGCCGTCCGGCCTGACCGGGGTTGTAGCCATCGCCGCCGGCTGCTATCACAGCGTGGCGTTGAGCAGCGATGGCCGGGTTGTGGCTTGGGGATCGGATCTTGGACCCGGAGAAACGCTTGTGCCGGCGAACACGGATCCGGGACTCGCCGTAGCGGGCGGGGACGGATTCAGTCTGGCCCTGTTGAATACATTCGGCGCAGGCGCTGCGCCGCTGGTGTTGGCGCCGCGGCGCGCGCTGGGGGCCACGCTCTCCACGTTGCGACTTCGCGTGGCCGCCAAGGGGCAGGCGGTGCTCTTTGGGGCCACCGGGTTGCCGACGGGATTGTCTATCAATCAATATTCGGGGGTCATCAGCGGCACGCCCGCAACCACCGGCGTTTATGCGGCCACGATCGCCGCCAGCAACGGCAATGGCCATTCGGAGGCGGTTATCACGTTGCATATTTTGGATGGAAGCCAGCCGCCAGCCGGCGGCTTTGCGTCATGGGGCGTACTCGAATCGTTGCCGGAGGACCGGCGCGGGGAGGCAGATATCAACGGGCCGCTGGGCCTGCCCAATCTGCTGGCTTATGGCATGGGCGTGAACCCTTTACTGGCCACGGCCACGGACCTGCCCTATTTACTCATCTGCCCCGGATTAGCGGAATGCATGCGGTTCCGGTATCTGCAGAATCCATCCGCGACAGGCGTCAGACTTGGCCCCTTTGCCTCCCACGACCTTCGCGAATGGCGCCCCGCCAGTATCTTCACGACCAATACTCTGGTCGTAAGCAACGGCTGGCAACTGATCGAAGCGCTGGTCGGCGTTCCCGGTTCAAACACGTACTTTTTACGATTGAGCGCGTGGAGCACGAACGAAACCGCCCAGTGATTGCAGAAGCCATCGGGTCAGACCTAAAGTATAAAGTTTACAAGCCTAAAGACAGCAATCTTGCGCGAATCTGTTTTAGTTTCCCCGCCAATGTCTTGTCTTGCTTCATCATCGCTTTAAGTTGATTTCGCTGATACGCGACCCCCGCGCCCGTGATCCCGCCAAAACACAGACCGGCCTCGCGATGCGATAATCCTCCCAAATTGCAGGCCAACTCTATCGCCACCGCCTTCGCCGCCTTGGCGACATGCCCATGCCGCTTCAGATCCTCTTTTCGGCAACCAAACTCCTTGGCCACTTGATTTTCAATGTCCTCTTTCTTGATTGCCGGTTCCCTAGGCCAAGCGACATCTCCCGAGCGTTGGGTTTCTTTATATTCGTCTCTAAGCGCTTGCTCCACCTTTCCCACGAAATCTTCATTGCCGATCGCATGCTCGCTTCGATTAAGCACCTTCAACAGCTCTTCGTCATCCCGCACCACAAACCCCTCCACATATCGGCGGTATCGTTCTCTCTGCTCCCTTAAGCTCTGGCCGTTTATCAGTTCGCGCCAACGATACTGCACAAACGTCTCCGCGCGCCCTTCCTCCACATATCCCCGGTAACTGCTCCACGGATATTGCCTCAAATAGTTCAGCCGAAACTCTTCCGATTTCTTTTTCATCTCCTTCGTCTTCACCGGGTTCAAATGCAGATAGCGTGTCAGCCTCAAAAGATAGTCGTCGCCTTCCACTACTCTGTGCTGAAATCGTCCATGCAGAACATGCCCCGGTCGGCGATGCTTATACCGATAATACATTCCATAGGCCGTGTTCAGGCGATGCATAAAGGCGCTCACATTGCCCCGCGGCGTCTCAATCAACAGGTGATAATGGTTGGACATTAAAACCCAAGCATACAGGATAACCCCGTCCATTTCCAACGCCTGAACTAATTGCTTCAGGAAACGGTCCCGATCGGCATCCTCATGGAAGATGATCCGACGCCCATTTCCTCGAACCGAGATATGATACTTGGCTCCCGCAAACGCTTTTCTGGGCGGTCTGGGCATAATGGCAGGATATCCGGAGAAGCGCATCGAGTCAATACTTTATACTTTAGGTCTGACCCTGCGCCATTTTTTTTGCGCTTTACATCCGGCAGCCAAAGACGTAGTTTTGAAAATGAGTCAGGGGGAATAGGGCGTGATTAATGTTCGCTATACTTGGTCGTTTAAGCATCCTTAACAAGTTGCTGCTGATCAGTTTTTGCTTTCTGCTCCCCATCATTGTCCTACTGGCCTTGGTCATCAAGGGAATCAACGGCGACATCCGTTTCGCCGCCTTGGAAGTCCTGGGCAACCGCTACCAGCGCCCGCTGGAGCAACTGCTGCAGGCCATCGGCGACTACCAGATCCAGGCCACCGACCGCAACCGCGCACAGGCCGAACAAGCCTTCAATGAGCTGGAGGCCATCGAACGGCAGCACGGCCCGGCGCTCCAGTTCACGGAAGAAGGTCTAAAAAAGCGCAACCGCGCGCATCTCCGGGCTGCCCTGTTGAGACGGAAATGGGACGAAATCACCGCCCGATCCAACAACGCGGATGACGTCAGCGCCGCCCAACTGGCCGGATTGATCGCGGATATCCGGGGCATGATCACGCATGCGGGCGACACCTCAAACCTTATCCTCGACCCGGACCTCGACAGCTACTACCTGATGGACATCACGCTCCTGGCGCTGCCCCAGACGCAGGACCGGCTCATCGCTGTCATCCGCTTCGGCCTCGGCCTAGCCGGCCAGGCCGACATCGCCCCCACTGACCGCGTGCAGGCCGCCGTCCACGCGACCATGCTCGCCGAAGCCGACCTCGGACGCATCGCCGCGGACGTGCAAACAGTGCTGCAGGAGGATCCCAATTTTTATGGGGCCAGCGAGACCCTGCAAGCCCAGTTGCCGGCGGCGGCGGCGGAATACCAGCAAGCCAACCAGCGGCTGGTCGAGCAATTGAACGCCATAGCCAACGGGACACCACCGGATCGAGCGCGCTTTCTCGAAATCGGGCAGGCCGCGCGCCAGTCGAGCTTCACCCTGTGGGATGTTTCCGAGCGGGAACTCACCACCCTGCTGGAGACGCGCATGGCGCACTTCCGCTCCCAGCGGACCGGCTCCCTGACGGCGGCAGCGGTCACGCTGGCACTTTCCTATCTGCTGGTTTTCTTCATCATCCGGAACATCACCCACCCACTCCGCCTGACGGTGGCTTTCTCCGGCCGGCTGGCGAGCGGCGATTTCAGCGCCAACCTGCCCATCGCGCGCGGCGACGAAATCGGGGCCGCCGCCGCCGCGCTGAACCGGATGACCGGGACCATCCGCGGCTTCCTGCGCACGCTGGCCGGCGATGTGCGCTCGCTGGCCGACGCCTCGGCCGCCCTGTCCGGCACCTCGGAGACCATGACGGCCAGCATCCGGGAAATGAGTGACCAAATCAGCGGGGCGGCGACCGCGGGCCGCCAGCTGGCCGAGGGCATGGGTGCGATGTCTACCTCGGCCGACCGCGTATCCGGCGCCGTACATACGGTCCAAGCGGCGATCAGCGAAATGAACGCCACCGTGGCCGAGGTCGCCCGCAACTGCGAGCAGGAAGCCGGCGTCGCGAAGAAGGCCGATGCCGAGGCGCGCAAGTCCCGCGAGTTGATCGCGCGGCTGGAGGGCGCCGCCCACGAGATCGTCAAAGTGATCGAGGTGATTGACAGCATCGCCGACCAGACCAATCTGCTGGCGCTGAACGCCACGATTGAAGCCGCCAGCGCGGGCGCAGCGGGCAAAGGATTCGCCGTGGTTGCCGGAGAGGTCAAGGAGCTCTCGCGGCAGAGCGCCAAAGCCACGGGCCAGATCGCGCAGCACATCCGGAACATTCAGGACAGCACACGGGCGGCGGTTGCCGCGATTGAATCCATTTCGGGCGTCGTCGCCGAATTCAATCAGATTGCCGGTTCGATCGCCGCCGCCATGGAGGAGCAGTCCGCCACCACCAGCGAAATAGACCGGTCCAGCACCGGCGTCGCCGGAGATACCACCGCCCTGGCACGCCACGCGGTGGAATCAGCCCGGTCCGCGTCCGAATTTTCCGCGACCGTCTTCGGGTTGCGGGCCAAGGCGGAACTCACCTCCGGGGGGTTCGCCCAAACCAGCGCGCGTGCCACTGAACTGGCCAGTATGGCAGCCCGCTTGAAAACAGCATTGGGGCAATTCGTGCTGGAGTAACCGTCTTCATCCATGAGATTAGCACAATCCGCGAGCAAATATCGCGTGAAGTAGCCAAGCTGGCGTTATAACAGCGACCAACCGGGAGGTGATATGCGACTGCGCGGGTTGTGGCTGATCCTGCTGCTTTGCGCCGCCGGCTGCGCGGGTTTGCGCGGTGGCTATGCAAGCCGTCCAATCATTGGAAGACAGGCACCTGGGATTTTCCAATGGTTGGAATCCCATGACTTGAGGATCGCGGTTATCGCCTCCAACCGCGTCCAGCCCTTCGACTCGCTCTGGCTCAGCGCCTTCCGCATCTGGCACCAATCTAGTGCTGTCGCGGGTGGCGGTGACCATGCCCGAGAAGCAACCAGCCGGCCTGCCGGCCAGAATTTATTCGCTCGACAATCCCACCCTGAACATGATTTGCGCCTTCACGCTCATCTTCAACTTCACCAGCCTGCCGCATGACCGGCCGTTCACGCCGTACCTGTTCCGAACGCTCAAGCACTGGATTATCTGGCTGTCCCACCGCTCGAGTTCCAAAAAATGGCGCAAATGGTAGCATTTATAACCCCTCTTTCTCTCGAAAGAGATCAAACACACACGAGGGCGCGCATGGTCTTTTCTCATGGTCCCGTTTTGCTCAATCAGAATGCGGCTTGCATTTTGTTGTAGACCATCGGCCGCCTTTTTGCTGTAGTAGGGTTGATGAAAACTACAACGACCCAGAAGCAACGGGGTTGTCCGGCCGCGCCGGACAACCGGAATGTCCTGAAAATTGAAGTAGCGGCGCCCCACGAGCGGAAGCGCTTTGACCAACTGCTGGGACAGTATCATTACTTGGGCGAAACCTGTCCCGTCGGCGACTTTCTGCGCCAGGTGGCCATCCTGGATGGCCAGTGGGTGGCCTTGTTGGCGTGGGGTGCGGCCTGCTATGCGCTCAAAGACCGGGATCACTATATCGGTTGGACGCCGACCCTGCGGGCCGAGCGGCAAAAGTTGATCGTCCAAAACCGCCGTTTTCTGTTGCTGCACGAGAAAGGCGCCGTTCAGAACCTGGCCTCGCGCGTGCTGGGGGCGGCGGTGAAGGCCCTGCCGGAACAATGGCAGGCGCACTTCGGCTATGCGCCCTTGTTGGCGGAGACTTTTACCGACCTCGAGGCGTATGCCGGCACCTGCTACAAGGCGGCGGGCTGGATCCCCTTGGGGCGGACGCAGGGATATTCGCGACACAAGCCGGACTTCTTTGTGCCCAACGACCGGCCCAAGAAGCTGTGGGTCAAACCTCTGCGCCGGGATGCCCTGGAACGTTTGCGGGCGCCGGAGTTGCCGGCCATCCATCAGGCCGGCGCCCATTCCAGTGCGCATGGCGTGATGCCGTTGCGTCAGGCCCAGATGGAGTCGCTGCACGACCACTTGAGCCGAGTCAAGGACCCGCGTGCGGCCAACCGTGAGTTTCATATCGGCGCGGTGCTGGCGATCGTGGTCATGGCGCTGTTGAGCGGGTTGCGAGACATCAGCCAGATCAAGCGCTTTGGCTGGCGCCTGACCCAGGCGCAGCGCAAGAGCTTGGGGTTGCCGCGCAAGCCGGGCAAGCAGTTCTACCGTGTGCCCGGTTACAAGGTGTATTACAACCTGTTGAAGAAACTGTCGCCGGACACGCTGGCGGAGAGCCTGAACACGTGGTTGCGGGCGCACCAGGGCGAGTTGCCGGCGGCGCTGGCGCTGGATGGAAAAATGGTGCGGGACACGATGGGCCTGGTCGGTCTGGCGGATCACGAAACGGGGGTGCCCCACGCGCTGGCGTGCATGAGCATGAAGGAAGGCGAAGGCGACCGCTGCGAACTAAAGACCGCGCAAAAACTGATCGTGGGCCTGCCCAACCTGAATCACCAACTGGTGACCGCCGATGCGCTGCATTGTCAGGCGGCCACGGCCCAGGCCATCGTGGCCCAAGGCGGGGGGTATCGGATCCAGGTGAAGGATAATCAGCAGACGGTGCGGGCCTTGGCGGAGGCCGGGATG